>JAHALF010000001.1 GCA_018371275.1 Clostridiales bacterium
TAATTATAGTATGTTTACTAACTCCTATCTTATCTGCAACTTCTTGTTGTGTTAAATCAGCATTCACTCTTGCTGCTCTTAATGATATTTTCATAATTACCCTCCTACTTCTTTAAAATATAATTTTTACCATACAATACCCTAAAAAATAACAACCTATAATTGATAAAACTATCAATAAATATGTAAATCTTGTTCCTACTGCTTTACGCATTTTCATTTCTATATCATATATTTTTTGTAAAAATTTCATTAAGCTATCACCCCCATATTAGCAGAAACAAGTTTATTGTTTTCATCTCTTAATACCCTAAAACCTTTAAAAGTTAAAGAAAATTTAATAGCTTCTACATTATTTCTAGCTTTCAACCCTAAAGTTTTTCCATTTTGAAAATACATTATATATAGTTTATACATACCTTAACCCCTAATTATTTTAAATCTAACCCCTCACAGCATTTCTTACAAACTGGTAAAGAGTTTATATCATCATATTCATCAAACAATTCTATATCTTTTTTACATATAATACAGATAGTATCAACAAAGTCCTCATAGTTTACTTTCATCTATACCCTCCTTTTCCTGCCCAAATATTGACATAACCACTAAATCTTTTAAATTTGTTTCTAAAAGTTGGCATATTTTAAATAACATATCCCTTTTAGGCTCTGTACAGTTAGTTTCATATCCACTATAAGTTGCTGCAGATACACCTAACTCCTTATACATATACTTTTGAGAATATCCTGACTTATTTCTTAAATTCCTTATTGTAGTTCCTATTTTTAAATCTTTATATATGCTCATAATATCACCCCTTTTTATTTATGGAAGTGGGGGGAATTGAACCCCCGTCCAAACTTAACTACTTAGTAAAAATACTTTACACCATTTTTATAAGGACTTCTCCTATCTCCACCACTTAATTTTTCTAAATTAAGAAACTCTACTGCTATTCCTTAACCCTCAAATATTTACCAACAGTATGGATATTGTTTTGGGGTAGCTTTTATTAAGCTACTTTTAAATATTCTTTATCTTTTATTTTTTAAAATTGTTTTAGCTGTTAAGGTTGCTATCCTAGTGATATTTTTACTTTTTATTAGTCTGTCGAACCCTTTACACTCCCTTACTTAAAATACCACTTATTATACTTAACCTATCCTTATATATACATTTATTACAATCGAATGCACTGTTTATAAAAACGTTATATATACCTTTATCTACATATACTCCACATACCTCACCTTTTTCATAAACACCATCTATTTTTTTGCTATCTATCCACCTTTTTATTTTGCTATCGTCAAACTCTAAAATACCTATTTTTTTAATCAATACTTGATATTCTTTTATATCTATCAAGTATTGAGTTTCATTTTCACTTATAATCATCAATAAACCTACCCACTTTGTTTATTTTTTTATTTTTAATTCTATTACTAAGCTAATAAACCTCTAAATATGTTTATAGCATTTTCAAAATATCTAAAAGTTGAAACTTCTTTGCTACTAAACTTTGACTTGTCCATTACCCAAATGCCATTTTCTTCTGTCTTTAGATTGTGATTTTTAGCTAATGTACCTATCCTATTTGAACTTACCCCTAACATATTTCCGATTTCAGTAGCACTATATGTTTTAGGTAATTGTGGTAAATGTTGTCCCATATCTATACCTGTTATTTGTTCAATAGCTTTTAACCCAAACACTTCTACTGCTACTGGTGATAACACCTTGTTATTTGTAGTTTTCATTATTGTATTAAACATTCTTGTTTTTGCATTTAATTTCATCGCCTCTGCTCTTTCAAGCTGTGCTCTGATTTTTAACTCTTCTAATTCTTCCTTAGGTTGTTTTGTTGTATATGTACCTGTTAATCTTATCTCTTTTAAAATTTTCTTAACTTCTTTTTTAAATACTTTTGCAATAGGTTTTCTACTTTGCATTAATATTTCATATAAGCCATCTTCTGTTAGAAACCAGTATTCTGTATTAGGTTGTAACCCTCCGCTTATTAAGCGGATACTTATTTTTTGTTTTTCTTCATTGTCGATATTTCTTAACATAGAAGTTACATCTTTATGCTCTATCCACTTTGCAACATCTTTTGCTAAGAATAATGGATTTTCAAAAGTCCCATAAACTTTGAAGTCTTGTCCTAAAACTTCCCTTTCTTCAATTATTTGTAATTCATTCATAAAACCACTCCTTTTTTATTTTTAATATCTTTTATAATTACTTTTGTTAATTATGCTACTTTTTTAATCTTTATTGTAAATCTTTCCCTTTTCTTATATAATTATTGTATCTACATTTATATGTGCTAGATATAGGTGTAGAAATATATAAGAAAAGGGGGTGTACATATGAAAAAATACTATGCAAATCTTTTAGGTGAATGGACAGACATTACCAATTCTATGGTTGAACTTGTTGATACACATTCATACTTTGAGGAAAATTTATCTTATCCTAAAGGTAGTTATGAAGCTGAATGTTTTAAATATGATTATATAAATGTTCAACATAATAATAAGAATTATCGTATTCACCCATCACAAATTCAAATAGTTACTGAATAGTTCCAAATAATTCAAGTTTTATTTGTTTTTGTAATTCTTGTGAATTTTCAATTTTAATTTTTGATAATTCACAAGAATATTTCTTGTCTACTGCTCTTTTAATTTTTTGCCATTCTGCAAAACTTATATCCGATAAAATTTCTGATAATTTTTCTATGTTGTTGTTCATATAAACAACCTCCTTTCAATTTTCAATGTTCGTTAGATAACATCTTTTATATTTTCTTTTTCAATTAAAGGTAAGATATTAATTCTTTTTAGTTGTTCATATATAAATAACCTACCTTTTTGTGTCCAATAAGTATGTAATCTTGAATGGATAACACCTTTACTATCTGCATAGTCACGTGTTCTAGAACTTGTATATCCTTTATCTGCATATTTTGCATAAAGTAACCAAGTTTCTCTATGTTTATATTGAATACCTAATTCATTTAATTTCTTATTTAATTGTGTTCCACTCATTCCATAATCTTTAGCTATTTGTGTTATGCTTAATAAGTCCTTGCACTGTAATATTAAATCATAGTATGTAGCTTTTGGTTGTAATTCATTTATTATTTGCTCTTGTTGTTTATTTGCAAGTGTTAATGTTTCTACTTGTTTATTAGCAAATATTAATGCTCGAGCCATTATTTTTTCTGGCGAATTATATTCCTTTTCAACTTCAATAAAATATTGCCTTACTTGTTTACCTTTTTCATTTCTCTGTATCATTGCTATTTCTTTTGCCATATCTAGCTTTATTGCGTGGTCTAATTCATAGCCTTTAGAAGACATTTTTTGTGGGCTGCCTAAATATTCAACAGCGTTTCCATTTTTGGAATCGCTCCAAATACTTATATAATCAATATTTTCTTCAAAACCATAATCAACCATTCTATTAAACCAAGTTGTATAATTAGAGTTAACTTCTAACACTTGATGTAATTCCCTACCACTTATAATAGGTTCTTGATTTTCGTTTAAATTGATTTTTAATATTTCATTCATTTTTTATTACCCCCTAAAGATAAAGTTTTTGCAATATCAATCCCTTGTGTTACACCCAATAAATAGGATTTCTCTATTTTTTGTTCAGCTGGTAAATCTTTAAGTATTATAGTTAGCGTTTTAATGTCTAACTTTATATCTTGCATATTATCACCCCCTATATAATTTCTTTATGTTTATCGACATAACTTTGTAATTTTATCGTGTTGATAAACATATATTAGCATATCATTATCTGTTTGTCAACATATTTTTTATATTTATCCAAAAATATTTCCTGTTGACTAACACAAAATAATAACGTATACTATAAAAAGGAGGTGATAAAATGGAAATATATGAACGAATTATTGAATTAAGAAAAAAACATTTACCTAATAAAGAAAAAAGAAAATTCAGCCAAGTAGATTTTGGTAAAATTTTAGGCATAGGACGTGATGCTTTCTCTAATATAGAAAATAACAGAGTAGATGTTAAAGAACACATAATTAAACTAATTTGTCAAACATTCAATGTAAATGAAGATTGGTTAAGATATGGCAATGAACCTGTTTTTAAAGAGCAGAATTTAGATTTAGTCAAACAAATGGTTGATGAATATAATCTTGATGAAATAGACGAAACGATATTAACAAATTTTTTAAGGCTTAACCCTGAAGAAAGAAAATTGATTATTTCAATTGGACAAAAACTTTTAGATTTATCTAACTCACAAAATCAAGTTGAAAAAGAAACAAATAAAATAAAAGAATTTCCTAAACAAGAGGAAGAAGAAAGAGTTCAAATTATTGCTCGAGGAAAAGGTATAACTACTATATCAAAAGAAGAATACGACAGAATTATGGAAACTGCTCAAGAAATAGATAATATTGACGATTATTTTTAAATCTTATATAATGTTCTAAAATAATAATAGCTACACTCTACGATATACCCATTATTATTATTTAATAATTTTAGTATAAAGGGGTGTAGCTATTTATGTATGAACACTATAAAATTGCAAGAAACAAGGCTTGGGAGTGTCTAATAGAAACTAATACTAACACTTTACCTATTAGCCTAAATAAAATAATAAAATATTATAAGTTAAATTTTGTTTTGTTTGAGGATAATATTAAAGAAGCCTTTACCAAAAATAACATAATACATATAAATAAAAACCTACCAAAAACAAGGGGAAGATTTACTATTGCCCACGAGTTAGGGCATATATTATTAAATCATAAAAATTTATCTCATACAATACATAATGAAAATGATAATAAAAACATAGAAGAATATCAAGCTAATATTTTTGCTAGATGCTTACTAATGCCTGCAATAGTTTTAAAGGAAATAAATTGTATTGAACCACAAGATATAGCTAATATATGTAATGTTTCTTTACAATCAGCAGTATATCGTTCTGAACGAATGAAAGAATTACTAAAAAGAAATAAATTTAATTTAAGTCCTCTTGAAAGACAAGTATATAATAACTTTAAAAATTTTATAAATTCAATTTAATACTATAATAAAAAGCATAGGTTATCCTATGCTTTATCTTAATAATATAATTCTGGCAATCTTAATATCCATACTAAATCCACTATAAAAAATATTACATATATACCTATCATAAGAAATAATGCTTGTCCCAATGTATAGCTTATTATAATTGGTGTAGCTATATTACCTATTATATAAAGCATACCCATAAAATAATCACCCTTATAGATATAATGCAATCCTAACCAACCTAAAAATATCCATAATACAAAGGTAACCCATTTCTTTTTTATTCTTTTATAAGTAAACTCTTCTGTGATTATTCCTTTTGTATCTGACAAGTTAATATCATTTCTAAATGTACTATCATCTTCTTTTATAAGTACCCCACAATTAACACAAAACTTATCATTATCATTAACCTGTGTCCCACATTGTCTACAAAACATATTATTCCCCCCTTTTTCTAAAATATACCATAATTTTTACATAAAGTAAATATTTTTTTATGTATTATTAAAATATACTATATTAATTGTATATAATTTAAAATTTTTATCCTCTATTTAGTTATAGTATGTTTTTTCTTGACAAAAATTGTACTTTATTGTATATTATTGGTAAATTATATACTTTAGGAGGAGTAATGTATGGAATTTTTTTTATTTATAGCTTTAATAACTTCAATTATTACTATAATAATTCAATATATCAAAAGACAAGATACAAAAGATGAAGTAACTAAATTAATGAGCGCTAATAGAAACCTAGTATTTCAATTAGATGAAAAAGAAAAAGAATATAAAATTAAAATTAAAGAACTTGAAGAAAAGCTAAAAAACAAAGTATCTTATAATTACAAAAGTAATGAAAAAACAGTTAACATAGACACGTTTAATATCTTGCAAAGAGATTGTGATATTAAAAATAAAATTATTGAAGAAAAACAAAATATAATAAACTCTATAACTAGTGAAATAAATTTATTAAAAAAAGAAAATCTAAATGTTAACAAAGATAAATTAGAAAAAAGTATTAATAAATTAGAAAAAAAGAAAACTGAGTTAAAAGAAGAAATATCAGAATTAAAAAAAGAAATAAAGTCCTTAAAAAGTGAAGACTTATCTTTATATACTGAAAAAATAGTGTTTGATACCTTTGAATCATTTTCTTCAAATGAATTAAAAGATAAACTATCACTTTTAAAACTTGAACAAAAACAACTTGTACAAGATGATAAAGCTATAAAATCTATTGAGGCTAACTATACAGATAAATCGGTAGAAAGAAATAATAGAAAACAGTTATTAAGCTGTTTTGAATCGGAATGTAATAATGCTTTTCAAAATTTAAAATTTTCAAATATTGATAAAACTAGAGATAAAATAGTAAAAGTATTTAATAATCTAAACAATATATTTAAAACAGATGATATAAATTTATCAAGTAAATTTTTAGATTTAAAATTAAAAGAGTTAAATTTCTTAATTGAGATAGCAAAAAAACAACAAGAAGAAAAAGAAACTCAAAAAGCTATAAGAGAACAACTACTCGAAGAAGAAAAAGTTAGAAAAGAAATTGAAAAAGAAAAAGCTAAAATAGATAAAGAAGAAAAACAGTTTAATAATGAAGTATCTAAAATGATATCATATTTACAAAAAGCTAATAATGATATAGAGAAACAAATATACGCTGATAAAATAAAGGAACTTGAAGAAAAAATTAAATTATTAGAAAAAGATAAAGAAAATGTTTTACAAAGAGAAACTAATACAAGAGCAGGTTTTGTTTATATTATTAGTAATATTGGCTCCTTTGGAGAAAATGTATTTAAAATTGGTATGACTAGAAGACTTGAGCCTATGGATAGAATTTCAGAACTAAGCTCTGCCTCTGTTCCCTTTCCTTTCGATGTTCACGCACTTATATTTTCAGATGATGCTCCTTCTTTAGAAAATTCCCTACATAAATATTTTGAAGATAAAAGTATAAATAAAATAAATTTAAGAAAAGAGTTTTTTAAAATAGATATTAATGAATTAAAAGAATATATCCTTTCTAATTTAGGTCTTTCTATAAACTTTATTGATGTCCCAGCGGCAGAACAATATAGAGAAAGTTTAAAAATGTTAGAGAATAATTTAGTTGATTAACTAAACTAAATCATTTTAAACCTTAAATTATTATTACAATAAACATTGACATCATAATATTTTAAGTTTATAATAATAATATAATTAACCACTAAAAAAGGCTACTGTTGGAGCAGTAACCTTTGATTAATACTTTAGTGGCTAGCTTTAAACTTTAATTTTTGTTGTTTCTAACCACTTATATTAATATATAAGTGGTTTATTTTTTGTTATTTCTAACTACTTCTATTAAAGTTAATAATAAAATAACTAAAGATAGTATTTCATAGCTAGACATATGCTTCACCCCCTTTCTTAGAGGGTAAAGCTAACCACTTATATTAAGTATTAATCTTTCACATTATATCATAAATTGTTATAATTTGTCTATATTACTATTTACAAATATATAAAATCTTTATATAATAAAAATAAGCTCCTAAAAGGAGCCTAAATATTACTTATACATCAAACCTACCCACAAGAAAGGATTTGATATAATGAGTAAATTAAATATATCTACTATAGATTTAAAGTATCTTAACTTTAACATAAAAGGGTTTAAAAGTCAAGGGTATACTTACTATCGTATACAAAAACAACTTGATAAAAACAATAAAGTTAATGTTACTGGTAAATCTAAAGAAGAAGTAAAAGAAAAATATTTTAATAAATTAGAAGAATTTTTAAATAATGATATAACAAATTTAGATATTAATAATATGACTTTTTCAGAGTTTGTAAGTTACTACTTATTTGATATAGTGCTACCTAGTGGTTCTATTAAAGCTAAAACATTAACTTCTTATGAATCAATGTATAGAAATCATATAAAATATAGCACTATAGGAAATATAAAACTTACTGAATTAAAAAGGGAACATTTACAAAAATATTTTAACCATTTATTAAACACCCATTTAAAATTGTCAACTATAAAAGTTATTAAAACTTTTATAAGTATAATTTTAAAATATGCTGTAGACGAAGATTATATTTTAAAAAACTACTGTAGTTCAATTAAGCTCCCTAACAAAAATGAAAATAAAATCAACAAATATCTTACAGACGAAGATGTACAAGCTGTTTTTGATAATTGTAATGATAAAAAATTATTAATAATCATAAAAATAGCTTTATCAACAGGTATGAGAATAAATGAAGTAATAGCTCTTACAGAAAATGACTTTGATTTTAATAATTGTTCAATTAATGTTAATAAAACTTTATCTTGTTGTAAAGTATTTGAAGATAAAAATAACTATAAAAACCAAATAATTGTAACTACCCCAAAGTCTAAAACAAGTAATAGAATAGTATATTTTAATCCCAACATATCTAAAGATATAAAAGCTTATATATCATCTGAGAAAGAACGTTACTTAAGAGTTGGTAAAAAATATGAATCGAGCACATTAATTTTTACAGATGAAAATTTTGCTTTACTTTATTATAGTTCAATAAGTTATCATTTGAAAAAACTTTTTCAAAAATGCAATATAAATGTTAGTGGTTTTCATACTTTTAGGCATACTAGTGGGAGTAAGCTATATGAAATGGGTGTAAATATTAAAACTATTTCAGAGCAATTAGGACACTCTAATACAAATATAACAAGTAATATATATGTTCATTTAGATGAAGAAAAGAAAAAAGATGCTATTAAACATTTAGATAAGTATTTTAAAAGTGTATAATATTCGTAATTTTAGCATAAATATAAAAATATAAATTGTTTTTAAATTTAAAAATTAGTAAAAAAGTTAGTAAAACCCCCCCTTTAAAGTTATAAAATATTGATTTTAAAGGGGTTTTAATAACTTTTAAATATTTTATACCATAAAATTAAAGATGATATAAGGTCTTTGTTTTCTCTTTTTATTTTTTCTATCTCTAATTTGGCTCCTATTTCATCACATAAAAAATCATCTTGTGAAAATATATAATCTATAAAAAAGTTATTATCATAATAAAACCCTATACTAAATATTCCTCCAACTTTGTTAACAAAATATAGACCTATTTCTTTTATTCTATTTTTTATATCTAAAGGTAGACTTTCTGATATTTCATCAAAAAAATACTTTTTATTATAGCTAGATATAGCAAATATAATTTTTCTATCCAAATAATCACTCCTTAAATATAACTTCCATCAATATTTCTTAAAGAAACTTCTCCAGAAACTACATTTAATACATCATTATCTGTTTTAAAAATAATTTCTCCTAAAGAAGATATATCTATAACTTTTCCAATAATTTCTTTTTTATTATATATTATTTTACATTCTTTACCTATATTTATACAAAGCTTTTTATATTCATCTAAAAATATAGAAAAATCTTTTTCCTTTATATATTTAAAGTAATTATTTTCAAATTCTTCTAAAAAATAAGCTATTATTTTTTTTCTTTCTATTTCTTTATTTAGTTCTAAAAATATTGATGTTGCTTTATTTTCTAAAGCAACGTCAAATTTACTATTATTAACATTTATACCTATTCCTAATATAACATAAGAAATTTTATCTATTTGTGCACTTATTTCAGTTAAAATACCACAAATTTTTTTATTATTTATAATAATATCATTAGGCCATTTAATTTTTGTATCTATATTTGTAAAATACTTTATAGTATTACAAATGCTTATTCCTGCTAATAAAGTTATTTGAGTTATTTTAAATAATTCTATATCTGGTTTTAAAATTAATGATAAAAATATCCCATCATTTTTATTACTTATCCATTGTCTATTAAGTCTACCTTTTCCATTAGTTTGACTATTAGCAACTATTAATGTTCCTTCTTCCACATCTTTATTAATTAATTTCTTAGCATATTCATTAGTAGAATCTATTTCATTAAAATAATATATATTTTTACCAAAAACAAATGTATTTATCTCATTTTCTATTTCTATCTTATTAAAAATAGTATCATCTTCTACAAGTAAATAACCTTTATTCGTAACAGAATAAATATTATATCCCATACTTTTTAATTTAGATATATTTTTCCATACACCTGCTCTACTAATATTAAGAGATTTAGCTATTTTTTCTCCTGATATAAAATCCTTACTATTTTTTAACATATTTAATATTTTTTCAGTCATTTTATCACCTAAGATATTATTTATTTTTACTCCAAGAAAAGTCCTTTAAAAGCTCATCAACAGATGGCGTTTTATTTTCTCCTTTCCCTTCATTTGGTACAGATACATCTGTTAATAAACTCTCTAAATTAACATCTTCTATAGAATCTCCAAATTCTTGCCTAAGAGATGTTAAAATAACATTTTTTATATACTCAGTACCATCTTCACTTGTTATACTATCATAATCTAGCTTTTTAACAGTTTCATTTACAAATAACTGTATATTTTCCATATTTAGTTTATTTAAGTTTTTACTCTTTCCACTTAATGTAACCTTTAAAGAAAGTGTGTGATCTTTCTCACCAGATGAAATAGTAACATTTATTGGGTTTAAAGATACATATGCTGGTTTAGAATTATCTATAATAATTTTATAAAATATACCTACTAAAGCTATTAAAGCAATACAGACTAATATAGATATAGTTATAGTAGAGTTTAATTTTTCTCGTTTTTTATTTTTATTATATTTTATATTTTTCCCTTTATCCATATTTATTCCTCCTTTATAAAACTAATTATTTTAAATATGGTGCTGGGTCTGTATGTTTACCATTTATCCTAACTTCAAAATGGGCATGTACACCAGTAGAATATCCAGTTGAGCCTGCTTTAGCAATAACTTGCCCTCTTTTAACTTGTTGACCTTTACTTACCACAAGTTTAGAATTATGTCCATATAATGTTGAAAGTCCACCACCATGGTCTATAATAACTGTTTTTCCATATCCACCTCTATTACCTGAATATATAACTGTTCCATCTTCTGCAGCAACAATATCTGTCCCATATGTAGCTTTTAAATCTAAACCAGAGTGTAGTTCATTTTTACCACTTATAGGATTTTTTCTATAACCATATACGTCATTATATGGTCTACCAGCAAATGCTGGAACTGGATATGCGAGTCTTCCACCTGTACTACTAGGATAAATTTTATTATTGCTTGCTCCTGTAGATTTTACCTTTTCTTGATTAGCTTTATTTATGAGATTTGTTATTTCATTATCTTCTTTTTGCAAGTCTTTTATCTGTTGTTCTAAAGCTGCTTGTTGTTTATTAAGGTTAGAAACCATTTGCTGTTTAGCAGCTATGTTTTTTTCTACTTCTTTCTTTTTAGATTCTGTTTGTTTTGTTAAAACTTCTAAATTTTGTTTTTCAACTTTTATTTGTTCAACCTTTAAAGCAATAAATTCTTCAGTCTCTTTATACCTTTCAAAAAGTTCATTATCATATTCCATAATATAGTTTACATATTCTATTCTTTTAAAAAAATCTGTAAAACCTTTTGCATCTAAAAGTATTTCTAAATATCCACTATTTCCATACTCATACATAACTCTAATACGTTCTTTAAGACTTTTATACTGTTTTTCCTTTTTTTCTGTTGCCTCTTTAAGCTCTTTTTCAGAATTAGCTAGACTTTGTTTAGTTTCATTAAGCTTTTTTTGTAAATTTTCCAGTTCTGTTTCTATTTTATCTAAATTAGAGTCCAATGTTTCTACTTCTTTTAATATAGAACTTTTTTCTGCTTTAGATTTTTCCAAAGTTTCTTTAGATGTTGATATTTTATTTTTTATCTCATTTTTTTCTTTATTAAGTTCACTAACACTTTTAGAATAAGCATTAATATTAAGAGAAAATACAAATATTGGAACCATTAAAAATATACTCAAATATTTTTTCATTTAATTTCCCCCTAAACGTTTAGATGTTTTTTAATTGCATTTACAGACCCTATAACACCAAGTAATGTTCCTAATATAATTGTTACTGGTGCAATAGACAAAAACATTGAAAATGTATCTTTAAACTCAATATAATTTTTTATAAAAGGCATTCTTTCATAAGCTAAATTAACCACTTCTCTATAACCAAATATACATAATATAATAGGTATGATAGAACCAATAATACCTATTATTATACCTTCTATAACAAAAGGCCATCTTATAAACCAGTCTGTTGCACCCACATATTTCATAATATTTATTTCAGTTTTTCTCACATAAACAGTAAGCTTTATTGTATTAACAATAATAGCAACAGATATGGCAGATAAAATAATAATTATAATGATGCTAGCCACCCTAACAGTATTACTAATAGCTAATAATATTTCTGATTCCTTTTGAGAATGTCTTATTTTCTCAATACCTATATACTCATATCCTTTGTCACCTATACCAACTTTTGTTTCTTCTGCTTTTGTATTACTTTGTAAATTTGATGTAGTTTGTGTTTTTGTTTCTTTAGATTGTGTTGTAACCTGTGTCGATTGTTCTGTCTGTTTTAATGTTGTAGATTCTTTAATCGGATTTTCTATTATTTTTTGTATGGCTTGTTCCTCTTTATTTCTATCTTTTACTAATTTTTCCTCAAACTCTTTTTGTAAATTTGTTACATCTTTTATAACTTGCTTTTGATTTTTAGCACCATCTATTGATAATTCAAAAGACCTAGGAAAAGGATTGTCTTCTTCAAGCCCAGATAAAATATCTTTATCATCTCCCCACTCTTTTTTTGCCCAATCAAGTGCATCTTGTTTTGACATATATGCTACATCTATTACATTTGGAATAGATTTTAATTTAGTTAATAATTCTTGTATTTCATCTTCATTAACCTCATCCCCCAAATACAAAGATATACCAATACTTTCCTCTACTTTTTCTAATGCAATATCTAAATTTATAGCGATACATAAAGATATTATAAGCATAAATGCACAAACTGCAACAGATGCTATAGATGCAACAGACATTAGTCCATTTTTAGTTATACTTTTAGCTCCTTGCTTTATATGATACTTAGCACTCCTAATCTTCATAGTCATAACCTCCCTCTTTATCACTTAATATTATGCCTTTTTGGAGAGTTATAACTCGTTTTTTCATTTCATCAACTATATCTTTAGCGTGTGTCGCTATAACAACCGTTGTTCCTCTAACATTTATTTCCTTTAAAAGTTCCATTATTTCCCAAGCTGTTTCCGGATCTAAATTACCTGTTGGCTCATCTGCCAATAATATAGGAGGCTTATTTATTATAGCTCTCGCAAGAGCTACTCTTTGTTGTTCACCACCTGATAATTCATTAGGATAAGCTTTAGCTTTATGTGTTAATCCTACCATAGCAAGTATAGCTGGAACATTCCTTCTTATGGCTTTTGGAGGTGTTTCTGTAACCTGTAAGGCAAATGCAATATTTTCAAAAACTGTTTTACTTGATAAAAGTCTAAAATCTTGAAAAACAACGCCTATCTTTCTTCTTAAAAAGGGAATTTCTTTCCTTTTTATATTATTTATATCAATTCCATCTATAATAATTTTACCTTCTGTTGGCTCAACTTCTTTTAAAAGCATTTTCATAAAAGTAGATTTACCAGAACCAGAAGAACCAATAACAAAAACAAATTCTCCCTTTTTTATATTAAGCGAAATATTATTTATTGCAACAGCACCATTATCATAAATCTTTGTAACTTTATTTACATTAATCAATTTTACCGCCCTCTCAAAATTTAGTATTTAAAATTTTGTCTATATTGCATATATTTGCTAACCATTAACATTATTTTAAAAATAATTGCATCATCAAAATTTCTAAGGTCAAGACCTGTCATTTTTTGCAATTTGTCTAATCTATAAACTAGTGTATTTCTGTGTATATATAATTGTCTTGATGTTTCAGATACATTTAGATTATTTTCAAAAAATTTAGCAACAGTAGTAAGCGTTTCTTCATCAAAAGATGCCATTGTTATTCCATCTAAAACTTCTCCCACAAACATTTTACATAAATTGTTTGGTAATTGATAAATAAGTCTTCCTATACCTAATTGTTCATATTTTATAATATGTTTTTCTTCTTCAAATATTTTACCAACTTCTAAAGCCATCTTAGCTTCTTTAAAAGAAGATGATATGTTTTTTAAATCATATACTATGGAACCTATAGCAACTAATATTTTCTTATTAAGCTCTTCTGTTAATTTTTCATATATTTCATTAGCAAAATTTTCTATATCTTCATTTGTTTCTTTATCCTCAAGCTCTTTTACAAGTATAATTGTTTTTTCATCTACTGCTGTTATAAAATCTTTACCTTTAGTCGGGAAAACATTTCTAATTATATCTACAGAATTAAGCTCTTTATCTATATCCGTTTCTATAAGATAAACTATTCTTTTAACATCATTTTCTATATGAAGCTTTTTAGCTCTAGAATATATATCGACAAGTAATAAATTATCTAGTAATAAGTTTTTTATAAATTTATCTCTATCATATCTTTCTTTATAAGCTACTAAAAGACTTTGTATCTGAAATGTAGCTATTTTACCTATTTGATATATTTCTTCATCTTCACCTTTTGCTAAAACAATGTATTCTGTACTATTATTATCTAAAACTTTAAAATATTGATAACCTTGTACAAGTTGATTTTCTGCTGGACTATTTATAAAAAGATCTACACCATCTACTATAGTATTAATCATTTCATTTTCTGTTGTTACAACCACTTTTCCTTCTCTATCAACAACGCTAAATTCTCTTCTTGTAATATTTTTAAGACCATCTATAGTCGTTTGTAATATTTGGTTTGATATCATAATAAAGCCACTCCTTTTCATAATTCTATTTTATATTTAAACTTATATATTTATTTTATCTGTTTAGATATCTCTATATATTTTATATCAAAAATCAAAAAAATAAAAGACTATTTTATATAAAATGTTAAATTTTTTTACATAAATTATTTTTTATCCTAAATTTATTACTTTTTATTACAATAAACCTAATTATTTTAATAAAGTTTGTCAAAACAATTGATATATTTTAGATATATGGTATAATTATTATATCATTTTTTGAGGTGAATTATATGAATATAGAAAATAATATTAATAATCAAACTAATAAGCATACAATTTCTGTAAAAATTGGTAATATAAACTATAACCTTTCAACAAATGAAAGTGATGAGTACATAAATGGAATAGCAAAATATATAAATAATAAAATGGAAGATTTATCACATATATATGAAAATTTAAACAAAAATTCTACATCTTTTTTGTTAGTTTTAGCACTTAATATAGCAGATGACCTTTTTAAACAACGTCAATTATTTAATAAAAATTCTAAAGTTATAACAGATTTAGAAAATAATATAAATTCAATTTCTTCTAAAAATGTTGATTTAGAAAATAAATTAAAAGAACTTGATAACACTTGTAAAAATAAAGATAACTCAATATTATATCTTGAAGATAAAATTAAAGATATTTCTCAAGAAAAGGATAATATTGTATCTAGTATAAAGGAAAAACTTAATAATATTTCTAAAGAAAAAGATAATATTATTATTAATCTTGAGGAAAAGCTTAATAATGCTTTAGAAGAAAATAAAACTCTTAATTCTGAAATAGATATGAAAATAGATAGTGCCTTATCTCAAAAAAATGCTATAATAAATGACTTAAAAGATAAAATTAATGTTTCTATATCTGAAAAAGATAACATTATTTTAGAATTAAACAATTCTTTATTTGAAAAAGATAACACTATTTTAGAATTAAATAACTCTTTATTTGAAAAAGATAACACTATTTTAGAATTAAATAACTCTTTATTTGAAAAAGATAACACTATTTTAGAATTGAATAATTCCCTATCTGAAAAAGATAATAATATTTTAGAATTGAATAATTCCTTATCTGAAAAAGATAATAATATTTTAGAATTGAATAATTCCTTATCTGAAAAAGATAATAATATTTTAGAATTAAATAACTCCTTATTTGAAAAAGATAATAATATTTTAGAGTTAAATAATTTTTTATCCCAAAAAAATCTTGTTATAGATAACTTAAAAGACAACTTAAATGAAGCCACAATAAAATTATCTAATACAAAAGATTTAGAAGAGCTTGAGATAGAAAAAGATATAAAAATTTTAGATTTGGAAGAAGAAATAGAAAATCTAAAAGCACAATTACAAAAATTACAATGATTTTTATATATATTTTATATTAAATATATACTAGCAAAATTTATACAATTTGTCCATAACTTTAATAAATTTTATTTTAGAAATTAGGTGAATATTTTGAACAGTAAAAAACCTCAACTTTTATCTCCTGTTGGTTCAATGGATAGTATGATATCTGCTGTTAATAATGGTTGTGATGCTATATATTTAGGGGGTAAAGATTTTAACGCTAGACAAAGTGCCAATAATTTTAGTAATGATGAGCTAAATTATATTATAAATTATTGTCATCTTAGAGGTGTTAATGTAAATCTAACATTAAATATATTATATAAAGAAAATGAAATTCAAAATGTTTTAGACTTTGTATCGGAAATATATTCTTATGGTATAGATGCAATTATAGTGCAAGATATAGGAATATTTAATCTTATAAAAAATAATTTTAAAAATGTAGCTTTGCACGCTAGCACACAAATGACTATACATAATATAGAAGGTGTTAGATTTTTAAAAGATTTAGGATTTAATCGTGTTGTATTAAGTAGAGAGCTTACACTTAAAGAAATTGAAAATATTACTAATAACACAGATATAGAAATAGAAGCTTTTGTACATGGAGCTATATGTGTATCTTATTCTGGAAGATGTCTTATGAGTAGTCTTATAGGTGAACGTAGTGGAAATAGAGGAAGATGTGCTCAGCCTTGTCGTATGGAATATAAACTTATAAAAGATAATAAAATATATGCTGATAACTATCTCCTATCACCTAAAGACACATCTACATTACCTATAATAGATAAACTTGTAAAATCTGGTATACATACATTTAAAATAGAAGGCAGAATGAAAAGCCCAGAGTATGTAGCAAGTGTAACATCTAATTATAGAAAATATATCGATAAAGTGGATAATAATACATTTTCAAAAATAGAAAGTAATGATTTAAAAGAACTTACACAAATATTTAATCGTGGTGGTAGCTCTATAACTGGTTATTATGAAAATTGGTCTAATAAATCTATGATTAGCCCATCTCCTAAAAGTAGTGGATTACAAATAGGCATAGTAGAAAGTTATAATAAAAAAACTAAAAAATGTATAATTAAACTTAATGAACCCGTTATATGTGGAGACGGCATAGAAATTTGGACAAAAACAAAGCCCCATTGTGGTACTAATATTTCAAAACAGGCTGGTGTTGGTGATTTAATAAATGTTACAATAGTAGGAAATATAAACAAAGGTGATTTAGTTTTTCGTTCATTTGATAAAGCCCTTGATAACAAACTAAAAAAATTATATAACAAAGATACTAGAAAACAAGAAATAAAGGTAGATATTATTGCAAAAGTAGATGAACCTCTTACCTTAAAATTATATAATAATAATATAGAAATTATAGAAGAAGGTTATATTGTAGAAAAAGCAAAAAATTCTTCTGTTACACAAGATATTCTTATAGAAAAATTATCTAAAACAGGAGATACCCCTTTTTACTTTATTTTTGAAAATATAGAAATAGATGAGACTATTTATATACCTTTAAGCTATATAAATAGTCTCAGAAGACAAGCTACAGAATCTCTTCAACAAAAAATTATACAGAGCTTTAAAAGAAATAAAATAAATGTAAGTTATATTCCTAATATAAATATAGCTAACAATCAATATTTAACAGCATTAGTGCAAAATAAAGAACAGTTTGATGCTTGTATAGAAACTAAACAATTAAAAAGAATATATATAGAATTATCAGAAGAAAACTTAACACATTTAGATTATTTTATAAAAAATGGTCACAAAAATAATATAGAAATATTTGTTGCACTTCTTTGGATATTTAGAGAACCTATGTCTAAAGACTTTTATAATATGTTAGATACATTAGAAAATTCTAAAATAGATGGATATCTTTTAAGAAATTATATGAACCTAAACACTAATAAAAAAATTGTAGCAGATTATACTTTTAATATATTCAATAATGAATCTATAGATAAATTATTATCCCTATTTAACAACGTAACACTATCTCCAGAGCTTAATATTTCAGAAATAAAAGAGCTTTCTTCTAAAGATACTGAAATTTTAGTATATGGTAAACTACCTTTAATGACAACTCATCAATGCCCAGTAGGTTTATATGTAGGTAATAAAGGTAATAATAGATTTTGTAAAATGAAAAATAAATGCGATAATTTTTATTTAAAAGATAGAACTGGTTCGTGTTTTCCTATAAAAAATGATTGCTTTAACTGTGTAACAACTATTATAAATAAAACTCCTTTATTTGTATTAAATAAATATGAAGAATTTAACAAACTTTCAACACAATATCTTCGTATTACTTTTATAGATGAAGACAAAGATGATATAAAAAATATTATAAACTATTATAATAAAACATTAATAAATAAAGAACATTTCAATATAAAAAACAGTCCATTTAAAAATATGGATTATACCAATGGTCATTTTTTTAGAGGTGTTCTATAGGAGATTTTTATGTATGAAATTATAATAAATATTTCTAGATATATTTTTGATATATATATATTTGCATTTTTATTAATAGGATTTTTAATATGTATTGGAGAGAAAAATATTATATCAATTAATAGTAGGTTATATTTAATACTTCAAAGACTAATTATCTTTTTCTTTCATACATCTACTTTTACAATACTTATATTAAATAAAGAAACTAAAAAATTAGATACAAATACAATTTTATTTTTTCTAATAACTCTTATATTTATTGTATTAGGTAATATTATAGTTTCTTTAATATATAAAAATAGCTGTCCTTTGTTATGGAATGGTATATTCCTTTTAATGTCTTTAGGTATAGCTGAACTATATAGATTAAACCCTCATTTAGCTAAAAGACAATTTGTATGGTTTATTTTAGGCTTTTGTATATGTTTAATAATTCCTATAATACTAAATATACTACCTAGATTAAATCTTTTTAAATATTTATATTTATTTTTAGGACTTTCTTTACTGCTTGCAACATTATTAATAGGTATAGAAAATGGTGGTGCTAAAAACTGGATATCTATAAAAGGCTTAACATTTCAACCATCAGAATTAGTAAAAATATTATTTATCTTTTATTTATCGTCTTGTTTTTCAAATCACAATTTAAAAATAAAAGATTTAATATTTCCCTCTATAATGTCTCTTATATTTATAGTTTGTTTAGTTTTTCAAACAGACTTAGGAAGTGCATTAATATTTTTTATGACTTATTTAGTTATGATATATATTTCCACATCTAAAACTTGGCTTGTTTTATTAGGTTCATTTTTAGCTTGTATAGGTTCTATTATAGGATATAATCTTTTTAGTCACGTAAAAGTAAGAGTAGAAATATGGTTAAATCCTTGGATTGATATATCAAATAAAGGATATCAAATGGCTCAATCTCTTTTTGCAATAGGTACATATGGAGCTTTAGGTAGTGGTTTTAATATGGGTATGCCAACTACAATACCTGTTGTAGAAAAAGACTTAATATTTTCTGCTATATGTGAAGAATTTGGAGTATTTTTTGGTATTGGTATAATATTAATTTTTATTATGATTTTTTATAGAAGCGTTAAAATATCTTTAAATAGTCAAAATAAATTTTTAGGTCTTTTATCTTCTGGTATGACTAGCTTACTTTGCTTTCAAACATTTTTAATATTAGGTGGTGCTACTAAGCTAATCCCATTAACAGGAGTAACATTACCTTTTATAAGCTATGGTGGTAGCTCAATAGTTATAAATTTTGTTTTAATAGGTATTCTACAATGGGTTTCTATAAGAAATGCTAAATATAACCTGTATTATGAAGATAACAAAAACTATCAAGAAGTAAAAATTTAGTAGGTGATATTATGCGTTATAACATAAAAAAAGTATTTTGGTTTTATTTTCTATTATTTTTAATACTTATTATTTATTTACTATCTTTTACATTTTTTAAAAGAGATAATATAATAGGAAATCCATATAATCCAAGAGTAAAAGCCAGTCAAAATAATAATATACAAAGAGGTGCTATATTGGATAGAAATCTTAATGTTTTAGCAGAAACAAAAGAAAGTAGATTATATAATTATGATAATGTTTTTGCTCATACAGTAGGTTTTATATCTAATGGTGGCTATGGAATAGAAACTAAATATAACTTTGAACTACAAAAGCTAAATAATGCTTTATTACAACAATTAAATTTACAAATTAATAATGATAACACGTTAAAAGGTAATAGCCTAGTTTTAACATTAGATAAAGATTTACAAAAATATTGTTATGATAAATTAAAAAATAAAACTGGTGCTATTGTGGTTATTGATAGTACCACTGGTAAAATATTAGCTATGGTTTCATCTCCTAGTTTTAATCCAAATACTATATCTAAAAATTGGGATACACTATCTAACGACACTAAAAATAACCCTCTTATAAATAGAGCAACACAAGGATTATACCCTCCTGCATCTGTTTTTAAAATAATAACTGCAGCAACATTTATAGAAAATTATGATGACTGGGAAAATTATACTTATAATTGTAAAGGTTATGAATCATATAACAATATAAAAATAGATTGTTTTGATAAAAAGGCTCACGGTAAAATAAATTTAGAAGAAGCTTTGTCTGTATCTTGTAACAGCTTTTTTGTAAATTTATCAAAGATAATAACTCCTAAACAATTATCTAATGTTGCTAATAAAGCTCTTTTCAATAAAGACTTAAATTTTCCTTTAGAATATAATAAAAGCATATTTTCATTAGATAGCAATTCTCCTGTTGATGAAATAATGCAAACATATATAGGACAAGGTAAAACTTTAACTACACCTCTTCATATTGCTCTTATAGGTTGTGGTATAGCTAATAATGGTTTAATAATGAGTCCTTATATAGTAGATAGTGTCATAGACTATAAAGGAAAAACTATAAATAAAAATATGCCCAAAAAACTTACAACTTCATTTTCTGTAGATACTGCTCAAACTATTAAAAATATGTTAAAAAAAGTAGTTATAGATGGCACCGGTAAAAAGGCACAAGTTAAAGATATTTCCATATCTGCAAAAACTGGCACAGCACAAGTTGAAAACCAAAAAGACCATACTTGGTTTTTAGGTATCGCTCCAACGGAAAATCCAAATATTGTAGTTTCTATAATATTTGAAAATTCAGGTTCACATAGTGATATAGCAAAAACTGCTGGAGATATAATTTCTTTTTGCAAACCTATGTTAAATAAAATAGAAAAATAGATGTAGATTTTAAACTACATCTATTTTTAGTTGGTACTAAATAATTTGTATAGTATCTTTAAATATTTCTTGCCCCATATCTTTTAAATATAACTCAACTTCACTATTTTCTAAAACAAATTGCATTTCATCATTCCAAATATAAAACGCCTTTTTAGGTATTGATATAGTTACCTCTGTTTCTTCACCTTTTTTCAGAAATACTTTTTCAAAGTTCTTTAATTCTCTTATACGTCTTATAGTACTAGCCTGTTTATGATAAGTATATAATTGTAAAACAGTATAACTATCAAAATTTCCTACATTTTTTATATTAACTGTTATATCTATACTTTCATCTAAATTATCTTTAATTAACTGTTTTTTAGATAATTTTATATTACTGTATTCAAATTTTGTATAGCTAAGACCATCTCCAAAAGTATAAAGTGGCGTCTTTTCTAAATCATAGTAACTTAATGCACCATAAGAAGATTTATAATTATAATAAGCAGGTATTTGACCTGTATGTCTTGGTATAGATACAGGTAATCTTCCCGATGGACTTATTTTACCAAATAAAATTTCTGCTATTGCTTCTCCACCCTTTATACCTGGATAAAAACTATATAAAAGAGCATTAGTATTTTCACTTATATTAGTAATAGCATATGGTCTACCACCAACAATAATACTTATAACTTTATTACAAGATTTAAATATTTCTTTTGCCAATAGGTTTTGCTTTCCTGGTAATTCTAAATTAGCACAATCCATTCCTTCTCCACAATCCATAGCTACCTTACTATTTGCAATAGCTGCACCATTAGAATCAAATGTCACTTCTCCAAATCTACTACTAGAACCACCTAAAGCCAAAATTACTAAATCAGAGTTTTTAGCAAGTTCTACACTTTCTTTAATGTTATCAAAACTATCATCTATTATAGAACAACCTTTTAAATAATTAATCTCTATATCTAAGTTATTATTTTTAATAAAATTTTTTATACCTTTTAATATTGTTACACCTTCATTTTCATTTATATATGGAGAATAATCACCCAACTGGTTATAAATATCATCTCCATTAGGTCCTATAACAGCTATTTTTAGTTTTTCGTCTATTTTTAATGGTAATATATTATCTTCATTTTTTAATAATACTGCAGACTGTTTAGCTAGTTGTAAAGAATGGTCATAATTACTATAATTATATTTTCTAAAATCTTCATTTTCTGGTAAATATGGATTTTCAAAAAGCCCTTGTTCAAATTTTATTTCTAAAACTCTTAAAACACTCTCATCTAAATCTTCCATAGATATAAGACCCTTTTCAAGTGCTATTTCTAATTTACTAAATGCTAAATCCCAAAGACTTATATCTACCCCTGCTTTTAAAGCTTTTGCACCAGATAATACATAATCACCTGTCATACGGTTTAACTGGTCAATAGCTACTCCATCTGCCATAACTACACCATTAAAGCCCATTTCATCTCTTAAAATATTTGTTAAAAGCTTTTTATTAGAATGACAATATACACCATCTATTTCATTATATGCTGCCATTACCCCTTTAACATTTTCTTCACAACAAGCTTCCATAGCTGGTAAATGAATTTCTCTAAGCTCTCTCTCTCCTATCCTAGCAGCACTAGCATTTATACCTCCAGTACATTCACCTTGACCTGCAAAATGTTTTGCTATAACATTAACACCTTTACTTTGCACTGCTTTAACAATAGCTTTAGCCATTTGACTACTATGATAAGGGTCCTCACCAAAGCATTCTTCACTTCTTCCCCATCTTGGGTCTCTTAAAATATCTAATAAAGATATTAATGCAAAATTTACTCCCATAGATTTTAATTGTTCCCCACAAACCTCATATGCGTCTGACACAAGTTTTGGATTAAACGTTGCACCCATAGCTAAATTAACTGGTAATAAATAACCTCCTAAAGCTTGATGACCGTGTGGACACTCTGTACTATGTAATACTGGTATTTTTAGCCTAGAATTATCTAATACATATTTTTGTAATTTATTATATGCCTTTATAGCATTTATACCATCTAATCCTGTTTCGAAGTCTTTGGCAGACCAAGGGTCTGAGCGGTATAAACCATACAAAACCCCCAATCCACTGTATTTTTTTACCTCATCTTCTAATTCTTTATTAAAAATAATTTCATTATCTTTTACTTCATAAATATTAAAGCCGTATAACCTTTGATTTAACTGTCCTACCTTTTCTGCAACAGTCATGTGTTTTAAAAGCTCTTTAGCTCTTTCTTTTGGAGATAAGTTTTTGTCTTTATATCTTTCCATAATTACCTCTTTATTTTATTCTAAATGTTTTAACCTCATAAGGTTTAATTGTAAATTCAAAGCTATTATTATTAAAATGTATATTTTGCTCAAAATTTTCTATTAAATTACATTCTTCTATACTATTAATATTTAAGTCATTTAATGTTATTTTAGCCTTTGTTAAACTATTTTCACATTCATATACACGAATAATAATACCATCATTATCTTCAGCATATTTAATAGTTTCTATAATTACATTTTTCTTGTCTATATTAATAAATGAACTTTCTTTATTTTTATCTGTACCTAAAATAGCATATGCTTTTTGGTTTATTTTATAAGCCTCATTAATAGTTCCTGCATTATACCATTTTTCTGTATGTGGATATAATGAATATGTAAAGAAGTGCTCCTCTTGGTCTGTTTCTTTGTAAGGCTCTGTACCAGATTTAATTAATGTTAATCCTATATTACCATCTTTTATAGAATGACCATACTTACAATCATTTAATAAACTTACACCATAATGTCCCTCAGATAAATCAACCCATTTTTGTCCACAAGTTTCAAATCTAGCTTTATCCCAACTTGTATTTGTATGAGTTTTTCTAGTAACATTACCAAATTGTATATCAAATGTAGCCTCATCTGTATGTACTAAAACTGGGAAATGTACTTTTAATAAATGTTCTTTATCTTTCCAATCTACATAAGTTTCAAAATCTATTCTTCTAATATTTGAATAGAAATGTATATTTTGAATTATTTTTGATTTACTAATATTTCTTTCTAATTTAAGAGTTGCTCTAACAGCTCCAATTTCTGTCCATTCCATAGATACAACATTATCTACATCCCAATATTTTTCTGTATAATACATATCTATATCCCAGTTATTATAAGCCATTGGTTTATCTTCATACATACGCATTAAATTAGCTTTTTCATTTTCTTGTAAAACTTCTCTTTCATTTTCTTTATCATATATTCCACATATTAAACCTTTTTCGTCAAAATTTACTTTATAAAAAGGTGTTTCTAAATTATTTCCATCTAATATAAACTTAGATTGTGGGTCTGAAATATCTACAAGTTCAAAACATTTACTACCTTTAGATTTAATACCTTCTACATATACAATAGCACCATTTTGTGTAGATTGAATTGGATATACATTACCATCTTGGTCCATTAAACCATTTTTATTACATTTATCCAATTCTACTATATCGCTTCTATCAAACCCTAATGTATTATATATTGTTATATATTCCCCTTTTCCAGATAAATCTTTTAGTCTTTCATTTATTAACTCTTTTAAACGTTTTTCTATTCTGTCATATTGTTCTTTTGTCATATCATAAACTTCTTTTATAGATGTTCCTGGTAAAATATCATGGAATTGATTTAATAAAACATTTTCCCATATTTCATCTAATTCTTGTTTATTGTTTTTCCCAGTTAATACATTTAAAAATTCTAAATCCATTAACATTTGTTCGCATTTTCTATTAGAGCGCTTATTTCTTCCCATAGATGTATATGTACCTCTATGATACTCAAAATAAAATTCTCCTTCCCATAAAGGCAGTCTATTATTATCTTTAACTCTTTCACTTAATTCATCAAAATATTTAAGAGCAAATTCTTGGCGCACTTTTGGTATTCCTTCTATACCTTTTTCCATACGTTTGGACATTTCTAACATATCACTAGTAGGTCCACCACCCCCATCGCCATAACCATAACACACTAATATATCATTATTTATATTTTTATTTTGGTATCTATTCCAACCTCCAATAATTGCATCTGGATGTAACATACCATTATATGTAGTAAAGAAATCTTCTTCTTTTTGACCTATACCCAAAGTTGTTATAAAATGTGCTAATACTTCTGTACCATCAATACCTCTCCAAATCATAGTGTCATTAGGTATTTTATTTACTTGATTCCAGGCAAGTTTTGTTGTCATAAAATAGTCAATACCACATTTTTTCATTATCTGTGGCAATGCTCCAGAATATCCAAAAACGTCTGGTAACCATAATATGCGATTATCTACATCAAACTCTTCTTTAAAAAATCTTTTACCATATATAAATTGTCTAACTAAAGATTCACCAGATGTTAAATTACAGTCTGCTTCTACCCACATACCACCTTCTGTTTCCCATCTACCTTCTTTAACATATTTTTTAATTTTATCATATAAATCTGGATGACGTTCTTTAACATACTTATAAAGCTGTGGTTGGCTAGATATAAATTTATAGTTTGGATATTCTTCCATAAGCTTTAATACAGTTGCAAAACTTCTACATACTTTTTGTTTAGTTTGGTCAGTTGTCCAAAGCCAAGCAACATCTATATGTGTATGACCTATACAAGTTGCTATTACATCATCATACCCTGTCATTTTATTATAAAGCTCAATATCTAAATAATTTGTAGCTTCATCAATAGAATTATAAAATGTATCTGAATATGGATCTCTAAAATCTATCATATTAATAGCATCATTTAATACTTTTTCTATTTTTATTTTTGATTTACTATCTTTATCAAATCTATTAAAAGCAGCAAAAGGTGTCCTTATGTCATAATATAGTTTTTCTACTTTTTTATCAACTTCTATTATTTCAAATATTAATGTAAACTCTGAATATATTGTACCTGTATAAGATTGTAAATCAAAAGTATAAGTATCCCCTTCTTTTGCACAATCCGTTAAATACACTCTTCTATGATTCATATCTAACCCTTGTGTAGTTTTACCATTTACAAATAATAAAAATTGTGGATTTTTACCATCATCCCAATGCTCTATTTGAGTTTTTACGTGGACAACTATTGGCTTATTAGCTAACTCTTTAGGTACTGTGTAACTAGCCCTAAACCAATAATATCCATCTGGACCGTACCAATGATCTTTTTTATGGTCAAAATCTACCCATTTTTCTTTACTATTGTCTACTTCTTCTGGTGTAATAAAAGAACCCTTTTTATACTTTATATTAGATACGTCATATTTTTTAATGTCTACTAAGTTTTTTAACTGTTGACATATAACACCTATTCTTTTATCAATAAAATACATTAAAACACTTCCTTTTTAATAAACCTATTTATAAATTATAGGTACAAATACCATTTATAGTATTTATACCTATAATTACTAATTAAACAATTATTATTTATTTAAACAAAATACGTGAGCTATTGTAGAAATACCTTGTTCTTCACTAGGTAATTTTACTTTTATACCATTTTCATTTTTTGTATATTCTACTTCTAACCCTGTATTTAAACATATTATATTATTAAAATCATTTGTATATGGAATAAATATTTCTTCCTTTGATAATGTTTTTTCATCTGGATATGTATAAATAGCATACACTTTTCCTTCGTGCTCTTTTTGTGTAAAAGCTACCCCATCTTTTTTATATGGTGCACATACTCTCGTTCCATATATACATTCTCCAAATTTATTTAACCACTCACCCATTCCTTTCATTGTATTTATAGCGCCCTCTGGTAAACGTCCATCTGGTTGTGGTCCAACATTAAGAGCAAGATTTCCACCTTTAGCTACTATATCAACTAACATACATATTATTTCTCTTGGACTTTTATATGTATCTTCATATTTAAATGAAAATGACGTACCCATTGTTATACAGCTTTCCCAAGGCACATTTAAAGGTTTATCTGGCACACATTGTTCTGGTGTTACATAATTTTCATATGGGCCACCTATTGTCCTATCTGCACATAGCATACCTTTTTGGTATTTTCTAATTTCATCTATAACTTCTCCAAGTCTTATATCTTGATTTATCTCTTTTGCAACCCAACCAGCATCAAACCACATAATATCTATTTGCCCATAATTTGTACCAAGTTCTTTTATTTGATTTTGAGTAAATTGAACAAATTTTTCCCACTCTTCTGGTTCTTCTAACGGGTCATAAGAAGGACCTCTCCATTGATATTTTCCTCTTGGGTATTTTTCACTCCAGTAGCTATCAACATTCCAGTCAGCTTTAGAAAAATATGCTGCAATACCCATATCTTGTCTTCTAAATGCTTCAAACAAATGAGCACATATATCTGCATATTTATGTGTTCTAAATGGGCAATCTTTTCCTGTAACTTTATAATCTGTATATTTTGTATCCCACATACAAAAACCATCATGATGTTTTGTTGTAAATATTAAGTACTTAAATCCTGCATCTTTTGCCATTTCTGCCCATTTATGTGGTTGAAACCTTACTGGATTAAAAGATTTATTTAAGTCAAAATATTGTTTTTTAAATTCTTCTCCTGATACATTCCAATCTATACCACCTCTAGACCATTCTGCATCTGCATCACTTAAAGCCCAAGATTCTACTATCCCTAACTGAGAATATGCTCCCCAGTGCATCATTAATGCAAGTTTTTGATCTTTAAACCATTCTAATTTTTTTAATACTCTTTCATCGGTTGGCCATACATAATCTTCCTCTTGACTATAATTATGAACCCCTTGATTTACTACTTCTTTTTCTTCCTCTTGTTCAATTTTCATTTCTTCAGACATAATAATTATCTCTCCTTATTTTTATTAAAATTTTATAATCATATATTTAAACAAAATACATGGGCTATTGTAGAAATACCTTGCTCTTCTCTAGGTAATTTTACTATTATACCTTTTTCTTTTTTTATATATTCTACTTCTAAATTTGTATTTAAACATATTATATTCTTAAAATCATTTGTATATGGAATAAATATTTCTTCTTTTGATAATGTTTTTTCATCTGGATATGTATAAATAGCATATACTTTTCTTTCATTCTCTTTTTGTGTAAAGGCTATTCCATCTTTTTTATATGGTTCACATACTCTCGTTCCATATATACATTCTCCAAACTTATTTAACCATTCGCCCATTCCTTTCATTGTATTTATAGCACCTTCTGGCAGGCGTCCATCTGGTTGTGGGCTAACATTAAGAGCTAAATTACCACCTTTAGCTACTATATCTACTAAAGTACATATTATTTGTCTAGGCGTTTTATACACATCTTCATACATATAGGCAAAATCCATACCCATTGTTAAACAACTCTCCCAAGGCACATTTAAAGGTTCATCTGGCACACATTGTTCTGGTGTTACATAATTTTCATATGGGCCACCTATTGTCCTATCTACACATAGCATATCTTTTTGATATTTTCTAATATCATCTATAACCTCTCCAATTCTTAAATCTTGATTTGTTCTTTTTGCAACCCAACCAGCATCAAACCACATAATATCTATTTGTCCATAATTTGTACCAAGTTCTTTTATTTGATTTTGAGTAAACTGAACAAATCTTTCCCATTCTTCTGGTTCTTCTGATGGATTATAAGAAGGTCCTCTCCATTGGTATTTTCCTCTTGCATATTTTTCATTCCAATAGCTATCAACATTCCAGTCAGCTTTAGAAAAATATGCTGCAATACCAATACCCTGTCTTCTAAATGCCTCAAATAAATGAGCACATATATCTGCATATTTATGTGTACTAAATGGACAATCTTTTCCTGTTATTTTATAATCTGTGTATTTTGTATCCCACATGCAAAAACCATCATGATGTTTTGTTGTAAATATTAAATATTTAAATCCTGCATCTTTTGCCATTTCTGCCCACTTATCTGGTTGAAATCTTACTGGATTAAAAGATTTATTTAAGTCAAAATATTGCTTTTTAAACTCTTCTCCTGTTACATCCCAATCGATTTGGTGTCTAGACCAATAAGCGTCTTCATCACTTAAAGCCCACGAAGTTACTATCCCCAATTGAGAACAAGGTCCCCAGTGAACCATCAATGCAAGCTTTTGATCCTTAAACCATTCTAATTTTTTTAACACTCTTTCATCGGTTGGCCATACATAATCCTCACCTTCGCTATAACTATGTACACCTTGGTTTACTATTTCTTTTTCTTGGTTTTGTTCATCTTTTAAATCTTTAACCATATAACTTTAGCCCCTTTTACAAAAATAAATTTGTATAAAATATTTATATATAAAATAAGGCTTTCCCTTATTTCAAATCTTTTCAAAAATATTATATTAAATTATAAATTATTATTTTGATTTATTGAAATAAGAAAAAACCTTTTTATTTTTAAAAATTATTTTTGACCAATTGCTTCTTGACGAATTTTAATATAATCTTGTAAACCTAATTTATCTAATTGGGCACAATATTCATCCCATTCTTTATTAACATCTGCTTGACCACTAATCCAAGCTGCAGTTTTTTGATTAATATAATCTGTTATAGAAACACTATATTCTGATAATTTAGAAGAAAATTCTGGCTCTACCCAATAAGAAGGTAAAACATCATAATTTCCATTACCATCATTACCTACAAAATATGGTTCATAAAGAGCATCTACATCTTTTTTCTCATCAAAAGCTGGTGGAGTTTCATGCTCAACAGTAATGTTTTGTTCAAGTGTATTTTTAGGTAATGATTGACAGAACATATTAGCCCAGCTATATTTTTCATCATCTTCTTTAGATAATTTAGTTCTATCATATACTTTATAATGATTTTCACCTAATTTTTCAGAAGTTACACCAAAAGGACCATTTAAAGATTGGAATGAGTTATCTTCTTCATAGAAGTTATCCCACCATCTAACAATAATTTCTGGATTTTTAGCTTTATCTGTAATTACTACTTGATTTTTTAAAGTTTTTACACCAAGTGAATCTGCTAACCATTTTGGTTCACTAGTATCTGGGCTTGATAATACTGGAAGTGGTTTAAAATCTGGCAATTGACCTGCTGGAATTTGTTTAAAGTCACCACTACCGTATGCAATAGATACACCATATAAATCTTGGTTACCTTTACCTTTCCAAGTAGCTAAATCTTGTGTGAATAATTCTGGATCTAATAATCCTTCAGCATTTAAACTTGCCATATATTCTATCATTTTTTTATACTCTTCTCTATTAGCTCCAAATTCTAATTTACCATCTATCATAGTAAATCCATCTGCTGCTACTGGTAATCCAAACCAACCAGCAAGATAACCTAATTTTCTATTATTAGGGTCAGAGGAAAATGGAATTTCATCATTAGGATTTCCATTACCATTCGCATCTTGTGCTTTAAAAGCTCTTAATACTTCTCTAAATTCTTCAGTATTAGTAGGCATTTTTAATCCTAAATTATCTAACCATTTTTGGTTAATGAATGGACTAAAATCTACTTTTGGAGCATCTAATACATATGGTATAGAATATATATGACCATCTGGAGCAGTCATAGTTTCTCTAACCCCTGGCATTTCAAGAAGTTCCATAATATTTGGTGCAAATTCTTCAAAATATCCTTCTAATGGTATAAATACACCCATATCAACACCATAAGTTAAAATATCTGTTGGACTTAAACACCAACCACCTATAACATCTGTATAATCACCAGAGCTTAGTGCTAAACCATATTTTTCTTTTGCAATTTCAAAAGCATATTGCTTTACATCTACTTTAACATTTGTTTGTTCTTCTAACATTGGCCAAACAAATTGTCCTTCTAATGGAGTAGAGTTATCTACAAATAATGAAAAGCTATAAGCATCTTTTTCATCTACTAAAGGTAATCCCTCTGCATTCATTAAACCATTAACTTTTCCATTTTCATCTACCTCTAAAATAGGTTTTCCATTTTCATCAAATTGGGCAGAAGAATTATTTCCACTACTACAACCTGTTAATAAAGCCTGCGTCATAATTAACGTAGATAGAAAAATAGAAATTTTTTTAATAAACTTTCTTTTCATAATAAAATCTCTCCTTTTAAAATAAAAATAATTTTATGTTATTAATAAAAATATACATTTAAATTGTATGTTTTCATTATTATTTTATATCAACCTTTAACTGAACCAATCATTACCCCTTTAGTGAAGTGCCTTTGAATAAATGGATATAATATTAAAACTGGTATACTTGAAATGATAATTAATGAATATTTCATTAATTCTACTGCTTCTTGTTGTTTTTTAAGTGCTTCTTGTTGAGCTGCTGAAACTACTGTTTGAGATAACTGAGCAGAGTTTTGTACTAATATAGAACGTAAAACTAACTGTAAAGGATATTTTTCTTCTGTTTGCATATATAATAACGCATTAAAATATGAATTCCAATGTCCTACACCGTAGTATAAAACCATAATAGCTATAATAGCTTTTGATAATGGTAATGCAATATTAAAGAAAAACCTTCCATGACCACATCCATCAAGCTCTGCTGCTTCATAAAGCTCTTCTGATATATTTTGTTGGAAAAATGTTCTTGCAACTATCATATTATAAACGCTTAATGAACCAGGTAAAATTAATGCCCACATACTATCTAATAAACCTAATTTTTGTACAACTAAGTACGTTGGTATCATACCACCACCAATAAACATTGTTATCATATAAAATATAGTAACAAATTTTCTTCCTTGAAACTTTCTTTTAGATAAAGCAAAAGCTGTAGGAATAGTTAATAATAAGTTAATACAAGTACCAACTGTTGTATATATTAATGAATTAATAAACCCTGTAATAACCTGATCATTTTCAAATACCTTTTTATACCCTTCTAAAGTAAATCCAAGAGGATAAAATATAACTTGACCCGAAGAAACTTTTTCTGGGCTACTAAAAGAAGATATAATTATAAAGTATAACGGATATGCAACTATAAGTAATATAAATGTTAATATGACAAAAATTACACCGTCAAATATAACATCACTTTTTGATCTTTTTATTGCTTTCTTTTTTTCTCTTGCCATAATAATCCTCCTATTACCATAATCCGCTACCAGATAATTTATTACTAATTTTATTTACCCCTACAAGGAAAATAGCATTAATTGCTGAGTTGAATAGCCCGATAGCACTCGAATATGATGTATCTCTATCTATTAGACCTACTTGATATGTATAAGTAGAAATAACTTCTGAAACAGATTTATTTAAGTCATTTTGTAATAAGAATACTTTTTCAAATCCAACAGATAAAAGACTACCACAGCTTAAAATTAACAATATTGTAGCTGTTGGTAAAATACTTGGTAAATCTATATATTTAATTATTTGGAACTTTGTGGCACCATCTACAATGGCTGCTTCATGAAGTTCTGGACTAACACCAGATAAAGCTGCAAAATAAATAACTGAGCCCCAACCCATACCTTGCCATACACCAGACCATACATATATATGTCTCCAATATTCTTTTTTTGCCATAAAGTTTACAGGATCTCCACCAAAACTACGTATAATATGATTTATTATACCAGATGTTGGTGATAAGAATAATATTATCATACCACACATAACAACGACAGATATGAAGTTTGGTGCATAAGTAACACCTTGTATTACTTTTCTATATCTTTTATGTCTAAATGAATTTAGCATAAGTGCTAGTATAATAGGAATAGGAAACCCTGCTAAAAGCGAATAAAAACTTAATATAAATGTATTTTTAAGTGTTAAAAAGAAATAAGGCGAATTAAAAAATCTTATAAAATGATCTAACCCAACCCAAGGACTTCCAGAAAATCCATCTCTAAAGTTATAGTTTCTAAATGCGATCTGAACACCATACATAGGTATATAACTAAATATAAAAGTAATTATTATACCTGGAATAACAAACAACCAAAGAGTAATATCTCTTTTTAAGTTTTTAGTAAAATTGTTCTTACGTTTAGGTTTTAATTCAATGCTTTCCATTATAAAAACCACTCCTCCTAATCTTAAATATTTATAAATTTATTTTAACTTTATTAAGCTAAAAACTTTCTGAAATTAGAATAACAAAAATCAAAAAAATTAGCAATATTAATATTGCACAATATTTTTATTTTTAATTTTTTAATATTTTAGATTACTTTATTATTATTTTTTATATATTTTTGTTTATTTTATACAAATCATTTTCACAATATTTTAATAATAAATTTATTTAACTATAATTTTACTTTAAAAATTGATTATTAAAAAATATTATTTATACATATTTTATACTTATTTTATGGTATTTTATACATAATTTTGTTATGTTTTACGTATTTTTATTATATTTTACGAATAATTATTCATTTTTAACGTTTTTTATTTTATTAAGTAAAAAACTTAATTCCTACTTAAGAAATATAGTTTATTTTATACACATTTACCAATAAAAATAATCAATAAATACTATTTATCATTATTATTTATGTTAATTATTTTATATTTATTTGTTTTTTACTTTATTTTAGTTATTATTTTAAGTATAAATTTAATTTAAATTTTAATTTTATGTAGTTATTTTTAAATTATATTAAACATAATTAGAATTAAACAACACAAAAAATTATAATTTATACTATATTTTTTCATAAAATATAAATAATAAAAAGATATATTATTTATAAATAATATATCTTTTTATTATTTATTTTCTTTTTATATGCATTTTAGCTCCACTGGTATTATTGTCTTCTTTGTTTATTAAAACACTTGATAAATTTTTAGAAACTTTTTCACAACAACTACGGCAATATTGTCCACTTCTTATAGGTATTCCACATCTTTCACACTTTAAAAAATCTGACATACCATCACTAACTTCTAATCTACCTTCTCTTAAATATTTAAGTATTTTTTTAGTAGCTACACCTGTCTCATCTGATACTTGATTTATATCTGCACCCCTATTTTCTCTTAAATATATTCTAACTTTTTCAAACTCTTCTTCTTCCAACTTTAAACAATCTCTACAAATTAAACTTCCACCAACTGGTGCAAATATTCTCTTACATTTAGGACAACTTTTTAAATCCATATAAAATCCTCCTTTTTTAATAAATATAAAATACAAATATATTATAATATTAATAATTATACAGTTCCAATAAACAATATTTTAATTAATGATATATTTATATATAACCTTTGCTACACCATCATTTTCATTAGTATCTGTAATATAATCAGCTATATTTTTTATTTCTTCAATACCATTTTCCATAGCTACACCAAGACCTGCCATTTTTACCATAGATATATCATTATAGCTATCTCCTATAGCTATAGTATCTTCTATATCAATATTTATTTTTTCACAAAGTCTTAATATACTTTTACTTTTATCTGTTTCTTTATTCATAAACTCTAAGAAAAAGGGTTTTGTAATAGTCATAGTCATTTTTCCATCTATTTGAGGTTTTAGCATTTCCTCTACTTCTTTTAAATGGTTAGGAGCTTGTAACATTATAACCTTTACACATTTTTCTGGTAAAGATGATATAAAATCTTCACACATTTTAATCTTCATACCTGTTATTTCACTTTCAATATAAGTGTATGGATTATCATGGCAAGTTAATATTTCATCTCCATCATATGTATGTATAAAACTTTCATATTTTAAAGCTAATTTATATAACTCTTCTACTTGGCTTTTAGTTAAATCTATTTCATATAAAATATTATTTGTTTTATAATCTACAATCCTTGAACCATTATAAGAAATAATATAACCGCCATATTTATTCAGTTCTAATTCATCTGCTATATTTTTTATAGCAAATGTTGGTCTTCCAGAAGCTAAAACTACTTTAACTCCTTTTTCTTGCGCTAATTTTAATGCTTTTTTATTACCCTCAGATATTTTGCCATTATTTAATAACAAAGTATCATCTAAATCTAAAATTATCATTTTATACTTCATAATAAACTCCTTTTAATTAAAATTTTTATTTACAGAATTTATTTCTAAAAGATAACTATTTATAAATCTATCTATATCTCCATCCATAACAGCCTGTGTGTTACCTGTTTCTTCATTCGTTCTATGATCTTTTACCATATTGTAAGGATGAAAAACATATGAGCGTATTTGACTTCCCCAGCTAATATCTTTAACTTCTCCTCTAATATCCGTAAGCTTTTCCTGTTGTTTCTCAATTTCTAATTTATACAATTTAGATTTGAGCATTTTCATAGCTGTATCTTTATTTTGAAATTGAGAGCGCTCACTCTGACATTGTACAACTATATTTGTTGGTATATGTGTAATTCTTATAGCAGATGATGTTTTATTTACATGTTGTCCACCTGCTCCACTAGCACGATAAGTATCTATTCTAAGGTCATCTTGATTTATTTCAAATTCTATTTCTTCACTTATCTCTGGCATAACATCACAAGATGCAAATGAAGTATGTCTTCTACCAGAAGAATCAAATGGAGATATTCTAACTAATCTATGAATACCTTTTTCACTTTTTAAATATCCATAAGCATTTTCTCCATTAACTTGTATAGTAACAGATTTTATACCAGCTTCATCACCTGATAAAAAATCTAACTCTTCATAAGTAAACCCTTCTTTTTCTATCCACCTTGTATACATTCTATAGAGCATACTTACCCAATCACAAGCCTCTGTTCCACCTGCTCCAGAATGAAGTGTTAATATTGCATTATTTTTATCATATTCTCCATTTAAAAGCGTAGATATTCTAATAGTTTCATAATCACTTAAAAATATATCTTTTAATTCTTTTACTTCTGGAATTAAACTTTCATCATTTTCCTCATTTCCTATCTCTATAAGTGTTTTTAAATCTTCATAATTGGAAACTAGAATTTCATATTTTTCAACACTATTTTTTAACCCTTTTATTTGTTGAGATACTTTTTGTGCATTTTCTAAATTATTCCAAAAATCTGGATCTGCTGATATTTCTTCCAACTCTTCAATTTTTAAAATTTTATTATCAATGTCAAAGAGATTCCCTCATTTCTTTTAGATTTTGTTCATAAGATTGAATACTATTATAAATTTGTTCAAGTTCAAATAACATTTTATCACTTCCTTAAATTATATTTTAGCATAAAAACTTTCTATAAATGTCGCTAACATTTTTGGATTATCTGTATTTACTGTATGTCCAGACTTTTCTATAAATTTAATTTCAGAATTAACTATAAGCTTATTTAATTTAACTGAAACTATTTTATTAAAAAAATCTTTTTCACCACATAAAATTAAAGTTGGACATGATATTTTACATAAATCTTTAGTAAAATTTAACTTTTTAACTGATTTTGATAATTTAATAATACTATCCTTTTCTATTCCTATTTGTTCAAAGCTAGATTTTTTCATAAATTTAAAAACTAAATTTTGTATATTAATTAATAATTTAGGCATTTTATACTGTGTACCAATTAATATTAATGAATTTACTTTTTTTGGATTTTTAATAGCATAATTTAAAGCAATTATACCTCCTAAAGACAACCCACATATATTAATTGGAGATTTAAAACTTTCACAGTAATTAGAAAATTCTTCATATAAATTTTTATAATTAAAATTATTATTAGGCTTAAACAAATCTAGACAGATAATATCATCTTTACTAGATAAATTGTTAATAGTTTCATTCCAACTAAAAGGAGTCTGCCCTAAACCATGTAAAAATATAAATTTCATACTATTATCCTCTTTATAAAATGGTATCTATAAAATTTATAGATACCATAAAAATTAATTGTTTGAACCACAGCATTGTTTATATTTTTTACCACTACCACAAGGGCATTCATCATTACGTCCTATTTTAGGTTCACTACGTTTTTTAGGTTGTTTTCCTAAACTTTCATCTTTATTAGTAGATATAGGAGTTGCTACAGCTTCTCTTTCCATATGAGTTTCAACTCTTAAATTAAATAAACCTTTTATTGTATCAAATAAAATATTATAGTTCATTTCTTCAAACATATCATAACTTAAGTTTTTATATTCTAAAATAGGATCTCTTTGACCATAAGCTCTAAGGCTTATACCTTGTCTCATTTGTTCCATATTATCTAAATGATCCATCCATTTCTGGTCAACAACCCTAAGCAATATTACTCTTTCAAGTTCTCTAAGAGTTTCTGAGCCTATTTCTTTTTCTTTTTCATCATAAAAAGCTCTGGCTTTTTCATATATACGTTCAACAAGCTTTTCTTTTGTAAGTTTATCTTTATCATCATTTTCTAAATAAATATGATTTAAATGAAAAGGTGATAAAGCCTCATTAAGTCCAATTAAATTCCATTGCTCTGGGTATTCATCATCACCTATAAATAAATCAACTTGTCCTTGTATAACATTTTTTATCATAGGATATATTTTTTCGTGTATATCTTCACCAGTTAAAACTTTATATCTTTCTCCATATATAGTTTCTCTTTGCTCATTCATAACACGGTCATATTCTAAAAGATGCTTACGTATAGAAAAATTATTTCCTTCTACTTTTCTTTGAGCATTTTCTATACTTTTTGTAAGTATTTTACTTTCTATTGCTTCATACTCAGATATATTCATTCTCTCAAAAGTTTTTATAAGATTATCTCCGCCAAATAAACGCATAAGGTCATCTTCTAAAGCTATATAAAATCTAGATTCACCTTTATCTCCTTGGCGTCCAGCACGACCTCTAAGCTGATTATCAATACGTCTAGATTCGTGTCTTTCTGTACCTATTATTTTAAGACCACCTAAATCTTCTACACCTTCTTCAAGCTTAATATCTGTACCACGTCCAGCCATATTAGTAGCTATAGTAACTGCACCTTTTTGGCCTGCAAGCTCAACTATTTCAGCTTCTTTTTCATGATATTTAGCATTTAATACTTGGTGTTTAATCCCCTCTTTTTTAAGAAGCTTGCTTATTTCTTCAGATTTTTCTATAGTAACTGTACCAACTAAAACAGGTTGTCCTTTTTCATAAGATTTTTTTACATCTTCAACAATAGCATGTAACTTACCTTTTTCTGTTTTATATACAACATCTGGATGGTCAATCCTTTGTACTGGTCTATTTGTAGGTATAATAACAACGTCCATACCATAAATTTCTCTAAATTCGCTTTCTTCTGTTTGAGCAGTACCTGTCATACCGGATTTTTTAGTGTACTTATTAAAGAAATTTTGAAATGTAACAGTAGCTAAAGTTTTGCTTTCTTTTTTTACTGTAACATTTTCTTTAGCTTCTATAGCTTGATGAAGCCCATCTGAATATCTTCTTCCATCCATTAAACGTCCTGTAAATTCATCAACAATAACTATTTCATCATCTTGAACAACATAATCTTTATCTAAAGCCATTGTATAATGAGCTTTAAGAGCATTATTAATATGGTGTTGTAGCTCTAAATTGTCAGGATCTGCTAAGTTTTCTACATTAAAGAATTTCTCTGCTTTTTCAATACCCTCTTGTGTTAAAGTAGCTGTTTTAGATTTTTCGTCTATAACAAAATCCCCTTCTTCTTTTATTTCTTCTCTAGTTAAAGGATTTAATGCTTCTTCTTCATTTAATATTTTCCCTTTTTTTAGATTTTTAACAAAAGAATTTGCTACTTGGTATAAATGAGTAGATTTTCCACTACTGCCAGAAATGATTAGAGGTGTTCTAGCTTCATCTATAAGAACAGAGTCCACCTCATCTATAATAGCATAATTAAGCCCTCTTTGAACAAGTTCATTTTCATATACAGCCATATTATCTCTTAAATAATCAAATCCTAATTCATTATTTGTGGCATATGTTATATCACAAGCATAAGCTGCTTGTCTTTCTTGTTTTTCCATATTACTAAGAATAACACCAACACTAAGACCTAAAAATTCGTGTATTTTACCCATCCATTCTGCATCACGTTTTGCAAGATAATCATTTACTGTAACAATATGAACACCTTTTCCAGATATTGCGTTAAGATAGGCAGGTGCTGTAGAAACTAATGTTTTACCTTCTCCTGTTCTCATCTCTGCGATACGTCCTTGGTGTAATATTATTCCACCTATAAGCTGTACTCTAAAATGTTTCATACCAAGGACTCTTTTACCTGCTTCTCTTACAACTGCAAAAGCCTCTGGTAATATACTATCTAAACTTTCTCCATTGTTATATCTATCTTTAAATTCTTGTGTTTTAGCCTTTAATTGTTCATCAGATAATTTTGTCATTTCATCATCAAGACTTTCAATTTTATCTACAATAGGCATAATTCTTTTTAATTCTTTTTCACTATAATTTCCAAATATTTTTTCTATAAGACCAAACACTGTAACACCTCTTTAATTTATTTTAAGTATCTCAATATAGTTTAACAGAAAACACCCAAACTTTGCAAGGAAAATTTAAATAAATTTAAAAATTTTATTATTTTATTAAATATATAAACTACTATATTTTATTATCTGCAAATAATATTTTTATATTAATAATTTTTATATACTATAATTACCAATGATTTCTATGCAATTGACCTTCTTTTAATAAATTACAAAAATCATTTTGTCTAAGAGCTTCATATAAAACTATAGCTGCTGCATTAGATAGATTTAAAGATCTATATTCTGATAACATTGGTATTCTTATGCAAGTTTCTTTATATTCTAATAAAATTTCTTCTGGTATACCTTTTGATTCCTTTCCAAACATAATAAAAGAGTCTTTGTCATAAATAACTTCTGTATAAGTTTTTTTAGCCTTTGTAGTACCCATAAATATTTTTGGATTGTTGTTTTTTTCTAAAAAGTCTTTAAAATTTTCATAATAATAAACATCTAACCTATCCCAATAATCAAGACCCGAACGTTTTAAAGATTTATCATCTACTAAAAATCCAAGAGGTTTTATAAGATGCAACTTTGTACCAGTTGCAACACAAGTTCTACCTATATTTCCAGTATTTGCTGGTATTTCTGGCTCTAATAATACTATATTCATTTTAACCCTCTATCCACACATTAATTTCAAATATCTTATTTGGTTCAAGCTCTAAAGGTATTGATATAAATTTTTCAACATCACAGCTATTAAAATTTTCTTCAAAAACTGGAGGAGTAATATCTACAAATTTATCATTGTTAGAAAAAACTGTAGCAATAGCACCAGATATCATATTTGAAAGTTCACAAATAGCACTTTTTGATATATCATCTAATGTAGTAACTTCCATAAACATCATTTTAGATGCTATAAATAATGCAACACTTAAGTCAAATGAATAGTTTACTTTGCCTTTTATATCCCCAAAAATACCTATTGTTATATTTAGTTTATCATCAAAAGGTTTATTTTTTACAAAAACTTTTCCCATTTTGCTATCAACATTACAAACAGTTTTTAAAACCTGTTTAGTCCCCTGTATAAAAGGATTTATAACTTCTACATTCATTATAATACATTCTCTCCTTAATATAAGTACTTTTTAATTTCATCTATATATATTATTTTACTATGAATTAAAAATTTTTTCAAGATTTATTTGAATATATATTCTTTTTTATAAAAAATATTTTCTATAGTATAATATGCTTTATATAATAATTTATTTCGATAATTTATGCAAAAAAAATGTTGTAATAAATATTACAACATTTTTCAATATACAACAATAATTATTTTATAAAGATTTTGAAGTACGTATACTAGGTAAATAATTTTTAGATACACGCTCTAAGAAAATCCTATTTTTATTAATTTTAAAGTCTTCTATACAAATACTTTTTAGATTTTCTTCTGCCTCTTTAGTTTCTTTTAATGGTTCTGTATCATTTAAATTTTCATATATTTTTATGACATCACCTTTTTTAATATTTTTTATTCGTATTGTATCACCATTTATTTCTACCTCTGATGGTAAAATTTTATCCGACTGATAAGGATAAGCTTCATCAAATAATTCAAATGCATAGATTCTTGTATGTCCACCACCATTTATGCTTATTTGAGCTGGTTCTAATATTTGTAATTTAATATATCTAGCTTCTACTTCATTAAAGAACATTCTATTAATTATGTCATCTTTATTTTCAAACTCATCTACAACAGTAAAGTTTTCACCATCTTTACTTGCTAATATTTGGGCCTTTTTAGTATTCCACATAGGGTTTTCACCAGCATCTGGGTGTCCACAATTTATTATTCTATATTGTTTTAAATTTTTAATTTCTTTTAAATCCACAGTAACTGCAGGTCTATATTCTAAAGAACACCATTTACCACCAGCTATTTTACCTTTTATAAGATTTTCAACCTGTTCTTCACTATCTTTACCTGTAGATGATGTTACAGTTACCCCTAAAGATTTTAAGGCAATATTTTTCATATCATAATTAAGTTCTAAAGGCTTACTTTCTACACCTGCTTCAATATTTACTGTATTTATTAATTGTTCAACAAAAGGCTTTAATACTAAAGAACCAACTTCTACAACAAACATTCTTGGTTCTCCATCTTTTAATACGTCTACTTCACATATTTGCATATTTTGTAAATTTTCTATTGCTATATGATTATTCTTTTCTAAACTATTAATATTACCATTTTTCAAATCTTTAAGAGCTAATAAAGCGTGTTCTCCAGCTTTGGATAAAAGATATAATGCATCTAAAAATGGTGTTAATTCTTTAACTAATTGTTTATTTTTACATTTTTCTTTAACTTTAGTTGTTGCATCATTAATAATTTTAAATTGCTCTAAAACTATATCTGCATATTTTTCAACATCATCTTTTTCTTTAATAGCGTTTTGTAAGTTTATTATATCGTCTTTTAAATACCAAGATTCATCAAATAAAAACACCCCACTATCTCCACCATCTTCTTTTACATAACAAATATTTGATGCAAAAATTTCTAGTTCTTTGCTAACTTCTGGTGCAATAGCTCTAAATGATGCAGAATAACTTTTATCACAATCAAAAGCTTTTGTATTCCAGTTATGATCTGCTATGCAAAATAGCGCTTGTTTAGATGCTTGTGCTTGGTGCATAGGGTTTGAGAAAAATCCTGTAGCATTTGTTAAGTCTGGTTTTAAATTTTCAAGTTTTCCCATAAGCATTCTGCTGTTACAATAGTCATTTACTGGATAATTCCACCACACTGCCAAATCTTTATTACTGTTATTTATCTTTCTTTTTGGGGCATCTAATTGTTCATAAGACATATTAGACATTGTTGCTGCACCTGTCCACATAATTTCTACATCTTCATGTAAAGTTTCTAAAAATACTTTAAAATATTGTTCCATACTAGGTCCCCAAGCTTCACAATATCTTGTACCAACTGTAAGCAAAGGTTCAACATCTTTTTTAGCTTTTACAAACTCTGTATCAACACGATTTATATAATCTGCTTGTTTTTTACCATCCGCTATTCCTGATATATCATCAAATAAAACACCGAATTGCCTTACACCAAGATTATAAAGTTGCTCTAATTTTTTTATTGTAGATTTAAAATCCTCTTCTGATAATAAATCTATTGTATCTCCTGGGTGAATTGTCCACACAAATTTTATGTTATTAATATGACCTTGTTCTGCCAATTCTTTTATTTCTTTTGCTTTTTCTTCTGGATATAAATCTCTCCAATTTTTTCTGTGATATGGGTCATCTTTTGGAGCATATATGTATGTATTAAATTTATTTTCCCCACCAAATTTCATAAGGTCTATTCTATCATTATGACTCCAAGGATATCCATAAAACCCTTCAATATATCCTCTATATCTAATATTAGGATAATCTTCTATTATACATTTTTCTATAAAATTATCACTTTGTTTTAATATTTTTATTAATGTAATTATTCCATAAAATAACCCTGATAAGTCATTACCATCTATATAGATATTATTATCTATATCTAAAACATACCCCTCTTTTTTGTTTATATCTTTTAACCCTAAAATTATATTTAAACTATCTTTTTCTACATTATCCAATGTTTTATAACTAATATTATTTTCTTTTAAATATGCTTCTAAATGATTTAAAGTATATTCATTAACAGTACAATTTTTAACAATATTAAGATTTTTATTAAAAATAATTTGTTCATTTTTATATTTTATACTTTGTGGTATTGGATAGATTTCATAGTTTAAACTTTGTTCATTGTTCATATTATTATTTCCTTTCTAACATTATACATATTTAAAAAATGATTTTTTCATTTTTAATATACCATTTTAATAAATAGTTGTCAATGTATTAATTATTTATATATACTTTATACATATTAAATATATATATACTTATATTTTTAACAGCATTATTTACAATATGTTATTATTATATATTATTGACTAAAAGTATATTTATTGATATAATATTATTAAATTATTGCTTTAATTATTCTTTAGGAGGTTTTTATGAGTAAACATAATTTAATAGATATTAGAGTTCCTATAGAAGAGGATAACCCTTCTATTGTTTTGTATGAAGATAAATGTATAAAATGTAAGCTCTGCACTAAAATATGTCGAGATTTCATTGGTGTATATGGATTTTTTGATTTAGAAAAAACAAACGATACTGCAATATGCGTGCACTGTGGTCAATGTGCTAATATATGCCCTGTTGACAGTATAACTGAAAAATATGAATATAATGAAGTAGAGTCTCTCATAAATGATGACGATAAAATAGTTATTGTTAGCACTGCTCCTGCTGTTAGAGTTGCTCTTGGCGAATTATTTGACACAGAAGAAGGAGAATTTGTTGAGGGTAAAATGATATCCCTTTTAAGAAAATTAGGATTTGACTATGTTTTAGATGTAAATTTTGGAGCAGATATAACAATAGTTGAAGAAGCTGCTGAACTTGTAGAAAGATTAAAAGATGAAAATGCTGTTATTCCTCAATTTACAAGTTGTTGTCCTTCTTGGGTAAAATATGCTGAAACTTATCATCCAGACTTTATACCTAATTTATCTTCTGCTAAAAGTCCTATTGGTATGCAAGGTGCAACAATAAAAACTTATTTTGCAAAAAAAATGAATATAGACCCATCTAAAATAGTAAATGTAACTATAACTCCTTGCTCTGCTAAAAAATATGAAATTAGAAGAGATGAAATGAACGCTTCTGCTAAATATAATAATATAGAAGGTATGAGAGATAATGACTATATTATTACAACAAGAGAACTTGGTATATGGGCAAAAGAAAAAGGTATAGATTTTTCATCTTTAGAAGATAGTAAATTTGATAAATTTATGGGGGAAGCATCTGGTGCTGGTGTTATATTTGGTAATACTGGTGGTGTTATGCAAGCTGCTTTAAGAACTGCTTACAACTATTTAACTAACCAGCCTGTTCCAGAAACTTTATATGAATTACAAAGTGTTAGAGATTTAGAAGAAATTAAAGAAGCTACTGTTAATATTGATGGCAAAGATATTAATATTGCTGTTGTTTATGGAACTGCTAATGCAACAAAACTTATAGAAAAAATTAAGTCCGGTGAAAAACAGTATCATTTTGTTGAAGTTATGGCATGCCCTGGTGGTTGCATAGGTGGTGGTGGACAACCTAAAAAGAAAATACCTAAAAGAGATGCTGCATTAAAAAAACGTATAGAAAGTCTTTATAAAAGAGACAACCAACTAAAAATTAGATCTAGTTATGAAAACGAAGAAATTAAAGAACTTTACAAAGAATTTTATGATAAACCTTTAAGCCATCTAGCTGAAGAACTTCTACATACATCTTTCACAGATAGAAGTAAAGACTTAGGAAATTAATAGTAATATTTTTATACCCTCCTCATATATTTGATATATAAAATATATACGGAGGGTATAAATGTCTGAAGAAAAAAGAAATAAGCATAATATAAGTATATTAGATAGGACAAACATAAAAATTACTGGTGTTATAGATGTGATATCTTTTGATGAAGAAATTATAGTTTCTGAAACAGAACTTGGCATACTAATATTAAAAGGACTTAATTTTCATATTAATAAATTAAATTTAGATAGTGGTGATTTAGAAATAACTGGTGAAATATATAGCCTAGTTTATGAAGATAAATCTTCATATGGGAAACCATCTGGCAATATATTAAGCAAAATTTTTAAATAATGGTGTTTATCCTTGATTTTATCTATCTCTTTTCAATTAAAAATATTTTTAATATCACTATTTATAGGTTTAATGCTAGGTTTTTTTTATGATTTTCTTAAAATTTTTAGAAAATATATTGTACATAATAATATTATTATAAACATAGAAGATACTATATATTGGTTATTTACATCTATTATTGTATTTTTAATATCCCTTTATCAAAATAATGGAGAAATTAGAATATTTTTTATAATAGGTATTTTTATAAGTATGCTTTTATATAATCTTATAATAAGTCATTTTTTTTTAAATTTATCTACAAAAATTATAAATACTATTTTTAAATTATCCTTACTTATATTTAAAGCTACATCTATGCCACTTTTGATTGTTTTTAACATAATATCTATGCCTATAAAATTTATTTTTAATTTATTAAAAAATATATTGAAAAAATCTAAATTTTGTGTAACAATATATAATAAGATTTTGAAAATAAAAAGCTTTATTTTAAAAGGAGCTAAGATACAAAATGAAAAATTTAGAAAATAAAAAAATAACTTCTAAAATTAATAAACTTTATTTTATTATTATGGTTTTTATTATTTTAACTTTTTCTTCATACCTTGTTTATAAATATGACAGTTTAGTAAAGTATAACGAAAAAATTAAAGAACTTCAAAAAGAAATAAGCATAGCTAATCAAAAAAATGAAGAGTTAAAATCTCAAACAGATTATAAAAATAGTAATGAATACATAGAAAAAGTTGCAAGAGATAAACTTGGTATGGTGAAAAATAACGAAATTATTTTCTACGATAGTAATTAATATAAAAAGGTTTAAGCAATAGCTTAAACCTTTTTATATTAATTACTACTTTTTTTAGCTATAATTAAATATGGTATGGCAAGAAATACTATACCACCAATCATATTTCCAATAGTAGCTAAAGGTATATTATAAAAAATATCACTTATAGTTATATCCGAATTTGGACTTATTAACCCTATAACTAATAAACTCATATTTGCAACACTATGTTCAAAACTAGATGTTATAAATGCTAATATACACCAAAAAATCATTATAAGTTTACCACTTTCAGTTTTACACCTATATCCACACCAAGTAGCAAGACAAACAAGTATATTACACATAATACCTCTTATTATTATTTCTATTGGTGTAAGATTGATTTTGGAACTTGCCATCTTTACAAAAAATTCTGGTACGTATCCTTCTTTTAAAAACCCAGCTAAAAAGAATAATAAAACTACTATTAAAGAACCCACTAAATTACCTAAATAGCACATAACCCATAGTTTTATAGCATCTAACCAATTTATAGTTTTTTTGCTAATACCAATTGCCATAACAAAGTTATTACCAGTAAATAACTCTGCTCCAGCCATAGCACATAAACTTAATGCCATACCAAAACATATACCCATAATAAGTTTGTAGGCCGAAAAATCATGAAGCATAGCCCCTACACTAAATGCAAATGTAACACCTAATGATACATAAATACCTGCAAGAATAGCAGCTAAAAAGTATCCTATTGGATTATTTTTTAATAGAGATACCTTTTTATATGCCGATTTTGAAACCTCTTCTATCTCTTCATTAAACATAATTTTATCCCTTTCTTAAAATATTTTATAATTTTTATAATTTTATCATATTTTGCTATTAAGTTCAATATATCTATAACAATTTTTAGATTATAAAAGTTCTAGACATATAAAAGCTATATATTCATATGAATATATAGCTTTTATATAAATTATTGTACTGGTGTTGCATTTTTATCTTTTAATACAACATCGTGTGCTCCACCTTCAATAATACTTGTTGAAGAAACTAAAGTTATTTTTGCTTTTTCTTGTAATTCTTCAATAGATAATGCTCCACAGTTACACATAGTATGTTTAACTTTACTAAGTGTTAAAGCTAAATTGTCTTTAAGCTTACCTGCATAAGGTACATAAGAATCAACACCCTCTTCAAAAGAAAGTTTACTTTCTCCACCCATATCATATCTTTGCCAATTTCTAGCACGAGCAGAACCTTCACCCCAATATTCTTTCATATAATTACCATTAACTATAACTTTATTTGTTGGACTTTCTTCAAACCTTGAAAAATATCTTCCTAACATACAAAAATCACAACCCATTGCAAGAGCTAAAGTTATATGATAATCTTGTACTATACCACCATCAGAACAAATAGGTATATATACACCTGTTTCTTTATAATATTCATCTCTAGCTTTAGCAACCTCTATAACAGATGTAGCTTGTCCTCTACCAATACCTTTTTGTTCTCTAGTAATACATATAGAACCCCCACCGATACCAATTTTTATAAAGTCAGCACCTGCCTCTGCTAAAAATCTAAATCCTTCTCTATCTACAACATTACCTGCTCCAACTTTAACACTATCACCATATTTTTCTCTAATCCAGTTAATAGTAATTCTTTGCCACTCACTAAATCCTTCAGAAGAATCTATACATAAAACATCCGCACCTGCCTCTACTAAAGCTGGAACTCTTTCTGCATAATCCCTGGTATTTATACCAGCCCCTACTATATAGCTTTTATTGTTATCTAAAAGCTCTAATGGATTTTCTTTATGAGAATCATAATCTCTTCTAAATACAAAAGCTACTAACCTTTGCTCTTTATTAACTATAGGTAATGCGTTTATTTTTTTGTCCCAAATAATATCATTAGCCTCTTTAAGAGTAGTATTTTCATCTGCATAAATCATATTTTCAATAGGTGTCATAAATTCTTTTACCTTTGTAGATTTTTCCATACGGCTAACTCTATAATCTCTGCTTGTTACAATACCTAAAAGTTTACCTGTAGCAGTTCCATCATCTGTTACTGCAACTGTAGAATGACCTGTTTTTTCTTTAAGCTTTAATATATCTTCTAATGTATCATCTGGTTTAATATTAGATGAGCTTGGAACAAAACCAGCCTTATGAGATTTTACACGTCTTACCATATCTGCTTGGTCTTTAACTGTCTGTGATCCATATATAAAAGATATGCCTCCCTCTTTTGCAAGAGCTACTGCCATTTTATCATCAGATACTGCTTGCATAATAGCAGATACTAAAGGTATATTCATTGTTAAACTTGGTTCTTCTTGACCTTTTTTGTATTTTACAACTGGTGTTTTTAAATTTGCGTTATCTGGTATACATTCTGTTGAAGAATAACCAGGTACTAATAAATATTCACTAAATGTTCTTGAAGGTTCATCATAATAATAAGCCATTTTTCTCTCTCCTTATAAATATTTTTTAAAATTATACTAGCTTTTCTTAAAAAAGGCAATATATTTTTAAAGTTTTTTTAAATTTATGAAAATGATATATATTTTTTATTTTTATCTTATTTTTTTGTGTGTTTTTTATAATATTTTTTATAATAATTTAAGGTAAAATATGACCAGCTGATATATATAATTTATACCATTCTTCTCTTGTTAAATTTATATGTGCTCCTTTACATATAGCCTCTAATCTTTCTACATTAGTAGTACCAACTATAACCTGCATATTAGCTGGGTGTCTTAATATCCAAGCTGTTACTATGCCAGTATTAGGTACATTATACTTTTTAGATAATTCATCTATTACCTTATTAAGTTCTTTATATTTATCATTATCTAAAAACACACCTTCAAAAAATCCATATTGAAAAGGTGACCAAGCCTGTATAGTAACATTATTAAGCCTACAATAATCTAATACACTACCATCTCTATTTATTGCACCACTTGTAAGCATATTAACCTCTAGTCCAGAACTTATCATACTAGAATGTGGTATGCTAAACTGTAATTGATTTGCTACTATATCTTGTTTTAAATATTTTTTTAAAAGCTCCATTTGCATAGGGTTTTGATTAGATACACCGAATTCTCTTACTTTACCTTGATTATATAACATATCAAAAGCCTCACTTACCTCTTGTGGCTCCATAAGTGTATCTGGTCTATGTAATAATAAAACGTCTAAATATTCTATATTTAATCTTTTTAAAATACCATCAACAGATTTTAATATATGCTCTTTAGAAAAATCAAACATTTTACCTGGCACAATACCACATTTAGATTGTATAAATATGCTATCTCTATTAATATTTGACTTTTTTAATATTCTTCCAAATATTTCTTCGCATTCACCTTTACCGTAAATATCTGCGTGATCAAAAAAGTTTATACCTAAATCATAAGCTTTCTCAATTAATTTTTGAGCTTTATTTTCTTCTAGTCCATTTATTCTCATACAACCTAAAGATATAGATGAAACATTCATATTACTACTACCTAAATTAAACTTTTTCATAATTGTACCTCACCATTTTTATATATTTTTTAAAAAGGTATGGATAAACCATACCTTTTTATTATAAATAAAATCATTAAAATTCTAAACTTTTATTTACATATTCTAATAATTCATCTATTTTTACACGCTCTTGCTGCATAGTATCCCTATTACGAATAGTTACACAACCATCTTCAATACTTTCAAAATCATAAGTAACACAAAAAGGTGTACCTATTTCATCTTGTCTTCTATATCTTTTACCAATACTACCAGCATCATCATATTCACAGTTAAAATGTTTACTCAATGTATGATAAATTTCTATAGCATTATCATTTAACTTTTTAGATAATGGCAATATAGCAATCTTTATAGGAGCAATAGCTGGGTGGAAGCGTAAAACAGTTCTAATATCTACATTACCTTTATCATCTTTAAGCTCTTCTTCATCATAAGCTTCACATAAAAAAGCAAGTGTAACCCTATCTGCACCTAAAGAAGGTTCTATACAATATGGAACATATTTTTCATTATTTGTTGGATCAAAATATTCTAACATATCACCTGAATGCTCACTATGTTGTTTAAGGTCAAAATCTGTTCTAGATGCTATTCCCCAAAGCTCACCTTTACCAAATGGGAATTTATATTCTATATCTGTCGTAGCATTACTATAATGAGAAAGTTCTTCTTTATCGTGATCTCTAAACCATACATTTTCTTCATTAATATTAAGATTTTTTAACCAATTCATACAATAATCTTTCCAATAGTTAAACCATTCCATTTCCGTTCCTGGCTTACAGAAAAATTCAAGCTCCATTTGTTCAAATTCTCTTGTTCTAAATGTAAAATTACCTGGAGTAATCTCATTTCTAAAAGATTTACCTACCTGCCCTATACCAAAAGGTATTTTTTTACGAGTAGTTCTTTGAACATTTTTAAAATTTACAAATATACCTTGTGCTGTTTCTGGTCTAAGATAAACAACATTTTTACTATCTTCTGTAACACCTGCGTGAGTTTTAAACATAAGATTAAACTCTCTAATATCTGTAAAATTATGTGAATTACAAGTAGGACAACCTATATTATACTTTTCTATAAAGTCTTTCATTTGTTGATGACTCATACTATCTGGATTACCATCAATATTATTTTGTGTCATATAGTCTTCTATTATTTTATCTGCTCTAAATCTTTCATGACACTCTTTACAGTCCATTAATGGGTCGCTAAATCCACCAACGTGTCCAGATGCTACCCAAACTTGAGGATTCATAAGTATAGCACAATCTACACCTACATTATACTCGCTTTCTTGTATAAACTTTTTCCACCAAGCCTTTTTAACATTATTTTTAAGCTCAACACCTAAAGGACCATAATCCCAAGTATTAGCAAGTCCACCATATATTTCAGAACCTGGGTATACAAAACCTCTAGATTTAGCAAGAGCAACTATTTTTTCCATATTTTTTTCCATATATCTTCCTCCAAAGTTTAAAATATTGTAAATATATGCAAACTATTTATTTTTATTATTTATCGTAGCTTGTACAAAATCTTTAAATAATGGATGTGGTCTATTAGGTCTTGATTTTAACTCTGGGTGAAACTGAACACTAACAAACCAAGGGTGTATATCCTTTTTAAGTTCCACTATTTCTACTAATTTTTCATCTGGAGAAACCCCTGCTATAACAAGACCTTTTTCTATCATAGCATTTCTATACTCATTATTAAATTCATATCTATGTCTATGTCTTTCATAAATAAGTTCATCTTTATAAGCATCAAAAGAAAATGTATCTTTTGCCAATTTACAAGGATAAGCTCCAAGACGCATTGTTCCCCCAAGTCCATCTATATCTTTCTGTTCTGGCATTAAATCTATTACAGGTGTAGATGTATTTTGGTTTATTTCTGATGTATGTGCATCTTTAAAACCTAACACATTTCTTGCAAATTCAATAACTGTACAATGCATACCAAGACATATTCCTAAAAATGGAATTTCATTTTCTCTAGCATATTGTACTGCCATTATTTTACCTTCCACACCACGCTCACCAAAACCACCTGGAACAAGTATAGCATCTACATCTGATAATAATTCTTTAGGATTTGTTTGTTCTAATTCCTCTGCGTTTATCCATTTAATATCTACATTAGAACCTGTATGTATACCTGCATGATTTAAAGATTCTACAATAGAAATATAAGCATCATGTAATTCAACATATTTACCAACTAAACCAACTGTAATAGTTTCTTTAAGATTCTTTTGTTTTTCTACAACATCACACCAGTCAGATAAGTCTGGTTCTTTATTTTCAATTGATAATTTTTTGCAAACAATATTAGCAAGATTTTCTTCTTCTAAAAGAAGTGGTACTTGATATAAAGAATCACAATCTATATTTTGTATAACACAATCTTTGTCTACATTACAAAATAGTGCTAATTTTTCTTTAGCCTCCCTACTTATTTCATTTTCTGTTCTACAAACAATAATATCTGGCTGTATACCAATCGATAATAATTGCTTAACAGAATGTTGCGTTGGTTTTGTTTTCATTTCACCAGATTTTGCTAAATAAGGAATTAATGTAACGTGTATATAAAGTACATTTTCTTTAGAAACTTCATGTGATACTTGTCTTATAGCCTCTAGAAATGGCTCACTTTCTATATCTCCAACAGTTCCACCTATTTCTGTTATAACAATATCTGATTGAGTTGTTTTACCTGCTCTATATACTCTTTCTTTTATCTCATTTGTAATATGTGGTATAACCTGAACCGTTGCTCCTAAATATTCACCTTTTCTCTCTTTATTTAATACAGACCAATATATTTTACCAGTAGTAATATTATTATTAACTGTAAGGTTTTCATCTATAAATCTTTCGTAATGTCCTATATCTAAATCTGTTTCTGCACCATCATCTGTAACAAAAACTTCACCATGTTGGTAAGGACTCATAGTACCTGGATCTATATTTATATATGGGTCAAATTTTTGTATAGTAACTTTATATCCTCTTGCTTTTAAAAGTCTGCCTAAAGAAGCCGCTGTAATACCTTTACCTAAACCAGAAACAACCCCACCTGTAACAAAAATGTACTTTGTATCCATATTTTCACCTCTATTTAAAAATTTTTATTATTAATAACAATTAAGATATGACTTTATTTTTAAATTTAAAATTATGTATTTACTTTTTACATTAATCTTAAACAAATAAAAATAATATAAGAGTTATTATTGTTAAATATTTTATATTTAAAAAGTTAACTTAATTATAACCTATTAATTATATTACTAGAAATATAACTTGTCAACATATATGTAAAATTAGTATAGCACTAATTTAGTGCTATACTAAAAAATTAATCTGCAAAATTTACTATATTTTCTGTATAATCTACTTGCATATCATATCTCATATAATTTATAAGTCTATTAATAATAGCTGCTGCCTCTGCCTTATTAATAAATAATTTAGGATTAAACTTACCATTTTCGTCCCCAGACACTATACCTATTCTATTAGCAGCGTAAACTTCTCTTTTTGCCCAGCTGTCTATATATTTATCGTCTGTAAATGATGTAATAGGTGTTGGATCAAGACCTAAATGCTCAAGACCTAAAGCTCTAAGTAATATAACAATAGCCTCTTGTCTTTCTATTGGCTCATCTATGGCAAAATTATTATTATCTTTTCCTATTACAAGACCTGATTTATATGCTGCCATAATATAAGGGTATTCTTGCCTTTCTGGTAAAACATCAGAAAATACAACATCAACAGAAGCTTTCTTATTAGATTTTGTATTATTATCTATTGGCAGTTTAATAGCCTTTACTAACATTTGTGTAAACTGTCCTCTTGTTATAGCTTCATTAGGCTTATAAAATTTAGGCTCTCCTGTTAATACTTGCATAGCGAACATTTTTTTAATATCCTCTTCTGCAAAATGCCCTTTTAAATAACTTATATCTGGAGCTACAAGTTGTTCAAAAGTATTAAAACTAGGTACAGAAACATTACCACTTGTAGGTGTTGTATAAGTAAATTGTGGTGGTAATACATAAATATTATAGCTTAAACCACTTTTATTTTGCATTACTTCTTTATAATTACCTTCAAAACTAATAGCTGTTGGTTCATTTTTGGAATATTCTAAAGTTTTATTAACAGAAACACTTGGCCTTAACTGATACTCCATTTGCCAGTCTTTAGTTGACACTGTACAGTTTAATCTTTGAGTTTCTGTTGAAGACCAGGCACTATTATATCCATATATAACCCCACTTATATCCTGGGTTACTTTTTCCTCTCCAGATGTATATACTGCTCTATGAGAAATATCTCCTTTATAATATATTACACCTGGTGTTTTATCTTCTATAATACTTATAGATGACTTAGACTCCTTATTGTCTATCGTATATGTTTTACCATCTACTGTTATAGTTTCTGTCCAGTTAGAAACTTCATAGTCTTTTATAGTTTGATTTTCTTCTTGTCTATAATTTACGTTATAATCCATAGTTCTAGCAATAGTCATACCCTCTGGTGTTGTATCACCATTTTGAACCTTATAGCTAACTTTATAACTTCCTTTATCTGATAATTCAGTAGCTTTAGAGCTTACTGTAATATTTCCATTATACTCTTTAGGTTGTCCTGTTAAAAATATTATTTCTTTATAAGTTGATTTTAGATCATTTTTTGTATTTTTATTTGTATTTAAAAGTTGTTCTGTTGTTTTTGGTAATTTTCTACCCTCTGTTATACCCCCAAAAATACCAAAATCTAGAGGGTTTGCATAAACACTTGTTGTAAAAATAGACAAGCCCATTATAAAGGCTACTGCTCTATTTAATATTTTCATTTTTATTCCTCCATAAAATAATTATTATATTAATATATAGCTATTGATATAAACCAATAGCTATATATTTTTAACAACTATATTAAAATTAATTTTCTACAAAAACGATTATTGCCTCTACAGTCATACCACTTGCTATTTTATTTGGCAGTTTATCTGTCATAACTTTTAATTTATCATTTTTTTGTATACTACTTGCTGAAACTACTTTATTATTTTTAATAACAATAGTATTAGGGGCAGTTTTTATATTCATTGATGGATCTTTAACACTAATACTATCCCAAGTTTTATCATCTTTCATGTACTTACCATCTTTAAGTTTTACACTTTCTCCTGTTTCATAAACAACCCCTGAAACAAGCTTAGTAGGATATGGTGCATCTATAATATGAGTTGCCTTATCACCATCAAATACAATAGTAAAGGCTTTATCTATACTAGAATTTTCTGTATATCCAATAAATTCATTAATATTTTTAATACCATCTTTTGTAATATAAATAGTTTGTTCATCTATTGTGAATTTTCTTTCTACTGGGCTGTATTCCCATTTATCTCCATTTAATTGACTCATTGATTTAACAACAAACCATTTATTATCTTCTATTTGTTTTACTCTACCTCTAGCTATTGCAACAGAACTTGAAATAGGTGCTTCATAAATATCCACAATACCTGCTTTACCATCACCATTTAAAGATACTCTAACATAATCATTAACACTAATATTAGTAGAATCTACAAGCTTTCCATTTTTTCTAACAATAGTACCTTCATCTGTTGATATAGTGCCATTGCCTGCTGTTGTAAAATTACCTACTCCATCTACTGATGTAATAACATCTGGATTTAAAGGTTCATCTCTACCTGTCCTAAATGTTATTTTACTAATAGTATTACCTGAATATCCATTTTCTAATGCAACATATACTTCGCCATCTGCTCTTTTTAATTTAGATTTAACAAAGTCATCTGAAACTCTTGTTCCATTATAATAGTACATAATATTTTTATTTGATGTACTAAGTTTTCTTACTTGTTGGTATTCTTCCCAACCAGATTTACCAAGAGTATAAGAATGTTGTAATGATAATGTTTTTTGTATAGAATCTATAGTTCCTACTTGACCTTTTAATATACTTCCTATTAAATGTCCAGAATCTTCTACTAAAACTTCTTTAACAGACTCCATAGTTTCACCTGGGGATAAAATAGCCTCATTTATAAGCAATTTAACATAATCACCTGCAACAATATTTGATAACTCTATAGGTTTACCACCTTTAGATGAATATACACCACTAGGTACATCATACCAAGAAGTTTGCCCATTATCAAACTGTACTAACATTTTTACTGTATCTATATTATTATTTATTTGAGAAATTTTACCACGTTTCATAACATAGTTAGGTGATGCACTCATTTTTTCTATATAAGTAGGTTCATCTTTACTACTTGTTATAAAAACTACATCTCCTGGCTCTATTTGATCAATAGTTGTGTCTCTTGGGTCATATTCAAAGTTAGGGAACATTTGATCTAAATAACCAATATTATCTCCATTTTGATAATATGGTTGTTTTTCAACTTCTATTTGGTCAGCATAATAATTTTTTGTAACTTTATTCCCCTTGTTATCAATAACTACAAGATAACCATATTCTGTATTATTTTCTACTACAACCCCTCTAAGTTCACTAGATAACGTTGCATCTCCTGCATAATTTATTTTAGTTACAATATTATTTTTAAGCTCTAAATTTACCATACTTCCAATAGGTAAATCTTGTTCTTTTCTCATTTTTTCTTCTAACATAAGGTAATTTCCGTTTTCATCGGAATTAATCATTCCCTCGGCTAAATAATAATTATATACTTTATTATTTTTATCCTTAATTTGTATCGTACCATTTACAAAATCTACCTTATTAAGTTTTCCATTTGCCTCTGTAACATTTAATGTCTTATCTTTAATACTAACAAATTTAACAGTTTTATCTGTATCATTTACCAAATATTCTATTTGTCCACCTTCTCTAATGCCAGAAAGCCCTGTAACTAGACCACTGTTATAAACAACTGCATCTTTATTTAATGCTTGTGGTGAAGAACTACTTTCCATAATATATTTTATAACATCTATTTTACCATCTGCTGTTCTTATATAAATGTCTCTTTCTAACCTAGCTTGTCCTGTTTGAGTAGTTTGTTCATCTTTTATACCACCAACAGTACCTGTTTTTTTAGTAAGTCCAACAGCCTCATTATATAAACTATCCATATTACTTAAAAGCTGAGCCATTTCTGCTCTAGTTAAAGTTCCTTTAGGATTAAGATTACCATTTCTATCACCTTTTAATATACCATTATCTAATGCAATTTCCACATTTTCAACATACTCAACAGTTGTATTTTCCCAATCTGGATAATTATAAATACTTTGTTGACTATTAGAAACTAAAGGTTCTTGTCTTATAGTATTTAGTGCTTGTACAATCCAATTGACAACTTGCTCTCTTGTAGCATTATCATCTCTTCTAAAAGAGCCTTCTGGTAATGATTCTTGATTTGCACTTATAGCCTGATTATATTGATCTGTTGTTATAAGCCCATTATTTCTAGCTAAACTTAAATATCCAATAGACCATATAGGTAAAGGACTATTTTGAGATTCTGCTTGTGCTTTAAGCCTTTCACCTTCTGCCTGTGCTTGTTTCTCAAGACCAATTACTCTAATAACAAAGGCTAAAGCTTCTTGATTTGAAACATAAGCACTAGGTCTATATGTTTTATCATATCCTTTTACCATATCTAAAGCTCCTGCTTTTGTTATAGCTTCTTTTGCCCAATGACCACTAACATCTGAAAAATTCAAATTATTTATTAATGGTTTAGCATCTTCTGTTCCTTCATATGTATTATTTACTGTATCCGTAAATATATTTGGATCAGTTACTGCAAATACATTTATAGTATTTATAGTAAATATTATAAATACTATAAAAAACAAATTAAATCTTTTCATAAAAACCTCACTATTTTTATAATAAATATTTTTATTTATATTATAACACGAAATAATATAATAAAAAAGAACAAAAATAAAAATTTTCTATTAAATTTTTAGCAAATATAATAAATATTTACATATAATATCAATAATTAAAGCTTGTTATATAAATTTTATCATTATTTAATCTTATTTTGTAAATAATATATATCTAAAAATTTTTAAACTTTTGTAAATCTTAAAATAAAAATGGTTGTAGATTATATCTACAACCATTTTTATTTATTACTTAAGATTAGCTTTAGCTGTTTCTACAAGTTTAGCAAAAGCATTTGCATCATTTACAGCCATTTCTGCAAGCATTTTTCTATTAATATTAATACCTGCATTTTTAATACCGTTCATAAATTTGCTATAAGATAAGCCATTTATTCTAGCAGCAGCATTTATTCTAGTAATCCAAAGTCTTCTATATTCTCTTTTAGTTTGTTTTCTACCTGCAAAAGCGTGAGCCATAGCACGCATAACAGATTGTTTAGCTATTCTATATTGTTTGCTTCTAGCACCAACAAAACCTTTAGCCATTTTTAAAACTTTTTTATGTTTTTTACGTGCATTCATAGCACCTTTAATTCTTGCCATTATAAATTTCCTCCTTATGAGTTGTCAATTAAATGTAAGGTAATACTTTTTTCATTTGTTTCATATTAGATTTGTCCACTAAATTAGCTTTTCTTAATCCTCTTTTTCTTTTAGTAGATTTTTTAGTAAGTATATGTTGTTTATTAGCTTTTGTTTTCTTTAATTTACCAGTACCAGTAACAGAAACACGTTTAGAAACTGCTTTTTTTGTTTTTAATTTAGGCATTTTAAATGTCCTCCCTTGTAAGATTTATGCTTTAGGCGATAAAAACATTGCCATAGATTTAGCCTCCATTTTAGGAGCTTTTTCTATAATGCCATATTCGCTAACTTGTTCTGCAAAGTCAGCCATAATGTCATTTGCAATATCTGTATGGCCAAGTTCTCTACCTCTAAATTTTATACTAATTTTAACTTTGTCACCATTTTTAAGGAACTCTATTGCTTTTTTTACTTTAACCTGCACATCGTGCTTATCTATATTAGGGGATAAACGTAGCTCTTTAACAGAAACAACTTTTTGCTTTTTACGAGCTTCCTTTTCTTTTTTAGCTTTGTCGAACTTAAACTTGCTATAGTCCATTATTCTGCAAACAGGTGGTTTAGCTGTAGGTGATATTTTAACTAAATCTAAGTTTCTATTATCTGCTAGGGCTTGTGCCTCTCTAGATGACATAATACCTAGTTGTTCTCCATCATCACTTATAACTCTAACTTCCTTGTCTTTAATTTGTTCGTTAATCATTAACTCGTTAATTGCGAGCACCTCCTAAAATTTGAAAAATAAAAAAAGAGCAATGAAAATGCTCCTACTTAAAAATCATAAAATGCACATAGGCATTAAAATATGAAATTTTGATAACCTTAAAGCTATATACCGTAAGGTGAGAAGTAGAGCTTCTTCTTTATTCTTTTGTATTTTATCATATTCTAAAACCTATGTCAATACCCTTTTTAATAAAATATTTTAAATTATCTATTACATATAAGAAAGCTTATTAATTACACTAACAACAATATTTGAAGAAATATAAGAAGCATGCTCACAATTTTTTTCAAAATTTTCTATACCTTTATGGGTTACTGTATCTGTTATAGTTCTTATTGATATAAATGGTATATTATTAACATAACAAACGTGGGCAATACTAGCAGTTTCCATATCTACAGCTAGTGGATTAAACTTCTTATTAATACTATTTCTACCCTCATCTGTAATAAATTTTTCTCCTGTAACAATTTTACCAAATAAAATTGGGTATGATAATGTATCTTTTAACTCTTTTATTATCTCTAATAATCTATAATCTGCTTTAAAATAAATTGATTTAAGCCAAGGATGAAACTCAGTCAATATATCATCAGCGACATCATGATATGCCGTAAACTCTCCTACAACAGTATCAAAAAGTTCAACTTGCTCATTCATACCTCCAGCTGTTCCAGAATTGATAACAATATCTACACCAAAAAAGTCAATAAGAATTTGTGTTGCTACTGCTGCATTTACTTTACAAACACCACTATATACAGCAACGACTTTAACATTATCAATAGTCCCTTCATAAAACTCAAGCATTGATTTTTTTGTAATTTTTACAAAGTTTATATACTTAAGAAAAGGTTCTAATTCAGTATCACTAGCACAAATAATTCCTACTAAAGACATCTTTAATATCACCTTCTAAATTTTATATATTATATAACTTTAGTTAAATTTTAATATGTATAATTATATATTTTTTATGTAATCTAAAACCTCTTCTGGATTTTGAGCAGCTTTAACTTTATCAAATATTTTTTCAATATTACCTTGCTCATCTATAACAAATGTAGTTCTTACAATACCCATACTAACTTTGCCATATAATTTTTTCTCTTGCCAAACACCATAAGCCTCTATAGCTTGTCTTTCTACATCTGATAAAAGATTTATTTTTAAATCATACTTTTGTGTAAAATTTTGATGAGATTTTTGACTATCTTTACTAATACCTATAATTACTGTGTTATTATTTTCAAATTCTTGTATATTTTCAGAAAATCCACAAGCCTGCTTTGTACAACCAGGAGTATTATCTTTAGGATAAAAATATAATATTACTTTTTTCCCTAAAAAATCACTTAAACTAATATTATTACCATCTTTATCTGGTAAAGTAAAATTTGGAGCTTTATCACCTATATTTAACATTTATATTACTTCCTTTCTTTATACTATAAATTAATTAGTAAATACTAAATTTGTTTCATTTGATAAATATTCATTATATTGATAAATATCAAAATAAAAATCTTTTAATGCCTCTATATCCGTTATTTTATTTTTTATAATATATCTTGCCATTTGTCCTCTAGCCATTTTAGCTGATGTTGCAACAGATTTATATTTTCCATTTCTTAACATAAGAAAATCTATGTTTATAAAACTATCACTACTTTTTAAATATTGTGTTATAGTCTTACTATACTCTTTAGAAGCTAAGTTTATAATAGGCTTATTTAAAACTATTATTTCATTATATATTTTATCTTTCCAAAATTTATATAAACTTTTATTATCTATTTGTATTTTACATCCCATCTCTAATCTATAAGGTTGTATATTTGTAAGTGGTTTTAATACTCCATAAAAGCCACTTAATATTCTTAAATGATTATTTGCAAAAATTATATCATCACTATTAAAATCTTCAACACCTATATTTTTAAAAACTAAACCATCATAACACTTTAATGCGTGTCCTTCCATTTTATCTATTTCAAAATCTTTAATATTACAAATTGTTTTAAAAGCAATATCTTTATTAACTTTCATTATGACTTCTATATCTTGTAATTCAAGATTATTTAAATGACTATGTATTTTATTAGTTTCTTCATAAAAAACAGGCTTTTCAAAATTAAATCCTTCAAAACTTTTAATATTCATATTTTTTGCTGGAGATAAAATAATAAGCATAAAATCCACCTTTTTCTAAATTTAACTAGATAATTATAATTTAATAATAATTATTTACCAATTATTTGTCAAGTTAAAAAATTTTATAAATTACTTATTTTTTATAATATATATTTATGTTATAATATTAAAAGTCAATTTTACTTAAGGAGGAAATAATGTGTTAGAAAAAAAATCTTTTAAAGAAAACTTTAAAACAGAAATAGAAAAACTAAAAAAAATGTCTTTTAAAGATAAAATGTGGTATATAAAAGAATATTATGGCATACAAATTTTTCTTACATTACTTGTTTTAGCACTTACTAGTTCTTTAATATTTAATATGTTTTTTAAAAAAGAACCTATTTTTAATGTTGTGTTTCTTAATAAACCTATGAATAATGAATCATATGAAAAAATATATAATGAGTTTCATGAATATGCTAATTTTGAAGAAACAAAAGACCATTGGGAACTAAAACCTACTGTTAGTGTTATATTAAAAGACAATGAAATAGTAAATGGAATGGAATACTTAGCTAAAATTAATGCTATGATAGCAACACAAACATTAGATACATTAATTACAGAAGAATATTTTATAAACCATTTTTGTAGACAAGATATATTAATAGATTTAGAGAGTATTTTACCAACAGATTTACTAGATAAAGTTAAACAAAATTTAGTTTACAAAATGGGCATTGATGGTGTAGAAAGAGCCTATACACTAGATGTATCTAATGCTCCTATAATAAAAGACAGTGTCTATGTAGCAGGGCCAGTTTATTTTTCAATACTTGCAAATAGTAAACATATTGATACATCTATAAAATTTTTAAGATATTTGTATAATATGTAAATATGATAGATTATATAATATATAATAATGAAAAGATATACTATACTATTATTATATCTAACAGGAAAACCACCTGCATACAAATAAAAAATGGCTCTATTATTATACGAACTAATAAATTTACATCAAAAAAAATTTTAGAACAATTTTTATTAAAAAACATAACTAAAATACTAAAAATTTTAGAAAATAAAAAAAATAATATTTATAAACAAGGCTCTATAATAAAAATTTTCGGAAAAGATTTTATCTTAAATATATTAGATAATCCTATATCTTTTCCTTACATATATAATAACACCTTTAATATTTATATAGACAAAGAAGAAGATAACTTAAATAAAAAGATAGAAAAAATATTAGATGACTATTACCTATATATACTTAAACCTTATGCCCTACAATCATTTGAAAGTTTTAGAAATAAAACAGGCCTATACCCTAATAAAATATCCTTTAAAAAAATGCAAACTAGATGGGGAAGCTGTTCATCTAAAAAAAATATTTCTATAAATATATTATTAGCAAAATATGATAAAAGTGTTATAGACTATGTTATATTACACGAACTATGTCATTTAAAAGAAATGAACCACTCCTACAAATTTTGGCAACTAGTAGAAAAATATATGCCAAACTATAAACAAATTAAAAAATTATTAAATAACTATTAATTTTAAGGTACACTTTACATAAATTATTCATAAAAATAAATATGGGTATAATTGTAAATTAATATTTTATGATATTTTTAATAAAATTATTATTAATTATTGCTAAATCTTACAAAATAATTTATACTATAAAAAACTATGTTTTTTAATAAACATTTAATTTTTATTAAAATATATCCAATATGAAGGGGGTTAAATAATTGTTAATTGTTAAAAAATTTGGCGGAACTTCTGTTGCCAATGCAGAAAGAGTTAGAAATGCAGCTAAAAAAATAGTAGCTGAATATGACAAAGGTAATCAAGTTGTTGTTGTACTTTCTGCTCAAGGAGATACCACAGATGAGCTTATAGAAAAAGCTAAAGAAATAAATCCTAAATATTCTAAGCGTGAAATGGATATGCTTCTTGCTACTGGTGAACAACAGTCCGTTGCCTTGATGGCTATGGCTATACACGCTATGGATTATCCTGCTATATCATTAAACGCTAATCAATGTAATATTAGTGCTACATCTACTTATGGTAATGCAAGGATAAAAAGTATAGATAGTAATAGAATACAAGCTGAACTTGATAAGAAAAATATTGTTATTATAACTGGCTTTCAAGGTATAAACAAATATGGCGATATAACAACTCTTGGTAGAGGTGGCTCTGACACTTCTGCTGTTGCCCTTGCTGCTACATTAAAAGCCGATTTATGCGAGATATTTACAGATGTAGATGGTGTTTATACAGGTGATCCAAGGATTATAAAAAATGCAAAAAAACTTGAAGCTATTAGTTATGATGAAATGTTAGAGCTTGCATCTTTAGGTGCTAAAGTTCTTCATAACCGTTCAGTAGAGCTAGCTAAAAAATATAATGTAAACCTAGTAGTTCGTTCTAGCTTAACAGATGAAGAAGGAACTGAGGTAAAGGAGGAAGCTTTTGTGGAAAAGATGATTGTTACTGGTGTAGCTGTTGATAAAGATGTTGCTAGAATATCTGTTATAGGCGTACCTGATGTTCCTGGTATGGCATTTAAAATATTTTCTAATTTATCTAAATTTAAAGTTAGTGTTGATATTATTCTTCAGTCTATTGGCAGAGATAGCACAAAAGATATATCTTTTACTGTATCAAGAGATGAACTAGAAACTACTCTTTTAGCTTTAGAAGATTTAAAAGGTAAAGTACCTTTTGAAAGTGTCAGCCACGATGAAACAATTGCAAAAGTATCTATCGTTGGTGCTGGTATGGATACAAATTCTGGGGTTGCCTCTGATTTATTTGAAGCATTATTTTCATCTGCCATTAATGTAAATATGATTTCTACATCAGAAATAAAAATTTCTGTTTTAGTTGATGAAAAAGATGCAGAACGTGCCGCTAATGCAATACATGATAAATTTGTAAAATAATAAAAAAATATAAAAGCTCTTTATTTTATAAAGGGCTTTTATATTTTTTTGAAAAAATTAAAAATCAAAAGTATCTGGATGAGAACCTACTCTATCATCTCTATCAAGATTATCAATTTTAGCTATATCATCATTTGTAAGCTCAAAATCAAATATACTAATATTTTGTAATTGACGTTCTCTATTAGAAGACTTTGGTATTGTAACTATACCTTTATCTATGTTCCATCTTAAAATAATTTGTGCTGGTGTTTTATTATATTTTTCGGATAAATCTAAAATTGTTTTATCCTCTAAAAGACTATTCTTTTTAGCACCTAATGGGCTCCAAGATTCAAACTGAATATTATGCTTCTTACAAAAATCTGTAAGCTCTTTTTGCACTAAATAAGGATGAAACTCAACTTGATTTACAGCTGGTATAAGGTCAGAAGCTTTAAAAATATCCTCTAAATGATGTATTAAAAAGTTACTTACCCCTACAGATTTCGCTAAGCCTTCTTTATAAATTTTCTCCATTTCTAACCAAGAAGAAACATACTTTTCTTTAACTGGCCAATGAATAAGATACAAATCTACATAATCTAAACCTAATTTTTTTAAGCTTGTTTCTATTGCATTTCTTTGGTTATCATTTCTCATATCATCATTCCAAAGTTTTGTAGTAATAAACAATTTTTCTCTAGGAATTTTACTATCTTTTATAGCTTGCCCTACTGCTTGTTCATTTTTATAAATCATAGCTGTATCTATATGACTATATCCTATTTCTAAAGCAGACTTAACAGCATTATAAGCCTCTTCTTCACTACATTTAAAAACACCCAATCCAAGCATAGGCATTGATTTTCCATTATTTAATATGGCATTTTTCATACAATTCCTCCTTAAATACAAATCATAATAATGTAAATATAATTTTTTGATTTTATATTTATATTATTTATCTATAATTTATATTTGTCAATATTTAATTTTTTATTATAAAATATTAGTTTACAAATATATTGTCTATAATTAAAAATTTTTATTGTAATTAATAAGTAGACATAAATATTTTATTTATGCTATAATACAATATAATAATACTAAGGAGGAATATAAACCTATGTTTAGGACTATAAAATGGTATTTTAAATTTATGTTTATGCTTTACATAACATACCCAAAATTAAGAAAAGCCCAAAATCTTTTTAAAAATAATGAATTAGATAAATTTTATGAATATAGTTTTTACCAAACATCAAACTGGGCAATGAATAGGATAAAAGATAGTGGTGCTAATATAAATGTGTATGGCAAAGAAAATATACCAAAAGACAGGAATGTAGTTTTTATAAGTAATCATCAAGGTGATTTCGATATAGCAATATTTATGGCACTAATCCCTAAAGAAAAAGGATTTGTTGCAAAAATAGAACTTAATAAAATCCCTATATTAAGAACCTGGATGAAATATATAGGTTGCGTTTTTATAGATAGAAAAGATTTAAAACAATCTTTAAAAACAATAAATGAAGCAATAAGCTTTATAAAAAAAGGACATAGTATGGTTATATTCCCCGAAGGAACAAGAAGCAAAAGTGATACTATGGGAGAGTTTAAAGCTGGTAGCTTTAAACTTGCTACAAAAACAAATGTACCTATTGTTCCTGTCACAATAGATGGATCCTATAAATTAAAAGAAAAAAATAATGGCTTTATAAAACCTGACACAGTAAATGTTTATATTCATAAACCTGTATATTTAGAAAATATGAATAATGAAGAAAAGGAAAATTTACCAAGTACAATAAGACAAATTATACAAGAAAAATTGCCTAAAAATGTTTAAAGAAAGATAAAAATATGAATATGAACTTAAATATTAAATACTATAAAAATTTACTTGTTTTAAGTATTATAAGTATACCAATAGGAGTTATTGTTGGCATATTAGATACTATATTCGGTAAAACATTATTAAAAATAACCGATATAAGACAACAATATACATTATTGTTAATTCCCTTTTTGTCATTATCTGGTATTATAATTGTATATTGTTACAATAAATTTGGTGGTAAAAGCTCAAAAGGTATGAGCATTATTTTTGAAGTTGCACAAAATAAAGAAAAGCAAATCCCTTTAAGATTAATACCTTTTATTATTTTAAGTGCCTGGACAACCCATTTATTTGGAGGTAGTGCTGGTAGAGAAGGTGTTGCAGTACAAATAGGTGCTACTTTTTCAAACTGGGTTGGAGAAAAAATAAACATAAAAAATTCTAAAAAGATTTTTTTAATAATAGGCATATCAGCTGGTTTTTCTGGTCTGTTTCAAACACCTATTGCTGCTATATTTTTTGCTATTGAGCTATTAATAGCTGGGCATATAAATTATATAGCATTAATTCCTGCTATAATATCTTCTTTTATGGCTAGCTATACATCTCATTTATTAGGTCTTGAAAAATTTACCTTTTCCCTATCATCAAATATAAATATAAATTTTATAACTATATTAAAATTGATATGTTTAGGAATTATTTTTGGTATAATTGGTGGTAGCTTTGCTATATGTTTAAAAAATATAAAAGTATTTTTTACAAATAAAATAAAAAATCCTATAATAAGAATTTTTATTATAGGTATTATATTAAGTATTGTATTTTTAATATTACATAAAGGCAGGTATTCTGGCTTAGGAACAAATCTTATAAATGCTAGTTTTTATAATGAACAAATATATGCTTATGATTGGATACTAAAATTTATACTCACTATTATTACGTTATCAATAGGTTTTCAAGGTGGTGAAGTAACCCCTCTTTTTTCAATTGGTTCAAGCTTGGGTGTTATACTAGCTAGTATATTTAACTTACCAATAGAGTTTGTAGCAAGTATCGGATATATAAGTGTTTTTGGTAGTGCTACAAATACATTTTTTGCACCTATATTTATAGGAGCAGAAGTATTTGGATATTCATATATCCCCTACTTTTTTATTGCTATGTCTTTTGCATATACTTTTAACTTTAACAAATCTATTTATTCACTACAAGAACATAACTACTAAAACTCTAAATAATATATTTTATATTAAAAAAGTATACTATCATAGATAGTATACTTTTTGTTTTACTCTTCATCATCTTCATAGTCTAAAGCATGGTAATCTTCGTAGAAATCATCTTCATCATAATAAAAATCATCATCTTGAGATAATAGTTCTATTTTATGTTTAACTTTTACAATTAAAAATACAACACTTACTAAAGCTATTACAAAACCCAATATAATAAATAATGCAGTTCTATTGCTTATTTTTTTAGAAAACTTTTCTAGCTCTTTCTTTAACTCTTGGATTGAATGTTCTGTTCTCATACTAAATCCTCCTTGTATGATTTTTATTTTTTGTAAAAAATCTTCTTCTATGCTCCATATATTCAGCATAAGCACGTTTCATTATTTGTTTTTCATCATTAAATTTCAATAAATAATATGCTTCGTGCTCTTTATAGTATCCAGCATCTACAAAAAATTCTTCTGCTTGTGGCTTACAATAAAAAGAATCTGTTGTCATAAGATACCAATGTACTGTTTTATTAACAATATCTGAGCCACCCTTAAAAGTATATACAGTTTTACCAATATATTTTATTATTTTGGCAGAAGCACCTGTTTCTTCTTTAACCTCTCTTAGTGCTGTTTGTTTAAAAGTTTCACCTTCTTCAACAGTACCTTTTGGCATAACCCAACCCATATATCGCCCATTTTGATTTTTATAAAGCAATAAGACCTTTCCACGATGAATTACAACACCTCCGCAACTAACAGCTTCTATCACAATTAATTCCTCCGATGTTATAGCATTGGTAGCATAAGCTAATTAATTTTATACAAAATAGGTTTGTTTATATAAAATTTTACCATTATGGTTCTATGCCAATTTATATATAGCAAAAAATTAGTTAAAGAACCTTAAGCTCTTAATAAGAGTATACTCCTTTTGTAATAATTTTTCAATAAAAATTTTACATTTTTTAGAATATTTTTATAAAAAATTTTTATTGGCGTTTAAAAGGAGATATACTTATATAATAATTTAATCTTTTAAGACTTATAAAAACTATATAAACAAAAAATATTATAAAAAATATATTACTATATTTAATATTTGTAAATAATAATAAATCATAAATACCATGTATAAATATTGATATTAGCAAAGAAAATATTTTCAGTCTACGTTTAAAAAATTTTTCTTTAGACAAATAATAACCCATATAGACACCAAAAATAGCATGAGCTGGTATAGAAAATATAGCTCTAGCTATAGCTGTGTGCAACCCACCTAATACTGGATTAAAAACATACAAAATATTTTCTATAGTGGCAAAACCAAGTGATATATAAACTGAATACAAAATACCATCAAAAGGTTCATTATAATTATTATTTTTATATATTAAAAATATTAATATAATATACTTATATGTTTCTTCTACAAAAGATGCTACTGCAAAAGATATAAAAAAAGGATAATATATAGAATCTTGATGAGGTGCAAAATTAGTAATATACTTTTCTGTAAAAGTTATAGGTACAGAAATAATTATACCATAAATTGTTCCTGTTAAAGCCAACTTAATTGGTTCTTTTTCATATTTATCTTTAATATATACAGTTAATAATATTATAAAAATAGGAGCAAGGCATATATATACTAATTTTCCCATTTTTTCTCCTTAAAAATAAATTTATTTAACTATATAATTATATTTTTAAACATATTTTATACCTTATTTTTTAATTTTTTTATTATCCTTATATCATTACCAAAAAATTTTATCATATCATATTCCCCATATAATCTTGATACGATCCTTCCAGAATAATTTTGTGCAATCTCATCTGGTGATAAATTTGTAGATATTATTGTAGATTTTTTATCTAAAATACGACTATTTATAATATCAAAAAACTCCGTTGTTGATAAAGAAGTCATAAATTCTGTCCCTAAATCATCTATTATTAATAAATCTGACTCTTTTATAAGATTTAAAATCTCTTTATTTATTTCTTCATCATTTTTATTAAATTTTTGTTTTTCAAAAATATTAAAAAGATTAAAAGCTGTAATATATAAAACTATCTTGCCTCTATCCAAAAGATCTTTAGCTATACACCTACATAAAAAAGTTTTACCAAGTCCTGTGTTACCATAAAAAACCATATTTTTAAACTTTTCATCAAACTCTTCTATAAATAAACTACATTTTCTCATTATAAGTTTCATATTTTCATAAGGGGACATATCATTTTCTTTATCTATTTGTTTAGAGTAATAATCTAATGTAAAATTAGAAAAATTTTCTGTTTTTATTATCTCAGATATATTTGACATATCATAGGCCTTATTTATAAGCTTTTGTTTAAAACATTCACATTTTTTATTATTTATAAACCCTGTATCTTTACATTTATTGCAATTATAAACATCATCAAAATAATTTTTAGAAAATCCATTTTCTATCATAAGAATTTCTTTTTCTTTTTTTAAATTTTCTGTCAAGTTTTTTATATCTTCTATATATTTTTGTTTTTCATCTTTACTTGCACATATTATAGCTTTAGCTATTTTTATAGATGTCATATTAAGCTCATCATCTATTTCTTTTATTTTAGGGCATTTTTTATAACATATTTCTTTTTTTAAATTCATCTTTTTTTTAGCATTATCTGCCAAATGTTCATATTCTGTGAGTATTTCTTTATATATATTTTGACTAATCATTATCTTCTATCCCCTCTTTTAAAGACATAATCTCTATTTTTCTAAGTAACTCATAATCTAGTGGTTCTTGTTTATAATTTACAAACTTATTTTTACCATAATTACTTTTTATATTAGGCTTAAATGTTTGTTCTACCCTTTTTTGTTTTTCTTCTTTTTTAGATTTTATATAATTTTCATACTCATTATCTAAATTTTTTATATCTTCTAGAGATTTTACATTTTTTTCTTTCCAACGTTCAATTATAGATGATGCATATTCAAAGCTAGCTTTACCAGTTGTTATAACAGTTCTAACACAAGCCTCTTCTATAACTGACATAGGCATTTTATAATCTAAAATCCACTTTTTCATAAAATCTTCTTCTTTTTTTATAGGCGCTCTATTTAATATTCCAAAAAATTTCATTATTGTTTTAAAATCATTATTATACACTTTTAAATATGTCTCTACTTTTTCTAAACTATCTATATTGTTTTCGCACCAATCTATTGCTACTTTTTCTATATAGTTAAGATTATTTTTACCATTTTCAATACAGTATGTAAATAAAATGGCTAAAATTTCTAAAGACATACCATAATTTTCATATAAAGCTATTAATATTTTTCTATCTTGATAAGTTAAAGTTTTAGCTAACTTTTTTTCTGCTAATCTAAAAAGTTGTTGTATTTCTTCTTTTTGACTATATATAGTTACTTCTTCGTCTGTATATGTTTTATCTTTATTATCTAATTCTTGTTTTTTATCTCTATTATTTTGTAAATTTTGCTCTTTTATTTCAAAAAATATAACTTCTACTTTATTATTTATTTGTTTATATGATATAATATTTTGTGACTGCCAATATTCTAAAGCTTTAATTATATCTGATGCCAAAATATTTAATTCTTTAGATAAATCTTCTAAATTTATATCTTCGCCATTTATAGACTTTTTTAATATATATATATATATTATAACAAAACTAGGATTTGATTTTATCATATATTTTTCTATAAATAAATTATAAATTGGTACAAAAGAAAAATAATTATTCATAATATTACCTCTTAAAAACTTAATAATAATTATTATAATAACATCTATAAATATAGTTTTCAATATTTTTATGAATAAATAAATCATAAATAGATAAAATATATTAAAAATAAAAGGAGAATTTAAATGAGTTTCTTAGAAATAATTTTTATATCAATAAGTTTAGCTATGGATGCTTTTGCTGTTTCTATATCTAATGGTATACTACTAAAAAAAATTAAAATATCCTATGCATTAAAATTTGGTTTATTTTTTGGGTTCTTTCAATTCATTATGCCTATAATTGGATACTATTTAACTAATCTAGTAGGTAATAAAATATTAATGTTCGACCATTGGATAGCATTTATACTATTAAATATTATAGGGATTAAAATGATAATAGAAACATTTAAAAAAGAAGAAAACAAAGTTTATGATGATAAAAATATATTATCTATAAAAAATTTAACTGTTTTAGCTATCGCAACAAGTATAGATGCTTTAGCTATTGGTGTTAGTTTATATGTTATAAATATAAATATTTTAAAACCTTCTTTAATAATTGGTATAGTTGCATTTATATTTTCTTTTATAGGAATTTTAATTGGTAAAAAAATAAGTAATTTACTATCTAAAAATGCTGAAAGAATTGGCGGTATAATACTTATAATTATTGGTTTTAAAATTTTAATAGAACATTTGTCAAATTAAAAGGATTTATGTTATATATGTAAAATAAAGATAATATAAATAAAAATATTTAGGAGGTGTTTTATGACTATTAGACTAAAAAAAGAAAATTTAGAAGAAAAAATATTAAGTAATTTTGCAACTAAAAGTAAAAATAGCTTAGGTCGTTTTAAATTTGAAGAAGAATGTGATATTAGAACTTGTTTTCAAAGAGATAGAGATCGTATTATACATAGCAAAGCCTTTAGAAGATTGATGCATAAAACACAAGTTTTTATATCTCCTGAAGGAGACCATTTTAGAACAAGAATAACTCATACTTTAGAAGTTGCTCAAATAGCTAGAACTATATCTAGTGCATTATTTTTAAATGAAGATTTAACAGAAGCTATCGCTTTAGGACACGATTTAGGACACACACCTTTTGGACATCTTGGCGAAGATGTTTTAAATGAAATTTTAGAAGATGGATTTCATCATAATGAGCAAAGCGTAAGAGTTGTTGAAAAAATAGAAAAAAATGGATTAGGGCTTAATTTAACAAAAGAAGTTTTAGATGGCATATTAAATCATCGTGGAAGATGTAATCCATCTACTTTAGAAGGAAAAGTTGTACAAATTTCTGACAAAATAGCATATATAAATCACGATATAGATGATGCCATAAGAGCTGGTATATTAAAACATAGTGATTTACCTAGAGAATGTCTTGATATATTAGGAGAAACGCCAAGAGAAATAATAAATTTTTTAATAAGAGATATAATAAAAAATAGTTCTGATAAAAATGATATTATTATGACTAAAGAAATTAAAGCTTGTATGTATACTCTTAGGAAATTTTTATTTGATAATGTATATACAACTGGTTCTTTAGCTGAAGAAAGAAAAAACTATAAATTTATGTTAAAAGAATTATACAATTACTATTATAAAAATTTTGAAAAAGTACCTCAAGAATTTACTAATATATGTAAAATAGGAGAAACTAAAGAAAGAGCTATATGTGATTATATAGCTGGTATGACTGATAGATATGCTATTAAAACATATGAAAAAATAAATACTTATTAAAGCTAAAAAGGATTTTTAAAATCCTTGTCGAATAAGTTATTTAAAGAATATAATATATATTATTGTAAAAAATAAATGGAGACAATATACTTTATGAGATATTCTGATGACATTATAGAAGATATTAGGTTTGGTAATGATATTGTAGAACTTATAAATGGTTATACATCTTTAAAACAACGTGGCAACTCTTATGTAGGGCTATGCCCATTTCATAAAGAAAGTACACCTTCTTTTTCTGTTAGTCCTGATAAACAACTTTATCACTGTTTTGGATGTGGTGCATCTGGTACAGTTTATAATTTTATTATGGATATAGAAAATTATGACTTTTTAGATGCTTTAATGTATTTAGCTGATAGAATAAACTACCCTTTACCAGAACCTAATGGTAGCTTTGATAACTCTTTATCAGAAAAAAAACAAATTTTATATGATATACACAAATTGGTTGCTAAAAAATTTTATGAGAATTTATCAAATCCTCAAGCTCAAATAGCTAATGACTATTTAGATAAACGTGGTATTAGTAAAAATGCTCGTATAAAATTTGGACTTGGTTATTCACTTTTTAAAAAAGATGATATATATAATTTTTTAAAACAAAAAGGATATGATGATGAAATTATTTTAGAAAGTGGACTTGTTATAAAAAGTAAAAACAACTCATTTTTTGATAGATTTTTTGGCAGACTTATTTTTCCTATTATAGATGTTCAAGGTAGAGTTATAGGGTTTGGTGGTAGAGATTTAACAGATAGTAAAACTTCACCTAAATATCTAAACTCCCCTGATACTCCTATATTTAATAAAAGTTATAATCTATATAGTATAAATATTGCAAAAAACAATAAAAATAAAGAACTTATATTAGTTGAAGGATATATTGATGTTATAGCTCTTTGTCAGGTTGGTATAACTAATGTAGTAGCATCTTTAGGAACAGCTTTTAATGAAAATCATATAAAATTATTAAAAAAATATGCAAATAAAGTTATAATATTATTTGATAGTGATGATGCTGGTATAAAAGCTACTCTTAGAGCTATACCTATATTAATAGAAAATGGTATTTATGTCAGAGTTGCACAAGTTGAAGATGCAAAAGACCCTGATGAATATATATCTAATTTTGGTGCTAATAATTTTATTAAACTTCTAAATACTGCTAAAAGTTACATATCATTTCAAATTATACAAAAAATGAAAGACTACAATCTAAATGACCCTATCCAAAAAGTTGAGTTTACAAAAGAAGTTTCTAAAATTATTTCTTCCCTTTCTAGTCCTGTTGAAAGAGATGTTTTTATTAATGAAGCTAGCCAAATAACTAAAATATCTAAAGAGGCAATATATGAAGAAGTTAATATGGTTTTATCAAATAACAATAATATTGAAAGAATAATTAATAAAAAACCAAAGCAATCTATACTTAATAATAAATTAGATGAAGCAAGACAAAGTATATTATATATATTATCTAGCAATATTAATATTTATAATATATTAAAAAATTATATTAACTATGAAGATTTTATAGATGATGCTTATATTAAACTTGCTAAATTAATTTTTGAACTAAATGAAAAAAATCAACCTATATATCCTGCTGAAATTACTTTAAAATTTGAAAATCCAGAGGAACAAAAACAAATTTCCAAAGTTTTTATGTTAAAAATAGATTTCTCTAATAGTGATAATTTAGAAAAAGTTATAAATGATCAAATTAAAATAATAAAGAGAGCATACTTTGATAAAATAATTTCAGAAAGTGATGATTTAGAAAAAGTACAAAATGCCTTAAAAGATAAAAAGAAATTTGATAAATTATATATTAATATTTAATTTTGAAAGGAAGTAAAAAAGTTGAAAACAATAGATGAAGCCTTATTTGCCAGTAAAATTAAAGAGCTTGTTTCTTTAGGAAAAAAGAAAAAAGGTATTATAAAATATAAAGATATGATTAAGATTTTATCTGATATAGACCTAGACCCAGAACATCTAGATAAAATTTATGAATACCTAGAGTCACAAAATATTGAAGTTATTGGTATAACTTTAATGGAAGATAATAAAGATGACCTTATGGATTCTTTAGATGATATTGATGGATTAGATTCTTTAGAGAATATTGAAAACTTTGAAAAAGATATAGATTTAGCCCTTATTGATGCTAGTATAAATATTGATGACCATGTTAGAATGTATCTAAAAGAAATTGGAAAAGTTGACCTTCTTAGTCCTGATGAAGAAATGGAGCTTGCCAGAAGAATGTCTGATGGAGACGAAGTTGCTAAAAAACGTTTAGCAGAAGCTAACCTTAGGCTAGTAGTAAGTATTGCTAAAAGATATGTTGGCAGAGGTATGTTGTTTTTAGATCTTATACAAGAAGGTAACTTAGGTCTTATAAAAGCTGTTGAAAAATTTGACTATAAAAAAGGTTTTAAATTTAGTACTTATGCAACTTGGTGGATAAGACAAGCTATAACAAGAGCTATTGCGGATCAAGCTAGAACAATAAGAATACCAGTTCATATGGTGGAAACTATTAATAAGCTTATACGCATATCTAGGCAGCTTTTACAAGAACTTGGAAGAGAACCTTCTGATGAAGAACTTTCAAAAGAAATGGATATGCCTATAGAAAAAGTTAGAGAAATAAGAAAAATTGCTCAAGAGCCTGTATCTTTAGAAACTCCTATAGGTGAAGAAGAAGATAGTCATCTTGGAGATTTTATACCAGATGAAGATGTCCCAGCACCTGCCGATGCTGCTGCCTTTACATTATTAAAAGAACACCTTATAGAAGTTTTAGACACACTTACAGAACGTGAAGAAAAAGTTTTAAGATTAAGATTTGGACTTGACGATGGTAGAGCCAGAACTTTAGAAGAAGTTGGAAAAGAATTTAATGTTACTAGAGAAAGAATTAGACAAATAGAAGCAAAGGCTTTAAGAAAACTTAGACACCCTAGTAGAAGTAAAAAACTTAGAGACTATTTAGAATAAATTATATTAAAAAGACTTATATTTTAAATAATAAATATAAGTCTTTTTAACTATGCTTTTATTATATTAAACTTTCGTATAATTTCACTATGTCTTCTACACAAGTTTCTTTAGGATTACCTGGTCTACAAGCATCATCAAAAGCAGATTGTGCTAAAAATTTAATATCTTCTTTTTTCACAATTTGTTTTAAATCACAAGGTATACCAACATCATTAGATAATTTTCTAACAGCATCTATAGCTGCTTTTCTATACTCTTCTTGTGTCATGTTTTCAGTACCTTTAACACCCATAGCTTTAGCTATATCTCTATACTTTTCACCTGTATATTCTGCATTATATTCCATAATAGTAGGTAATATAATAGCATTAGCAACACCGTGAGGAGTATCGTAAAAAGCACCTAATGGATGTGCCATAGAGTGTACTAATCCAAGACCAACATTTGAAAACCCCATACCAGCAATATATTGTCCAAGTGCCATTTGTTCTCTACCTTTTGGATTATTTTCACAAGCATCTCTTAAAGAATTAGCTATAATCTCAATAGCTTTAATATGAAACATATCTGTCATTTCCCAAGCACCTTTTGTAATATAACCTTCTATAGCGTGAGTTAAAGCATCCATACCTGTTGCAGCAGTAAGACCTTTTGGCATACTACTCATCATATCTGGGTCTACCACAGCAATAAGTGGAATATCATTTGTATCAACACAAACAAATTTTCTATTTTTTTCTACATCTGTTATAACATAATTAATAGTAACCTCTGCTGCAGTACCAGCAGTAGTAGGCACCGCAATTATAGGTACACATTTATTTTTAGTATCAGCTACTCCCTCAAGACTTCTAACATCATCAAATTCAGGATTATTAGCTATAATACCAATAGCTTTAGCAGTATCAATAGATGAACCCCCTCCAATAGCTACTATACAATCTGCTCCAGATTTTTTAAAAGCATCTACCCCTTCTTTTACATTTTCTATTGTAGGATTAGCTTTTATTCTAGAGTAAACTTCATAAGATATATTATTTTGGTCTAATATTTCTGTAACTTTAGATGTTACATTAAATTTAATTAAATCTGGATCACTACAAACAAAGCATTTTTTAAATCCTTTATTTTTAACTTCATTAGCTATTTCTTTAATAGCTCCTTTACCATGATAAGAAATTTCATTTAAAACTATTCTATTATACATAAATTTACCCCCTAATAAAATTTAAAATTTATATTAAATATTTAGTAATAAATATAATCATTAGCTATATTTTTTATAACCAGGATGTTTACCAGTAACACCATAAAAACTTCTAAGCTCTATTAATTTGTCTATATTTTCTCTGGCAACCTCTTCTTCTCCGCCTAACAATCTAGCATTTAAACTTATTTTAGCAAAAAGCTCTAAAGTTTCCATTTTATAATAAGCAGTTATTAAATCTGCTCCTACTGCTAATGCACCATGATTTTTTAATAAAATAACATCATGTTCTGATAAAAATGGGGCAATAGCTTCTGGTACTTCGTTTGTAGAAGGTGTACAATAAGGAGTAACTGGTATAGAGCCTAAAGCAACTATTGTTTCTATCATTGTATATTTATCTAAAGGCACATTAGCAACAGCAAAACCTGTAGCAGTTGGTGGGTGTGCATGAACAACAGCCCCTACATCTTCCCTTTCAGTATAACATCTTAAATGCATTTTTATTTCAGAAGATGGTTTATAGTTACCAACAGCTTCTATAATATTTGCATCTTTATCTATTCTTACAAGTTTTTCTGGAGTTATAAAGCTTTTACTTATGCCAGTTGGAGTTGCTAAAAACGTACCATCATCAAGCTTAACAGTAACATTTCCATCATTAGCTGCAACCCAACCTAGTTGCCACATTTTATGACAAACATCACAAATTTGCTCTCTTATTTCCATATAACTTAAATTTTCCATTATTGTTCCTCCCTAAATTTTTTATTATTTAGATATCAATTTTTTAAATCTAATATAATTTTCATTCCATTTTTCTGTATTTTCTGGTTTATAAATTTTTATATTTTCAGAATTTTTAATAATTTTTCTAGCTTGTTTCATATTTTCTATTTTACCATTAGTTATAAGCTGTATAGATATATTACCTAAAACAGTGGCTTCTATAGGTCCTGCGTAAACAGTACAACCACAAGCATTTGCAGTCATTTGACAAAGCATATTACTTTGTATACCACCACCAATCATATAAATAATGTCATATTTTTTACCAGTACAATCTTCTATCTCTTCCAAAGCATTTTTATATTTAAAAGCTAAACTTTCATTAATAATTCTAACTATTTCACCTACTGTTTTTGGCCCTATCCCAAACTTTTCATTACAATAATTTTCTATTCTTTTAGGTATATTTCCAGGGTGTACAAAAATTTCATCATCTGGGTCTATAAAGCATTTAAAACTATCTTCTTCACTTGCCATTTTTTCAAGTTCAGTAAAACTATATTCTTTTCCTTCTTTTCCCCATTGTCTTTTACTTTCTTGTATAAGCCAAAGCCCTATTATATTTTTTAAAAATGTAGTTTTTCCTTCATACCCTATTTCATTTGTTATATTATATTTTATAGATTTTTCATTTATTATAGGGCTATCAAGTTCTGTTCCCATTAAAGACCAAGTCCCACAACTTAAAAATATAAAATCGTCTTCTTCAGTTGGTACAGCTACAACAGCACTTTGTGTATCGTGCCCAGCTATAGATACAACATTAAATTTATGTATATCAAGCTCTTCTGCTATATCATTTTTTATAGGAGCTAATGTAGTTCCACTAGAAACTACATTAGCAAAAATATCTTCTTTTAAGTCTAATTTTTCAATAATTTCTTTAGCCCACTCTTTATTATTTTGATCAAAGATTTGAGTTGTAGATGCAATAGAAACTTCGCTAACTTTTTTACCTGTGAAAAAATAATTAAACAAGTCTGGCATTAATAAAATTTTATCTATACGCTCAAATATATCTGGTCTTTGCTTTTTTAAAGCAAATAATTGAAAAGCTGTATTTATATTCATTATCTGATTACCAGTTTTATTATATAGTTCTTCTTTGTCTATTTTTTTAAATATATCTTCTAAAATATTATCAGTTCTCTCATCTCTATAATGAACAGGATTCTCAATTAAATTACCAAATTTATCTAAAATACCAAAATCTACGCCCCAAGTATCTATCCCCATACTTTCTATTTTTCCATATTTTTTTGATTTAATAAGACTTTGTTTTATCTCAAAAAATAACCTTAAAAAATCCCAATACATAGTATTATTAAGTTTAACTGGGTCATTAGAAAAACGATGTATTTCTTCTATTTCTATTTTATTATCTTTAAAATTTCCTATAATAGCTCTACCACTAGATGCACCAAAATCTATTGCTAAAACTTTATAATCATCAGACATAAAATCACCTACTAACTATCTGTATAATGGTCCATAATTTTGACAAGCTCTATAGTCTTGCCCCTCTTTATCCATTCCAAATAAATTCCAAGCAGAAGGTCTAAATACTTTTTCTTCTGGTACATTATGCATACTTACAGGTATTCTAAGCATAGAACAAAGTGTAATAATATCAGCACCAATATGACCATAACTAATAGCGCCATGGTTAGCACCCCAGTTGTTCATAACATCATAAGAAGATTTGAAAGGACCTTCTCCAGTAATAATAGGAGCAAACCAAGTACAAGGCCAAGTATAATCTGTTCTTTTCCATATTTTATCAGATACTTCATCCGGTAATTTAATAGTATAACCCTCTACTAACTGCATAACAGGTCCAAGACCTTTAACAAGATTTAATCTCATCATAGTAACAGGCATTTCTGCCTCTGTCAAAAATCTAGATGAATATCCACCACCTCTAAAATAACCTACATCAGCTGGATTCCAAGTAGTAGCTTTTAAAATAGTTTCTTTATCTTCTTCTGTTATATCAAACCAAGGCTTAATAAGGTTATTGCCATCTTTATCTTTAGCAAGACCACAAGCATCTAAACAAGATGCACCAGAATTTATTAAATGTAAGAACCCATCAGATTTTTCAGCAAGACCAGTTAATTTATGACCAGTAGCTTTTTCTACCGCATCAATACTCCAGTATGTTCTAACATCTGAGAAAATTTGAGCAGTATTAGTTAAAAGTTTTCCAAACAACATACTAATACCATTTAAAACATCATTTTCTGTTGCTAAAATGTAAGGTTCTCTTGTTCCATTCCAATCAAAAGAAGTATTTAATAAAGCTTCTGGAAAGTCAGCATTAGGATAAAAATCAGTCCATTGTCTTTGACCTTGGAAACCTGCTGCAATAGCATTGTGTCCTAATTTTTCTTCTTGGCAATTATCAGGTAAATTAGGGTTACCATTCATTAAGTCTTTAATAATACACATCATCTTAACAACAAATTCCCAGTCTTTATCTTTTTCTTCTCTAGATTTTTGAACACTAGGATCATTTTTATCAAAACCTTCAATGCATTTTTCCTTAGTCCATTTTAAAGCTCTTTCATATTCGTCTTTGTCATATATTTCTTCAGTCATTCTTCTAATAATTTCTACTTCATCAACAGATTCTACTCTCATTCCTAAATATTCTTCTATAAAGTTAGGGTCAATTATAGAACCACCAATACCCATACATATAGAGCCAATTTGTAAATAAGATTTACCTCTCATAGTAGCCGCTGCAACAGCTGCTCTACCAAATCTTAAGAGTTTCTCTTTAACATCTTCTGGTATAGAAGTATCATCTGCATCTTGCACATCGTGTCCATATATACCGAATGCTGGTAACCCTTTTTGAGCATGCGTAGCTAAAACAGATGCTAAATAAACAGCACCAGGTCTTTCTGTACCATTAAATCCCCATACACCTTTTATAGTTTTAGGGTTCATATCCATAGTTTCAGCACCATAACACCAACAAGGTGTTACAGTTAAAGTAATATCAACACCCTCTTTTCTAAATTTATCTTCACAAGCAGCAGCCTCAGGTACTCTCCCAATAGTTGTATCTGCAATAACAACTTTTACAGGCTCACCATTAGAATATTTTAGATTTTCTTCAAATAATTTAGCAGCAGACTTAGCCATATTCATAGTTTGTTCTTCTAAAGAAGCTCTAACATTTACAACACCTTGTCTACCATCTATAGTTGGTCTAATACCAATAACAGGATAATCTCCCACTAATCTACTTTTACTCATTTATATTACCTCCAGATTAAATACATAATTTTATCTATAATATTACCATTAAATGTATCTTATTTCTTGTACTTTTATATTAAAAAAACATAATTATTTTCACTTTTATATTCACTATATTTATGATATAATATAAAAAATATAACTTTTATATATTTTTGTACAATATTAATTATAAAAGGAGAATATTTTTATGAACTATTTAAAATATAAAGAAAATAAAACAAGAGGTACATTTAACTTTCCAATAGAATTTTACTTTATAACACCAGAAGATATAAGATACAATATGCACTATCATTGGCATACAGAAATAGAAATAATAAAAATATTAGAAGGAGACTTTACAATAACCTTAAATGACCAAGTAATCTATGCCAAAAAAGATGATATTATTTTTATTTCACCAGAAATGTTACACGGAGGTATACCTAAAAATTGTATATATGAATGTATAGTTTTAGATATGAATATGTTTATAAAAAACAATAATATTTGTACAAATTATTTAAAAGATATATTAAATACAAAAATATGTATTAATTATGACATATATAAAAATAATGATATAAATATATACTTAAATAAAATTTTTGATTGTATGAAAGAAAAAACCTTAGGCTATGAGTTTTTAATACAAGGTTATTTATATGTCATATTCGGTATAATAATAGAAAAAAAACTATACATAAAAAATATTAATGTTATAGATAAAAACAATAAAAGGATATATCAATTAAAAAAAGTGTTAGAATTTATAGAACTAGAATATTCTAAATCAATAACATTAGAAGATTTATCAAATAAAATGAATTTAAACCCTAAATACTTCACTAAAATATTTAGCGAAATGACTGGTAAATCCCCTATACAATATTTAAATTCCTATAGAATAGAAATGGCTTGTAATATGCTTTTAACAACAGATTTATCTATAACAGATATTTGTTTAAATTGTGGTTTTAATGATTTAAGCTATTTTATAAAAACATTTAAAAAAGAAAAAAATATAAGCCCTAAAAAATTTAGAGCTTCATTATATACCTCGTAAATTTATTTTGTAATATAAAAAAGACTACAAATAAGTAGTCTTTTTTATTATTTAACTATAGCTATAACCTCTACTTCAACTAAAACTTGTTTAGGTAGCTCTTTAACAGCCACACAAGAACGAGCAGGATTTGATGTAAAATATTTAGAATATACTTCATTAAATCCAGAAAAATTTGACATATCCGATAAAAAACAAGTAGTTTTTATAGCATTTTCAAAATTTGTTCCAGCCTCTTCTAAAACAGCTTTTAAGTTTTTCATAACCTGTTCTGTTTGTTCAATAATATTATTACCTACAATATCTCCTTCAAGATTTAAAGGTATTTGACCAGATGTATATAATATATTATTAACTAATACTGCTTGTGAATAAGGCCCTATCGCTTTTGGCGCTTTGTCAGAATGTATTTTTTTCATAAAATGTACCTCCAAAATTATATGTGTTTATAGTATATATTTTTTTATTTTATTAGTCAATATTATTTCCAGTTTTTAATAACTTCTATTGCCTTTTCAAGCTGTAAATCTTGGCTATTATCCTCTGAATTAGTTACCTTGTAATCTGGCTCAATACCTGTACCATGTATACAAATACCACTAGGAGTATAATATTTTGCCATAGTAATTTTTACCCCACTACCATCTGGTAACTGATACATATTTTGTACAACCCCTTTGCCATATGTAGTTTCTCCAACTAGCTTACCAACACCAAAATCTTTAACAGCACCAGATAACACTTCAGATGCAGACGCTGAATTTCCATTTACAAGAATAGTTAGAGGTTTATTATAATAATTAGCATCAGATTTATGATAATCTCTATTTCCATTTTTATCTTCTATATAAGTTATTGTTCCTTCTGGTACTAACATATCTGTTATTTTATTTACTGTTGTCAATAACCCTCCAGGATTATTTCTAAGATCTATTATAAGGCCATTACTACTAGATAAACTATCAAAAGCAGTTTTAAACTGGTCATATGTAACTCTATCAAATTGGGATATAGATATGTAACCTATATTATCTTCTAACATTTTATATTCAACAGTAGGTACATCTAAGCTTTTTCTCATAACTTCTGTATCAAAAACTTTGTTATCTTTTTCTCTATGTATAGTAAGTTTGACTTTAGTACCTTCTTCTCCTTTTATATTAGATACTAAATCTTGATAATTTTCTAAATTAACATCTTTTCCCTCAACTTTTACTATTTTATCTCCTTCTTTTATACCGCTTTCTTGAGCAGGAGAACCCTCAAATACTTTATTTACAAGTATTTTTTCATCTTCTGTCAAATTTACCATTATGCCAATACCAACATAATTTCCTTCTGTATCTTGTAAAAATGATTCAAGCTCTTTTTTTGACATATAATAAGAATAAGGGTCTTTTAGTGAAGCTACCATTCCTTTATACATTGTTTCTTCCATAAGTTCTTTATCATATTCATTAACATAATATTTATCAACAATGTATTCTATCTGTGATGCTTTTTGCTTTATAGTTAAATCTTTAGATATAAATCTTCTATAAATTAAATTTGCATTAGTTATAAAACTATTTATAACAAATAGAGCTATCATACCAAAAATAACACCTACAAAAAAACTTTTTTTATTATTATTCATAATTTCACCTCTTACTTTTAGTTTATAATAAATTACCTCTATTTATTTTATTAAATAAATTTAAGAATTATTAACTAAATTTAATAAAATTATTTCATAAGTAAGTTCTTAAACCAAGGATTTAGCCCATTTATTTTTTCTAACTCTAGCACTACTAAAAAAGCCTTTAATAATTTCTTCAGAATATACCATAGCATAAGTTATGTATATAGGTAAATCTAAAAAATAAGCCCCTAAAAATGCCATAGGGATACCAATAAACCAAACACTAGCAAAATCTAATATAGCAGTATATTTTGTATCTCCGCCACTTCTTAATATCCCAACAATTGTTGTATAATTATATGTTTTAAATATTAAACCAAATGCAACTATCATTAAAAGTTTGTGAGTATACTCTTTTACTAAATCTTTTACATTAAACATATTTATAATATACGGTGAAAGTATGACAAGTATAATTCCCATAATACTGCTTATTAATATAGTAAGAACCATACATTTTTTAGAATAATCTTTTGCTTTTTCTGTATCTCCATAGCCAAGTACATTAGATAGTAATATACCACAACCACCACCTATTGCAACCCCCATAACAGTAAATAAATTTTGTATAGTACCTGTTATCTGAACAGCAGATTGCGCATCAGTACCACTAAATTTGTAAGCCATATTACAAACAGATATACCTATAGACCAAAATATTTCATTTAATATTACTGGTGTACAAACATCAAAATATGATACCACAAAGCTTTTATTAAAGTTAAAGTAATTTTTAATATTAGTTAAAATAGGTAATTTTTTACTAAATATAATTAAAAGCTGTGCGCTAAGTTCAACACATCTAGCACATAAGGTTGCCATGGCAGCACCTTTTACACCATAACCTAACTTAAATATAAATAAATAGTTTAATATAATATTAGTTATAAGTGCTATAAAAGTTGTTATCATGGGAAAATGAGTTTTCCTGATGGCTTTTAAAGCAGCATTTATAGCCATAATAAATGCTATAACAATATAAGCTGGACATATAACTTGTAAATATCTTATACCTTCTGCTATAACTGCCTCATCTTTAGAATATAAAGACATTAAAAATTCTGGTGCAAATATAATAGCAGTAACAAATATTAAAGCATTTAAAAGGCTTAACATTATTCCAAGTCCCATAACTTTATGAATACCATTAAAATCACCTTTACCAAAATATTGCCCAACAAAAACAGACGCTCCACTATTTATCCCAAATAAAATAAGGTTAAATACAAAAAATATTTGATTAGCAAGACCAACAGAGGTAATTGCAATTTCTCCTAATTGACCTATCATAAAGTTATCAACAAGATTTACAGAAGAGTTTAATAACTCTTGAAATATAATTGGTATAATTAATAAAAATAAATTTTTAAAAAATGCTTTATCAGAAAAAAAATTTTTCATATAACCCTCCTATTTTATAAAATCTCATTAAAAAATTTTATCATTAAAACAAATAAATTGCAACTACTTAAAAAATTTTTATTGTATTTTATATAAACTTTTATTATAATTATCTCGTATATATAGTTAAGAAAATAAAAAATAAATATAAGTTGATATATTTTTAATAAATAGAAAGGAGTATATGTATGGAAAAAAGACTTACATTATCAAAAACAGATAAAATGATAGGTGGTGTTTGTGGTGGTATTGGAGAATACTTTAAAATAGACCCTACTATCATAAGAATACTTTTTGTATTGTTATGTTTTATATTTTTAGCTGCTCCTATTCCTATATATATTATATTTTGGATAATAATACCAAATAAAAAACCTATTAAAACCCCTTCTCAAAAACACAAAGAAGGATTTTATGACTTTAGTGAATTTGATGATAAGTAATTTTAACTGGTAATAATGTTATAGATAAATTCTATAACATTATTTTTTTATATTTTATATATTAATTATTGTAATATATTACATTTTTATGTTATAATTAATTGTAAATTTAATTTTTATGCAGAGTAGGAAAATGTGCGTTAAGTGATAGTAAGACGGGGAGTTGCTTACTATACGAAAAGATTTTTCTTGCGATACATATTCCGCATCCCGCTGCTAACATAGTAACCCTATGTTTGTAGCATATTTTATCAACTACTTAGGAGGTAATTTATGTTTAATTTATTTAAAAATTCTTTTTTAGAATTAAAAAAAACTAAGACTATCGTTATATGTGGTCTTTTATTAGCTATTTCTTTAATGCTTAATACACAAGCATTAAAAATAGAAGGTATTACTATTATTACATTTTCTTTTATAGCAAATTCTATTGCTGGATTTTTATTTGGTCCTGTTGTATCTGGTATATTAGGTGGATTAACAGATGCTTTAACCCATGTGATTAACCCAAAAGGAGCATATTTTTTTGGCTTTACATTTAATGCTATTTTAGGTGGTATTTTTTATGGGTCACTTCTTTATAGAAAAGTATATGGTTCTAAAAATCTAGTTTTAAGAATTGTTATTTGTAAAATACTTATCAGTATAATTGTAAATTTAAGTCTAGGAACTTTATGGTATTCTATGTTTTCTGGTAAAGGTTTTTTAATACTGCTACCTGCAAGAATATATAAAGAACTTATAGTTATTCCAATACATTGTATAGTTATGTATATTCTATTAAAATCAATAAACAAGATGTACTACCAATTAAATTTAGATAAGTAAGATATTAAAAGTTAATGTTTTAAATATATAATAAAGGGTGATTTTTATGCTTTTTGAAACAAAAATTAAAGTTAGATATCAAGAAACAGATCAAATGGGCATTGCTCATCATTCTGTATATCCAATATGGTATGAAGAGGCTAGAACAAATTTTATAAAATTTTGTCTAAACATTTCTTATTCAGAAATAGAAAAAATTGGTATATTATTTCCTTTAAGTAAACTTAATTGCAAATATATAAAACCAGCTTTATATGAAGATATTTTAACAATACATACATTTTTAAAAAATATTTCACCTGTCAAGTTAGAATTTGAGTACAAAATATATAAAAATAATGAGCTTATTAATACAGGGTATACAGAACACCCTTTTGTTAATAAAGATTTTAAACTTATTAATCTAAAAAAACAAAATTTAGAACTTTATAATATTATAAACTCAGCTTATAAAAATTAAATTTAAAAAAATTAAAAATAAGGAAAAAATATAGATAATATCTATATTTTTTCCTTATTTTTAATTTTTTTAAAACAGTATATAATACCTACCATATTTATAAATATATTAAATAAAATAATAAATACATCTCCATTAATATTTATAAATATTAATGTTTTATCTATTTGTGCATAAGTTCTTAAATTATTAGAAATATTTAAAAATATACTTTTATAATAATCAAAATCTGACCATTTATTTGGTGTAAAACTTGATAATAAATATATGTCTATATTCAATATAAAATACAATATAATTATACTTGCAACACCAAAAAGTTGGTAAAATATATTTCTTATACTAAACCTATTATCAAAATTAAAAACCTTATAAAATAAATATATAGTTAATACCAAAATAAGTATTTTAGGTATTTGTAATGTAAACTGTAGTAAATTAATTTTTGTATTAATATTATTTATATATATGTTTTGACTATTATTAAATCTAATAAAGCTATTTATATTCATAACCATATCTTCTGTTTTATAAAAAAATACTTTTATATTATCAAATGTATCATCTTCATTATTCTCAATTATTACTGTAGGTATTTTATCCTTAAATACTCCACATATAATATATTCCTTATTATCTACAAAAATTTTATTACCTATTACATTTTCATTTTTAAAAATACTATAGGCTAAAGAATTACTAATATATATGCCATTTTTTTCAAAATAATTTTTATATAGTATATCACCTTTTACAAATATTTTTTCAGGATTACCAAAAACTTTTAATAACTTAGAATTTATAGATCTATTATGCTGTTTCTCTAATACATCTACAAAACCTCCATTTGATATAGCCACAATATCTCTTATGCTTTTATTTTGTTCTAAAGTATTTTTAATAAAATACTCTGTTGGTTTATTTTCCAAAAAAGATATATCCAAAACATTTTCAAACTGTTTTAATTTATCAAAATTATAACTAGCAAAAAAATAAGTTATAAAGGATATAAGAATAATAAAATAATAAATTATTTTTTTCATTTTTCACCTATGCGAACAGTATCATTTTCATTTATATTTTTATTGCTATCAACTATTATTTTATCCCCTGGTTCAAAAGCTCCTTCTATAGCAACTAACCTATCACCTTCCTCTAATTTATTAATTTCAACCTTTATAGCTAAAGTCTGGTTACCAATCATTGTTTCCTTTTGCCTTGCTACTAATACATATTCTATATTAGATTCCATTCTTATAGCCTCTTTAGGAATAACTGTTTGATACTGTTTACTTTCTTTTACTATTTCCATTTTACCTTCATCATTAGGTTTTCCCTCTTCTAATAAAAATGAAACTATTTTCCCATTTTTCTTTTCTTCAATAGAGTCTAATATTTTATAAATAGGTATATCTTCAAATACTTTAGAATTTATTTTTATATTTGCAGAATCTTGTTTATCTATATTTTTAGCTTCTTCTTCAGATAAAAAAACTTCAAAAACATATTTTGTATTAGAATCTACTAAAGAAACTACATTTTCTTTTTGTAAATGTTCACCCTCTTTAGCATTTACACTAGATATAATACCATTTATAGGTGATAGTATGCAATAATCATTTTGTATAAGTTGTTTTAATTTTAAAATATAATCTTTTTTATCTTGTATACTTAACTTTAATATTTCTTTATCTATATTTTGTTTCTTAATATTATTATTATCTTTAATTTTATTTTCCTTTTCTAAAACTTTACTATCCTCTATATTTTTATTAGCATCTTCTATTTTTATGTTATAATCATCTGCTGCTATATTTTTATTATAATTAGCATCTTCTAGTAATCCCTGCTTTTCTTTTAAATTATCCTTAGCAGATTTTACCGCATCTTCTGCTAATTTGACTTTTTCTTCTTCTGCTGTAAGTTCTTTTTTATTAATATCTTCATCAGATGTATTTTTAATTTTTTCTAAATTTTCTTTTGCCTTTTCTATTTCTTTATTAATATCATTTATAGCCCTTTCATAATCTTTTTTTGTAAATTCATAATCCATTTCTGCTCTTTTTACATTATTATAATTTTGAGGTATGTATGCACCAGTTAATGGATCATATAAAGAACCATTAGCTTCATCTAATGTTTGTCTTGCTTTTTGTAATGCTTTACTTCTTTCGTAATTTTTATCGTCTAAATCTTTTTGTGATTTTTCTAATGCCCCTTCTGCTTCTTTTATTTTATCTTGTTTTAACTTTTCATTATCCTTTAACAAATCTCTTTTTACCTTTTCATAGTTGTTCTTTACTTTTAAAAGATCTTGTTCTTTCTCCTTTAATATATTTTGTGCATCTAATATACCTTTTTTTGCATTATTTATTTTATCATCTTCCTTTTTTAAAGCTATATCCCTATCTCTTTTTAAAGTTTCTAACTTCTTTTTAGAATCTTCTAAAGTTGTATCTCTTGTAGTAGATGATGTATCAAGCTCAAGTTTATTAAGCTCAAGTTCTAATTTTTTTAGCTCTGTTTCTAATTTTTTTAAAGACTCATCTACATTGGCTTTATCAAATCTTATTAATGGATTTCCAGATTTTACTTCTTCACCAATACCATAATATATTTTATCTACCAAAAATTGTTCTTTAAAATTTATATTTATTTTGCTGTCAGCTTTAATAGTACCATTTCCAGTTATTTTTTTTGTAATAACATCACTTTTTATATTTTCTACATAAACAATAGGAGTTATTATAGAGCTAAAAACCTTTGATATAATAGTAAGACAAATCATAAAAATTATAAACTTTATTAATAAACCTTTTGCTATTTCTTGTTTTTTTTCTTGATTAGATATATTTTTATTATTAGTCATAAATTTTCCCTTTCTAAATATTATTCCTTCATACCAGATGCTTTAATACCATCTTCTAAATAAGTTTGACCATATAAAAACACTAGCAATGATGGCAAAAGCATTATAAATGCAGAAACAGTAGCTATACCTATATTTTCATAAGATATCTTTGATATATAAAGGGATAAAGGAAATAAATCACTATCTTTTAAAAAAGCTAAAGGTTGCTCTATTAAATTCCAATATTCTAAAAATCCTAATATTAATATAGAAATAATACCAGAACGTCCCATAGGTATAGCAATACTAATAAATATTTGAAAATTATTAGCACCATCTATTTCACCTGCTTCTATTATTTCTTTAGGTATACCTTTAAAAAATTGATACAATATAAAGACAGGAAAAGTAGAGAAAATAGCTGGTAAAATTATACTAAATCTTGTATTTAATATATGTAATTTATCTAAAACTAAATAGTTAGATACCATAGAAACTTGAAAAGGCATAACCATTAATACCATATAAATTCCAAATATTATTTTCCTTAATTTGCATTTATTAAAATTAACAAGACCCCAAGCCATAGGCACAGATATAACAACCTGCCCTAATAATATAGGTAAAACTAATTTAACAGAATTCCAAAACATAACAAAAAATTCTGGACTATCAAGTAAAAGTTCAATTAAAGGCTTTAAACTTATATATTTAGGTATCAAATTCCAACTAGCATAGCCATCATCATTTAATAAAACAGCACCAAAGTTTTGCTTTATTTCATCAACAGGCATTAATGTACTTGATAAAATCATAATAAAAGGTATCCAAACAAATAAAGATAAAATTATAATAACAAAATTACATATTTTATTTTTCATATTATTCACCTAACCTTTTTTGCAACATTAATATTAAAATAAATACTATAATACTTAAAATAGTTGCTCCTGCAGATAATTTATCTATATCTAAAGACATAAACCAGTTATTAAAAGTATGCTGTAACATATACATACTATTATGTGGATATTCTCCTGCTACTAGATAAGCCTCTCTAAACACTTTAAATGAGTTTAAAAGGGATAAAACAGATACAGTAAAAATTGTAGGTATTAAGTTTGGTAATGTAATAAATATAAATAATTGTTTTTTGTTAGCACCATCTACACTTCCAGCTTCATATAAACTTTTTGAAATATTACTAAGCCCTGCAAACCATAATACTATGTTATAGCCTAAGTTTCTCCATATATATGTAAATACTAAAACCCAAAAAGCAAAGTCACTATTTAACCAATCTACACCATTTATACCATATCTATTTAAAAATCCATTTATAGTCCCTTTATCGTTAAAAGTTACTGTCCACAATAAAACAACAGACGCAACAGGTATAGCCATAGGTATTAAAAAAGTGGTTTTAAAAAATTCCTGTTTAAATGTCATATTATCTAATAAAATAGATACAACTAAAGATATAACTACTAATAAAGGTATACAAATAATTATGAATTTAAAAGTATTAAAACTAGCTAACCTAAAGGCTTTATTCGTAAAAATATTTATATAATTTTTAAAAGCAACAAACTCTCCACTAACACCATTATAAAACGATTTAAAGATTACATCTAAAAATGGTATAAATATAAATATTAATGTACCTAAAAGACTAGGTAGCATAAATAATAAATAACTATTTAAACGCCTATTCTGAAAGATATGTGTTGGCTTTTTGTAAAATAGCTTTTGTTGTTTTTTCAATATCCATTTCACCTTTAAAGTATCCTTTCGATTCTTCAATTATAAAATTCATTAATATAGTATCTTCTTTTGTTGGTTTAGATACTTTTTCTATAGTTTCATAAAACTTAACTTTATCTTCATCACTTGGAAGATTTCCACCCATATCTATATTTTTATCTGGGTGTACCCCTATCATCATAAATACAGCAGAGATATTTTCATCTTTATTATCTTCTATAACCTTAAAACTATCAAAAACTTTTTTATTAACAGTAATACCACCATCAGAAATTATATTTATCTTTTGTGTTTCTTGGCTTAGAGCAGTTTTTATTATATCTTTAGCAATATCTATATTTTTAGATTTAGAGTTTATACCTATCATATTTAAAGGTTTAAAATATCCATCATTAACTTTATAAGTAGCATTACCATTCATTTTCATACTAGCATAGCTATGATTAAATTCTGTTTCTGCTGTCATCATTTCTTGTATATGCACTTGTATATCTTTATAAGCTAGATATTCTAATGCACCTATATTTTCTTCAAGTTCTGTTTCCATTTTTGCACCAGTATCTTTATCACTAGATAATATTTTTATATTTTCTAAGTATTTTTTTAATTCATCCTCATTTATAGTGTCATCTTCATTTAATATTTGAGTATTAGTTTTAAATGTTTTTTCTATAAGTTTTTCTGGCTTCATAGGATAAAACATCATTTTATCTGGATTTTCTTGTTGCCATTTAGCAAGACTATCAAGACCTGTATAATTATTTATTATTTCACTATTTCCCCATATTGTAGAAGGAGCAAACCTTGTAGGTATAGTATATATTTTTCCATCTTTAATAAACGGATTTACTATATTTTCCAATATCTCATTACTACCAACTAAAGGCATAATTACATCTGATATATCTAATAAAACCCCCTTTTCTATATAGTTATCTACATTAAGTCCATCTAAAATTATTATATCTGCACTTTTACCAGATAATATTTCTGTATTCAAATTTTTAATTGCATCTTCTTTAGTTATTCCATTATGTTCGTCATATCCAACTTGAATATTTATATTTATATCTGGGTTATCCTTTTTATAATTGAATATTGCTTGTTTTATAAAAGGATTGTCTTGTAACATATATACATTTAGTTCTGCCTTAAAATTTTTATTAGCATTTTCATCATATGTATATTTAATTATTTTATCCCCAGAAGAAGAATCATAAAATAAACTATAATATTCTTTTTCATTTATTGCTATAACGTCATTTACAAAACTTGTAGGCATACCTAAATATGTACTATTACCATCAATTATCTTCTCAAAACTACCACTATCTCTTAAAAATTTTTCAATACCATTTTTACCACAAATATAAATGTTACCCTTGTCATCTACAGATAAAATATCACTATAATCTAAATCTGGCTTAGATACATTAGATTTAATATCTCCTGTTTCTAAATCATAAATAGTTAATGATGTTTCTTTTATATCTAAAACTATAATTTCATTATCTTTAACAATATAATTACCTATACCAATATTATAAGATTTTAATAAATTACACTCTAAATCGTATCTATTAAGAGCTGATTTTTCTCCTACACTAAATAAAAATATTTCATTATTATTTATGAATAAATCACTATAATTAGCATTATCTAACTCAACATTTTTTACACTTTCATTTTGTATTATATTTAGCATCGTTTTTCCAGTTTCATAATTCATGACTAATACAACACAACTATTTTCATCAATGTAACCTATATCTACTAAATTATTATTTTCTAAAACCATTTTTAAACCTTTTGGTAAATCTTGTTGTAAAAATGTATTATCCTCTTGTAATATAAAATTTTTATATTCGTTGTTATTTGTTGTTCCTATAACATTTACTTTATTATCTTTATAAAATAGATTATTAGCAAAGGCTAAATCTTTTGGTAATTCTATTTCTGTTTCCAAATATCCACCTTTTTCATTATTACTTTCTATATTAGCACTTAAACTACTAGAGCAAGCTGATAACAAAGCAGTATTTGATGCTAAAATAGTAGATATTAATATAATTTTTAAATTTCTTTTCATTTTTATCCTCTCTTCACTTTTATTTTAATATTATTATAAAATGGTAAAGGTTAGATAAAAGTTAGATTTTAAAATAAAAAAATAAAAAACAAAAAATATAAATTTTTTGTTTTTTATTTTTTTAAAATTAATAATACTTCTGTTCCTAAGTCATTTTCACTTTCTATTAAAATATTACCATTTATTTTTTCTAATATATTTTTAACCAATGATAGCCCTAAACCGTTTCCATTTATATCCTTTGATCTAGATATATCTTCTCTAAAAAACGGATTAAAAATATTTTGTAAATTATCTTTACTTATTCCAATACCTGTATCTTTTATTGTAAATTTAATATAATCTTTTTCATCTTTAAAATCTATATCTATCCTACCATAAGGTTTATTATATTTTATAGCATTAGATATAATATTTTCAAAAACACAATTAATAAGCGATTTATTGCTATTTATATTACATCCTTGTATATTATTTACTATATTTATATTTTTACTATTTAAATCGTTTTTATAATCCAATATAATCTTGTCTGTTACATCTTTAATATTAATTTTTTCAAACAATCCTGTATCACTAGAGGTTAATAACAATAAGCTATTTACTATATCTATAAGTTTTTCTATATTTTCCTCTATAACTTCTATATTTTCTTCATATTCTTCTATGGTAGGGTTATCACTAAGTTTTAAGACTTGTATAGAAGATTTCATTATAGATAATGGTGTTTTAAGCTCATGAGAAGCACTAGCAGAAAAGTTTTTTTCCATTTCAAAAGATTTTTTTATTCTTAATAACATATCATTAAAAGATTTACTTAATTTATATATTTCATCCTTACTTTTAGGTAATACTATTTCCTCATCTAAATTATTGTGATTTATATTTTCTATAATATTAGCCATCTTTGTAAGTGGGTTTAAAAATTTAGATAAAATTAAATACGTAATAATACTACCTAATGATACTGCAACTACCATAAACATAATTTGCATATTTTTAAAATTATCTTGAGATACTGCAAGAGTTGTTTTAACTGGCTCTATATTTACTTTAATATATGATGTTATTTCTGTAATAGGTTCTTTTACCTCTATACTCGTATCATTTGTTATGCTATAAATAGATGTATTTTGATCATTTTTGTTTTCATCTTCTAAAATAACTTCTTTTTGATCATCATTAAATTCTATTCTAAGTTCATTTTGTGTGTTATTTTCTATTATATCACTAGACTCCAGCATTTGTATAGCTAAATTAGTATTTCCCTTGTTTTTATAAATACTTGTATATGTAAGCATAGTACATACACTTACTAATATTATTAATACTAATAATGTAACCTTAAATTTTAATGTAACATTTTTTTTAAATTTCACAAACAGTATACCCCTTTCCTCTAATATTTTTTATAATACCCTCTTTATTTAATTTCTTTTTTAAAGAATGTATATGAAACTTAAATGTATTAGAAAATAAATCAAAATCACTTTCCCATACATGCTCTATAATTTCTTCTGCTAATATAAATCTATCTTTATTTAAACCTAGATATTCCAATATAGCATACTCTTTATTAGTAAGTATTACTTCTTTATTATCTATATAAGCTTGTTTTTTTATAGTGTCTATTTTTAAACTACCTATATATATAATATTTTCTGTTTTTATAAATTCCCATCTCAAAAGATTTCTTATCCTAGCTTCTAGCTCTAAAAAATCAAATGGTTTTTCCAAATAGTCATTAGCCCCAAGGTCTAAGCCTAATACCTTATCTTCCACCATATTTTTGGCAGACAATATTATTATTTTTATATGATTATCAGCCTTTCTAATTGTTTTTAAAACTTCAAATCCATCTAATTTAGGTATATTAATATCTAAAATAATTAAATCATAATTATTTATATAAAAAAAATCTAATGCCTCTTGTCCATCAAAAGCACTATCAACAGCATAGGATAATTTCCTAAGCCCTTTAGAAATAATACTTGATAATGTTTTTTCATCTTCTACTAATAATACTTTCATAAAAACTCCTTTATTCTTATTAAAATTTTTATTAATTTATATTATACATATATTTTACTAACTTTACATTAAATTTCTAAGCAGTTTTAATTTAAAAATTTATATTCTTTTCAATATAAAACAATAAAAGCTTATATAAATTATATAAGCTTTTATTGTTAAATTAAATTTATACTAAACTTATTTTTATTTCTTTTTCATATCCACAAAAACTTTTAATTTTTATATATGCCTCTGATTTATTACCTAACACCTTTGATTTAATCCAAAATGCAACACTTCCACCCATAAAATTAATTCTATTAGGACCTATTAACTCTATATCGCCCTCTATTTCTATATCTATAGAATCATTTACAAAAGGTATTATAGATCCTACTTGGTCAATAGCCTCAACACTTATTCTTGTTGCATCAACATTTTCAGAAGATAAATTATCTGTATAACTATTAACTTTTATATCTGAATAAACAGGGTTAGCAGAAAACTTTTTGCTACCAATAACATTATTTTGTTTATCATAACCTATAAATTCTGCATCTGTCCAACTAGCACCCCACTCTCCATTTATAGTATTAACTACAATAGGAGGATTTTTTAAGCCTTTTAATCTTTCATCTAGGTTTTGTTCTTCTCTTTTAAATATACCTTTACTTTGATTATTTAGCTTAAGCTCAATACTATCACAGTTAGTAAATACATATATAGGGAAAACTATACCTATTTCTCTTTCTCCTCTACTCCAAAAAGTTAAAGGTTGTAATACAACTTCATCTTCAACATCTTTTTGACTTTTATAAACATATGATGCAAATTTTGGCATTCTAAACATATCCATAACACCATGATAGCAAATTCTATCACCGCTACCAAAGTCAAAATGAGTATTGTAATCAAAAGCACACCAACCAATAGCCCCTAACATTTCATCATCTAACATAGACCAGCTTTGAACTCTAGCGTGTCTTAAAGCGTGTTCTACAAGTTTTTCTTCGCAATCTAATTTTTTAGTAGGATAAATGTGTCCACAAAACTCTGTTACCATATAAGGTACAGGATTGTCTAAACGTGTGCTAGTTTTTCTACTTTTAAGAACAATTTCTCCACCTTGATGAGAAAAATCATTCATAGTATAAATTCCTTCTAAAAATTGACTTCCTTCATAATATCTAACACCAGATGTAAGTCTAGTATCATCTAATTCCCCTGCTAATTTATTAGTTTTTGTATATAAATCTTCATCATCACCAGATTCATTTATCCTAACACCCCAAGTTATAATACTTGGATGATTGTAATCTCTTTCTATCATACCTTTTACATCATCTAAAGCTTGTTTTCTCCAAGGCTCATCTTGACCAATATATTGCCAACCTGGTATTTCTTCTAATACTAATAAACCTATTTCATCACATTTATCTAAAAAATATGTAGATTGTGGGTAATGTGAACATCTTACAGTATTTAGTCCTAAGGTTTCCTTTAATATAATAGCATCTTCTTCTTGAGCTCTCTTAGGCATCGCATAACCAACATAAGGGAAACTTTGATGTCTATTTAACCCCATTAATTTTATTTTTTCTCCGTTTATAAATAATCCTTCTGCAACTACTTTTAAATCTCTAAAACCAATGTTTATTATAGCACTATCAGTAGATGTATCTCCTATTAATTCTATATTACATATGTCCATTTTAGGATTTTTTGTAGACCATAACTCTACATTTTCTATAATAATTTCTTCTAAAGTATATCTATTAATACCTTTTTTAGCACTAATTCTAGTTTTTATTTTATTTCCTAAAATATCATAACATACATCAACTTCTTCTCCATTTAAAGAATCTATTTCTACAATAGGCATACATTTAATTTTACCATTTATACCATTATGCTCTAAAACTTCATATTTAAAAAATAAATTTTTTATAAATGTATTATCTACTTCATATTGCCAAACATCTCTATATATACCACCAAAAGTAAGATAATCTATAACATTTCCAAAGGGTGGTATATCTTTTCTTTCAGTAGAATCTACTTCTAAAAATATTTTATTTTCGCCCTCTTTAACATATTCTGTTATTTCTACAGTATGAGGTATATATCCTCCTCTTCTTTCTTCTAATTTCTTATCATTAACATATGGTGTAAAAGCTGTCATAACACCATCAAATTTTAAAAATATTCTTTTGTTGATATTTTTAATAGTTATATTTTTTTCATAATAACTAATAAACTGGTACATTTTTTCATCAAAATAGTTATAAGGTACTTCCTCACAAGTATGAGGTATGTTGATAATAACTTTATTATCATCTCTATTTTTACAATATTGCCATTGGTTGCTAATACAAATTTTATTGCTAGAAATCATTATATTTTTCTCCTTTAATAAATATAGAATTAGTAATTTTTATAATTTTAATTATGATTATAAACTATATTTATAACATTTTCAACCATATCTATATATTATTTTAATTTTTTATATACATCTTTAATAATATAATGATTTAGTTATAGGATTTTTGTTTGTTTTTAACAAAAAAATGCTTAGAATCTCCAAATTCTCCAAAACCAACTTTTTCTCCGACACTCATAACTCTACCAGTCAAACAATTTTTACATTTATCAGCATTATCATCTATACAAGGCTTATTATCATATAATTGATATTTTTCTCTATAATCTTCTAAAGTTATAATAGGCATAAGTATATTAGCACCAGCTTTTATACCTTTTTCTCTACCTAAAGGATCTAATGCTTGTAAAGCTGTTGTTGCTGCAATATTTACATCTTTTAAAAATATTCTTGTAACAGCAATCATTTTAAGGCCCAAAAGAAATCTATATTTTTTATTTTCTTCTGTATCTAGACCTTGTTCTATTGCATATTGGCCTATAGGTGTATCTTTATGAACTATATAAGGACCCATACCTATCATATCAATATCCATATCTTTAAAAAATATAATATCATTTGCTAAATCTTCTATAGTTTGATTAGGTATTCCCATCATTACACCAGTACCAACTTGGTACCCTATCTTTCTAAGAGATTTTAAGCATTCTACTCTCTTATCAAAAGAGTGTAAATCATTTTGAGGATGTATATTTTTATATAAGTTTTGATTAGTAGTTTCTATTCTTAATAAATATCTATGTCCACCAGCCTCAAACCATCTTTTATAGACTTCTTCACTTTGTTCACCCATACATAAAGTCATACCTAAGTTGCCACCAGAAAAATCTTTTATAGATTGTATAACATCTGTAACAAAGTCTACAAACTTACTATCTGTTCTTTCTCCAGACTGTAAAGTTATAGAACCATATTCATTATCAAAAGCCCACTTTGCCATTTTTAGTATTTCTTCTTTATTCATAGCAAATCTATCTACTAAATCATTGCTTTTTCTAATACCACAATATTTACAGTCTTTTATGCAATAATTAGAAAACTCTATAAGACCTCTATAATGAGATACTCTTCCTATATATTTTTCTTTTATAGCATAAGCCTTTTCAAATAACTTATTAAGTTCCTCTTCTTTTTCTACTGATAAAAGAGCAACTAAATCATCTTTTGTTAATTCTTCTTTTTCTAATATTTTATCTATCAAAAAACTCATTCCTTTAAATATTTATTTTATCTAATATACCATTTAGATAAGCTATAATTATACCATAATTGGTAACTGGTATGCTTTTATCCTTAGCCATATTTATCCTATTAAGGACATATTTTCTATTAAACATACAAGCACCACATTGTATTATTAAATCATAATTTTCTAAATCTTTTGGGAGGTTATCCCCTGTTACTACTGTTATATTTATGTCATTTCCAAATTTTTTTCTTAAAAGATTAGGTATCTTTTCTCTTCCAATATCTCCATCTATTGCATTATGTGTACAAGCTTCAGATATTATTATATTGGCATTTCCCTTTAGATTTTCTAAAATTTTTACGCTTTCTAGATAATAATCTATATCACCTTTATATCCAGCAAATAAAACTGAAAATGAAGTCATTTTACTATTATCAGGCTTTTGGTCATAAACTTCCTTAAAAACTTGAGAATCTGTTATAATTACATCTGGAGATTTAGATAAACTTCTTAAAGCATTTGATATATCTTTTAAAGATATAGATATAACAGTACATTTTTTATCTAATAATTCTCTTAAAACTTGTACTTGTGGTAAAATAAGCCTACCTTTAGGGGCTTGTTTATCCTGAGGCATAACAAGTAAAACTACATCATTTTCCTTTACCAATTCTCCAGTTATCTCCACTTCTACTTCATCTTTAAAATTACTTTTTATAGTATATATTAAATCTTCAAATCCTATCTTTTCTTTACAGCTTATAAGAATAGGATTTACACCAAAATCATTTAATATTTTTGTAGCTAATATATCCTGTTCTTTTATTAAGTCAATTTTGTTTAATACACATATAAAAGGTATTTCTAAATATTTAAACTTTTCAACCCATTTTTTTTCAGTAGAAAAATCATCATCAGAAAAAACTAAAATAGCTAAATCTGTTTTTAGTAAAGCTGTTTCCGTTTTTTCCATTCTTTCATAAGATAAATCTGTTGTATCATCAAACCCAGCAGTATCAATTAAAGTACAAGCTCCTAAGCCTATTATTTCCATATTTTTATATACTGGGTCTGTAGTAGTTCCTTCTTTATCAGAAACAATAGATAAATTTTGGTTAGTCAAAAAATTTATTAATGATGATTTTCCTGTATTAGTTTTTCCAAAAATAGCTATATGTTTTCTTTCTCCTTTTGGCACACTGTTCAATATATATCCACCCTCTCTAAAATCTAAAATCTTGCTTACCATTACATATTTCTTGTAAATATTTTGTAGTAATAGATTTTACCTTTTCGTTAGGTATAGTTTTTAATTCTTCTTCTATAACTTTGTTAGCAATAATTTTCGTTTCTTCTAAAGCATAATTTTCTATGTACTCTTTTAATGTAATTAAAGAATTAGGATTACAACAATTTACTATTTGCCCAGATTTAGCTAGCTGCATAAACCTATCCCCTGTTCTACCTTCTTTATAACAAGCAGTACAAAAACTAGGTACATAACCAAGTTTTAATAACCATTCTACAATTTCTTCTAAATTTCTTTCATCTGTAATAGAAAACTGCTCTGTATTTTCTTCTGGTGCTGTTGTATACCCTCCAACACTTGTTTTAGAACCACCACTTATTTGAGAAACACCTATTTCTAAAGTTTCTTCTCTAACTTTTTGAGATTCTCTAGTAGATACAATAATCCCAACATAAGGCATAGTTATTCTTAAAATAGCAATTATCTTTTTAAATAACTCATCGGATATAGCATCACTATATTCAGAGCTATCTACATTATTTCCGTCTTTTATTCTAGGAACACTAACTGTATGAGGTCCAACACCCATAGTAGCCTCTAAATGTTCTGCGTGCATTAAAAGCCCAACAAAATCATATTTGTACATATTCAATCCAAATAAAACACCTATACCTACATCATCAAGACCTGCTTCCATAGCTCTATCCATAGCCTCTGTATGATAGTCGTAGTTGTGTTTTGGACCAAAAGGATGTAACTTTTCGTAATTTTCTTTATTATAAGTTTCTTGAAATAATACATAAGTTCCTATTTCAGCCTCTTTAAGTTTTTTATAGTTTTCAACAGAAGTTGCAGCTATATTAACATTTACTCTTCTTATAGCACCATTTTTGTGTTTAACACTATATATAGTCTTAATACTTTCTAAAACATAATCTATAGAATTATTAACAGGGTCTTCGCCTAATTCTAATGCTAATCTTTTATGTCCCATATCTTGTAAAGCTTTAACTTCGTTTACAATTTCATCTTGCGTAAGTTTTCTTCTAGCAATATCCTTATTTTTATAGTTATATGCACAATATACACAACCATTTACACAATAATTAGAAAGATATATAGGCGCAAATAGTACTACTCTTTTACCATATATTTTATTTTTTATATATCTAGCAAGTTTATATATATCTTGATTTAAATCCTCAAAAGGACATTCTAACAATAAAAGTGCTTCTCTATGGTCAATTCCCTTTAAATTTTTAGCTTTTTCTAATATATCGCTTATGAGCTTTTTATTATTTAAATTTTCTTTAACCCAATCAATAGTTTGTAAAATCTCTTTGTCATCTATAAACTCTTGGGCTTTTTTGGAATATTTATTATACATAATAAACCTCCTCTTATTTCCTAAATATTATTAATTTACTAGCCTATAAATATAATATAACAAATAATAATATATATCAAGCTTTATTTAAAATTTAAGAGATTATCAACAATCAATTTCTTGAATACTTTGTATTCAAAAACAGATATTCCTATATATTTTTATTCGTAAAAATTAATACAAAAACCCATATATAATTTTTACTTTAAAAATATAAGCCATATCTTAATTGTAATGAATAATTAAAAGCCCTGTTGAAAAAATCAACAAGGCTTTTTAATATAATTTATTTTAAAAATAATGTATTTATATCAATTTCTTTATCTATCATACCATTTTTAAACATAAAATCGGCTGTTTTTTGTAAACCTAATTTATCCTGTTCAGTTATATCTAATGAAAAATCATATTGTGAATACATTTCTTTAACTGCACTTTCTTCTAAATCTAAATTTTTTGCAACAATAGATAAGCTCTCATCTACGTTATCATTTATATACTGATTAAGTTCTTGTTGATAAGTATAAAATTTATCAACAACTTCTTTGTTGTTATCATAAAACTCTTGCTTTAAAGCAACAACAATAATTGCATCTATTAATCCTTTTCCATCTGTAACCAAATTATACCCTTGCTGTTTAGCATTATATGCAGATACTCCAGCAAGTAAAGCTACATCTACACTTCCTCCATCAAGACCTGCTTTTGCATCACCTATAGACATATTAACATAGTTTACATCATTTATTGTTAAATTTTCTTTTTCTAAATATGCAACTAAAAGCTCATGTAAGTTAGTCCCTGCTGGTCCTGCAATGGTCTTTCCTACTAAATCTTTTGGAGATTTAATTTTATCATCTTTAGAATAAAGAGTAAAAGCCTCTGGCGAACGGCTATAAGTATTGAGTATTTTTATATCTGCATCATTAGCAGCTGATAAAATTACAGAAGATGCCCCAACTGCATATAATATTTGAACATCTCCAGAGGCCAACGCCTGTGTTTGGTCTGCACCAGATAAAATTTCCGCATATTCAACAGATATACCATCTTCTTTAAATTTATCTACAAATACTTGATTTTCTTTATCTATTATAGATGGTACATTTAATGGAGATGTAACATATGTCATAGTAATTTTTTCTAAATTTTTATTATCATTTTTACCACAACCACTTAATATAGTCGTTATTATTGCTATTGTTAAAACAATAAAAAATATTTTTTTCATAATTTAACTCCTTTAAATTTTTAATTTATTTAAAATTTCTTGTTTTATTAAAATATACTTTTGTTCTAATAAATTACGGTTTTCTTGGTTCTCTTCAATTATAAAGGTATCTTTAATATTACCGTCTTCTAAAATTATAATTTTATCGCCAAGACGTATAGCCTCATCTATACTATGCGTAACAAATAAAATACCACAATTCCTTTTATTTCTTATTTTTAATAATTCATTTTGCATCTGTTCTCTAGTAAAATAATCTAAAGCGGAAAAAGGCTCGTCCATTAAAATAAACGAAGGCTCAAATGCTAGAGCTCTTGCAATAGAAACACGTTGTTGCATTCCTCCAGATAATTGTTGCGGGTTAGCTTTTTCAAAAGAAGATAATCCAACAATGTTAATAATTTCTTTAATTTTATCATCGTCTACTTGCTTTTTATTTAATCCAAATTTGATATTTTTTTCTACATTTAACCAAGGCATTAATCTAGGTTCCTGAAAAACATATGCTAAACTTTTTATATTATTATGCTCTATTTTTCCACAGTCACATTTCTCTAAACCACCTAAAATACGCAAAAGAGTTGTTTTTCCACATCCACTTCTACCTAATATTACAGTTATTTTATTCTCATCTATATTTAGATTTATGTTATTTAATACAACAATGTTTTTATCCTCTAATTCATACTTTTTAGAAACATTTATTATATTAATTCCACACACTTTTATTTCCTCCTTTTAAAAATTTATTTATTATAAAAGCAAAAAATATATCACATAAATATCCTACTAATCCAATAACAATAATACCTATAATAACTTTATCTGTTCTAGATAGTTGTTGAGCAAATAAAATCATATGACCAATACCAGTTGATGCAGCAATCATTTCTGCACCTATTATTGCCCTCCAGCTATAACCTAAACCTATTCTCATTCCAATTAATATATCAGAAACAGCAGATGGAAGAATTATTTTTATAAATTTATCATATTTAGAATATCCAAATATATCTCCAACTTCAAGTAACTTTTTATCACATTCTTTAAATCCTTTAAGGATATTAAGATACATTGGAAAAAATGATGCAAGAATAATAATTATAATTTTTGTTGTTTCCCCTATACCATACCAAAGTATAAGTAATGGCATCATACTAATAGGGGGAACATTTCTAAACAATTGTATTAAAATTTCATAATATTGACTTAATGATTTTTTTAAAAAAGAAATTACACCTATAAAAAATGCAAGAATAAATGATATAAAGTATCCTATTAAAACCCTTTTAAAGCTTATATAAATATCCAAAATAATTTCCCCAGATATAAGCATTTTAGTAAAAGTATTAAAAACTTTTAATGGTGTTGGAAGAACATATGTATTAAAAATCCCAATAGTACATATAAGTTGCCAAATAAAAAAAATAATAACTATTACTAATAATTGTTTAATAAATATTTTTGACCTTTTCATTTAATTACTCCATCACCATTATGACAACCATTGTGGCAATGTAACATTTCTATAATATCTAAATTTTTGAATTTATTCTTACTAAAATAAGACTCTATGTTGTCATTACCAGATATACTTTCTTTTTTTACATCAAGACTATCAAAAAATCCTAGAGGAATAGGCGTATTATCTAAAACATTACCTTCAATATTTTGATCTAAACTTTCTAAAAACTCTAACCAAGTCATAAAAATTGTATTATCCATACGTAAATTATTTCCCATATCCTTTAATGATTTACAAGGAGTAATTATAATTTTTTCTCCATCTTTTAAATCTTCTCTTAAACTAATTTCTCTTGCACAATGTATTAAAATTGGATCTATATCCGGAAATATAATATTTTGGTCTTTTTCAATAATATCTTTTACAGTATCAACAGCTAAAGGGCATCTCATATCCATAATAGTTGCTCCTTTAGCATTTTTAATTACATCTTTATATTTATTTATCACTATATCAGCCCAATTTTCATTATAAAACACCCTAGTATACCCATTTATTTTTAAAAAATTGTTAAGTATCTCCTGCTCATACATTTTATCTACAACAGGATTTATTAAAATATATTTCATATTTTACTCCTTAAAAATATTTGTTAACATTGATTATCTATTGTAAGTATAAATTAACACAAAAGCTTTGTCAACTATTTTATATAAAAGTATTTATAGATAAAATTTTAATTATAACATTAAAAAGGTTACTATAAAATAAACATTTAATAGTAACCTAAAATATTCTCTATTTTGGGAAAAAATTTTTAATTAATTATAATTTATTTATTATTAAGGATTCTATATATTCTATAAAGTCTGCAACTGCTCCATTTTCGCAACTTCCAGCAACAAAACTACACTTACTTTTTAAATAATTATCTGTTATATCTGTACAAGCACTTGTTCCAGATATTTCCATTATTTGTTCGTCATTGAAACTATCTCCTATAAAAAAGGTATTTTTTATGTCTATGTTTTTTTCACCACAAAACAATCTTAAAGCCTCACCTTTACTAATACCTTTTAAAACCATCTCAAATAGACTATCTCCAGATTGAACAAAATATACATCTTGAAAAAATTCATCTTCATTTAAACTTTTTATTATCTCTTTAATTTTATTTTTATCTACCAAAAATAAAAATTTATAAAAAGGTCCTTTTAAATTTTCTAAATCAACTGTTAAAAAGTTTGTGTCAAATGTTATCCTATCTGTTATATGATTTACATTTAAGTATCCATCTTCATTAACTGCAATAAGCCCCCAGTCTAAATTTTCATTAGCTATCTTTTTAAAATATTCAAAGCTTTTTTGTGGTAACATTTTATTATATAAAAATTTATTTTTAGAAAAATTATAAATGCTTGCCCCATTATTTATTAAAGAATATCCATTTATAGGAACATCCTTAACAAATTCTGTTAAATCACTTAAATATCTTCCTGTTGCAATACCGAAAGTTCCACCTTTATCTATAAATCTCTTAATAGCATCTATATTTCTTTTAGGTATACCTATTTCTGTCCTACCTAATGTTCCATCTATATCACTAAATAAGTATATTCCTTCAAATATATTACTCAAGCTCAAAACACCTCATTTAATAATTATTTTAAAATGTCTAATTCTTTACCCATTAAACCACTCATTTTCACATTTGATAGCTTAGCAAGAGTTGGGCAAACATCTAGCATTTTTGCTTTTTTTATAACTGTATTACTTTTTATATCTGGTCCAAAAGCTAAAAGAGGTGGCTTGTTTCCTTTTTTTGTACTATGCCCGTGAGTTGCATTATATACATAATAGCCTTCTTCACCTTTTTCTATTAATGTCTTACCTTTGTATTTTATACCAAAGTATGTTCCTAAAGTACCTTCTATTACAAAAGAAAAGTTTCCACTAAGGTTTTCTTCTTTTAAAGCCTCTTCTTTAGTATATATTCTATCTATGTACTTTGGATATTTTTCTTTAATTTCATTTAAAACTTTATATACTTTTTCTAAATCTTCTTTATTATCTGGATTTTTTAATATTACTTGAGTAGAAAATCCTGCTGAAAAACTATATGCTATGTAATCTTTTGGATTTTCATTTTCATCTAGCTCTATAAGTCCGTTTTCTACAAATAATGTATTTAAATCAAATATACATTGTATATCTATTTGTCCGTGGTCTCCTAATATAATAAAGTTAGTATTACCATATGTTCCTGCATCTTTAGTTGCTTGTATAAATCTACCTATTAATACATCTAATTGTCTTAAGCAGTCCTTTACTTCCTCTCCTTCAACACCATAAGTATGTCTTATATGGTCTAACCATATAATATGACATAATAATAAATCTGGTTTGTCAGTTTTTAAAATATCAAGAGCTATTTCTGGTGTAAATCTAACTAAATCATTATTATTTTTCCAATCAAATTTTGATATATAGCTATCAAAATATCTTTCAAAGGCAATATCCGAAGAGGCATTTTTAAATAATTCTTCTGCCTGTTCATTATGCCCCCTTTCTGGCCATATTTCTGGTACATTAATTCCTCTTTTATCACCTGCTGTAACTGGCCAGCAAACTGTTGAAACAGTTTTATTACTATTATAAACGGCATCTACTATAGTCTCTGTCTTAATATTTTCTTTATGCCAATACCAGTTTGAACCCATTAAACTCCAATCGTGGTCTTTTGGCGATATATCAGATTTTTGATTATGAAAAATACCATGTTTATCTGGTGTAACACCTGTTACCATTGTTACGTGTATAGGATATGTCAATGTAGGATATATTTCTTCTAAATTTTCTACTATTGCAGCTTTTTCCTTTAATTTACTAAAATTAGGCATATTAAATAAAATTTCTAAATCATTTGTTTGTAAAGCGTCTAATGATAATACTACTAATTTGTTATCCATAATAAATCTCCTTATTTACCTTGCAATATACTATCTATTTTTTCTTGATAAGTTTTTAATGTTTCTGTTACATCTTTTAAATTAACAAATACTGCATCCATAACATTTATTAATTCTTTTTTTGCCTCAACATATTCTTTATTCATTGGTCTACCGTGTCCATAACTTTCTAATTGGTCTAAAGCAACCTTAAATTGAGGTCTTTCTTTAAATAAATTTTGTATTGCTTCTGTTTCTGTAACAGTTTTAGATGTTGGTACGTATCCTGTTGTAACAGTTGATATGGCTGCTTGTTCTGGACTAGTTATCCATTTGATAAATTCCCAAGCTGCTTGTTTTTCTCTATCACTAGCTTTACTTGTTATAACTAAATTACACCCTCCAGTAGGAACACCGTATTCTTTAGCCTTTGGTAAAAATGCTGTATTTATTTCAAAATTATTTTCTTCTGCAATTTGTAAGTTTTTAGTTAAATCTGCCGTTGAGGCAAACCACATTCCTGCATTTTGATTTAATATATCAGCTGAAACTTTAGATGAATCATCTCCAGAATGAGTTCTTATAATATTATCTTTAGCTAAATTTTGGAAAAATGTAAAGATTTCTTTTCCTTCATTCGTATTTAAATTTGTAGACTTTCTATCTTCACTTAAAATAGATGTACCATGTTGTAAAAAGAACCCTTCTAATACCCAATCATAAGAATACATAGAAATTCCATATTTTCCTGTTTTTTCTTTAATTGTTCTTGCATAAGTTTCTAATTCTTCCCAATTTTTTGGTCCCTCTGGATTAAGCCCTGCCTCACTTAATAAAGTAGTATTTAAATATAATATAGGTGTACTTCTTAAATATGGTAAACCATAAAAGCTATCATTTACAATACAATTTTCTAATAAACCTTCGTAAAAATCTGATGTATCAACATTGTCCTTTTGTATGTACTCATCTAAGGGAACAATTAATCCATTATTAGCAAATGTTTCAATAGATGCTATTTCCATAACACTAACTGCTGGAACTTCCCCTGATATATGGGCCACTTGCAATTTTTGGTGTACATCATCATAAGACCCTTGATATTCTGCTATAACTTCTATACCCTTTTCTTTACCAACAGTTTCATTAAATTTTTTTACCATATTTTCATTATTTTCTTGTATTTTATCTGTATATGCATACCAAAATTTAATTTTTGTAACTCCTTCACTATTATCTTTATCTACTTTCCCTGTTGTATTGCTAGAAGATGCTCCACAACCAGATAATAATAAAGCCCCACATAATAATATAGATAATAATTTTTTCATAATTTCCTCCTATTTTTCACCCATATAAGTAAATGCCTTAATAATATGTTTTTGAGCTATTAAAAATACAACTATTATTGGTACTACTAAAAGTACATTTCCAGCCATTAATATTTGATAACTTATTCCACCCTCTACTTGTCTAAGACTAGATATACCAACTGTTAAAGGTCTTACATCATTATTAGTAGTTAAAACTAGTGGCCAAAAATAATCATTCCAACTATTAATAAATGTTAATAACAACATAGTTATTACCGTTGGCTTTGCTATTGGTAACATAATTTTAGTTAATATTTTCCACTCATTTGCTTTATCTAATCTTGCTGCCTCCAAAAGTTCTTCCGGCACTTGTTTAAAATTTTGTCTAAGCATAAATATAGAAAAAGCACTACAAGCAGATGGTAATATTAAAGATGTATAACTATTTATCATATTTAACTTACTAAATAATAAAAATACTGGCAAAAATATAAGTTGTGCTGGTATCATCATAGTTAATAATGTTGTACCAAATAAAATATTTTTTCCTTTAAACCTAAACCTATCAAAAGCATATGATGCTGGTATAACTGTTATTAACTGACATAAAATTATACAAAATGTAACTATAATACTATTTTTTAACATACTCATAAATGGTATATTTCTAAATACTTGAACAAAATTATAAAATTGTGGCTCTAATACAAAAAATGATGGCGGCATTTTTAATGTTTGACCTAATGTTTTTAAAGATGTTAAAATCATCCAATAAAAAGGTATAAAAAATACTAAAAATATAAATATATTTATTACTGTTTTTAAAATAATTTTTAAATATTTCAATACTAATCCTCCTAACGATAATGAACTCTTTTATCTAAATTTTTAAAATACAATAAAGTACAAATACCTAATATAAACATAAGTACAACTCCTATTGCAGAGGCATATCCTATTTTATAAAACTTAAATCCATTTTCATAAATCATATTAACAAATGTATTTGTAGAATTCATTGGACCTCCCTGTGTAATAAGATTTACAGGTTCAAATACTTTAAAAGAGCCTATTATATTCATAAGAGTTATAAAAAATAAAGTTGGAGATATCATAGGTAATGTTATCTTAAAAAATGTTGTAATTTCAGATGATTTATCTAATTTAGCTGCCTCATATAAATAACTAGGAACTGCTTTCATTGCAGATATAATAATTATTGCATTATATCCTATACTTTTCCAAACAGCTATTAATATAAGAGAATTTAGTGCATATTTTGGGTCATCTAACCACCCAATACCTTTTAATCCAAAAATTTGTAAAAAAAAGTTTAATAAACCATAGTCTGAATCCATAAGCCACATCCATATAAAAGATATAGATACTAATGATATAATATAAGGAAAAAAACTTATACTTTGTAAAATTCTATTTATTCTAGTATCTTTTTTTAAATATAAAGCTAGTAAAATCGATATTATTAATGATAATGATACTGTTAAAAACACATATTTAAAAGAATTTATACTAACTTGCCAAAATGTCTCATCTTTAAAAAGTGCAATAAAATTTTCAAAGCCAACAAAAGATTTATCTTGCATTAAATCCCATTCAAAAAAACTTAAATAAACCATATAAAATATAGGATATATTACAAACATACCTAAAATTACAATAGCTGGTGTTATCATTAAATATGGAATTAATCTTCTAAAAATGCTTTTATCAATAATATTTTTAGCACCTATATTATGTATAATAATATCTTTATTACTTGTCCCTTTTATTTTTGGTATAGAAATACTTTTTAAATTATCCATATAATATACCCTTTCTAATGTTCTATTCTCATTTCATCTTTATCAAAAAAATGTAAATCTTCATTTTTTATAAAAACTGTACAATTTTTGTCATTTATAACAGCCTTATTAAAGGTTTTAACCTGTATATTCCCACAAATTGTATTTATTTTATATAATATTTGATCTCCCAATAACTCTTTTGTTATTATCTCTCCACGCAACTTTAAACAATCCCTATCTTCTTCTAAAATTGCCTTTTCTGGTCTAAAACCTATATAAAATGCTTCATTTGGTATAATTTCACTATTTGTATTAATATTTTCTTTTTTAATAACATTCATAGGTGGAGAACCTATAAATTTAGCTGTATAAACATTTTTAGGCTTTTCATAAATTTCCATAGGAGTTCCTATTTGCTGTACTTCTCCTTTATATAATAAAACTATTTTTGTTGCCATAGACATTGCCTCTATTTGATCATGTGTTACATACAAAAATGTAGTTTTTAACTTTTGATATAACTCTATAAGGTCTGTCCTAATTTGCGTTCTTAATTTTGCATCTAAATTAGATAAAGGCTCGTCCATTAAAAATACTTTTGGGTCTTTTACAATAGCTCTAGCAAGAGCTACTCTTTGTCTTTGTCCACCAGATAAATTTTGTGGTTTTCTATCTATAAAATCTTGCAGCCCAACTATTTTAACAGCTTCTAATATTTTTTCCTTTCTTTCTTCCTTTGGAACTTTCATATTTTTAAGACCAAACTCTATATTTTCTCTAACAGTCATTGTTGGATATAGTGCATAATTTTGAAATACCATAGCTATATTTCTATCCCCAGGGTCTACATTTTTCATATCTTTATCACCTATATATATATTACCATTTGTTTCTTTTTCAAGTCCTGCTACCATTCTAAGTATAGTTGATTTACCACAACCAGATGCTCCTAAAAGTACTGTAAAGCTACCATCTTCTATTTCTAAATTCAAATCTTTTATAATAGGTTGGTTCTTTGTATACTCTTTATATATATTTTTAAGTAATATATTTGCCATAAATTCCTCCAAAGTAATTGTTTTATTTAACTTTATCTAAATTTTATTATAATTTTAGTTAATACTCTATCAAATTTTTGTAAATATTTTATTTTATATTTGTAAATGTCATATTTATTTTTATATAATTTGTAAATAGTCTGTAAATTTTTCCTTTAAAACATTACTTATGTAAATTAATAGTTAATTATATTAAGTTATTAGTTTACATAAAAATAAGACTAATTAATATTTTATTTTAATATTAATTAGCCTTATAATATAAATTATAAATTATTTATAAATGTTTCTAAATTAGATTTTATAACTGTAACTCGTGGACCATATATTATTTGGATACCTTCACCTTTTTTTATAACTCCAGATGCTCCACTAGATTTTAATATTGTTTCATTAACTTTACTTGAATCTTTTACAGTTATACGAAGTCTTGTAGCACAACAATCTAAATCACTTAAATTGTCTTTACCTCCAAGCCCTTCTAATATTATAGAAGATAATTCATCTTTAGAATCTTCTTTATTACTTTCAATTTTTTTACTATTTAAATCTTGTCTTGTATATAGTTTTACTTCTGCATCTTGTTCATCTTCTCTACCCGGAGTTTTAAAATTAAACTTTTTAATTAGGAAAGAGAATAAGAAATAATAAACTACAAAATATACTATACCAACAAATACAATATTTATCCAATTTGTTTTTGAATTACCTTGTAGTATACCAAATAATGTCATATCTATTAGTCCACCTGAGAATGTCATACCAACTCCTACTTTAAATATATGCATAAACATATAAGCAAGACCTGCAAATATACAATGTATTACATATAAAATAGGTGCAACAAATAAAAATGTAAATTCTAATGGTTCTGTTATACCTGTTATCATAGACGTTAAAGCAGCTGATATTAATAAACTAGCAACAACTTTTCTTTTTTCTGGCTTAGCACATTTATACATAGCTAAGGCTGCTCCAGGTAAACCAAATATCATAAGCGGAAACTTACCTGCCATAAATCTTGTTGCTTCTGTATTAAATTGTTCTATACCAGGTACTGCAAGCTCTGCAAAAAAGATATTTTGTGCACCCTCTATTAATGTTCCATTTACCATAGCAGTTCCACCAACAGCAGTTTGCCAGAATGGTAAATAAAATACATGGTGCAATCCAAAAGGTATTAATGCTCTTTCTAAAAAACCATAAACAAATGTTCCAGCATACCCAGAACTAATAACTAAATCACCTAGCTTATTTATACCTAATTGTACTGTAGGCCATATAAAAAACATTAAAATACCTACAAAAAGATAAACAATGGCACTTATTATAGGTACAAACCTTGTCCCACCAAAAAAGGATAAAACCTGAGGCAACTCTATTTTATAAAATCTGTTATGAAGCGCTGCAACACCAAGACCAACAATAATACCACCAAAAACTCCCATTTGTAACGATGGTATACCTAAAACAGATGCTGTAGATCCTGATAGCATCTGGTCTACTCCACCATTTATCTTAATTAATGCACTAATAGAAGAATGCATTATAAAAAATGCAATAACCCCAGATAAGGCTGCAACTTCTTTTTCAGCTTTTGCCATACCTATAGCTACGCCCATAGCAAATATAATTGGTAGATTGTCAAAAACGACACTACCAGCACTATTTAATATAGCAAAAAAATCATTTAAAATAGTGCCCTCTCCCATAATTTTAGTAAGGTTATATGTTTCTATCATAGTCTGGTTAGTAAATGAACCACCTATACCTAAAAATAACCCAGCTACTGGTAAAATAGCAATAGGGAGCATAAAAGACCTACCTATACGTTGCAAAACAGCAAAAATTTTGTCTTTCATAGTAAAACACCCCTTTAATATTTAAATAAAAAATAAAAGTACTTATAAAAAATAAATAAATATAATAAATTTTAAATATAAATTATGTATAAAATTTATTATACTGAGGATTTAATAATACTATCTTTTGAAAAATTTGTCAAGTAAAAAATTATACTATTTAGCTTATATATATATAATATATAATATATAATATACATCATTATTTTTTCAAAAATAAAAAATTTTATACATATATTTAGTATATAATTGTAATGATAAATGAAAAAACTAATGTAAATAATAAACAACATTATACTATACAATAAAAATATTATTTATAAAAATAAAATTATACATAACATAATATCTTTAATAAATTAATAAACTTTAATCCTAAAAAATAAAGTATACTTTCTATAACAAAGTTTACAACCGAATTATATTTAACTATAGTAAAAAGAGAAATATCTATACCTTCTAATAATATAGCTATTAATCTAATTATAAGATACATTATAAAATATAAATTAAAAAATAGTATTACTCTATTTTTAAGTCTATTTTATAATTAAAATAATAATAAAAATAATATAAGTATATTTACAAATATAATATATATAATGTAGCTATAATTAAATAATATATAATATAAATGTCCCTACTTCTAAATATTTACTTTTTATATTATCATATAAAAACTTATGTACACTATTTAAAAATTTTATATAACCCTCAAATCATAAACTTATAATCAAAACTTTTATACCTAATTTATCAAAAATTATATTTATTAACATATCAACATTAAAGATGTACCTTACAATATTATTTTATATAATATTGTAAGGTACATCTAATTTTATATCATAAATGTTACTACTCTACCATAGTCACTTCTCATACTGTTAAATATATCATCTACATTATTACTATCTTCCATAGTTAAACTATAACAAAATTCTGTTGCACCAGATAAGTCCATTTTAAAGTTAGTTTCCCATATATTATTCATTATCCAAGAATAAACATTTCTTTTATTATTTTCTTCTTTTTTATCACAAAGAACTATTTGGTGATGATCTAAATTTCCCATATAAATCATAGGTGCATCTAAAATATTTATAGCTATATTAGATTTTTCACCTTTATATAAAACACCTGTATCTAATAAATAATATTCCATACAAGTTCCATCTATTTGTTCAACACCTGGTTTAAATGTAACTTTGCCTTTATCTATAAATGTTTCTTTATCGCCTAAATCTAATGCAAGTGGTAATAATATATTTTCTATATCTTCACTAAATGTTTTAGCTATTTTATATTTAAAATCAACTCTTGGTAAATTATTATATAGTTTTATAATAACAGAACTAAAATAAGTACCCTCTAATTTATAAATAAGCTCAACAGTTTTAAATATTTTACCATTATCCTTAATTTTTATATCATCTAATTGTGCTATATATTTTTTAGAGTGAAGACCTCTTATATTTCTACCTAAACGTCTTCTTTCTTCATAAACATCTGTCCTTATTTGTGTATTTTCATATATAGGAGTAAAAAATTTAGAATCTCCATCTAAAAGCATTTCTCTATTTTCCTTTTTATTATAAAAAGAAGTAACACCTTCCCCTACTTTATAAGCAATTTTAAAGTAGTCATTTTCTATAAAGTAAGGTAAAGTATAGCTTATTTTATCATAATCATTTACTATATCTTTAACTCTTTCTGATCCAGAATAAGCAACTCTAGAATTAATAATATCCTTTTCTTTCTCTATTTCCTCAAAGCTATAAACTTTTTCTTCTAATGGTAAAAATTCATCAACAAAACTTACTAAAACTCCACGTGGGTGTGAAGACGTTTGAGCCTCTAAAGCTTTTCCAGTTTTATCATCTATAATTTTTATATCACCAAATCCCCAAACTTCAATATAAAACTCTACAACACACTTTTTAGACTCATTTACAGTATTTATAGCTTTTATTTTTCCTGCTCTATCATAATATCTCAATTTATCTCCCTTATGGTGTAAAATTCTATGTAAATTTTTTGATGCACCTTCGTGAGCTTTAGAAGAATAACTTGTTTTTCTCATATCAAGATTTACAACCATTGTATCATAAGGGTTTGTAATAGTAGAAGAATGACCCCAAGTATGTTCAGAATATAAGAGTAAATTATCTTCTGCTTCTCTTTCAAATTTAGGATTTATAGCTTTTTTCTCTGGGTCTAATCTGTTACAAAGGTTATATATTCTTTGTGCTTCTTTATAATGTTTTACTGCATAAGGTGTGCTTGGTACACCATGTGCCCACCAATCTGTCAAATCACCTTTATATGTTTTGACATTTGTTAATTTATCTTTAATTTTTTCATAAAGCTCAGATACTGTAACCATTTGCATATTAATTGTATCGCCATATTGATTATTAAACTCTGTTATAGTTTCTATGATATCTGTATTAGGAGGTGCATTGTCGCTAAATACACCTGAAACAGATACAGGTATAAAGTCATATTCATAACCATGTTTTTCACAAAGATTTATATAATCTTGTATATTATTTTTTAATGTTTCTATATGGTCTTGTTTTTTATCTTTTCCAAAATAATTTTGTGTCATAAAGTTTTGATGTTTATTATAAACAATTCCTAAAGCATTACCTAAATTATAATGTTCTCCATTCCAAACAAGTAACTTTTTACCTGACTTACTTTCCCAAAAATAAGGTTTTTGGTTTTGATATAAAGGATACATGCCATGGTGACAATGTATATTAGTATATAAAAATTCTACACCATTTTCCAAAAATACATCTAAACTACCTAAAGATATACCATTTATATCCGCATTCATAGCTGCATTTATTTTAATCTCTTTTTCCTCAAAATTTTTACAAAATTCTTTTGTTCTCTTATCTAATACACCAACATCTACAAGATCTGTAAAATTTAAATAAGATACTGATAATCCAATATTCCCTTTTTTAATATACTCTATAAAATCGACTTTCTCTTGATCTGTTGCCTCTTCTAAAAACTGTTCTACACAAAAATATGTTTCACAATTCCACTTAAAATTTTTTATTACACTATTTTCTTTATAAGCCTTGTTTAAATCTGCTATAACATTTTTTATATAATTAGCTTGATTATATAAAATAGTTTCTTGCAAATCTGTATAACCTATATCTGTATGTGAATGATGTATTACATATATATTCCATTTTTTATTTGACATAAAATAATCCTCCATTATTTTCTAAGTTCAAAATAATATTCATATTTAGAGCCTACATATTGAGCTATTGTATATTCATATGGGCTCTCACTATCATCTATAAATCCTATACGTTTTAATATAAGTATTGGCTCATCTTCTCTACATTTTAACTTTTCAACCATCTCCTTTCTAGCACCACTAGCACTTATATATTGTTTTATTCTATTTATACTTATATTCTGACTTTTTAAATATTCATATAAAGAATTATTATAAACTTTATTATCTAATGTTAATGTAAAGTCTGTTTTCAAATATGTTGTAAATAATGCTATTGGTATATTATTTATAAATCTTATTCTTTTAAGTTTATAAACTGGTGTATTTATAGGTATATTAAAAATTTCTGCACATATTTTATCTGCTCCTATAATTGATATATTAGCATCTTTTATAGTGGGTATAAGTCCTTTTTGTTTCATTTCATCTGTAAAGCTTTCTATTTTTAATAGTGGTTCACTTATCTTTTTTCTTTTTACAAAAGTACCCTTGCCTTTTATTTTTTCAATATATCCTAAATTTTGTAACTCGCTCATAGCCGAACGAACTGTTATTCTACTTACATTATATTTGTGTTGATAATCTATTTCACGTGGCAACACATCATTTATATTATACACCCCTTCTTCTATTTCCTTTTTTATAATATTTATAAGCTTTTCCTTTAATGTACCTTTATTAATTTCCAAAATAAAACTTCCTATCTAATATATGCTTTTATAGTTACAACTTTTTTTCCTTTAGAATTTCCACTTGTTTTTATTTTATACTTATTTACATTAGCTGGAATTATAAAAGTTTCTGCATAGTGTACAACAAAAGGTTCAAACTCTCCACTTATACTTTCAACAGTAATTTCTTCTCCTTCTACAAGATTTAACATATTAACACTTCCAAATGTATCATGTATAACTTCATCTTCAAAAATATGTCTTCTTGTTTCTATACTATGTCTGTTACTAAGACCCGTGCTTTCTTCTTTATAGTTATTATCCTCATATATAGGTTTTATATGATTTACTAAATTTTCATTAACCCATCTTGTATTAGCTCCAAAGTTTATAACCTTTTCTCCGTGTTCTATATGTATAGGTCTTGGTAATCCATCAGAACCAAGTCTACCCCAATCCCATAACTTAAATGTAAATATATAAGGTGTCGCACTAATCTCTAAAACAACTGTATTTTTACCAGAACAATGTATTGTACCTGCTGGTATTAAAAAGTGGTCGTGCTTTTTAGCACCTATTTTATTTATATATTTTTCTACATCAAATTTTTGTCCTGTTTTTTCACTTTCTTTTAAAGATTTTATCATTTCATCTTTATCTATATTTTCTTTAACACCAAGATATACAACGCTATCTTCTTTTGCATCTAGTATATAATAACTTTCATCTTGAGTATAATGCATACCAAAAGTCTCTTGTATATACTCTGTTAATGGATGTACTTGTAAAGATAAGTTGCCACCTTCCATAGTATCTAAGAAGTCAAATCTAATAGGAAATTCTTTACCAAATCTTGCATAAACTCTTTCACCTAATAAATTTTGTGGTTGACAAAAAACAAGATTTATAGCAGGAGTTTCAAACAGTATATTACCATATTTTAAAATTATACTATTTTCTTCTGGCACACCATCAAACCCCCAAGCAAAATTTTCTCTATTTTTATCTAATCCACAAACTTCTTTAAGCCATTGTCCACCCCATACACCAGAATCAAAATATGGAACTAATCTAAAAGGTTGTTTACTAGCTTGTAAAAGCCCCTCAAAAAACGCATCTGACGTAATCATTTTAGGTTCATTTTTTTTATTTGTATCCAAGATATAATCAAAATTTTTATAATTTTCTATTTTATGCTTATCTGCAATACGCCACTCCATAAAATAGCCTCTTTTATATTTTTCCAATATAGGAGCATCACTATTAGATACATTCCAGTTAGTCATTCCATTTCTATATCTTAACTGTATTTCCCATCTTGATATATCTGCATATATGTATAGGTCTCCTATTGTTATGAGGCTTGCACCAACACCATATATTAATGTTTTCCCCTTTAAATTGTTAACTTCACTTTTTATTTCTTCTAATTTTTCATCTATAAAAAATTCTTTTAATTTTTTAGTATTCATTATACCAAAAACTCTATCATCTGTAAGATACTCTTGCATCTTTTCTGTAATCCTATCTTCTTTTAAAGCATAATCATCTGAAAAAATTATGTTATCAAAACCAATATCTTTAAAATTATTTAAAAGCTCATCCGTATCAACACCTATATAGCAATCTAAAACTACTACAAAATCTTTTTTATTTATTTTATCTTTTATCTCATTAAAAATATTACTATATCCTAAAAATGCTTTATCATCATAACCTTTTACATTTATATTAGGGCATAAATCATACATAGCCAAAAAAATCACCTCGTTATATTTTATAAATACAATATAACATATGTTATAACATATTGCAAGTAAATTTTATATATGTTATAATAAATATTATTTTTTAGGAGGTAATCTATGAATTTTTTTATTGGTTTAGATGTTGGTGGAACTAACGTAAAATCTGGTGTAATACTAGAAAATGGAACTATATTAAATGAAAATATAAATATGTCTAATTCTCTAGCTAATCAAGATAAAGAAACTATATTAAATAATATCTTTAATATTATAAAAAAAGAGTTTAATTCATATAGTGATGGAAACTTACTAGGTATTGGAATTGGTTTTCCTGGACCTTTTGATTATGAAAACGGTATATGTAAAATAAAAAATATTAACAAATATGATAGTATTTATAACATTAATATAAAAATTGAAATATTAAATTTTATAAATAATAGTAGTATTAAAAATAGATTACATAAAAATTTTAATATATTGTTTGAAAATGATGCTACCTTATTTGCTTTAGGTGAAATTGAGCAAAATCATATATTAAAAAATAATAAATGTTTATCTATATGTATAGGAACTGGTTGTGGCTCTGCATATCTAGAGAATGGTAAAATAATAAAAAATGGAAAAGGTATAGCTAAAAATGGATGGATATACAGTCTGCCTTTTAAAGATTCCATTATTGATGACTATATATCTGCTAGAGGTATTATTAATTTTTATAATAAACTAAATAATACAAATATAAATAATGTTAAAGATATTGCCTTAAAATATAATATTGATGAAACAAGTAAAGCTACTTTCAATAATTTTGGGAAAGATTTAGCTACTGTATTAAACACTATTTTAAAAGACTTTAATGCCAAAAATATAATTTTAGGAGGTCAAATAACAAAAAGCTATTCTCTTTTCGAAGATAGCTTAAAAAATAATATTATATATAATCCTAAAATATACTTAACAGACGATACATCGAAAAGTACAATAATAGGTGCTATGGCACTTTTTAATAAATAAAACTTATAAACAACTGTAAAAAAATAAAAAGGGTGTAAATAAATCACCCTTTTATTTATTAAATTACTTATAATGATATGTTAGATTCTTTCTAATATTATTGGTACTCCTAATGTTGATTTAAAATTTTTAATATTACCATCTGAATTAATTATTATATCTTCATATTTCCATAATCCTTTAGGTACATACACATTTCTTTCATTTTTATTTTTTTCATATATTGGAGCTACCAAATATTTATTTCCTAGCATAAATTGGTTTGTTATACATTCCACCTTTTCATCTGGAAATTCATAAGACATATATCTAATTAAGGGTTCCCCTGTTTTAGGCACATTTTCTATTAATTCCATTATATAAGGTATATATTTTTTTCTAATATCAATACTTTTTAATATAGAATTAAAATTATTTTTATTTAGGAGCCTAAATGGTGCAGCAGAAAATTGCATAGCTGGCATTAAACAAGCTATTTCACAATGACGTACAAATAATTCTTCATCTAATTTTAAGCTTTCCATTTCCTTAAAATTCAAATATTCTCCTCCACCTATCATATCTGGACAGCTATATGGATGACCTGTTATACCTTGTAATAATACATCTGGTATTAATGATGCTATACCTCCCTCACCCCAAGAATGCTCCTTATCGCAAAGACGTTGCATTAGTGCATATCCACCAGCTTTAAAAGTAACTCTATATTCATTAAAAGAATATTTTTCTCCAAATTTTGCCCATAGCCTTGATTGCTCATTTGGGCTAACATTTCTATATGTAATATTATCTTCTCTATAATATATACTATCACCTGCATCAAACTTAAATCCATCTACTCCTATATTTTTTAAAGCTTCTAACTGTTTTTCCAACCATTCTATTGCATTTGGGTTAGAAAAATCTAAAACTGCTGAATAACCATTCCACCACTTTGAAATAAATACTTCATTTGATTTATCCTTAATTAAAATATCTAAACTTTTAGCTTCTCTAAACTTTATACTATCTGGTGATACATATGGACATATCCATACCATCACTTTAAAACCCATTAAATGTAATCTTTCTATCATATCTTTTGCATCTTTAAATTTACCTTTATGAAATGTCCAATCACCATAATATTCTGACCAACCATCATCTATAATTATTACACCTTCCTGCATTCCTGACCTTATAATATTATTTGCATAATTAAGTATATCATTTTCATTTTGGAAAAAAGTTAATTCTATCCACGTATTATATATAACCTTTTCAAATAATTGTTTAGCTGGTGTTTTTTCTTCAAATAGGAAATATTTTTTCATAGCATATAAATAAGCATCTTTTAATGTATCTCCACTTTTTTCTAATATACAATCATCTGGTATTATAATATAACCTTTATTAAATTCAACTTTATAACCTGTATCTCTCCAAATAATTCTTCCTTTTGTTGATAACAGTAGTGGCATAGCTTGATTTGGCGTTTTATTTATTGTAAAATCTATTATTTCTTTTGTTTCTTTTGTAAATGGCATTTTCATACCATATTTAACACAAGATCCATACCAAAATTCATTTTCTAAAAAGCTAATTTTCATAAAAATTTCCCTTTCTTAATAACTATAACATTATTTATTATTAAATTTTTATATATTTTTAATAATTATATATTATATCTATATGAATATCAACTAAAATATTATATTAATAAAAATTTTTTATAAATATAATTTATATAAATTATAGTATAACTAAATATTTTTTATACAATATAATTCATAAAAAATAAAAAAATAAGACTAAAATTTAGTCTTATTTTTTTGTTTTTAAACAATCAATAAATTTTTTATTTTTTTATTTCAAATTCAACTTCACCCATAGAACCTGGTGCTATTTCATACTTTTGAAAAACAATAACAGGATTACCATCTTTATTTATATAGAAATTTGTTTTATCTGTTATTGTTTCAAATCCATCTATATCTTTGTTACTATCTCCATAACCAAAGTATGTTACATTTTCATCTTTCGCTATTTGTTCTTCTATTTGAGATTTTATACTATTATTAACAATATTAATATAGTCATCTCCTAATATATCTTTTAAACTTATATTATTACCTGTATTTAAATCTATATTATAAAAATAAGATACATTATGGGCATTCATCCAGTTTTCATTAGCTTTTAAAACAAGTGATAAATGGTTTTCACTTTCAGATTTAATATCATAAGATACATCTACTGCTATATTTTTTTCTTCAAATTCTTTTTCTGTACCACCAGTTTCTATAAATGCTTTTTTATATTCCTCTATATTTTTTTCAGCTTCTTTTGTATAATCATCTACGATACTTTGGATTTCTTCATTAATCTTATCTGTTGCATTTTTTAAATTTTCATTTTCTGATTCTGATGATATTTTTGGAATTTCTGTATTTATTATTTTATCATTATCTATTTTTTTACCATGTATAGATACTATTGAAACTATATTACCTATTAGTGGTATTTTTGAAAAATTTAAAGCAAATGTCTCACTAACATTAACACCTACTAGTATAAATAATAATAACCCTGCTGCTGTTGAATAAGCATATCTAAATTTATTTTTTGGTTTATTTTTTTTCACCATAATACTTACTGTATCCTCCAATTCCTTTGGTATTTTAATATTATTATATTTTTCTTTCGCATTTTTTAAATCATTCATAATACTTCCTCCTTTAACTCTATCTTCAATTTTTTTAATCCAGCATAAAGTTTAGATTTTATAGTATTTAAATTTATATTGGTAATTTTAGATATTTCTAATAATGTTAAATCCTCAAAATAATGTAAAATAATTATAGTTTGTGTGTCTGTTGGTAAAAATTTAATTTTTTCATAAATATCAATATTTTCATTAAATTTTTCAAAATAAAATATATCTAAATCATTATCATCTGTACATATTTCTTTTTTCTTTTTTCTTAAATACAATAAATTTTCATTTACTAATATTCTGTAAAACCATGTATTAATGGCATCTACATTTCTTATATCTTTATACTTTTCTAATGCTTTTAAAATTGCATTTTGAACAACATCTAAAGCATCATCTTGATTTCTTAAGTAAGTATAAGATAATCTATAAAATTTATCTTGATTTTGTATTAAATGATTAGATAATTTTTTATAAATACTATTCATATATTAAATACCTCCTTTTGTATTATAGATTATTTAAAGGTATAAAAAGTTTTAAAAAAAGAAAATTTTTATTATAAATTTTTTTATTATAAAATTTTATCATATTTTTATTAAAGTTAATACATAGGTAATTATTTTAAATGTTATTTTACCATCATAAAATTTCTATTAAAAAGTAATAATTATAAAATATAACTTGACATAAATAAAATAAATATATATTTTAATTTATATAATATTATTTTATTAGGGAGACATAATAAATGGATTATTTAAAATTTAAGGACACTCATCAAATAAATAATAGACCTTATTATACGGCAGATTTTAAGTTTGCTAGCAATAGTAAAAATAGAAATCATACACACGATTTTTATGAAGTTATAACAATAACAAGCGGAGATTTTATAGAGTATAACAGTGGAGAAAAGTTTATTTTAAAAAAAGGATATGTTCATTTTATAAAACCAACAGATAGACATTATTTAGTTACTAATGAAAATAAAAATAATATATTAAGAAATATAGTATTTGAAGAAAAATTTTTTAAAGTATGTTTTAATGATATAAAAAGTGTAGATATAGATAGTATATATACACCTTTTAAATTAGATGAAAACTTTTTTAATATATTTAACCAAAAAATTAAATTATTAGATAAAATAGATAATACAGAGGAATTAAATATTCATTTAATAAAAAGCATAGTATATGATTTTATAATAGCTAAAAAATCTTTTGATGAAAATAGAGATACTATTCCTAAATGGTTAAAAAATGCTTATTTAGAAATCCAAAAAGAAGAAAATTACATTAAAGGATTAGACTATTTTATAGAAATTTGTGGAAAATCTCAAGCACATTTAACTAGACAATTAAAAAAATATTATAATACTACCCCAACAGATTTAATAAATAATTTAAGAATTCAAAAAATAGCCTCTTTATTATGTTTAACAGATGATAAAATTTTAGATATTGCTTTAGACTGTGGTTTTGAAAATATGTCATATTTTAATAGAATTTTTAAACAAAAATATGGTATTAATCCAAGACAATATAGAGATGTAAATAAAAAATTTTTTAAGTAAATCAATATAGTATTAGTTTGTTTTTATATCATTAGAAATATATATTATAAAAGTGTATATTATTTAACATAACTTAATCAAATTTTTGGAGGTTTATTTTATGTCAAATAAAAAATATAATATATATGTAGTACATCACTCACATACAGATATAGGTTATACAGATTTGCAAGAGAAAATTTTATATAATCAAGCTAATTATATAAAATCTATTATTAATGATTTAAACAAAGCATATGAGGAAAATAGCGTTATAAAAAATTTTAAATGGAATTGTGAAACATATTTTTGTGTAGAGCAATTTTTAGAAGAAGCAACAGAAAAAGAAAAAGAAGACTTTATCAAATATATTAAAAAAGGTAATATCGGACTGTCTGCTACATATTTAAATTTTAATGACCTTGTAGATGTAGATGTTTTAAATAAAAGAACAAAAGAATTTTGCGATTTTTATAAAGAAAAAGATATAAATGTTAATGTTGCTATGAATGCTGATGTAAATGGTATTTCACTTGGAAGTTTAGATGTATTTTTAGAAAATGGTATTGAGTTTTTCTATACAAATATACATTGTCATCATGGTATGTATCCTTTATACCAAAATCAGAAACCTTATTTCTGGGAAAGCAAGTCTGGTAAAAAATTACTTGTTTGGAGTGGTGAACATTATAATTTAGGCAATGTTTTAGGACTTGTCGAAAATAAACACCAAAATTTTATGACACAAAATTATGTTGGTAGTGGTGAAAAGTTAAGCCATATAGAAATGCTTAAAAATAATATAGAAGATTATATAAATCTTTGCGAAAAACACGGGTATGAATATGATTTTATACCAGTTTCTGTTTCTGGTGTGTTTAGTGATAATGCACCTCCTAATACAGACATAATAGAAACAATATCTAAATTTAATGAAAAATATAGTGATACTATTAATATAGAAATGGTTACTGTTTCACAACTTTATGAAAAAATTAAAGATAAAGTTAAAAATGCTAAAACTTATAAAGGTGATTTAACAGACTGGTGGGCGCACGGTGTACCTAGTACACCATATGCAGTAAAACATTATAAAGAAGCACAAAACATTTATAATCTTTGTAATAGATTAGACCCAGAAAAGAAATATATAAATCATAAATTTGAAAGAGAAGCTGAAGATAATTTCTTACTCTATGCAGAGCATACTTGGGGACATTCTTCTACTATTACAAACCCTTATGATACAATGGTTTTAAATCTTGATATGAGAAATATAAGCTATGCTTCTAAAATTCACGAAGCAGTATCTAAAAACTTAAATAGAATTTTACATAATAAAGGGGATAAATTAAGATATTATGATAGACAAGGTAAAATTAAAGCTATTAATACAGTTAATGAAGCTAAAAAATGTCTTGTAGAGTTTTATATTGAAGTTTGGGGATTTGGTGATATTAAAATAACAGATGATAAAACAGGAAAGATTTTAGAAGCTCAAACTTCTTCACACCCTCGTGGAGTTTTAATAAGCTTTATTGATGAGTTTTTACCTTTAGAAGAAAAAATTTATAATTTTGAAGAAATAGAAAAACAAAAAGATGTTATTAATTCTAGAATAGCTTATTCAGGCTCTGAAAGAGTACGAGATATTGTAAATGATTATGATAAAATAACTTATACATTACCTTATTTTATAGAAAATGACTACTTTAAAATTGCTTATAAAATAGGTGAAGGTATTACTTCTTTTTACAATAAAAAAGAAAATAGAGAAATGCTTTTAGATGGAGAGGCTAAATTTTTTACACCTATATATGAAAATACAGAAATAAGAACAGATGTTTATGAGGAAAGAAGACTTGTTGGTAGAAACATAAGAGGTTTACACGCTAAAAAATATATAGGGCAACTAGATGATATTAAAATTATAGATAATGGTAAAATATTTAAAACTATTGAACTTATTTATAAATTAGAGGGAACTTATTTTAGTTCTATCGTTATAAAACTTTATAACAATATGCCTAAAATAGATTTTAAATATAAAATAGCTAAAACATTTAGTGAAGATATAGAAAATATTTTCTTACCTTTAGCTCTTGATTTAGGTAACAAGGAAACATTTATCGATAAAGGTAAAGTTACATTTAAACCAGGTGTTGAACAAATAGAAGGTACTTGTATGGAATATTATTTAATCGATACAGGTGTATTTTATAAAGGAGAAAAAACTAATATTGCTATAAATACAACAGATGCACCTATGGTTTATATGGGAAAATTAGAACATCATCCAATATTACTTTGTGATAATAAAGAAGAAAATAATAAAAGAAATGTTTATTCTTGGATAATGAATAATATCTGGGAAACTAACTTTAAAATGGATTTATCAGGTGCGGCAGAGTTTTGTTATAGTTTAACTATGGAAGACAATCAAGATGTAGATACTGTATTTAATAGTATGAAAAATGACTTTGGTAGAATTGTAACATTTATGATTTAATAAATTAATTATATAAAATCTTCTAGAAAAATCTAGAAGATTTTATATTTAAAAGGAGCTTTTATGAAAAAATTTTTAATACTACAAGTTACTATAATCTTATTAGTTGGCATAATAGGTAATGACAGTTTATTTTCTATAATAAATTCTTGTATGGGTATTTGTTTTAATTTTTTAGTATCTATAAATAATCCTATTGGATTTATATTTGGTATTATTTATGCAGTATTAAATGGTATTTTATCAATACAAACACAAGTTTATGCAACAGCATTTTTTATGATAGTTATACAAATACCTATGGCTATATATAGCTATATATCTTGGACTAGAAAAAAACAAATTTCACAATCTATAATGAAGTCATTAAATAAAAAGCAAATGTTTATAGTAAGTATATTTATGATTTTACTTAGTTTAATAATGTATTTTGTATTACAAAAATTAGGTAGTAGTAATATTATTGTAGACGATTTCTTTTTTGTAGTTACTGTTACTTCTTGTTTATTACTCGCATTTTGTTATAAAAGTGCTTATTTAATAACATTTTTTTCAGGTATAAGTGGTAGCATATTATGGTTAGTACAAATGATAAATACAGGTTCTGGTTTATCTATTTCTGTATTTTATATTATTGTTACTATAAATGCAATTATTGCACTATTTCAACAATATAACATTAAATCCGTAATATATAAAACTAAAAAATATTAGATATAATTTTGATTTATTATTTTATAGTTTTATACTATAAATAAAAAAGTAAGTATTTATAATATAAATACTTACTTTTTTATTTATAAATTAGTTTAATAATAACATAAAGACATAAAAAGGCTTTATTATCATAACCTTTTACATTTATATTTATATTATAGTATATTATTAAAAATTTACTTTAAATTTTATCCAATTTGTATATTCACTTTCAACTAACACACTCCATTTATTATTTTCTATTATGTTCTTGGCAATAGCAAGTCCTAACCCATAACCTTCTATCTCCTTATTTCTTGATAAATCAATTCTAAAAAATCGTTCAAATATTTTATCTATATATTTATTTTCTATACCTATTCCAGTATTAAAAATAATTAATTCAATTTTATTCTTATGCTCATTTAAAGTAATTTCTACAATATCATTTTTATTAGAATATTTAATAGCATTATCTAAAAAAATCCTAGTTATTGTAATTACATCTTCTTTACTAGTATTTATAAAAATCTTTTCTTTAATATTATATTTTAAAATTCTATTTTTTTCAAAACAAATAGCTTCATATTGAAATATTATATTAGTTATAACATCACTTAAATTAAATTCTGTTTTTTCTTTTACTTCATTTAATTTTTCACTTTTTGATAATACTAAAAGTTCATTTATTAGTTTATTCATTTTAAAAATTTCATCTTTTATTCCCTCTATCCAAAATTCTCTATTTATATCTTCATTTTCATCTTCTAATATTGATAAATTTGTAGATATTATAGCAATCGGTGTTTTTAATTCGTGACTAGCATTAGCAATAAATTGTTTTTGCAATTCAAAGTTTTCCTTTACTGGCTTTATAATCCATTCTGTTAAAAAATATGCTATTATAAAAACCACTACAAAACTAACAATATATACTAAAATAGATATATATATTAAATTTTGTTTAGTTTGATTAAAATTTGTTATATCTTCAAACACTATTATCTTCCCATAAGGTTTATTCATTAAAAAATATGCTAAATTATTGTTTTTATAGTATTGCTCATTAAAATCTATTATTTCATTATTTTCTAAAATATTATTTAATATTTTTTCTATATCATAATCTGAAATATCAACACTTTTAGGATAAATAATTTCTATTATGTTCTCATCTCTATCTAATTTTATTATAAAATTTAATGCCAAATATTTATCTTGTTCTTTAAAAGGTTCTAAATTAAAACTTGGTGGTTTAATACCATCTTTTATTGCTATATCTTTCATTGATTTAACTACTCTTTTTTCCATATCATTAATCATAATTAAATTTATAGATAACAATATTATTATAATTAATACTGATATTATAATAACAACTGCTGATATAAATTTTATTTTTAATTTTTTTAACATTTAAACCTCCAAATAATAACCTATGCCTCTAGCAGTTTTAATCTCAACTTTAGAGCCTAATAAATTTAATTTTTTTCTTAGAAAAGATATGTAAACTTCTAAATTATTATATTCTGTGTCTTTATCAAACCCCCAAACCTTTTCTATTAAAAACTCTTTTTTTATTGTATTTTTATTATTACTTATTAATATTTTCATTATATTAAATTCTTTTAATGATAAAGGTATTTCATTATTCCCACAATATAAAGTGTAATTATTATTATTAAGACTTATATCTTCAAATTTAATCTCTTCTTCTATTATTTCTCCTTTTCTTCTTAACATAGCCCTAACTCTGGCCAACAGTTCATCTGTTTCAAAAGGCTTTGTTAAATAATCATCTGCCCCACTATCCAAACCTATAACTTTATCTTCAGTTGAACTTTTAGCAGTTAAAAGTAAAATAGGTATGGTTATTTTTTCTTTTCTTATAAATTTTAAAACATCTATTCCATTTATTTTGGGTAACATTACATCTAATATAATTAAATCATATATTTTAGATAATGCATAATCAATAGCATCTTCTCCATTATAAACAACATCTACTATATATTTCTTCTTTTTTAAAATATACTCTATTGACTGTGCAAGTCTTTTTTCATCTTCTACTAACAATATTTTCATATAACCACCTCTTAATTTTAATTATAGCATAATAATCTTAAAATAACTTTAAAAATTTAAGATTATTTTAAGACTTTGGATTTATAGTGTTAACAGGGAGGTGATAATGTGGATTTTAGAAATGAACTAAAACATTACATTAATTACTATGATTATTTAATAATTAAAGGTAAAATTTCTAAATTTTTGAGTTTAGATAAAAATGTTTATAAAAACTCTTCTGAATATAAAATAAGAAGTATTTACTTTGATAACTTTAATGATAAAGTTTTAAAAGAAAAGCTTCTAGGATTAAATAAAAGAGATAAATTTAGAATAAGACTTTATAATGATGATGATACATTTATAAAGTTAGAAAAAAAATCTAAAATAAATGGCTTATGTAAAAAAGTAAGCTGCGATATAACAAAAGAAGAAGTTTTAAAAATTATAAATAATGATATAGGCTTTTTAATTAACTCAAATAATAAATTATTTCAAGAGTTGTATTTTAAAATGAAAACAGAATTTTTAAAACCTAAAACAATTGTTGACTACGATAGAGAAGCCTATATTTATAACGTTGGAAATGTAAGACTAACATTTGATAAAAATTTAAAAACAGGAATTGTATCAACAAATATTTTTAATAGTAACCTTGAAACAATAAACCCAATAAACAAAGATTATATAATATTTGAAGTAAAATATGATGAATTTTTACCAGAAGTTATTTCAAATTTTATACAATTAGGAGAAAGAACAAAAACATCAATCTCAAAATATGCTCTATGTCGTATATATGGATAATAAAGGAGGAATTTTAATGACATTTAAAGATATTTTTAAATCAAGCTTTTTAGAAACAACTACAACATTTTCTATAACAGATACTATATTAGCACTTATTTTATCTTTTATAATAGGTACTTTTATTATGACTATTTATAAAAAAACTTTTAAAGGTGTTATGTACTCCAATAGCTTCTGTGTTTCCTTATTAGCTTTAACACTTATTACTACTGTAATAATATTAGCAGTAACTTCTAATGTAGTATTATCATTAGGTATGGTTGGCGCTTTATCTATTGTAAGATTTAGAACTGCAATAAAAGAACCTCTGGATATAGTATTTTTATTTTGGAGCATTTCTGTTGGTATAGTTTTAGGCGCTGGACTTTTACCTTTAGCTATTGTAGGAAGTATTTTTATAGGTATAATTTTACTTCTTTTTGTAAATAAAAATATCAAAGATAATCCTTATATATTAATCGTTAATTTAGAAAATGACCAAATAGAAAATACTATTTTAAGTTTTGTAAAAGAAAAATGCAAAAAATATATTGTTAAATCAAAAACTGTTTCTAATAATGGTATAGAGTTTTCACTAGAAGTAAGGCTTAATGATATGTCAACAGAATTTATAAATACTATTTCAAGTATAAATGGTGTTAGAAATGCTGTATTAGTTAGCTATAATGGTGACTATATGGGTTAAATTTAAGAAAGGAGGTGTTTATTTTGATAAAAGAAAAATATATAAATGCGATATCTTTTGTACTAATATCTACTGCTTTGTTTTTTTGTTTTATAATATACTTTTATAATAAATTTACACCTGAAACTCTAGTAACACCCGATTATGTAAATAAAATCTTTAATAAAGATGAGGTATTACAAATAAATATTGATATTTCTGAAGAAAACTTTACAAGTTTAATAGAAAATGCCATTGAAGAAAAATATGTTGTAGCAAATATAACTATAAATGATACAACCATAAACAATGTAGGAATAAGAGCTAAAGGTAACTCTAGCTTACAACAAGTAGCATCAAATGATGATACTGATAGATTTAGCTTTAAAATTAATTTTTCCGAATACATCTCAGACCAAAATTTATATGGTTTAGAAAAACTGGTTTTAAACAATACTCTTGGTGATACAACCTATATGAAAGAATCCCTTTCATATGATTTAATGGAATTTTTAGGTGTGAATACACCTGCTTATGCTTTTGCAAATATAAAAATTAATAATAGTGATTGGGGCTTATACTTAGCAGTTGAAACTCTTGAAGAAGATTTTTTAGAAAGATATTATGGAAAAGACTATGGAAATCTTTATAAACCTGAAAGTGATGAAAAGGTTGGAAATAAAGCTAATAATCCTCCTAATAATTTATCTAATAATAGAAGAGATAATAATGGTTTAAAATCTCCTTATAATGAAGATAATAATGGTTTAAAATCTCCTTATAATGAAGATAATAATAATTTTAATCCCCAAAATAACATAGATAATGAAAATAGATCACAAAATTTTAGTAATAATACATATAAAAATAACTCCCCACCACGAGATAATACAAATAATAATTTTAACTTTCCTAATAAAACATCAAATAATAAAGAAACTTCTCTTATTTATATAGATGACAATACTTCTAGCTATTCCAAAATATTTGATAGTATTGTAACAAAAGGGTTGACAGAACTAGATAAAAACAACTATATAAAAATGGTGAAATCTTTAGATACTGGTAAAAATATGGATAAATATTTGGATATAGATGAAATTTTAAGATACTTTGCTGCAAATACTTTTCTTGTAAATTTAGATAGTTATGCTGGAAGTATGAAACATAATTATTACTTATATGAAGAAAATGGGGTTTTCCAAATATTGCCTTGGGATTTTAACCTCTCTTTTGGAACTTTCCAAATGAACGATTCAAGTAAAGTTATAAACTTTCCAATAGATACACCTGTTACAGATACTATGGAAAATTCGCCTTTAATATCTAGCATTTTAAATGTGAATGAATATAAAAATTTATATCATTCTTATTTAGATCATATTGTAAACAACTATATTAATAGTGGTTACTTTAAAAACAAAATAAACTATTTAAATGACTTAATATATGAATATGTAAAAAATGATAAAACAGCATTTTATAGTTTAGACGAATATAATTTAGGTGTGGAAAATTTAATAATTTTTGGAGAAGATAGAGCTAAAAGCATTTATTTACAACTTAATAATATGCAACCCTCAACAGAATATGGCACATTAGAAACTAGGCTGAATATTCAATCTTTAGGTTCTATAAATAATATGGATAATAAAAAAGATAATTTAAATAAAAATAATGAATATAACCCTAAAGATTTTAATCCTAATAATAAAAATAATAATATGCCTAATCAAAATGGCTTTTCAAATAATAAAATTAATATAAAATTATTAATAAGTTTTTCATTTTACATTTTAATACTTTTTTTAAGTTTAATATATATTAAATTTTATAAAACAAAAAAATTCAAAATTTGACTCTAATCCAATCTAACTATTTGTGTATTATTATAAGTAAAATTTATATAATTTTTATATAATTTACTAAATCCCCTATAATAGTACTTTCAAATTTATATCCCATTTTTATATCAATATAAAAACAAAGATAAGAGATTATTACTTTAATCTTATCTTTGTTTAATAATATTTAATTTAACAAACTTTTTTAAGTATCAACAATTTCTGACCTGGATAAATTAAATCAGGATTTTCTATATCATTAAGTTCTACTATATCATCTACTGTTGTATTAAATTTTTTTGCTAAATCCCAAAGTGTATCGCCAGATTGTACAACATAAATAATCATACTAGAAATACTATTTAAAAATTGTTCATCAATTTCTTCAAAAACAACATCTGTTATGAAAGAGATTTCTTTTTCTTTTATAACACAAGTATCAAAATTTATAGCACATCTAACTTCTACATCTTTATCGGACATCATATTAACACCTATATGTTCAATATAAGAATTAATATCGACTTTAGCTACTTTAGGATTAGCACCCTTTGCATCTATAGCTTGACTATAAGGCATAATAGTAGTAAAGCAATGCATAGGATATTCATCATTATTAGTAATGTATAATATTTTACATTCTACAATACCTTCTGCAACTATCTTATCTTGTAAAATTTCTATATTATCTAAAATCGGTTTACCAGAAACTTTTAAAACTTGTAAAATTGGAGGACATTCTTCATCTAACTTTAAAACTTCTTTAATAGACGCTTGATTTTTATTTTTGCAAACTAACATAGGATAACTTTGCATGTTTTTTTCAATATTAATTTTTTTATCTAAAGCATAAGCATCTTCTAAAATATTCATTTCATCTTCATAGCTAACTTTAATATTACAGCCTACATAAATATCTACACCTATTAGTCTAGGTTCTCCATCTACATCTTCTAATATCTGAACATTTTTTTCTTGTATATCTAAATATACATCTCCTATCATATCATCTGTAGCACCTTCTACTTCTATAACTCCATTAAAAGGAATATCCTGTTCAAAATATGTAATAATGCTATCCTCTTCATCACTTTTATAAAGAATACAAGCCCTGATATCTCCAGATATATTTATTTTTTCTAATTGAGTTCTAACATCTTTGTTAATAATATTAAAATTTATGTCCAGTATTTCTTTTATGTTAGGTCTACCACTTGATATTTCTATATCATCTTTTATGTTAAAACGGTCAAACTTTGTACAAGCAACTTTATTTACATTTATATTTGTTACTTTCATCTGTTTTTCATCAAGCCCATCTATTGTAGTTACAGCCTCTATATTCTCTTTAGCTAAAACTTCAGATGTAACATCTAAAATAGCTCTAAAACTTACTTTTCTATCATTTATAAGCTTATAGTCCAAGTTTGTAATATTACAAGTAGTAAATACCGTCATATTTTTATCTATACCTTCAATATTTATGAAATCATTAATAGGATATGTAGATTGCATATTATATATAGGTTTATTTTCCCCTTTTGCAATAAATAAAACATTTATGTCTAAGTTTCCTTTAAAAGTAACTCTATCATTAACTATATCTTTACTATCTATATATGCTGAACCATTAGCCTCTAAAACCATATCTATATCTGGTTTAGTATCTGGAACAATAATATCTCCTTCTACTAAAACTTGGCTAGTTTCTTTTCCTATTTTCTTATCTATCGTGATACCTTTTTTTAAAATTTCCATATAAAAAAAGACCTCCCATATATTTATTTTTATAAAAATATATGTAAAAAAGTCTCTTTTTATAACTTTATTTTAAGAAGTTGTTTTTATTTTTATCTTTATCTAATATAAAATGTCCACTAGAAGGTATCTCTTTAGTACGGTAATATTCTATATCATAAGATAAAAATTCATCTTTTTCTAGACAAAATGTAACTTTATTATTTTTCTTAATAGTAAAAATATTAACACCCACTGATGATTTTGTAGCTTTTTCTTCTATTTGACTAGTATTTAATAAAAGAGCTTTATCATTATCTCTAACTAAAACTATATCTATATCGTCTAAAATATATTTAATATTTACCAACCTATGTTTATCACTATAAGCATTTATCAACTTTTTCCTATTTACTTTTGTTTGATAAGCTTCTAAAGGTATTTTAGATATTTTACCATTTTCAAATGCGAATATCATATGACCTTTATAATCATTTGTTACAACAAAATATAATATATTTTCATTATCTTCCATATTTAAAAGATTTGGAAGATAATGCCCTATATTACTAACTTTAACTTCTGGTATATCATAAGCCTTTATTTTATATACATTGGCTCTGTCAGAGAAAAATATTATTTCAGATTTATTATTAGCTTCTATTTCTTGTATAATAATATCTTCATCTTTTAATTTATGTTCTCCTGAAGAACGTAAAGATACTAAAGTAACCTTTTTAAAATAATTTTCTTTTGTCAAGAAAAATCTAACAGTGTAATCTTCTATAAGTTCGTGTTCCTCTATTTCTTTTACTTCTTCGTGATATATTATTTCTGTTTTTCTAGGTTTTCCATACTTTTTAGATATTTCCTTAAGTTCTGCACATATTATATCTTTAATAAGCTCTTCTCTTTCATATATCTCCTGTAAATCTTTCATATCTTGTTCTAATTGTTCACGTTCTTTTATACGATTTAAAAGATATTCTTTATTAAGATTTCTAAGCCTTATTTCTGCTATATATTCCGCTTGTTCTTTATCTATATTAAATCCTTTAATAAGATTTGGTATAACCATACTATCTTCTTCTGTATCTCTAATAATACTAATAGCTTTATCTATATCCAATAATATTTTAGCAAGCCCAGATAAAAGATGATGCTTGTTTTTCTTTTTTTCTAAATCATATACTGTCTGTCTTTTTATACATTCTATCCTAAATTCAAGCCATTCTGTAAGCATAGGTTTTATACCCATAGTCCTAGGTGTACCTTTAACAAGCACATTAAAATTACAGCTAAAACTATCCATTAAAGTAGTCATAGTATATAATTTATGCATAAGAAGTTCTGGATTAGCACTTTTTTTAATATCAATAGCTATTTTTAGTCCATTTTTATCTGTTTCATTTCTAACATCATTTATTTCTTTAATTTTATTACTTTTTACAAGACTAATAATTTTATCAATAATAGCCTCTATGGTTGTAGTATATGGTATTTCATAAATTTCTATAAGGCTATTTTTCTTATCAAATCTATATTTACCTCTAAGCTTAAAACTTCCACGTCCTGTTTTATATATATTTTCTATTTCTTTTTCATTATATATAAGCTCTCCACCACTAGAAAAATCTGGTGCTTTAAGATATTTTTTAATATCTACCTTTTCATTTTTAATAAATCTTATAGTAGCATCACAAACTTCCTTAAGATTAAAACTACAAATAGAACTAGCCATACTAACTGCTATACCTTGATTAGCTGTAACTAATATATTAGGAAAAGTAGTAGGAAAAAGTACAGGCTCTTTCATAGTTCCATCATAATTATCTATAAAATCTACTGTATTTTTATCTATATTTTTAAATATTTCTTGACATATATTATCTAACTTAACTTCTGTATATCTAGATGCTGCAAAAGCCATATCTCTAGAAAATTGCTTTCCAAAATTACCTTTAGAATCTATAAATGGCGTAAGCAAAGCATCATTTCCTCTTGTTAGCCTTACAAGGGTTTCATATATAGCCATATCACCGTGAGGGTTAAGCTTCATTGTTTCTCCAACTACATTTGTAGATTTTCTTCTATTCCCCTTTAAAAGCCCCATTTGATACATAGTGTATAATAACTTTCTGTGAGAAGGCTTAAATCCATCTATTTCTGGTATAGCTCTAGATATAATAACACTCATAGCATAAGGCATATAGTTTGTTTCTAATGTTTTTGTTATTGGTTGTTCTATATAATTATTCATAAACGCTCCTTATATCATATATTTTAAACATCTGTAAGGTCTATATATTTATGTCCATTTTGTTCTATATATTCCTTTCTTCCTTTTAAATTATCTCCAAGTAACATCTCAAACATTTCCTTTGTTTTTTCTATATCTTCTGGCAAAACTTGTACAAGCTTTCTTGTTTTTGGATTCATAGTAGTTTGCCACATCATCTCTGGCTCATTTTCGCCAAGCCCTTTAGAGCGTTGTATATGATATTTGCCATCTACTTTGCTTATTATATCTACTTTTTCTTTTTCGGAATAAGCAAAAAATGTTTTTTTACCTGTTGTAATCTCATATAAAGGCGACTCTGCTATAAATACCTTTTTTTCTTCTATTAATGTAGGTACTAACCTATAAAGCATAGTTAAAATAAGTGTTCTTATTTGAAACCCATCTACATCGGCATCTGTACATATTATAATTTTATCCCATCTAAGTTGACTTAAATCAAAACTATTAAGCTCTTTATTATGTTTAGTTTTTAACTCAACACCACAACCAAGTACTTTTAATAAATCTATTATAATATCGCTATTAAATATTTTATCATAATTAGCTTTTAAACAGTTTAATATTTTTCCTCTTACGGGCATTATCCCTTGAAACTCTGCATCACGTCCTTGCATACAAGCACCAAGAGCAGAATCCCCTTCAACTATATAAATTTCTCTTTTAGTAATATCTTTAGACCTACAATTAACAAATTTTTCAACTCTGTTATTCATATCTAATGAGCCTGTAAGCTTCTTTTTAATATTTATTCTAGTTTTTTCTGCTGTTTCTCGACTTCTTTTATTTATTAATATTTGATTTGCTATTTTGTCTGCATCTGCCTTATTTTCTATAAAGTAAACTTCAAGGCGTTCTTTTAAAAAATCTGTCATAGCATCTTGTATAAACTTATTTGTTATAGCTTTTTTAGTCTGATTTTCATAACTTGTTTGTGTAGAAAAAGAATTTATAACCATAATTAAGCTATCCTCAATATCAGAATAAACTATTTTTTTTTCGTCTTTTTTATACAAGCTATTAGACTTTATATACTTATCTATTGCAAAAACAAAAGCAGATTTTACAGCCTTATCTGGAGAACCGCCATACTCTAAAAAGCTTGAATTATGATAGTATTCTACAACGTTTATTTCATTATTAAAAGCAAATGCCATTTCAAATTTTAACTTATATTCTTCTTTATCTTCCCTATCTCTACCCTTTGTTTCATGACTATAATAAACTGGCTCTGTAAAGCTTTTATCACTTGATATTTCTTTTATATAGTCTTTTATACCTTGTTCATAGCAAAAATTAAATGTTTCGTCTGTTTCTTCATCATAAAGTTCAAATTTAAGCCCAGCATTTACAACACATTGTCTTTTTAATATTTCTTTAAAGTAATCTATTTCTACATTTATATCTGTAAAAACTTCTCTATCTGGACGCCAATGTATTTTACTACCAGTAGATTTTAAATTAGTTTTTTCTTTTTTTAGACCTCCTACATTTTCACCTTTTTCAAAATGTAATGTATATTTAAATCCATCTCTAATTATCTCTACATCCATATATTCTGAGCTATATTGTGTAGAACAAAGTCCAAGACCATTAAGCCCTAAGCTAAATTCATAGTTTTCTCCACTGTTATTAAGATATTTACCACCTGCATAAAGCTCACAAAACAAAAGTTCCCAATTATATCTATCTTCCTTAGAATTATAATCTACTGGTATGCCCCTACCATTATCTTCTATACATATAGATTTATCTTTAAAATAAGATATTTTAATTAAATTACCAAATCCTTCTCTTGCCTCATCAATAGAGTTTGATAATATTTCAAAAATAGAGTGTTTACAACCTAAAATACCATCAGAGCCAAATATTACGGCTGGTCTTAGTCTTACTCTATCTGCACCTTTTAAAGATGTAATACTATCATTACCATATTCAGATACTTTTTTTATATTATTTTTTGCCATAAAGCTCCTACCTCTTTATATTTTTATTTTTATAAATACCAAAAAAATTACTCTGTTTTTTAGATTAACAAAAAATTCTAGTTATTGTCAATAGTTTTCTTGCAAATATAATTTAAATTTAATATAATTGTTAATATAATTTTATATAATAAATAAAAAATTATACTATTACTATATAAATTATTATAAGATAGAAAGGTATTTTATGTATAAAGAATATTCAAAATATTTAAAAGAAAAATATGGGGAAAAAGTTTATAAACTCCCTATTTCATTAAAAGAAACTAATTGCCCAAATAGAGATGGAAATTTAGGCTTTGGGGGGTGTACTTATTGTGGAGATGAAGGAGTAGGTTTTGAAAACTTATCTTCCAGTTTATCCGTTAAAGATCAACTTTTAAAAAACAAAGAGCTTATATTAAAAAAATATAAAGCAAAAAAATACATAGCATATTTTCAAAGTTATTCAAATACATATATTCCCCTTGAACTATTTAAAAAATATGTAAATGATGCTATAATAGACGACATAGTTGATATATCTATATCTACTAGACCAGATTGTATAAATAAGGATTACCTAGATATTTTACAAGAAATAAAAAAAAATTATAATATTGATATAACGATTGAGCTAGGCCTACAAACATCAAATTATAAAACATTAAACAAAATAAACAGAGGTCATACTTTGGCAGAATATATACAAGCTGTAAATATTATAAAATCTTATAAGTTTAATATTTGTACACATGTTATATTAAATTTTCCTTGGGATACAATAGAAGACACAATAGAAACAGCAAAAATATTATCTATTTTAAATACAGATTTTGTTAAAATACACGCATTATACATAGAAAAAAACACTATCCTTGCTAAACAATACTTAAATAAGGAATTTTCTATGCTACCAGTTGAAGATTATATCGAAAAAGCTATCACTTTTTTGGAATATTTATCCCCTAAAATAGCTATACAGAGAATTATAGGAAGAGCTCCAGAAGAATTTACCCTATTTTCAAATTGGGGTATGAGCTGGTGGAAAATAAAGGATATGATAGAACAAAAAATGATTAATGAAAATAGATTTCAAGGAAAACTTTTTAATTATTCTAGTGACAAGGCTCTTAAAAAATTTGACTAATTCCTATTTACATAGTATATTTATATTATAAAATATTTGGAGGACTATTAATGCGATATATATCAGATTTGAAAATAGATGAAAATGTAATAGAGCACTATCTTTGTAAAAAAAAGCAAACTTTAAAATCACGTGCTGGTAAAAACTATCTTTCTTTACTACTTCAAGATAAAACTGGCACTATAAACGCAAAAGTCTGGGATCTTAATAATAATATCCAAAGTTTTGAAGAAAATGATTTTATAAAAATAGATGCTGCTGTTTTATCATATCAAAATGAACCACAACTAAATATAAAAAAAATAAGACGTAGCCAAGAAGGTGAATATGACCCTATGGACTATATACCATCTACTGATAAAAATATAGAAGACCTTTACCAAAAAATTGTAAATATTATATACAGTTTTCAAAATAATCATCTTAAAACGCTACTAGAAAATATTTATATAAAAAATGATGAACTAAGAGAAAGATTCAAGAAACATTCTGCTGCAAAAAGTATGCACCATAACTATATGGGAGGACTTTTAGAGCATTGTCTATCTATATGTGAAATATGTAATTTCTTATCTAATCATTATGATTATGTAAATAGAGATTTACTATTATCATCTGCCCTTCTACACGATGTGGGTAAAATGTTTGAACTTTCTCCTTTTCCAGATAACGACTATACAGATGATGGACAACTTTTAGGTCATATAATAATTGGAACTGAACTCATAACAAAAGAATGTAACAAAATACCAGATTTTCCTCATCAATTACAATCGCTTTTAAAACATAGTGTAATTTCTCATCACGGAGAATATGAATTTGGCTCTCCAAAAAGACCAAAAACTGTAGAGGCATTTATCTTACATTGTGCAGATGAATTAGATGCAAAACTTAAAATGTATGAAGAAGCTATTATCTCTGATAATACAACAGGTAATTGGGTTGGTTATCATAAAATGTTAGCCAGAAATATTAGAAAGTCTAATTTTTAATGTATAATAGTGATGAAAAAATATCTGCTAATGAGATAAATAAATATTGTTACTGTGAATATAGCTGGTATTATGAAAGGTTATATGGCAGAAAATACATTAGAGAAAGATATAAAAAGCGGAGTGAAGGAAAAAACTTTCAATATAAAACAATTAATAATTTTAAAAGAGGTGTAGATTTTCACGATAGTTTTTTAGATAAAAGAAAAAATAAACTAATATCCAAGATTTTGTTGTTATCCTTAATATTATTTGCATTTATTATTTTACTATTATTGGGGCTTAAAATATGTGGGATTTTATAATACTATTTTTACCTTTATTATTTTTTCTTTTAATAAGGCCTAAAAGTATAAAAAAAACTAGTTCTAAAAGTTTAGCACCATTTGGTTATACTCTGTTTTATACAGATCAAAATACAAAAAAGAAAAAACCTAATGTTATATATAAAAAATTACTTTTTTCAAAAAAATATAATATACAAGGTAAACCAGACTTTGTATATAAGAAATTTAAAACTTGTTATGTAATAGAGCTTAAAAGTGGTACTATAAAAGATGCCCCTATACCACATACAGGAGATTTATTACAACTTGTAGCATATTTTCTTATTATTGAAGATTTATATGGTTATAAAGTAAAAAAAGGTAAACTTATATATAGCGACTATTGTTTTATTGTAAGGAATACAAGATATTTAAGAAAATATCTTTTAAATGTTTTAGAAGATATGCGTTATATGCTAAAAACAGGAGAAGGAGAAGCTGAATGTAGCTTTGTTCATTGTAGATATTGTATGTGTAGGCAAACTGTTTGTGAATTTTATAATAAACTTTAATATTAGTGGTGATTTTATGAATGAAAAATCTAAAAATTTTGATAAAAAAAATATAGAAAAAGTATTAAATATAACAGATGAAAAGCTTTTGGCTAAAGCTTTACAACAATACTTAAATTCAGATAAAATAGATAATAAAAAAGGTAACAAAAATGGAAATTAAAAAAAATGCTTATTTTAATATAGATATAATAGATATAGGAATAAATGGAGAGGGAATTGGAAAAATAGATAATTTTACTATATTTGTAGATGGTGCATTACCTAACGAAACTGTTAATATAAAAATTATTAAAGTTAAAAAAAATTATGGCTATGGTAAACTTATAAAAATAATAAAACCTTCCCCTTATAGAATAAATCCTATATGTGAAAATTTTGGTAAATGTGGTGGTTGTAATCTTCTTCACCTTTCTTATGATGAACAGCTTAATATAAAATCTAAATTTATCCAGACTAATCTTAAAAAAATTGCAAAAATAGAAAACATAAAAGTTCCTAAAGCTATTGGTATTGATAACCCTTTTAATTATAGAAATAAAGCTAGTTTTCCTATAAATTTTACAGATAAAGTTAATATAGGATTTTATAGACCTAGATCTCATAATATAATAAATATTGATAATTGTCTTATACAAAACCCTATAAATAATATAATTATACAAAAAATTAAAGATTTTATAAAAGAAAGTAATATTTCTATATATAATGAAAATACAGGTAAAGGTGATTTAAGACATATAGTAACTAGAATAGCAAACAAAACAAATGAACTTTTAATATGTGTCGTAATAAATAACAATAAATTTTTATATAGAGATTTACTTATAAAAAATTTTAAAGATATACCTAATATAGATAGCATTGTTATAAATTATAACACAAAAAATAATAATGTTATTTTAGGTGATAAAGTAGAAACTATTTTAGGTAAAGGATATATTGTAGACTATATAAAAGATTTAAAATTTAATATATCTCCCCTTTCTTTTTATCAAGTAAATCCTATTCAAACAGAAGTTTTATATGAAACTGCTTTAAATTTTTGTAACCTAACTGGTAATGAAATTGTTTTCGATGCTTATTGTGGTATAGGCACTATATCTCTATTTTTAGCTAAAAAATGTAAAAAAGTATATGGTATAGAAATTGTGCCAGATGCTATAAAAAATGCTATATCCAATGCAGAGCTTAATAATATAAATAATGCAGAATTTTTTATTGGAAGATCTGAGGATATTATACCAAAGCTAATTTTTGAAAATAATATATGTCCAGATGTTATAGTAGTAGATCCACCTAGAAAAGGTTGTGATAAAGTATTATTAGATTCTATAATTAAAACGTCTATAAAAAAACTTGTATATATATCTTGCGATAATTCTACATTGTCTAGAGATATAGCCTATTTATCAAAATTTGGATTTAAGTTAGATAAAATACAACCTGTTGATATGTTTTGTATGACTACCCATATAGAATGTGTAGCATTAATAACTAGATAATATTGGAGATTAAAAACTATGATGATATCTAAAATAAAAAATACTTTTAAACAATTAGATATAAACTTTCCTATAAATTATACAAATAAAATGTATATAAATATTTTAACTTGTGATAATATAGTAAATTATAAAAATGGTTTTAAAAATGCTTTAAAAATATATAAGTGTTTTAAATTTGATGTTTTAATATTTAAAATAAATTTTTTACATATTGAAGATAACTCTCATAATTTAGAAAATTCCATAAATGTTTTAAACAGATTTATTGATATATGTAAATTAAAAAAGCCTACTCATATAAAAAAATATCTTTATAAAAATAAAGATAATGTTTTAAAAGAAACAATAACATTTTATTGGGATTTATCTAATGAACAAATAAAAATTAAAAATCTTATTAAAGAAATTTTATTTTTAAATAATGATGGCTTTAATGAACTATTTTCATCAGTATTTTTTTTAGACACTAACAAATATATACTATTTAATTTTTATGATGATAAAATAATAAAAATATTAGCTACTGATAATAAAAACTTAAAAAAAATTTATAAAAAATTTAAAAATCTTATTATAGAATAAAAACATAGGAGGAATATTTTGGAAAATAAAAAACACAGTGAAATAGAGAGAAGTATTATAAAAAAATATAGAAAAACTATATGGCGTGGATTTATAAAAGGTGTTCAAAAATACGATCTTATAAAAGAAAATGATAAAATAGCCGTCTGTATATCTGGTGGAAAAGATTCTATGCTTTTAGCTAAACTTATGCAAGAGTTACAAAAACATGGAAAATTCCATTTTGATTTAAAATTTATAGTTATGAATCCAGGATATAGCGAAGAAAACCTTAAACAAATTTTAAATAATGCTAAAACTTTAAATATACCTATTAATGTTTTTGATACAGACATTTTTGATATAGTTATAGATATAGAAGAAAATCCTTGTTATCTTTGTGCTAGAATGCGTCGTGGGCATTTATATAGTAGAGCTAAAGAGCTTGGTTGTAATAAAATAGCATTAGGGCACCATTTTGATGATGTTATAGAAACAATTCTTATGGGTATGATATATGGAGGACAAATACAAACTATGATGCCAAAGCTTCATAGTCTTAATTTTGAAGGTATGGAGCTTATAAGACCTATGTATATGGTTAGAGAAGAAGATATTATAGCTTGGGCTAAATACCATAATTTAAACTTTTTAAGATGTGGTTGTAGATTTACAGAAAAAATAGACTATACTAACAAAGAAGAAAGTGGTTCTACACGTCAAAATATAAAAAATCTTATAAGAAAACTTAGAGAAGATAACCCTAACATAGAAAAAAATATCTTTAATAGTGTAGAAAATGTCAATTTAAGCACAATTATTGGCTATCATAAAGATGACACTTCATATAACTTTTTAGATGATTATGATGAACGTACAAAAAATAAGAGCTTATAGCTCTTTTTTTTTATGTAAATGTCGATCTATTTTTATATTATAAGTCCAAAATATAGCAAATTTTTCTTTCATTTATATATATAATTTTATGTATAAAAGCTTTTGGGGGGATTTAATGCAAATAGAAATTTATATAGACATTTTATTTTTAATAAATTTCATTATGGTATACTTTATATTTTTTATAGTAAATAAACTTATTAAAAATAGAATTTCTTTAAAAAGGATTGCATTTGGTGCAATTTTTGCAACACTCCTTTATATATTAACCATTATTTTTATACCATATAACAAGATTTTAAGTATTTTTATAATATTTTTAATTTTTATTTTATCTATTTTTATTAGCTTTAAACCAAAAAACATTAAAGACTTTCTAAAAATATTTTTATTGGTAAATATAGTATCATTTTGTATTGGTGGTGGAAGTATAGCACTTTTTTATTATACAAATTTTAACTATTTTTTAACTACTACTCTACAATATTTACCATTAAAATTTTTAATTATATCTATAATATGTACATATATAATAATTAAAATTTTTTTAAATTGGTATAAAAGAATTTTTATAAAAAAACAAAGCTTTTATAATATTACACTATATAAAAATGATACTAATGTAACATTAAATGCACTTTTAGATACTGGCAATAATTTGAAAGAGCCTATAACTAAAAAACCTGTTATAATAGCAGAATTTGTTGCCATAAAACCAATACTTCCAGAAAAATTAAAAGTTATTTTTTATGAAAAACAAGAAGATAATTTGAATAAACTATTAGAACTAGGATATACAACTGATATACGACTTATACCATTTAAAAGTGTTGGTAAAGAAAATGGAATGTTAATAGGTACAAAAATAGATAAATTAGAGATACATATAGAAAATAAAATTGTATTAAAAGATGTTATTGTAGCCATATCAAATTTTAACCTATCAAATGATAACTTTTATAATGCCCTTTTAAACCCTGAGCTAATAAATTGTTTTAACTAAAAATTAAAATGGAGGTGGTGTTATGCTTACTATGAAAAGTATATTAAAAAATATTATAAATATATTTAAAGAAGAAGATGACGATAGTATATTTTATATAGGTGGTACAGATGTATTACCTGAACCATTAACAAATGATGAAGAAGCAGAAATAATATCTCTTTTAGGTACAGACGAAGATGAAATGGCAAAGTCTAAGCTTATAGAAAGGAATTTAAGACTTGTCGTGTATATAGCTAGAAAATTTGAAAATACAGGTGTTAATGTAGAAGACTTAATATCTATAGGTAGTATAGGTCTTATTAAAGCTATTAACACCTTTAAGTGTGACAAAAATATAAAATTAGCTACATATGCTACTAGATGTATAGAAAATGAAATACTTATGTATCTTAGAAGAAATACAAAAACAAAAACAGAAATATCAATAGATGAACCTTTAAATGTTGATTGGGAAGGTAATGAATTATTATTATCTGATATATTAGGTACAGATGTAGATATTATATATAAAAATTTAGAAGAAGAAGTAGATAAAGACCTTTTAAAAAAAGCTATAAAAAAATTAGATAAAAGAGAGCGTATTATAATAGAACTTAGATACGGTATATTTTCTGATGGCATAGAGAAAACTCAAAAAGAAGTTGCTGATATACTTGGTATATCTCAATCTTACATATCTAGACTAGAAAAAAGAATAATTAGTAGACTAAAAAAAGAATTTATAAAAATGATGTAGTTATATATTGCATTTATAATTTATGTATGATATAATTTTAACGATAATAAAAATTATCGTTAAAATTATATATAGACAGTTCGAAACCCTCCTGTCTTTAAACAAAACTAGGTCAAATTAAATCTTTATAATAAGCTATGCTTTTGATTTTTTTATGTTAATTTGGGCTATGTATATAGCTCTTTTTATATTACAATTAAAATATAAATTTTTATAAATAAAGATTATAGAAATAGATGTTTTTTAATACAAAAGTATCCAAAAAATTGATTTTTGTCTTAAAATTTTTTATTTTTAATTTGACGTTAGTTTTAGGTTTTAACTGTCTTAAAAATGGAGGATTTTATGGACAACTTAATTAGGTACTCTAAAATAGAATATAAAAACAAAAGAGAAATATTACTTCTTATAGGTAATGGTTGTAAATGGAAAAAATGTAGCTTTTGCGATTACCATACTGATTTTAGCAAAGATGAAGATTATTGTTTTAAAATAAATGAAAAAGAACTAAATAAAGTCACTGGACAATATAAAACTTTAGAAATTATAAATTCTGGTAGTTTCGTAGACCTAGATAAAAAAACTATGAAAAAAATTGAAGATGTATGCATACAAAAAAATATTAATACATTACACTTTGAATGTCATTGGGCTCATAAAGATGAAATACCAAATTTAAAAAATTATTTTAAAAATATTGGAATAAAAGTAAAAACTAAAATAGGTATAGAAACATTTGATTATTATTATAGAGAAAGTTTTTTAAATAAAGGAATAGAAGAAAAAGATATTAATAAAATAAAAGATTATTTTGATGAAGTATGCTTATTACAAGGTTTAGCTGGACAAAGTTTAGATTTTATGCTTAAAGATATAGCTATAGGTCTTGAAAACTTTGAAAGAGTGTGTATAAATATAATGGTTGAAAATAAAACTAAAATTAAACCTGATCCTAACACAATTAAAAATTTTATTAACTATATTTACCCTATATATAAAAATAATGATAGAATAGATATTTTATTAAACAATGTAGATTTTGGTGTTGGAGGTAATAAAAATGATTAGTAATGAAATTCTTTTAATATTATCAATCTTTATTATTTATGGTCTTGTTTTAATATGGTTTTATTCCTTTGGAGAAAAAGGACTTTTATGTTTTACAGTTTTTGCTACAATAACTGCTAATATAGAAGTTTTGTTAGTTGTAAAAGCTTTTTCTTTAGAACAAACTCTTGGTAATGTATTATTTGGAGCTAGTTTTTTAGCAACAGATATATTAAGCGAATTTTATGGTAAAAAAAGTTCTAAAAATGCTGTATTAACAGGTATACTAACATCTATATCTTTTGTTATTTTATCTCAAAGTTGGTTATTATATGATGTTACTAATGGATTGGATGAGCCCTTTAAAATGCTTTTTTCTAATACACCTAGGATTATGTTATCTAGTTTAGTAGTTTATGCTATAAGTCAATTTTTTGATGTCTGGATATATCATAAATGGTGGTATTTTACAGAAAAAATAAGTGGTGATAAAAGAAAGTATCTATGGGTTAGAAATAATTGTTCTACATTAACGTCCCAGCTTATAAATTCTTTATTATTTACATTTTTTGCATTTTATGGTACATACGATATTAAAACATTAATAAATATATTTATATCTAGCTATGTTATATTTATAATAACAAGTATATTGGATACACCTGTTATATATATAGCAAGATATTTATATGAAAATAAAATGAATAAAAAATAAAAGGTGTTTTTAAACACCTTTTATTTTTTATTCATTTTCTATAATATTTATTAAACACCTAAGTTTTTCTATTCTATTTTTTTCAATTTCTTCTATTATAAATTTAACATTATCTATTTTTATGGAATCTCCTTTATCTGGAAACTTTCCAAAAGTTTCTATAATAAAACCACCAATAGAATCAAAATCTTCAGATTTAAAATTTGTTCCTAAAATTTCATTTACATCTTCTATTTTTGTAGTCCCTTCAATAATATATTCATTATCCCTTACAAGTTTTATTTCTTCATCATGCTCATCATACTCATCTGCAAGGTCACCTACTATTTCTTCTAGCATATCCTCAAGAGTAACTATACCTGATGTGCCTCCATACTCATCTAAAATAATTGCCATAGGTATCCTATTTATACGCATTTCTGCAAAAAGTTCTTTAAGACATTTAGATTCATAAGTAAAGAAAGGTTCTCTCATATAATCTCTTATATTAAAATCTTTAGATTTATCTACAAATAATAAATCCTTTAAAGAAATTATACCTATTATATTATCTATTGTTTCATCATATACTGGCATTCTGGAACAAGTTTCCTCTTTAAACAAAGCTGTAAGTTCTTCTTGTGTTGCATCTACATTAATTGCTATAATATCTGTTCTAGGAACCATAACATCCTCTGCATCACTATTGGCAAAATATACAACATTGTTAATCATTTCTCTTTCATCTATTTCTAAAACTCCTTCTTCGTGGCTAACGTTAACCATAGTAATAAGCTCAGATTCTGTAATAATTGGAGTTTTTTCATCTTTTTTAACACCTAAAAGTCTTAATATAAAACCTGTAATAATATTCAAAATAAATATAAATGGTGTAAAAATTATCATACAAAATTTAATAGCTTTTATAACAAAAAGAGAAATTTTCTCTGCATTTTTTGTTGCAAAAGTTTTTGGAGTAATTTCTCCAAATATAAGAATAACTATTGTAAGAACAGCAGTTGCAATACCAACCCCTTTACTACCATATTTATCTACAATAATGGCTGTAGCAAGAGAAGATGCACCAATATTAACAAGGTTATTACCTATTAATATTGCACTTAAAAGCTTGCCTGGCTCTTCTAAAACACTTTGTATAAGTTTAGCATTTTTAACATTTTCATCAATCATAGTTCTAAGCCTTATCTTACTTATAGATGTAAGAGCTGTTTCTGACATAGAAAAAAATGCTGATAAAACAATTAGAACTACTAAGATTATAATCTGCAAGTTGGCAGGATCCAAATAAAATCACACTCCTAAAAAATTAATATTAAATATAATAAATTTGATAATATAAATAATATTATCAAAAAAATTATATGTATTATATCATATAATTATAATAATTAAAAGTCCTAAATTAAAGCATTTTAAACATATTTAGCTATTTTTTATCTTTTTATTTATATATAAAATAAATATATTAACTCTTTTTATTTATGTCAATGGCTTTTTTCAAGGCTTTTATTTATTCTTTATTTTTTAATAAATTTTTATATCTTTATTTTTCTTTTAATTTTTCCTATTTACTTTTATTATCTTTAATTTTTATTAATATATAAATAAATTATTGACATTATTTATACATATACTTAAAATTATATTATAATTTATTTAATTTAGGAGGTTTGTATGAATAATTTTGTTATTTTATCAGACAGTTCTTGTGATTTACCAGAAGATTTAAAAAAAGAATATAATATAGATGTAGTTCCTTTTTATGTTTCATTCGATAAAGAAAATTATTTAAAAGAAAATATAGATATTAATATAAATGATTTTTATAAAAAAGTAACTAATGAAAAAATAATACCAAAAACATCTTTACCATCTATGGAAGATTACAGTAATTATTTTAAAAAACATTTAGAAAATGGTGTAGATATATTGTGTTTTACATTATGTTCTGAACTTAGTGGTTCATATCAAAGCGCTATAAATGCTGCAAATATTATGTTAGAAGATTATCCAGATAGAAAAATATTAGTTATTGATTCTAAAAAAGCTACAGTCGCTCAAGGCTTATTAGTTATAGAAGCTTCAAAAATGCAAAAAGCTGGATTTTCTTTAGAAGAAACATATGAAAAAATGGAAAGTTTAAAACAAGAAGGTATTATAATCTTTACAATAGACTCATTAGAACATCTTCAAAAAGGTGGCAGAATAGGAAAAGCCTCTGCACTGGCTGGAAGTTTACTTAATATAAAGCCTATACTATTATTATTAAATGGTGTATTAGAACCCCACTCTAAAGTACGTGGTAGAAAAAAATCCCTTTCAGAAGTTTTAAAAATATTTGATGAATATATAAATGAAGATATTAGTAAATATCAAATAGCAATAGCACACGCCTATTGTAAAGATGAAGCGATAGAGCTTGAAAAAGCACTAAATGAAAAATATAACATTAACTTAAGCTACCCTATATTTGATATAGGAATAACTGTAGGAGCCCATACAGGAGCCACTGCTATTGGTATTGGTTTTATAAAAAAATTTGATGCATAAGGAGATTTTTATGGAAAATACTATACTTGAATTATTAGAAAAAAATAGTAGAATTTCTTTTGATGATATGGCAAAAATGCTAGATACAACAAAAGAAAATATAGAAAATACTGTTAAAAATTTAGAAAAAAACAAAACTATATGCGGATATACTACACTTATAAATTGGGATAAAACAAATAAAGAAGGAGAATATATTACTTCATTAATAGAGGTTAAAGTTACTCCTCAAAGAGAACAAGGCTTTGATAAAATAGCAAAAAGAATATATAGCTTTGATGAAGTTAAATCATTATACCTTATGTCTGGTACATTTGACCTTTTAATAGTAGTAGAAGGTAAAAATATTAAAGATATATCTTCTTTTGTTTCTAGCAAACTGGCTACACTTGATTGTGTCCTTAGTACGTCTACACATTTTGTATTAAAAAAATATAAAGACCATGGAGTTATAATAGATGAAAGCACACCAAATGATGAAAGGATTATTATAACACCTTGAGTTTAGTATCAAAACATATACAAAATATACCTTATTCTGGAATTAGAAAATTTTTTGACATAGCAAGCGAAGTTGAAGGTGTTATCTCTCTTGGTGTGGGAGAGCCAGATTTTAATACACCTTGGGCTTGTACAGAAAAAGCAATATATACTCTAGAACAAGGTAAAACAACCTATACATCTAACGCTGGTCTTATAGAACTTAGACAAGAGATATCTAAATATATGAAAAATACAATAAATGTTGACTACTGTGCTAAAAGTCAAGTTTTAGTTACCGTTGGCGCCAGTGAGGGAATAGACATAGCCCTTAGAGCAGTAGTTTGTCCTAAAGATGAAGTTTTAGTAGTAGAACCTTGTTTTGTTTCTTATAAACCTTGTATAACTATGTGTGGTGGAATACCTATAGTTATAAACACAAAGGCAGAAAACAACTTTAAACTAACACCTGAAGATATATTACCTAAATTATCCAATAAAACTAAAGCTATTATTATTTCTTATCCTAACAACCCTACTGGTGCTATTATGGAAAAAGAAGATTTAGAAAAAATAGCTAGCATTTTAAAAAATAAAGATATTTTAGTTATTAGTGATGAAATATATTCTGAGCTTACTTATGAAAATAAAAAACATACATCTATATCACAATTTGAAGGTATGTATGAGAAAACAGTTGTTTTAAATGGATTTTCAAAATCTTTTGCTATGACTGGCTGGCGTCTTGGTTTTGCTGTTGGTCCTAAAGATATTATATCTGCCATGACAAAAATACATCAATATATTATAATGTGTGCACCTACTATGAGCCAATATGCTGGGCTTGAAGCTTTAACTTCTTGTATTGATAATGTATATAAAATGCGTAAAGAATATAATATGAGAAGAAAATTTATGTTAAATGGATTTAGAGAAATGGGAATTAACTGTTTTGAAGCATTAGGTGCTTTTTATCTCTTCCCTTGCATAAAATCTACTGGATTATTATCCGAAGAATTTTGTAAACGTCTTGTTTATGAACAAAAAGTAGCTGTTGTACCTGGTACAGCTTTTGGAGAATGTGGCGAAGGATTTATAAGATGCTCCTATGCTTATTCCATTGAAGAAATAAAAGAAGCATTAATCCGTATAAAAAAATTTATAAAAAGTTTGGAAAATTAATATGAAGATTAAACAAGTTTTTTCAAATAAAAAAGACTTTTTAGACTTACTATTATTGGCTGATGAAGAAGAAAAAATGATAAACAAGTATATAAATAATAGTGATATGTTTTTACTATTTGATAATGATTTAATAGGAAGTATAGTTATTTATAAAATAAATAACTATACTTATGAAATAAAAAATTTAGCTATATATAAAAAATATCAAAATAAAGGGTATGGAAAATTTCTTATAGACACAATATTTAATAATTACTATAAATCTTGTAAAAGAATAATTGTTGGTACTGGTGATAGCCCTTTAACATTGCCTTTTTATAAAAAATGTGGATTTAAAATATATAATAAAATAGAAAATTTCTTTTTAAATAACTATAATAAACCTATATACGAAAATGGTATTTTATTAAAAGATATGATCTATTTAGAAAAAAATATATAAGGAGAGATATATGAGCTGTTTAGTTATTGCAGAAAAGCCTTCTGTTGCAAGAGATATAGCAAAAGTATTAAACTGTACAAAAAAAGGTGATGGATACCTTTATAATGATAAATATGTTATATCTTGGGCTATTGGACATCTTGTTACACTTTACAAACCAGAAGAATATGATGAAAAACTAAAAAAATGGGATATGTCTACTTTACCTATAATACCTAATAAGTTAAAACTAAAGTCTATTAAAAACACTAGACAACAATTTAAAATATTAAGTAATCTTATAAATTCCAATAATGTAAGTGAACTTATATGTGCAACAGATAGTGGTCGTGAAGGTGAACTTATATTTAGATATATCTATGAACTAACAAAATGTAAAAAACCTTTTAAAAGACTATGGATATCTAGTATGACTTATGAAGCTATAAAAGAGGGCTTTGAAAATTTAAAAGATGGTAAAGAATATGACAATCTTTATTTTTCTGCAAAATGTAGATCAGAATCTGACTGGCTAGTTGGTATAAATGCATCACGTGCATTTACTATAAAATTTAATTCTTTATTATCCATTGGACGTGTTCAAACCCCTACCCTTGCAATGCTTGTAGAAAAACATAAAGAAATTCAAAATTTTAAAGTACAAGAATATTTTGAAGTAGAAGCAAATTTTAAAACATTAGATGAAAATACTCAATTTTATAAAGCTTTATGGATAAATAATAAAAATGAAACTAAAATATTAGATAAAAATCAAGCTAATAATATTATAAATGAAATAAAAGATAAAAATGGTATTGTAGAAAATATAGAAAATGAAACTAAAAAACAACTTCCTCCATTATTATATGATTTAACAGAACTACAAAGAGATTGTAACAAAAAGTTTTCTTATTCTGCACAAAAAACTTTATCAATAGCACAAGATTTATATGAAAAAAGAAAGCTTATTACTTATCCAAGAACAGATAGTAGATATTTGTCTAAAGATATGAAATCAAAGCTTGAGCCTACTTTAAATACTTTAAAAAATCTCGACTATTACAATGAATTTTTAGACTATGTTTTATCCTTAAAAACATTACCTATAACCAAACGCATAATAGATGATAGCAAAGTAACAGACCACCATGCTATTATTCCTACATTACAAAATATAAATTTATCATCTTTATCTAAAGATGAATTTAATGTATATGATCTTATAGTAAGACGTTTTATAGCTATATTTTATCCTGCTTATGTATATGATATCACAAAAATTATTACAAAAATAGAAAATCATTTATTTTTAACAAAAGGTACAACTATAAAAGAAAAAGGATTTACAAAACTAAATATAAAAACTGAAAAAGAGAAAAAAGAAGAAAATATTTTACCTGATGTAAAAAAAGGACAAGAAGTTTTTAATGAAAGATCTAATATATTAATCAAAAAAACTACTCCGCCTAATCCATATAATGAAGCTACACTACTTTCTGCTATGGAAAATGCAGGGAGATTTGTAGAAAATGAAGAATTAAAAGAAAGTCTAAAAGAGTCCGGACTTGGTACACCTGCTACAAGAGCCTCCATTATAGAACGTTTAATAAAAGTTGGATATGTACAAAGAAAAGGTAAATCTCTTATACCAACAGAAAAAGGTATAAGTCTTATAGAAATTGTACCAAAAGAACTAAAGTCACCAGAAACAACTGGTAAATGGGAAAAAGGTCTTTCTTCTATATCTAAAGGTAATATGCAACCTAAAATATTTATGGACAGTATAGGAAGATATGTAAATTTTATTGTAGACTATGCTCAAAAGTCAAATAATCATATTATATTTGATGAAAAAAAATATAAAGAATTTAAAAAGTCTGATAAATATAAGTCTTTAGAAAAATTTGGATTATGTCCCAATTGTAATAATGATATTTTAGAAAATAGCAAAGCTTTTTATTGTTCAAATTGGAAAAGTGGTTGTAAATTTACTATTTGGAAAAATACTTTAGAAAAATATAATATTTTTATACATAAAGAACTTGCTAAAAATATTATAAAAAACAAAAAAATTATAGATTTAAAAATTATAGACCCAAAAGATAAAAAAGAAAAATTAGCTGATTTAATGCTGCTAGATAATGGTAATATAAATATAATAATTAAATCATAAGGAGTTTTTATGGCAAAAATTAAAACTAAATATATATGTCAAGAATGTGGATATGAAACAGGAAAATGGCTTGGAAGATGCCCATCTTGTAGCAATTTTTCTACATTTTCTGAAGAAGTTGTGGAAAAAGCTTCATCTAAAACTACTACTATTTCTACTATAAGTAAAGCACTTGATTTAGAAAGTATTTCACCTATTAATGAAGTTAGAACAAAAACAAAAATAGGAGAATTAGATAGAGTTTTAGGTGGTGGCATAGTTCAAGGTTCTTTAACATTAGTAGGTGGTGACCCTGGTATAGGTAAATCCACTCTTCTTTTACAAATATGTCAATATATAGGAGAATCTGATAAAAAAATATTATATGTATCTGGAGAAGAATCTGCACAACAAATAAAGCTTAGAGCAACTAGATTAAATATAACAACTAAAAATCTTTTACTTTTATCTGAAACAAACTTTAATATAATAGAAAATACTATAAAAGAAATTTCTCCAGATTTAGTAATTATAGATTCTATACAAACAGTATTTTTAGATGATTTATCTTCTGCTCCTGGTAGTGTAACACAAGTTAGAGAATGTACAGCAAAAATAATGCGTATAGGTAAAGGTAATAATATATCTATGTTTATAGTAGGACACGTTACTAAAGATGGTGCAATAGCTGGCCCTAGAATATTAGAACATATGGTAGATACTGTTTTATATTTTGAAGGAGAAAGGCTTGCAAGCTATCGTATATTAAGAGCTGTTAAAAATCGCTTTGGTTCTACAAATGAAATTGGTGTTTTTGAAATGCGTCAAATAGGGCTTGTAGAAATAAATAACCCTTCAGAATATATGTTATCTGGTCGTCCTATTGGTGCTAATGGCTCTTGTGTAACTTGTAGTATAGAAGGTACTAGACCAATACTTGCAGAAGTTCAATCTCTAGTTAGCTACACAACTTTTAATATACCACGAAGAATGGCAACAGGTATGGATTTTAACCGTGTTATACTTCTTATAGCTGTTTTAGAAAAAAAATTAAACTTACAACTAGGCTCATATGATGTTTATGTAAACCTTGCTGGAGGTATAAAAATATTAGAGCCTGCATTAGATGCCTCTGTTGCTTGCTCTATCTTTTCTAGCTATAAAAATAAGCCTATTGACGCTAAAACATTAATATTTGGAGAAATTGGTTTATCTGGAGAGCTTAGAGCTGTCTCATTTTGTGAAAAACGTGTTATGGAAGCTCTAAAACTTGGATTTGAAAAAATCGTTATACCAAAAGATAATTTAAAAGAAGTTTCTTCTATAAAAGATATAAAAATATGTCCTGTATCTAATATAAATGAACTTTTAAAAACAGTTTTAGGATAATTTTTTTATTGTATAATAGTTAAAAATAGGGTATAATATTTATTATTATATCTAAATTTATTAAATTTATATAGACATTTTACAATTTTTATTGTAAAATATATAAGATTTAAAAGTTTTAAATACAATGTATACGCTTTTATAAATATTCCTAACAAAGCTAATTATAATTATAGTTGTATTTTTAAGGAGGATAAAAAATGAATTTATACGAAAGCTGGTTTAAAAAGGCATATACTCAAGATGGTAGAATAAATAATACCTTTTGGAATGACTTTATGCCAAAAGAACAAAAAATATATGAATATATATTAAATGAAAAAGTTGAAAAAATTGAAGGTACTGTTAAACAACTTTCTGAAAAATTTGATATGTCTATTGAATACTTTATCGGTTTTATTGATGGTATTAATGATATTCAACCTGAAAAAATAAAATTAGAAGAATTATCAGAAGATAGTCAAATATGTATAAATATCAATTTTGAAACTTTATACAAAAAAATGGTAGAATATAAAGCAGACCATCTTTATAACCTTCCAGAATGGAAAAATATATTTACAGAAGAGCAATTAAAAACATTATTTAAAGGACAAAAAAGTTCTACTACATTTGTTAGGGAACCAAAAATAGAAAGAAATGACCCTTGTCCTTGTGGAAGTGGTAAAAAATATAAAAAATGTTGTGGAGCTAACTAATTTGTCTAATACAATATTTGAAAAAGTAGATAGCTTAAATCCTAGTATAAATATAGTCGCCTTAAAAAAGGCGGCTAATATTTTAAAAAATAATGGATTAGTAGCTTTCCCTACAGAAACTGTATATGGACTTGGAGCAAATGCTCTAAAAGAAGATGCTGTAAAAAAAATATATGTAGCTAAAGGGCGTCCATCAGATAACCCGCTTATTGTCCATATAGCAGATAAAAATGATATTTACCCACTTGTAGATAGTGTTCCTAAAAATGCTCTTATTTTAATGGATAAATTTTGGCCAGGAGCTTTAACTATTATCTTAAAAAAAAGCTCTCTAATACCAAAAATAACATCTGGTGGTTTAGATACCGTTGCTATAAGAATGCCAAATAATAAAATTACCTTATCTTTAATAAGAGAATGTGGGTTCCCTTTAGCAGCACCAAGTGCTAACACTTCTACAAAACCAAGCCCTACAATAGCTAGTCATGTTTATAACGATTTAAATAGTAAAATAGATATGATTATAGATGGTGGTAGCTGTGATTTTGGTATAGAATCTACTGTTATTGAAGTTTTTGATAATAATGTTAATATTTTAAGACCTGGTAGTATAACAAAAGAAATGCTAGAAAAAGTAATTGAAAATGTTACTATTGATAATGCTCTTTTAAATAATAACTCTAATATACTAGCAAAATCGCCTGGTATGAAATATAAACATTATGCACCTTTAGGAGATGTTTTTATAGTTGATGGAAATATTGATAACATTACATCTTATATACTAAGTTCTTTAAAAATGGATAAAGAAAATAATATAAAATCTATTGTTATTGCATCTGATGAAACTATAAATAAATACAAATCATTTTGTTCTCTAAATATTGGCAGTAGACAAAATTTGAATTTAATAGCAAAAAACCTTTTTAGTACTTTAAGAGAATGTGATAATCTTAATATAGATAAAATATATATAGAATCATTTTTAGAACAAGGCGTTGGACTTGCTGTTATGAATAGATTAAAAAAAGCAGCTAGCTATAAAATAATAAAGGTATAAGGTTGATTTTATGAAAAATATAATATTTGTATGTACTGGCAACACTTGTCGTAGCCCTATGGCTGAAGCAATAGCTAAATCTTTATGTAAATATAAAGATATAAATATATTATCAAGAGGACTATCTGTATATAACAGCGCATCTATTAATGAAAATGCAAAAAAAGTTTTATTAGATAACAATATTAATTTATCTTCCCATACTTCAAAACCTCTTACTATTGAAGAATTTGAAAATGCTAATTTAATATTAACTATGGAAAAAGAACATAAAAATATATTAACCCAGTTTAATAAAACTAACAATTTAACTAATAACAAAATATTTACATTGTATGAATATGTATTAAACAAAAATTTAAATATAAGTGACCCTTTTGGCTCTGACATAAAAACATATAAACAATGTTTTAATGAAATTTATAATCTTATATCAAAAATAAATTTTAAAAATTTATCGGAGGAAACTATGATAGGTATCGGTTCAGATCATGGCGGATTTAATTTAAAAAATGAAATAATAAAATATTTAGAGCAAAATAATATTTCCTTTAAAGACTATGGCACATATTCAACAGAAGCTGTTGATTATCCAGTTTATGCAAAAAAAGTGGCTAACGATGTTGCTAATGGTACTTTAGATAAAGGTATATTAATTTGTGGGACAGGCATTGGTATATCAATAGCTGCCAATAAAGTTAAAGGTGTTCGTGCTGCTCTTTGTCATGATGTTTTTTCTGCAAAAGCAACAAGAGAGCATAATGATGCTAATATATTAACTATGGGCGAACGTGTTATAGGAACTGGACTTGCATTAGAAATAGTTAAATCATTTTTAAATACACCTTTTTCTAATGATGAAAGGCATATAAAAAGAATTAATATGATAGAAGAATAGGAGTGATTTTTTTGAGTAAATTATACATAGTAGACCACCCTGTTGTACAAAGTAAAGTTACTAGACTTAGAGATATAAACACAAGCAATAAAGAATTTAGAGAACTTGTAGCTGAAATAGCTAGTTTTATTTGCTATGAGGCAACAAAAGATTTAGAAACAAAAGAAATAGAAGTAGAATCTGTTCTTTGTAAAACAAAAGGTAATATTTTAAATAAAAAAGTTGGTATAGTACCTATATTAAGAGCTGGTCTTGGTATGGTTGATGGAATATTAAATTTAATACCAAACGCTAGTATAGGTCATATAGGTCTTTATAGAGACCCAGAAACACTTTTACCAGTAGAATATTACTGTAAGCTTCCATCATCTGATCCTTTAAACACAGATATACTTCTTATAGATCCAATGCTTGCTACTGGTGGAACTGCAATAGCTGCTATGCAATTTATTAAAGAACGTGGATTTAAAAACATTAAATTTTTGTGTTTAATATCATCTCCTGAAGGTGTTAAAAAAGTTAGTGAAGCCCATCCTGATATAGACATTTACACTGCTTCTTTAGATGACCACTTAAATGACCACGGATATATCATACCAGGTCTTGGAGATGCTGGAGATAGAATTTTTGGAACAAAATAAGTGATTACAAGGAGGTTTTTCTTTGGAGCATAATTGGTTGCTATATTTAGCTGGTTTTTCAATAGCTTTTGCAGTATCAATGCTTATGACACCTTTTGCTAAAAAAATCGCATTTAAACTAAAAGCTATAGACTATCCTAAATCTAGAGGTTTAAATAAAGAGCCTATGCCAAGAATAGGTGGACTAGCTATCTTTTTAGGATTTTTAGCATCTGTTGGTATCTTGGCATTTTTTGTTGAAGATTTTCATACAAAACAGTTTTTTGGGTTTTTAACAGGTGGTATATTAATAGTAATACTTGGTATATTTGATGATATTTATGAACTTTCACCAAAAATTAAATTTATTGTACAATTATTAGTTGCTATTATTGTTGTTTCTACTGGTACAAGAATAGATGTTATGTCTTGGCCATTTTGGCAATATTTAAGACCTTTTAATACCATAATAACTATGGTATGGATAATAGGTCTTGTAAATGCTGTAAATCTTATAGATGGCGTAGATGGTCTTGCGGCTGGCGTATCATCAATAGCATCACTATGTCTTATGATACTTTGTATAATATCTGGTAGCAACCTTGCTGTTGTCTTAACTGCTATATTAGCTGGGTCTTGTCTAGGATTTTTACCAAGAAACTTTAGTCCTGCAGAGATATATATGGGTGATACTGGTTCTACATTTCTAGGATATGTATTAGCTGTAACATCTTGTATAGGTGTATATAAAAGTTACGCTGTATTATCTATTGTTATATCTATATTAGCAGTAGCATTGCCTATATTAGATACTCTATTTGCTATGATAAGAAGAGCTATTAATAGAAAACCTTTAATGAGTGCTGACAGAGGACATTTACATCATAGACTTATAGATAGTGGATATTCACATAAACAAGCTGTTATTATCCTTTATGGTCTAAGCTTATTTAGTGCTGTTATAGCCATACTTATAGCTATACAAAACTATCAAGCAACTATTGTAGTATTTATATTTTTCTTAATATTAACATTGATGATGTATGTATATAAAAGTCGTACACAAAATTAATAAATATTCTCATATAAAAAGGCTATATAACTAAAGTATATAGCCTTTTTATTGTATTATATAATTGCATCATCTGTATAAGTGTTTTGTACTAAATTATCTTGCCCCATTAAATCTTTTTCCTTATCTAATCTTAAATCTATTTTTCTATAAGTTTGCATACCTGTACCTGCTGGTATAAGTTTACCTATAATAACATTTTCTTTAAGACCAATAAGAGGATCTATCTTACCTTTTATAGCTGCTTCTGTAAGAACTTTAGTTGTTTCTTGGAAAGATGCAGCAGAAAGGAATGACTCTGTAGCAAGGGCTGCTTTTGTTATACCTAAAAGAACACGAGATCCATTAGCCTCTTCTAACCCTTCTTCTCTCATATGATTATTAGTTTCATCATATTCTAACCAATCTATTAAGCTACCTGGTAGAAAGTCAGTATCCCCTGGTTCTTCAATTTTAGTACGTTTAAGCATTTGTCTAACAATAACTTCAATGTGTTTATCATTAATATCAACCCCTTGTAAACGATATACACGTTGAACTTCTTGAAGCATATAATCTTGAACGCCTCTAATACCTTTTATTCTAAGTATATCGTGAGGATTTATACTACCTTCTGTAAGTTCATCACCAGCTTCTATATAATCCCCATTTAATACTTTTATACGCGAACCATAAGGTATAAGGTACTCTTTTATTTCACCATTATCATCCATAACAGTAACTTCACGTTTATTTTTAGTTTCTGTAATAGAAACTTTTCCACCAAACTCTGCTATTATAGCAAGCCCTTTTGGTTTTCTAGCCTCAAATAACTCATCAACACGAGGAAGACCTTGTGTAAGGTCAGTACCACCAGAAACCCCTCCTGTGTGGAACGTACGCATTGTGAGCTGAGTACCTGGTTCTCCAATAGATTGAGCAGCAATAATACCTACTGCCTCCCCTATTCTAACAACACGACCACTAGCCATATTTGCACCATAACATTTGGAGCAAACACCTTTTCTAGATCTACAAGATAAGATATTTCTTATAAGAACTTTTTCAATTCCTAATTTTTCAACTAAATCTGCTTGGTCTGGTGTAATCATACTATCTGCTTCTACTATTATTTCTCCATTTTCTGGATTTCTAATATCTTCAACAGAATATCTCCCCCTTATCCTATCAGATAAAGGTTCAATAGTTTCTTGACCGTCCATAAATGCTTTAACCCACATACCTGGCACTTCGCCAGTTTCTTCTGCACAATCAAACTCTCTAATAATAATATCTTGAGATACATCAACTAGTCTTCTTGTTAAATAACCAGAGTCTGCTGTTCTAAGGGCTGTATCTGAAAGACCTTTTCTAGCTCCATGTGCAGAAATAAAGTATTCTTGAACTGTAAGACCTTCACGGAAGTTAGCTTTAATAGGTAATTCTATAGTTTCACCAGAAGGTGATGCCATAAGACCACGCATACCTGCAAGCTGTTTAATCTGTCTATTAGAACCCCTTGCACCAGAGTGTGCCATCATATAAATATCATTATATTTACCAAGCCCTGCTAAAAGTGCATTTGTTATTTTATCATCGGCCGCTTCCCAAGCTTTAATTACTTTAAAATGTCTTTCTTCATCTGTCATAAGACCACGTCTAAACATTTTAGTTATTTTATCAACTTCTTTATCTGCTTCTTCAAGAAAACCTTCTTTTTCTTGTGGAATTTCCATATCTGATACAGAAACTGTTAAAGCACCTTTTGTAGAAAACTTAAATCCTAAGTTTTTAATATTATCCAACATTTTTGCAGTATCTGTTGCAGAATGTTTATTTATACAACGATTAATTATTTTACCAAGTGCCTTTTTATCGCATAAGAAATCTACTTCAAATTCAAATTTATTTTCTTCTTTTGTTCTATCAACAAAACCTATGTCTTGAGGTATTATTTCATTAAATATTATTCTACCAACAGTAGTGTTAACTATTTTACTTTCAGAAACACCATCTTCATTTTTCATAGTTCTTCTTACTTTAATTTTTGCGTGTAAGCTTACAATATGATTATCATAAGCTAAAATAGCCTCATTTTCATCTTTAAAGATTTTACCTTCACCTATTTCTCCATCTTTTTCAAGAGTTAAATAATAAATTCCAAGTACCATATCTTGAGATGGAACTGTAACTGGTTCACCATCTGATGGTTTTAAAAGGTTATTAGGTGCAAGTAATAAAAATCTACATTCTGCCTGAGCTTCTACTGATAAAGGAACGTGAACAGCCATTTGGTCACCATCAAAGTCAGCATTATAAGCTGTACAAACAAGCGGATGTAACTTTAATGCACGACCTTCTACTAAAACTGGCTCGAATGCTTGAATACCAAGTCTATGAAGTGTAGGAGCACGATTAAGCATTACTGGATGCTCTTTAATAACTTCTTCTAAAACGTCCCATACTTCTCTTTGTAGTCTTTCTACCATACGTTTAGCAGATTTAATATTATGAGATATACCATCTTCTACAAGCTTTTTCATTACAAATGGTTTAAAAAGCTCTATTGCCATTTCTTTTGGTAATCCACATTGATATATTTTAAGATTAGGACCAACAACTATAACAGAACGTCCAGAATAGTCAACACGTTTACCTAAAAGGTTTTGTCTAAAACGGCCTTGCTTACCTTTTAAAAGGTCAGAAAGAGATTTTAAACTTCTATTACCAGGTCCTGTAACTGGTCTTCCTCTCCTACCATTGTCAATAAGTGCATCTACTGCTTCTTGTAACATTCTTTTTTCATTTCTTACAATAATATCCGGAGCACCAAGGTCTAAAAGTCTTTTAAGACGATTATTTCTATTTATTACTCTTCTATAAAGGTCATTTAAGTCAGATGTTGCAAATCTACCACCATCAAGTTGAACCATAGGTCTAATATCTGGAGGTATTACTGGCAGATTATCTAATATCATCCATTCTGGTTTATTATTAGATACCCTAAATGATTCTATAACCTCTAACTTTTTAATTATTTTTATTCTTTTTTGTCCTGTACTATCTTTAAGCTGAGATTTAAGCTCTTTAGATTCTTTTTCTAAGTCTATTTGTTGTAATAGAATTTTTACAGCTTCAGCACCCATACCAACAGTAAAAGTGTTACCAAATTTATCATAAGCTTCTCTATATTCACTTTCAGTTAAAAGGTCTTTATAAGATAAAGATGTATTACCAGCGTCTAAAACAACATAACTTGCAAAATATAATATTTTTTCTAAAGCACGTGGACTCATACCAAGTATAATACCCATACGGCTAGGGATACCTTTAAAATACCATATATGAGATACTGGGGCTGCCAATTCAATATGCCCCATTCTCTCACGTCTTACTTTAGATTTTGTTATTTCAACACCACATCTATCACAAACTATCCCTTTATATCTAACTCTTTTAAATTTTCCACAATGACATTCCCAATCTCTTTGTGGTCCAAATATTCTTTCGCAAAAAAGACCATCCTTTTCCGGTTTTAAAGTTCTATAGTTTATAGTTTCAGGTTTTTTAACCTCACCTCTAGACCATTCGCGTATTTTTTCAGGAGATGCTAATCCAATCTTAATAGAATCAAAAATTATAGATTGTTCACTACTTTGTGCACTCATATAACACCTTTCTCCTTTCTATTATTCATCAAAATTATCTTCGTTATTAAAATCTTTTCCTAAATCTGCAAAGATATCATCATCAAAATCATCTAAATTTAAATCCATATCTTCTTCTAATAACATATCTTCTTCTGCAGGGTCAACCTCATCATACTCTGGTATTTCATCTATAGTAAAGTCACCTTGTAAAACATTTGTTAAAATATCTGTATTAGTTTCTTCTTCTGTTCCTTCAATATTTACATTTACAGAAATTGTATCTCCCTCTTCAATAGATTCTTTAATTTCAACTTCTGTAGAATCCTCTAAAAGAACACGAACATCTAAACCTAATGCTTGAAGCTCTTTTAACAATACTTTAAATGACTCTGGAATACCTGGTTCTGGTATATTTTCGCCTTTAACAATGGCTTCATATGTTTTAACACGTCCAACTATATCATCAGATTTAACTGTTAATATTTCTTGAAGAGTATATGATGCACCATAAGCTTCAAGAGCCCAAACTTCCATTTCTCCAAACCTTTGTCCACCAAATTGTGCTTTACCACCAAGTGGTTGTTGTGTAACTAAAGAATATGGACCTGTTGAACGAGCATGAATTTTATCATCTACAAGGTGATGTAATTTAAGATAGTGCATAAATCCTACTGTTGTAGCATTATCAAATTCTTCACCTGTTCTACCATCTCTAAGTTTTATTTTACCAGTATGATTAAGCTTAACACCACGCCACTCTTCTCTATGGGCTTTATTTTTGTCTAAATAATCAAATATCTCATCATTAAGTTTATCTTTCCATTTAGCTTCAAATTCTTCCCAAGGTGTATTAGCATAATCGTTTGCAAGCTCTAAAGTTTCCATAATATCTTCTTCATTAGCGCCATCAAATACTGGCGTAGCTATTTTCCAATCTAAAACCTTAGCTGCTAATGATAGATGTATCTCTAATACTTGACCAATGTTCATACGAGAAGGAACACCAAGTGGATTTAAAACTATATCAAGTGGTCTACCATTTGGTAAGAAAGGCATATCTTCTACTGGTAAAACGCGAGATACAACCCCTTTATTACCATGACGACCAGCCATCTTATCACCAACTGATATTTTTCTTTTTTGGGCTATATAAACACGAACAAGTTTATTAACACCTGGTGGCAATTCATCACCATTTTCACGAGTAAATATTTTAACGTCTACAATTATACCACATTCACCATGAGGAACTCTTAAAGATGTATCTCTAACTTCACGTGCTTTTTCTCCAAAAATAGCTCTTAAAAGTCTTTCTTCTGCTGTAAGCTCTGTTTCTCCTTTAGGAGTAACTTTACCTACAAGTATATCATTAGGAGCAACTTCTGCACCAATTCTAATAATACCACTCTCTGTTAAATCTCTTAAAGCATCATCACCAACATTTGGTATATCTCTTGTTATTTCTTCTGGCCCAAGTTTAGTATCTCTGGCCTCACATTCATATTCTTCTATATGAATAGAAGTATATACATCTTCTGCTACAAGTCTTTCACTAAGTAAAACTGCATCTTCATAGTTATAACCTTCCCAAGTCATAAACCCTATAAGAGGATTTTTACCAAGAGCAAGCTCTCCATCTTTTGTAGAAGGTCCATCTGCAATAATATCTCCTGCTTTTACTATATCACCTTTAGAAATAATAGGTTTTTGATTCATACAGTTACTTTGGTTACTTCTTTTAAATTTACTAAGTTTGTATCTATCTTTTCTACCTTCATTAGTTTTTATAACAATTTCTGAAGCATCTACTTTTTCCACAATACCATTATTTTTAGCAACCATAACAACACCAGAGTCTTTAGCAGTTTTATGCTCCATACCAGTACCAACAACTGGTGCTTCTGTTGTTAAAAGAGGAACAGCCTGACGTTGCATATTTGAGCCCATTAACGCTCTTGTAACGTCATCATTTTCAAGGAAAGGTATTAAAGCTGTGGCAACAGAAACAAGCTGTTTAGGAGATACGTCCATAAGGTCAATTTTGTTTGGTTCTATCTCCACATTATCTTCCCCAAGTCTAGCTGTAACTTTAGGGTGAATAAACTCACCATTTTCATTTAAAGGCTCATTAGCTTGAGCTATAACATAATTTTCTTCTTCATCAGCAGTAATATATATAAATTCATTAATAACTCTAGGCTTATCCCCAGATTTATCTATTTTTCTATAAGGAGCTTCTATAAATCCATATTGATTTATTTTAGCAAATGTAGCAAGAGAGTTTATAAGCCCGATATTTGGACCCTCTGGAGTTTCAATAGGACACATACGACCATAATGTGATGTATGTACGTCCCTAACTTCAAACCCTGCTCTATCTCTTGATAATCCTCCAGGACCCAAAGCAGATAGACGTCTTTTATGTGTCATTTCACTAAGTGGATTATTTTGATCCATAAACTGTGATAACTGGGAACTTCCAAAGAACTCTTTTATAACAGCTGTTACTGGCTTAATATTTATTAAAGCTTGAGGTGTTATTGTTTCTAATGTTTGAGTGTTCATTCTTTCTTTTACAACTCTTTCCATACGGGAAAGACCTATTCTAAATTGATTTTGTAAAAGCTCTCCAACAGCTCTAATACGTCTATTACCAAGATGATCTATATCATCTGGAGCACCAACACCATAATCTAAATGTATATTATAGTTAATACTAGCCATAATATCTTCAAAAGTAATATGCTTTGGTACTAATCTTTGAATATTAGCGCCTATTTTATATATTAAATCATCTTTATCATCAGCAACTTCTAATAATTCCATTAAAACTGGATAATAAACATCTTCTTTTATACCAACTTCTTCTTTTTTAATTCCATAAGATTTTAGATAATCTGTAGCGTCAACTGTAAGATTTCCTATAACTTTACAAACTCTATCATCTTCTACATATATATTAATATAAGGTATACCTGCATTTTGTATTTTATCTGCTATTTCATTAGTTATTTTATCCCCTTCATTAGCCAATATTTCGCCAGTAGAGGTATCTACTACATTTTCTGCAAGTTTAAATCCTTTAGTTCTATTTTTATATGATAATTTTTTATTAAATTTATATCTACCTACACGTGCAAGGTCATATCTTTTTGGGTCATAAAACATACTTGTAAGTAATGACTGAGCACTTTCTACTGTTGGAGGTTCGCCTGGTCTTATTTTTTTGTATACCTCTAATAATCCCTCTTCATATGTTTTAGCAATATCTTTTTCTATAGTAGCAAAGATTTTACCCTCTTCACCAAAATATTGAATAATTTCTTCATCAGTCCCAATACCTAAAGCACGTATTAAAGATGTTACTGGTAGCTTACGGTTTCTATCTACCCTAACATAAAACACATCATTAGAATCTGTTTCATATTCAAGCCAAGCACCTCTATTTGGTATAACAGTAGAGCTTATAAGATTTTTACCAACCTTATCTTTTTCCATAGCATAATAGATACCAGGAGAGCGAACAAGCTGACTAACTATAACACGTTCTGCACCATTTATAATAAATGTGCCTGTATCCGTCATTAAAGGAAAATCACCCATAAAAATCTCTTGCTCTTTTATTTCATCATCTTTTTTATTAGTAAGCCTTGTTTTTACTCTTAAAGCTGTTGCATAGTTTGCATCTCTTTCTTTACATTCAGCAATAGAATATCTAGGTTCATCATCTAGCTTAAACCCAATAAATTCAAGTATAAGGTTGTTGCTATGGTCTGTTATTGGTGATATATCTTCAAACACTTCTTTAAGACCTTCTTCAATAAACCAATCATAGCTATCTTTTTGAAGAGCAAGAAGATTAGGCATTTCTAAAACTTCGTCAATCCTTGAGTAGCTCATACGAACAACGTCGCCTAGCTTAATTGGCTGTATTCTACTTTTCTCCACGGCACTACACTCCTTAAATATATTTTAAGCTTTATAAAAGCTTTATTATTTATAAGTATTTAAAACGCAAAAAATTACCGAATACTCTTTAATTTTTTTAAAATTTTGTGTTCGGCTAATAAGATTATATAAAATTAAATTAAATGGTTGTAATACATAAAATAAATACACCCTTTTCTAATTTTACTAATTTAATAAATTTTTTTTGTTTAAAACCTAATTTTTAGTAATAATATACAATTTTTCAAATTTATTATCACTATTTATATCTATTGATAGATTTTTTAATTCTATCATATTTTCTAGTATTTGTCAATATAATTTTAACAATTTTTAATAAATAAAATGCAAGGCTTATACCTTGCACTTTATTTATTATTTTAAATTATTTTTTATTAAAAATAGTTTTTTCTGTATCTTTATCAAAAAGATATACTTTATTTAAGTCAAACATATATTCAATATCACCAGTTGTTGGTGCATTATCAACAGTAGCTGTTTTAATAATAATTTGTTTTTTATTTTCTTCTATATGAAGATATGTTTCAGCACCTAAGTTTTCATAAACCTCTATTTTAGATTTAAATACTGTATTGCCATCTGCTGTAATGTTATTAATAAGACATTTAATATTTTCTGGTCTAATACCTAAAATAACATCTTTGCCAACATACCCATCTTCTTTTAATACTGTTTGTTTTTCTGATGATAATTCTATTTCTTTACCTAAAACACTAACTAATACTTTACCATTTTTCTCAACCACAGAAGCTTCTAAAAAGTTCATTTGAGGCATACCAATGAAACCAGCAACAAAAATATTTTGTGGGTTTTCATATATTTCTTTTGGAGAATCTACTTGTTGGATAATACCATCTTTCATAACAACAATTCTAGTACCAAGTGTCATAGCTTCTGTTTGGTCATGTGTAACATAAATAAATGTTGTATTAAGCTCATGATAAAGTTTAGCAATCTCAATACGCATTTGTCCTCTAAGTTTAGCATCAAGGTTTGATAAAGGTTCGTCCATTAAGAATACTTCTGGGCTACGAACAATAGCACGACCCATAGCAACCCTTTGTCTTTGACCACCAGAAAGTGCTTTTGGTTTTCTATCTAAAAGATGCTCAATATCTAATATTGCAGCAGCAGCTTTAACTTTTTTATCAATTTCATCTTTAGCTACTTTTCTAATTTTAAGAGCAAAAGCCATATTATCATAAACTGTCATATGTGGATATAACGCATAGTTTTGGAAAACCATTGCAATGTTTCTATCTTTAGGTGCAACATCATTTACGATTTTATCTCCTATGTATAATTCACCACTAGATATTTCTTCAAGACCAGCAATCATTCTAAGTGTAGTAGATTTACCACAACCAGATGGTCCTACAAAAACAATAAACTCTCTATCTTCGATATCTAAATTAAAATCTTTAACAGCTTCAAATCCATTATCATATTTTTTTACAATATTCTTAAGTCTTAATCCTGCCATTTTCATATCCTCCTAAAATATATAAATTAGCTAAAAGCTTTTTGTTAAATATAATTAAATAATGTTGGATTATCCTTTTTTAATATAGATAATAATTCTTCATCTAATCCTACTAAATATCCAACTTTTTTGCCATTTTTATCATTAATAAAAATGACAACTTCTTTAAGATTTAAACCTTTTATAGTACATCTTGTAAATTTATCATCTTTGGATAAACTATTAATGTTAGATACTTTTAATATACTACCAACATTTATATTTGCTATAACTTTCCTTCTTTTTTTACCTATTATTTTTGATATTGTTATATCTTTATCATAATATTCATATTCATATTCTAAAAATTTTTTAGACATATAAATCTCTATTAATATAAAAACTATAAATATAGGTATTGATAAAAATATACCCAATATGCCAACTATAGCAAATATAGCAATTCCTATTAACAGTATAGATTTACTAATAATGTTAATAGTATTTGGTAATGTACCATAATCTTTTGTTATAAACTGTTCATAGAACTTATTCAAAAAATTCACCTCAGCTATCATTAGCTTAGTTAAAATCAACTTAAAATAAATGTTAATTTATACTTAATATAATATTTAACCATTAAAAAGTCAACATTTGTTTAAAATCTTTTTTAATTTTGTTTAATTTGCATACCATATAATAAAATATATGTACTAATTAAACAATTATAATTTTTATGTTAAAAAAAACTACACTTATTTTGAATATTCTGTTTAGCTATATTTTATCCAAATTTTTCTCTTATTTTAGATAATACCTTTTTTTCTATTCTAGACACCTGAACCTGAGATACACCTATTATTTTAGCAACTTGGCTTTGAGTTTTATCTTCAAAATACCTAAGAGTTATTATATCTCTTTCTCGTGGCTCTAAATTTTTTATTATATCTTTTAAAACAATATTATCAACTATATTCTCTTGATTATCATTTTTAAGCTCTAGCTTATCTATCAAATATACACTCTTTCCATCACTTTGATAAACTGTACTATATAAAGATTCCACATCTCTGTCTGCATCTAATGCTAATACTAAATCTTCTACTGATACATCTATAGCTATAGCAAGTTCATTAATAGTAGGTTCTTCATTATTTTTTTTAGTTAAAACATCTCTCATATATTTTGCTTTAGTAGCTATTTCTTTTAAAGGTCTAGATATTTTTATAATGCCATCATCTCTTAAAAATCTTTTTATTTCTCCCATAATCATAGGAACAGCATATGTTGAAAACTTTACATCATAATTTATATCAAAATTTTTTATACATTTTAAAAGTCCAATAGAACCTATTTGATATAAATCTTCTAAATCACACCCTCTATTTAAAAATCTTCTTACCACACTCCATATAAGTCCAGAATTTTCTTCTATTATAATTTCTATAGCTTTTTCATCACCATTTTGTGCAAGTTTTATCAGTTCTAATATATCACCATCCATTAGGTAACCTCCTTGCACTAATTTTTTATTTTCTTTTCCAAATAAATTTTTGTACCCTTGTCTACTTCTGATGTTACTTTAATATTATCCATAAAAGTTTCCATAACAGTAAATCCCATACCAGAACGCTCCATATGTGGCTTAGATGTATAAAGAGGCTCCATTGCTTTTTCTAGATTTTCTATGCCCTTGCCCTTATCTTCTATATCTATGTATAATACATCTTTTAATATTTTACAATTTATATATATTTGTCCATTTTCTATGCCCTCATATCCGTGTATTATAGCATTTGTAACTGCCTCTGAAACTGCCATTTTTATATCTTCTAGCTGTTCTAGTGTTGGGTCTAATTGTGTAGCAAAAGCTGATACACTAACCCTAGCAAAGGCTTCATTTTTAGAGTTAGCATCTAATATTAAGCTTATTTTATTATCATACTGCATTTTAATACTCCTCCTATATGCTATTTATAGCCTCTTCTTTTGTTTGAAAACAAGCTATTAACTTATTAAGTCCAGACATATCAAATATTCTCTTAGCATTATCCTTTAACCCAAAAGCACAAGCTTTACCACCCTTTTCCTGTGCTATTTTATATCTTCCTATAATCATACCTATACCAGAACTATCCATAAATCCTACATCCTCAAAGTCTAAAATTATATTATTACAGCCTTGTTTATTAAATTCTCTATCTATTTTATCTCTTATATCTTCTGTATAATGATGGTCTATCTCTCCATATAATTTAACTAACAATGTTCTATTAATTTTTTTACACTCTATCTTCATTACTTTTCCTCCTTTGTTTATTATATATATATAATAACTTAATATATATATATTTATCAACTTAAATTAAACTCATTAATTTTACTTTTTTTAATAAAATACTTTACTTTTTACTAAATAATGATAAAATATTTATATATTATACATTTTACGTGGGGTGAAATATGGAGCCATTAACAGAAAAACAACAGCTTATATTAAATTATATAAAATCTCAAGTCAAATTAAATGGTGCTGTTCCATCTATTAGAGAAATTTGTAAAGCATCTGGTCTATCCTCTACCTCTTCTGTCCATCTTCATCTAGAAAATTTAGAAAAAAAGGCTACATAAAAAGAAAACAAGCTAAAACTAGAAATATAGAAATTTTAGAAAAAAACTTTTATAACAATAATTTTGAAGAATTAGTTAATATCCCTATATTAGGTAACGTGTCTGCTGGATTACCTACCCTTGCAGTAGAAAATATAGAAAGCTATTTTCCTATTCCTATTTCATATTTGAAAAATAATGATGCTTTTATGTTAAAAGTTTTTGGAGATAGTATGGTTAATGCTGATATATACGATGGAGATTTAGTTTTAGTAAATAAACAGCCTACTGCTAACAATAAGGATATTGTTATAGCATTAATAGATGATGAAACAACTTGCAAAAGATTTTTTATAGAAAATAATACTATAATTTTAAAACCAGAAAATGATTTATATGAACCTATAAAATCTAATAATATTTCTATATTAGGTAAAGTAATAGGTCTTTTTAGGAGTTTTTAAATATGAATAAAGATTTTTTAAACAATTTAATAAAAAAGTCTGATTTAAAAAACACTGACTATTTTGTATATAATCAGTCTAAAACAAGAAAAAATAACAGAATAGAAAAAATAACATTTAATACATTATCCGACCCAAATTTTAAAGATTATATTGTATTAGACTTTGAAACTACTGGATTATCTCCTATTAATGATAAAATTATAGAAATAGGAGCTGTTAAAGTAAAAGATAATATTATAATAAATAAATTTGATACATTAATAAATCCTAAAGCGCCTATTCCCCCTTTTATATCAAGTAAAATTAATATTACTAATGATATGGTTAAGGATAAGCCTTTTATTGAATATATTTTCAAAGATTTTATTAATTTTTTAGAAGATTTACCATTAGTTATACATAATGCAAAATTTGATATGGGATTTTTAATAACTAACTGCAAAAATTTAGGCTTTAATATAAATAACTCAGCTTTAGATACAGTCTCAACTACAAAAATGATATTTCCAGAACTAAAAAAATATAATTTAGCTTTTTTATGCAATCATTTTAATATATCAAATCCAAATGCTCATAGAGCAATGTCAGATGTATTAGCTACTTATGAACTTTACAAAATATTATATAATGAAACAATAAAAAAAGACTATTAGTTAAATGATAGTCTTTTTTATTTTATTATACTATAATCAAATTAAATATGTTTTACTTAAAAAAAGAATTTATATTCATTCTAAATATATTATATATTATAATATTATTTATGCTAATTTTTAATATTATTATAAAAAATTAACTTCTAATAAAAGGATATTTTATCTCCTTTGACAGCAACCCATTATAAGCATCTACTTTTCTAAAAGTATTTCCCATCATTTCACTACTTCGATAGGCTCTAATCTCATCTATATTATAATCTACTATATATATTTTTTCACTAAATTCATCTGCCACAAAAATTTCCATATTGTTACTATTCCCATTTTTATCCCAAGCAATAGGATTAAATGCACAAGAACTTCCTGCATTTTTACCTGGTGGATTAGCCATAACAACACCAAACATATTTTCATAAGCCCTTGTTTGTAAAGCATTTACTCTAGGTTTCATACCACAGCAATTATTAGGTACTAAAACAATTTCTGCTCCTTTTAACATAAGCATTCTAGCACTTTCTGGATATTCTCTATCATAACAAATCATAATACCAATTTTCACACCATCAAATTCACATACTTTAAATTCTTTACCACTTTCAAGACACTTTTCGTCTGAAAAATCGCAAGTATGAACTTTTATATATTTCATAATTATATTACCATTTCTATCTATAACAAAAGCACTATTTTGAGGTTTATCTATCCCCTTTGTAAAAGCTGTTATTACAACACCTATGTTTAAATCTTTTGCTATATTACAAAATTCTTTAACATAATCACTATTATCTGATATAGCTTGTTCTTTAGTTATTGGTAAACTATACCCTGTTATAAAACATTCTGGAAATAAAACTATATCTGCACCTAAACTTTTGGCTTCTTTAATAGCATCTATACCTATATTTACATTCCTATTATAATCTAAATCATAGTAACTTTTTTGTACAACTGATATTTTCATATATTATCCTCCTAAATATGCTTTTTTAACCTCTTCATTACCTAAAAGGTTTTTAGCATCATCAGATATAACCACTTTACCTGTTTCTAAAACATAAGCCCTATGAGATATATTAAGTGCCATTTTAGCATTTTGCTCTACCAATAAAATGGTCATACCTTGCTTATTACACTCTTTTATTATTTCAAAAATTTCTTTAACAAGAATGGGGGCAAGACCCATAGATGGTTCATCCATCAAAAGCATTTTAGGATTACTCATAAGAGCTCTACCTATTGCAAGCATTTGCTGTTCACCACCAGATAAAGTACCTGCCATCTGTTTTAACCTTTCTTTAAGTCTTGGAAAAAGTGTTAAAACTCGTTCATATTCATTTTTTATAAAATTTTTATCTTTTACTAAAAAAGAACCCAATTCTAAATTTTCTTGTACAGAAAGTTGAGAAAAAACACGTCTTCCTTCTGGTACATGTGCAATACCTTTTCTTACTATTTTATCTGCTGATAGATTATCTATTTTACTTGATAAAAAGCTAACTTCTCCACTAGTAGGCTTTAAAAGACCAGAAACTGCATGTAAAGTAGTAGTTTTACCTGCACCATTCGCACCTATTAATGATACTATTTCTCCCTCATTTACATCAAATGTTATACCTTTAATAGCGTGTATTACACCATAATAAACTTGTAAATCATTTACTTTTAACATAATTTCACCTCTTTTAATCACCTAAATAAGCTGCTATAACTCTAGGATTATTTATAACTTCTTGTGGTTCTCCACTAGCTATTAACATTCCATATTCTAAAACAAAAAGTCTTTCGCAAATTCCCATAACAAGTCCCATATCGTGCTCTATTAATAAAATTGCTGTATTAAAGTTTTTTCTAATAATAGCTATTGTTTCCATAAGCTCTGCTGTTTCACTTGGGTTCATACCAGCTGCTGGTTCATCTAAAAGAAGTAATTTTGGATTACTAGCTAAAGCCCTAGCTATTTCTAATTTTCTTTGCTTACCATATGGAAGATTAGACGCTTTTTCGTGTATAAGACCATCTAAATTAAATATTTTTAAAAGCTCTATAACTTTTTCATTTGCCTCTTTTTCTTCTTTAAAATATTTAGGAAGTCTAAATATACCTGTAAAAGCACTATATTTCATATTAGAATTATAAGCTATCTTTACATTATCTAGTACAGATAAATCTTTAAAAAGTCTAATATTTTGAAAAGTTCTAGCTATACCTAAATTATTTATTTGATATGGCTTATTTCCCAAAATACTTTTACCATTAAATTGTATATCACCTTCTGTCGGTTGATATACACCTGTTAAAAGATTAAAAAAAGTAGTTTTACCTGCACCATTAGGACCTATAAGTCCTACTAACTCCCTCTCTTTTATATCAAAATCTACATCTGAAACGGCTTTTAGCCCCCCAAAAGTTATACCCAAACCTGTTGCCTTTAATAAAGACATATTAATTCCTCCTTTCTTATTTATTTTTTTTCATAAATTTATGTATTAATTTACTCATAGAAAATTCATATCTACCAAATAAACCAGATGGTTTAAATATCATTATCAATATTAATAATAAAGAATATATAAGCATTCTATATTGAGAAAACTCTATTAATACTTGAGGTATGGCAACTAATATTATAGTAGCTACAATAGAACCAGTCATACTTCCCATACCACCAAGAACAACCATTATTAATATTTCTATAGAATAGTTATAATTAAATTTAACTGGATCTAGTACCATTTGATAATGTGCAAATAAACTCCCTGCTATACCAGCAAAAAAAGCAGATATAGAAAATGCAAATATTTTATAATATACAGTATTTATTCCTGATGCTTCTGCTGCTATTTCATCTTCTCTAATAGATAATATAGCTCTGCCATGTCTAGAATTAATAAGTGTATTTAATATGTATATAGTTAAAACTGTTAGAATAAACACAATAGTAAAGTTAGAATAATATTCTATACCTATAAACCCTTTAGCACCGCCTGTTACATCAGAAAAATATATAATAAGCCCTCTTATCATCTCACCAAATCCAAGAGTTAATATAGCTATATAGTCTCCTTTAAGCCTTAAGGCTGGTATACCTATTATAATACCAAAAATCCCCGCTAAAAGTCCTGATAATATTAATGCTAAAAGAAACTCTATACCAGATGGTAACTCTACATATTTTGTAAAAATAGCTGATGTATAAGCTCCAATAGCCATAAATCCAGCATGTCCAAGAGTAAGTTGACCTAAAAAACCTGTAACAAGGTTAAGACTAACTGAAAGTATTATACTAATCATTATAAGCACTATTATACCTTGATAATAATTATTAAGTACACCTGTACTTATTAAAGAAAATATTATACCATATAAAATTAAAACACAAATAATATTTATTAAATAATTACTAAACTTCTTCAAACAATACACCTACACTTTCTCTTTAACATTTTTACCAAGCAATCCTGATGGTTTAACAAGAAGTATTAATATAAGCACTGCAAAAACTATTACATCTGTAAGATTTGTTGATATATATGCCTTTGTAAATGTTTCAACAATCCCCATTATTAATCCTCCTATTACAGCTCCAGGAATTGTTCCTATACCACCTATTACAGCTGCAATAAAAGCTTTAAGCCCAAAAACAGAACCTATTGTTGGCTCTATAAGTTTATAAGATACACCATATAACCCTCCACCAACAGCTGCTAAAGCAGAACCTATGGCAAATGTCAAAGCTATTGTATTATTTACATTTATCCCCATTAATGTAGATGCACCTTCATCTTCAGATACAGCTCTCATAGCTTTACCTGCTTTTGTATATTTAATAAACAATGTTAAAACAATCATAAGAGCAAAAGATACTATAATAGTAATAATATTTACATAACCTATATCCGTACCTAAAAATCTAACACTTCCTGCCAAAGCATTAGGAAAAGGCAATGGATCTGGTTTTATTAATATAACTATATTTTGCAATAGTATACTAACACCTATTGCTGTTATAAGAGCCGATATTCTTGGCGCTTTCCTAAGTGGTTTATAAGCTACTTTTTCTATTAATACACCAAATATGGCACAAAATAACATAGATGCTATTACAGATAACCAAAAAGGCATACCCATACTTTTAGTAAATATTAATATAAAATATGAACCAAGCATTATTATATCACCGTGTGCAAAGTTTATAAGCTTAACTATACCATAAACCATAGTATAACCAAGAGCAACAAGAGCATAAACACTTCCTATACTTATACCATTTATTAATTGATTAAAAAAATCCATACTCCAACTCCTTACTTCAATATTAAATATTTATAAAAATTAAGGGAGATATAATCTCCCTTAATTTTTATTTTATTAAATTATTAATAATATATTATTTTTCTAATTTATCAAATAATTTATATTGACCATCTTTTATTTGAATAATAGATACACTTTTTATAGGGTCGCCATTTTCATCAAACTTAATATTGCCAGTAACACCCTCATATTGTGTATTTGATATAGCTTCAACAATAGCTTTAGAATCTGTGCTACCTGATTTTTCTATAGCATTTAACATAATATTAGCACCATCATAACCTAAAGCAGCAAAACCATTAGGTGCTTCACCATATTTTGTTTTATAAGCATTTATAAACTCTTGTACTTTAGGGTCTTTATCATCTAATGAAAAATGACTAGAAAAATAAGAATTTTCTACTACCGATGTATCCTCAGCAATAGTATTCATACCATCCCAACCATCAGAACCTAATAAAACAGTATCTTTAAGACCACTATCTTTAGCTTGACTAGCTATTAAATAGGCCTTTGTATAGTAATCTGGTATAAATAAAGCTTCTGGAGTAGATGAAGCTATTTTTGTAAGCTGTGCTTTAAAATCATTATCGGATTCCTTATAGCCTTCGCTTGCAACAATTTCTCCTCCTAGTTCTTCAAACTTAGTAACAAAACTATTTTTTACACCCTCAGAATAAGACGAATCTATATTTTCCATAATAGCAATCTTTTTAAGTCCTAAATTTTCAAAGGCAAATTTTGCCATTATCTCACCTTGAAATGGATCTGTATAACAAGCTCTAAATACATTATCTCCTGATGTTGTAATTTCTGGAACTGTACCTGTAGGAGTTAATATTGGTGTACCATATTTTGCTGATGTTATAGCAACGCTCAATGCTGCTCCACTTGTAGTAGCACCTACAACTCCTACAACTCCATCATTATTAACAAATTTATTATAGGCATTAACAGCCTCTGTTTGATCAGCTTTATCATCTACAGATAATAACTCTACTGGTTTGTTTAAAACAGTTTGTTTTTGCTCTATTGCTAATTTTATACCATTAGATGTACTAATACCATAAATAGCATTACTTCCTGTAAGTGGCCCCATTGTTCCAATAACTATTTTATCTGAATTGTTTCCTTCTGTTTTATTTTGATTACCACAAGCAACCATAGATAATGACATTACTATTGCTGTAGCTAATGCCATAAATTTTTTTAATTTCATACAACCCCTCCTATAATCAAAATATTTTAATAAAAAAATAACTTATAAGTAATTATATATATAAATATAGATAATTTCAATAAAAATTTTTTAAAGTTACATTTATTGTAAAAAATATTTATAATAATAAATTTATATACATCTATTTTATAAAATTATTCATTCACACACATATTTAATCTGTTTTATAAAATAAGATTTTAGTATATTTTATACTTGATGTATATTTTAAATTTATAAAAATATACAATCTACATAAAATACTTTAATAAATCTATAGAATTATCAATTACATCATCTGCTTTATTATCTGTAAGTTCTTGTCTATCTCTAAATCCCCAAGTAACACCTACTGTATACATACCTGCGCTTATACCTGTTTGCATATCTGTATCTGTATCTCCTATATATACGCAATCCTTAGTATCTATATTAAAATGTTTAGCTATTAATATTGCTCCATAAGGGCTTGGCTTTTTAGTTTCTTCATTTTTATATCCTAACACCATATCAAAAGTGTTAGAACCAAATATTTTATCAACTACATCTAATGTTCTTTCATGTGGCTTATTTGATAAAACTGCTAATTTTATTCCTTTACTTTTAAGCTCTTTTAAAACATTATTTATACCTTCAAAAGCTAAAACACCTCTTGTACAATCTTTTACAAATATATTTTTATATGCATTATAAACACTATCTAACTTTTCATAATTAATATCTCCACTAGCATAAACAGCTCTTTTAACAAGCTCTAAAGCACCGTCACCTGCAAAGTACTTATATTCATTAATATCTCTTTCTTTAAGATCATTTTCTCTTAAAGCTTGGTTACAAGCATCTGCAATAGAGCCTATAGAGTCCACCAAAGTCCCATCTAAATCAAATATTGCTATTTTTTTCATAATATCTCCCTCTTTCTTAATTATAAACATTAATTAAATAATTTCCTTTGTTTTATCCACATTTTATAAACATATTTTAATGTTAATAAAAATAAAATGTATTTGAAAACCTACTATAAGCAAACAAATACATTTTATCTTTATTAATAGTTTAAGTTTTATTCTAATATATCCTACTTAGCATAATCTGTAACTCTAGTTTCTCTAATAAGATTTACTTTTATTTGCCCTGGATATTCTAATTCTTCTTCTATTTTTTTAGATATTTCTCTAGCTAAAAGAACAAGTCCATCATCATCTACTGTTTCTGGAGAAATCATTATTCTAAGTTCACGTCCAGCTTGAATAGCAAAAGATTTTTCTACCCCATTAAAACTATCTGCTATATTTTCAAGATTTTGTAACCTTTTAATATAAGTTTCTAAAGTTTCTCTTCTAGCTCCTGGCCTAGCAGCTGATATAGCATCTGCCGCTTGAACTAAAACAGATATTAAAGATGTTGGCTCTACATCACCATGATGAGATTCTATTGCATTTATAACAGTACTGTTTTCCTTATATTTTCTACAAAGAGCTGAACCAAGCTCAACATGAGAACCCTCCTCATCATAATCTATAGATTTACCTATATCGTGTAAAAGACCAGCCCTTTTAGCAAGTGTAACATCTAACCCAAGCTCACCTGCCATAATACCTGTAAGATGCGCAACTTCTAAAGAATGTTTTAAGACATTTTGTCCATAGCTTGTTCTAAATTTCATTTTACCAAGTAGTCTAATAATCTCTGGATGTACACCATGAGCTCCTATTTCAAAACAAGCACTTTCTCCTTCTTCTCTAATCATTGTCTCAACTTCTTTTTTAGCTTTTTCAACCATTTCTTCTATTTTAGCTGGGTGTACCCTTCCATCTAAAATAAGTTTTTCTAAAGCTATACGAGCAATTTCTCTTTTCATAGGGTCAAATCCTGATAATATAACAGCCTCTGGGGTATCATCTATTATAATATCTATTCCTGTAAGAGACTCTATTGTTCTAATATTTCTACCTTCACGGCCAATTATTCTACCTTTCATTTCATCATTAGGTAATGAAACAACAGAAACTGTACTTTCTGCAACATGATCTACTGCACATCTTTGTATAGCAAGACCTATTATCTGTTTAGCCTTTTTATCTGATTCCTGTTTTACACTAGCCTCCATCTCTTTTATACGAACAGCTTTTTCATGAACAAGCTCTTCTTCTAGGCTAGATAAAAGATAATCTCTAGCTTGATCTGTTGTAAAACCTGATATTCTCTCTAACTCTTCTATTTTCTTATTAGATATCTGTTCTATATTTTGTCTATCTTCTTCTAATTTTAATATTTTTTCTTGATGTAGTTCTTCCTTTTTTTCAAGGGTTTGTGCTTTTTTCTCAAGAGATTCTTCTTTTTGTATAAGTCTTTTTTCAAGTCTTTGAATTTCTTGTTTTCTTTCTTTACTTTCTTTTTCTATATCATTTTTAACTTTAAGACTTTCTTCTTTAGTCTCTAGTAAAATTTCTTTTTTCTTAGCTTCTGCTTCTTTTTTTGCATTTATCAATATATTATCAGCTTCTTTTTCTGCTGAACCTATAGTAGCCTCAGCAACTTTTTTACGCATAGCAAAGCCAATAAAACAACCTATTATAATTGATACAATACAGCTTATTACAATAGCTATTATGTACTTAACGTCCAGAAAAAACACCTCCTTTTTTTATTTTAGTTTAGACGCTTTATATTTATAAAACTTGTAAGATATTATTAAAACTTAATTATAAAGATACCTCAATGTATATTTTATCTTTTTTATATAAAATTGTCAAGATATACACCTATCTATTTAAATCTTTTAAATTAATTCATATAATTTAATATTTTCTTAATATACATAACCTAACATAATTTTTTTAACTAAAGCTTACTTACTACTATTTATGACTAAAATCTATTCATTATTAATATTTAATATTTAATATTTATTAACTTTATAAATATAACATTTTTACTTAAAATATTTTATTACAATTAAAAAAATAAATAATGAAATCAAAATAATCTCAAAATAAAAGATATACTAAATAAAAATCTTTAGCATATCTTTTATATTTTAATCTATAAATTTCTCTATATTAAAATAATCAAACCTAATAGGATAAATAATATTAAATTCTATCTTTTTATCTTCAATATTGTTTATATTTATATTTTTTAAACATTGTATAACATTATTATTAGCAGATACCACTAATCTTTTATAAATAGTATTTGCAAATATAGATAATATTTGATTTTTTATAATATTGGCTACATACATTTCATTTTTTACTTTTCCAGTTCCATTACACATAGGACAAGATTTAGAAACTATGTCATATAATGGTCTTAAGGATTTTTTCCTAGTAAGTTGCATTATCCCAAGCTCATTTATAGGATATATATTTATAGGCATTCTATCATCTTTAGATAACTGTTTCATATAAGTCTCTAGTTGTTTTTTATGTTCTTCATTTTTCATATCTATAAGGTCTATTAATATAATTCCAGATATATTTCTAAGTCTTATTTCTTTAGATATTTGTTCTAATGCCTCTTTATTAGTTTTAAAAACCATATCATCAAAAGTTTTTGTAATATTTTTACCTGTATTAACATCTATAATAGTCATAGCCTCTACACAGTCTATTATTAAAAATCCACCACTTTTAAGCCATATTTTATTGTTAAAAATTTTTTCTATTTTATATTCTATACCATAAACTTCAAAAATAGGCAATTTATCATTATACACCTCTATATTTTCAAATATTAGTCTTAAACTATTATAACTATCTTTACTATTAGTTATAACTTTATCATTTTTATCTAAAGTATCTATTATTATTTTTTCTACCTCTGTTTTAGCAAAAAATACTCTTGTAGGTGGTTTTATATAATTAGCCTTTTCTAATAAATCCTTAGCCTTTTTTATAAGGTCAATAATTTCATTTTTTATATGTTCACCATTAACATTAACACAGTTTGTTCTAAAAATAATACCATACCCTTGTGGCAAATTTTCATTAGCAACTTTTTTTAAAAATTCTCTTTTTTCTTTATTTTCTATTTTTTTAGATATGGCTATACTTTTCTCATTTAATAATAAAACTATATATTTACCTGTAAGTGTCAAATTTGTTGTAACACTTGCTCCTTTTATATCTGTTCCTTGTTTGTCTATCTGTACTAATATATCTTGTCCCTCTTTTAAATTTAAGACATATTTATTAGTATTTTCATTAAAAGTGTATAATCCCTTTTGTTTTTTATCTGTTATCCCTAAAAAAGCATTTTTATCATAGCCTAAATCTATAAAAGCAAATTTATTAGGCAATATTTTTTTTACTTTACCTATAAATATATCTCCTACTTGAAAACTTCCTTTTTCTTCTATTATTACTTCCTTAAGTTCATTATTTTCTAAAAGTCCTGCCCTTTCATAATTAAAAAGTGAATCTATAATAAGAGTTTTATCCATTTTAACACCCTCTTATAAAAAATCTAATTGTATTTTATTTTCATCAAATAACCCAACTCTTTTATAATATATTTTATGTTTTTCATAAGGTATATTTAAAAATTTATAAAAAGTTTCTACTAAAATATCTGGTTTTAAATTTCTAACACTTCCTGTTGATATTGTAGCCTTTATTTTATTATTTTCTATATATTCTATATTAAATATATCTTCTATAATATTAACTGTTTTTATAATTTCTTTACCTCTTTTTTTAGTAAGTCTTTCTATATTTATTTCTTTTTGATTTAAAAAATCATCTATATTATTTTTATTAATATTATTATCTAATAATATTTCATATTCTCCTATAAATACAATAGATGGTGCAGATTTTTGACCTTCTTTTAACTTAACTACATTTAAAATTTCCATACCTATTGGCATATGCTGATTTAATACACCTTTTATATAATCTGTATTTAAATCTTCCTCTAACTGCATATCTATATACTCCGATTCACTTTCCATACCAAGAGGCAAAGGTATTGCAAAACTCATTATTTGATGGGGATTAAACCCTTTAGAATACGATATAGGTAAATTTGCTCTTTTTATAGCTCTTTGAAATATTTTTAGTAAATCTAAATGTCCTGTATACCTTATTTTACCTATTTTAGAAAATTTAAGTCTATATTTATTCAAAGCAAACACCTCCACCAAAAGCTTTTGCCCCACACATACTACAATCTTGTCTACAATTTGGGGTAATGTCCTCATTTTTAGCTTTTTCCATTTCTTCTATAAAAAATCTTTTAGACACTCCAATAGATATATGGTCCCAAGGCAAAATTTCATCATAACTTCTTTCCCTATTAGCATAAAACTCCCTGCTTAATCCTGTCTGCTCTAAAGCCTTAAGCCATGCATCATATTTAAAGCTTTCTGTCCAACCATCAAATTTTGCTCCATTTTCCCAAGCTTTAACAATGAGTTTAGCTACCTTTCTATCTCCACGAGCAAGTATACCTTCTATTGAGCTAACTGTTGGTTCATGATAATTTACTTTTACTTGTTTTCTTTCATTACTATCCTTTAAAAGATGTTGCTTCTTTAAAAATTCCTCACAAGTATCTTGTGCAGACCACTGAAAAGGTGTAAATGCTTTTGGAACAAAACAAGATGAACTAACTGTAACAGAAACTCCTCTGTTTCTTTTTTCTTTAGGCAATTCATAAAATTTATCTACTATATCTGATGCAAGCTTTGCTATACCTTTTACATCTTCATATGTTTCTGTTGGTAACCCTACCATAAAATATAACTTAACTCTATCCCAACCACCTTCAAAAGCAAGGCTACTACCTCTTAATATTTCTTCTTCTGTTATCCCTTTATTTATAACATCTCTAAGTCTTTGTGTACCTGCTTCTGGTGCAAATGTTAAGCTAGATTTCCTAACACCTTGCACTTTTTTCATTAAATCTACAGAAAAAGCATCTATCCTTAAAGAAGGTAATGCAATATTAACCTTTTCATCTTTAAACTGTTCTAAAAGTCCTTCTGCAAGATTTCTAAAATCACTATAATCGGCCGTGCTAAGACTTGTTAGAGATACTTCCTCGTGACCTGATGTTTCTACTAACGTTTTAGACTTTTCAAGTATAGCATCTGCCGATTTTTCTCTAACCGGACGATATACATATCCAGCTTGACAAAATCTACAACCTCTTATACAACCTCTAAATACTTCTAAACTTACTCTATCGTGCACAACATCAATTAATGGTACAAGCTGTTTATCTGGATAAAAAACATCGTCCATATTATTAACTATAACCTTTTTTATTTTTTTAGGTGCATCTTGATGTAATAGTTTAAACTCTTTTATTTCACCATTTTCTTTATAATCTACATCATAAAATTTAGGTATATAAATGCCATCCATTTTTAATAACTTAATATAAAAATCTTCTTTAGTTCCACCTTGTTTTTTTATTTCTTTATATAAATCAAAAAATTCATCATATTTAACTTCACCCTCACCTATATAAAATATATCAATTATATCAGCTAATGGCTCTGGGTTGTATGCACAAGGTCCTCCAGCTATAATTATAGGGTCATCTTCTGTTCTATCTTTACTCCATATGGGAATATTACCTAAATTAAGCATATTTATAATATTTGTATAGGTCATTTCATATTGTAATGTAAATCCTACAAAATCAAATTTTCTTACACTTGTGCCTGTTTCAAGAGTAAATAACTCTATATTGTTATCTCTCATTTTCTGTTCCATATCGTGCCAAGGTGCAAATACTCTTTCACAATATACGTCATCTCGTCTATTCATAAAAAAATATAATATTTGAAGCCCAACATAACTCATACCAACTTCATAACTATCTGGAAAACAAAAAGCAAAACGTATATCCACATCTTTAGGGTCTTTTACAACCATATTTATTTCATTACCTATATATCTTGCTGGTTTTTCTACCTGCATTAATATTTCATCTATCATAATGTTCCTCCATCATCTTTAGTAATTTCAACTATATCATATATTGTACCATTAACACCATATTTTTGTATATAGTTTAAAAACACTTTTTCATTTATTGTAAAATAAATATTACCATTTATAGAAATATTTATAATTAAATAATAATCTGAACTAACTAATAAAATAATATCTTTATTTTTATAATCCTTATCCACTAAAATGTGTTTTACTTTTAATATTTTATTTTTTTCATATTGCTGTTTATTAACTATAGCCTTATAAAATTGATAAATATATTCACTTTTATTTACTTTTATAAAATATAATGATAAACATAATAAAGTTATATTATAAGGATATAAAACAATTTGTATAAACCCCAATAAAAACATACTAAAGCTTAAAAATAAACTTATCCTCTTTGTAACTATACTAGCTTTTAAATCGCCTATTCTACTTCCCAAAATATAGCAAAAAAACCTACCTCCATCTAAAGGAAAAATAGGTAAACAATTGAAAAATGCAATTGATAAATTAATATTTTTTATCAACTGCATTTTTTCATTTGTAAATATGCCAAAAATGAATGCTAAAAATATATTTAATACAACACCTATACTTACTACTAAAAGCTTTTTATATAATTCTAGTCTTTCAATATTATCTATTACAGCCATTTGACCTAAAGCTGTTACAACAATTTTTCTTATACCTAAATTAAACTTTTTAGCCATAAATATATGTGCTAATTCGTGTAAAAAAACAAAAATAAAAAAATAGAAATATATATCATATACTTTAAAAAATATTACTAAAATTATTGCAATATAAAACGTTAAGTTTATACTTATTTTTTTTAACATATACCCACCTTATTTTTTCTATTCTAAATAACTTGCTTTAGGTAAAGCAACAAAATTTATAGGATCTAAATATTTCCCATCCTTTAGTATAGTATAATGTAAATGAAATCCTGTTGAAAGTCCTGTATTCCCCACTAATCCTACCTTTTGGTTACTTTCTATTTTGTCATCTTTTTTTACTAATGATTTATTAAGATGTGCGTACATTATTTCATAGTTGTCATACGTTTTATATTTTATATATGTACCATAAGTTTTAGAATTTCCAACTTCTGTTACAATCCCAGGTTTTACAGCATATATTGGACTATTTTCATCTGCCCCTATGTCCAATCCATTATGAAATTCTTGCTTTTTTAATATAGGATTTTCCCTATTGCCAAAATATCCTGTAATTGTTCCTTCTACTGGATTTATCCAATTATTATCTGCCCCAAGAACAACAGCTGGTGTCTTGAGGCCATCTATTTTTTTGGTGAATTTTCTATTTCTTTTTCCATTTGTTCTATAACATCATCATCTATGGATACACCATTTTTATTATTACCTATTTTTGAACTAAATTTAGAAAAAATCTTACCTATTTTATTATCTATATTAAATTCACTTTCTATAACATTTTTAGTTTTACTAACTATATTATTTGCTATATTAGAATCACTATTTGATAAATAATAAAAAATACATACTATTATAATACATATTACACATTGTATGAAAAATTTTGATTTTACACTTTCAACTGGTTGTGTATCAAATTTTATCATACCATTTTTTGTTGTATTTTTATAATTATTATTTTGGAACCTATGACTAGATGTATTTGTTCTTGTAGTTTTTATATTTCTCTGTATTTTTACATCTTTTAAAGAATTTTCTGCTAATCTTTTATAAAACTCCTTTTTATCATTTACCAAAAAAATCACCTACCTTTGTATTTTATTTTTATTATGTATATATAAAAATATATTAAATACAAAGATAGGTTATTACTATTTTTTACCTTGGCAAATATATTAAAGATATTAAAAGTAATATTGATAATAAATATAATATTTTATTAACTTTTCTCCAACCACCCAAAAATACTTGTATAACAACATAAGATATAACCCCAAAAGCTATACCAACTAATATACTATTAGTAAGTGGCATTAAAACTGTTGCAAAAAATGCTGGAACTGCTTCATCTATATTCTCAAAATCTATGAGTTTTATTATACTCATCATCAAAACTCCCGCAAATATAAGAGTTGTAGCTGTTGCTGCTGATGGTACTAAAGCAACAAGAGGTGATAAAAAAGTTGATAATAAAAATAGTACTCCAGTTACTACAGCTGTTAGTCCTGTCCTACCACCCTCCATAATACCTGCTGTACTTTCTACATATGTAGATACTGTAACACTTCCTATAGTAGAACCAACAGATGTTGTTATAGAATCTATCTCTAATATTTGCGGTATCCTTTTATTAGTAACCCTTTCTTTACTTACTTCTACAAAGTTGTCTGTAACTATAAGCATAGCCATAGTTTCAAATATATCCATTATACATATAGAAAATAAAACAACCATAAAAGTTGTAAAAGTTTTTAATGCAACACTAACATTACTAAAGTCTATAATCCCCTTAAAATCAAGGTTAAAAACTATACTTCCCAAATTTAAAGGTTTAAAAAAATCAATGTTATTTAAACTAATAAGACCTAAAGGCAAAGCTAGTATAATACAAACTATTTTACCTATAAATATAGAACCATATATATGTTTTTTATGAAGTATTGTTATTAATATTATACCTATCAAAGCCAATATAGCTGTTTTTGTATCTTTACTTGTAATAGATGAAATATCAAAAAGATTAGTGTTAATAGAACTTTGCTCTATTATATGTGCTTTTAAAAGCCCTTGATATGTTATAAATAACCCTATACCACAAGTAACAGCATATTTAATATTTTTAGGTATAGCTTTATGTATTTTCTTTTCTGTACCAAATAATGCAAGAATAAAAAATACAAAACCTGATATAAAAACAACTGCTAAAGCTTGATTATAAGTATATCCAAAATTTATACAAACTGTATATGTTATGAATGTACCTACTGCAAGACTAGGTCCCTGAACAAAAGGTAAGTTTGTTAAATAACCCATTATTATTGAGCCTATACCAGAACATATAAAAGATGCCGCTGTTAATGCTATAAACATTTCATTTGTTGTTAAACCATTACTTAATATAAAATCTCCTATTCTACTCCCATCTTCTGATATAGCTCCAGGAAATACATTCATCAATATTTCTGGAACAAGCATAACCAAATATATAATTGTAAAATAATTTGTAATACCTGCTAAAACTTCTGTTCTTAAATTAGATTTATGTTCTATAATGTCAAATTTTTTGTATAAAAATTTTTTTATATATTCTATCATTAAATCTCCTTACTTTCTATTAAATGTTTTATAAATATATCTACTATTTCATCATATTGTAAAAGAGGGGTTAAATTTAAGCTTACTTTTATATTATTCTCTATTAATTTATCTTTTATATTATATAATATATCATTTTGTATATGCTTTCCATTAAATAATAAAAATGGCTTTATACATATATTATTTATATTATTTTTAATCAATAATTTTATAGTATCTTCTATATAAGGTGTATTTTCTAAATTTGCAAAAAATATATTTTCATCTTTAAACATATTAAACAATTTTTTATATTTATAATTGCTCTTATCATCTGTACCGTGACATATATAGATTAAATTCTCTTTATAATTAGACTTTATAAATTCATAAATGTAAAAAAAATCATCTTTACTATATAATAATGGATTAGAAATTTTTATAATTTTAAACTTAATCTTATACTCCTGCATACATAATAATACTTTTTCATATTCTATACCATCTATTGTAAATATAGGAAAACATAATATTTCTTCATACGTTTCTTTATAAAGATTCTCTAACACTTCATATATGTTATATCCATATTTTTTTATAAAAAAATCACTTGTAAAACAAATATATATATCGTAATTATAAAAATTTATACTTATTTTTTCCTTTAACTTTAATAACTCTTTATTTATATTTTTGTTACCAAAACATATTAACAATATAGCTTTTTTCATATAATACACCTACTATAAGTCCTATTAAAAATTATCATATCATTTTTTTTATTTTTTTTCAATATTTTATACACTTTTTGTATATTATATACACATTTATATTATTTATAATTAATATGTAATTTAAAATTTAGTATATAACTTATTTTTTTTGAATAATTATTTTAAAGGTTACAAATCCTAAAAAATTTTTTAAGCTACTGAAGGGAGAAATTAAAAATGCAAACAGATTTAAGACAAAATAATATAGTAACACTTATAGGTAAAATAGTATCAGACTATACTTTTTCACACGAAATGTATGGAGAATCCTTTTATACATTTAAAATAGAAACTTGTAGGTTAAGTGAAACATCTGATATATTACCAATAACTATATCTGAAAGGCTTATAGATAAAAATCTATTTAAAATAGGAGCAATAATTGAAATTAATGGGCAAATACGTTCTTATAACAATATTATAGACAATAAAAATCACCTTGTTCTAACTACTTTTGTCAGAGATATAAACTTTAACCTAGACCTTAATAAAAATCCAAATCAAGTATCATTAAATGGTTATGTTTGTAAACAACCTATATATAGGAAAACACCTTTTGGAAGAGAAATTGCAGATGTTTTATTAGCCGTAAATCGTTCTTATAATAAATCCGATTACATACCTTGTATTATATGGGGAAGAAATGCAAAATTTGCAAGTGGCCTAGAAGTTGGAGACAACATAAAAATTTGTGGTCGTATGCAAAGTAGAAATTACCAAAAGAAACTTGATAATGGTGAAATATTAGAAAAAACAGCTTATGAAATAAGTGTATCTAAACTGGAGGTAATAGAAAAAGATAACAAAGAAGACTAATATAAAAAATTTTTAGTTTTAAATATAAATAAGGCTAGTTAAAACTAGCCTTATTTATATTATTTAACTATTTTTTTAAGCTCATCTGCAACAAATTGAACATTTGCTCCAATTATTATTTGAACAGCATTTTTACCTGGCTTTAATATACCAGAAACTTTTGTTGATTTTATTTTATCTTCATCTATTTTATTAATATCTTTTACTTCAAGTCTTAATCTAGTTATACAATTGTCAACAGTTACAATATTTTCTTTACCGCCTAGTCCTTCTAATATTACATTTGCCATTTCTTCAAAATTTTTACTTCCTTTAGAAAGATTTTCAGTAGCACTAGATACAGCCTCCAATTCATCCTCCCTACCAGGAGTTTTAAAATTAAATATTTGGATAGAAAACCTAAATACAAAATAATATATAACACCAACTACTAAACCAATAGGAATAAGCATCCAAGGATTAAGGGCTAATGGTGTAAATGAACTAAAGAATAAGTCTAAAAATCCTGCACTAAAATTAAATCCTGCTCTTACTGGCAATAAAGATAATACAGCTAAAGATAAACCTGTTAATATTGCGTGTATTAAATATAACCCTGGAGCTAAAAACATAAATGCAAATTCAATCGGCTCTGTAACACCTGTAAAAAATGAACAAATAGCAGCAGAGAATAATAAACCTGAAACCATTTTTTTATTTTTATCTTTAGCAGTGTGATACATAGCAAGACAGCCAGCTGGTAACCCAAACATCATAACTGGGAAGAAACCTGTCATATACATACCTGTTTCTCCAAGAATACCAGTACCTGCCCAAAACTTACCAAGGTCATTAACATTAGCAATATCAAACCAAAATACAGAGTTTAATGCATGATGTAAACCAAGAGGTATTAATAAACGGTTAAGAAAACCGTATAAACCAGAACCAACGGCACCAAATCCAACAATAACTGTTCCTAATTTTACTAATGCTGAGTAAATAATAGGCCATACAAAAAATAATATAACAGATAAAACAAGAGATACTACACCTGTTACAATAGCTACACTTCTTTTACCACTAAAAAATGCTAAAGCATCTGGTAATTTTGTATTTTTAAATTTATTATAACAAGTTGCACCAATAATACCACTTATAATACCTATAAATTGGTTATTATTATTCATTTTTGTAAATGCTGGATTTACATCTGCAACATCTATCCCTTTTAATGAAGCAATTATACTTGGTTCTAAAACTGTTAAAAATATAAGAAATGAAACAAGACCTGCAAGAGCTGAAGTTCCCTCTTGATCATCAGACATACCAACAGCTATACCTATAGCAAATAATATACCCATACTATTTATTATAGCTCCACCTGCTGTTACTAAAAATTTTGCAACAATAAACATTGTGCCAGGGTCACCACCAGCCATAACAGACTTGTCAAACATATAACCTAGTCCCATTAATATACCTGCTATAGGTAAACAAGCAACTGGTAACATTAGCGATTTACCTAGTCTTTGAAAAAATTTCATCATAATGTACAACCTCCCCTATTTTTTAGTTTTTTATTTTATATATTTATTATATTACTTATTTTATTATTTGTCAATATATTATAATTTTTTCATTACCTATATTAATTTTTTATACAAATTATAATAAAAATATTATAATTTGCATATTTTAAATAATAATATTTACATAAACAAAAAATGGTTATTAATAGCTAAAAAACTACTAATAACCAATAATATAAATTATTTTCTTAAACCTAATTCTGCAATAAGTTCACGATATTTAATTATATCTTTATTTTTAATATAATTTAAAAGACCTTTTCTTTGACCAACCATTTTTAAAAGTCCACGTCTAGAATGATGATCTTTTTTATGAGTTCTTAAGTGCTCAGTTAAGTGATTAATTCTAGCAGTTAATAATGCTACTTGAACTTCTGGAGAACCAGTATCCTCTGCATTTCTACCAAATTTTGCAACGATTTCTTTTTTGTTAAATTCCATCTTTTTTCCTCCATATTATAAATAAACTCCTAATGCTAAGAAAAAGGTTGGAGTATCCATTTTCCGAACATAGGCTAAGTAAATATTACCACAAAAATATGTTTTTTGCAAGCATTTTTATAATTATTCTATATTAATATTATATGTATAATATTTGTTAATCAAAGTATCTAATTTAATACTTGTTTTTAATATCTTTTCCTTTTTAGCATTATTTTCTATTTGATTATTTAATTTTCTTCTAATTACTTCGATTTTTCTTCTTATGTTCCCTATTATTTTATTTCATTCCCTTCTAATAATATATCCATATCACTAATATTTTTGGATTTTCTTAAATTTATAATAAGATATATAAAAAATACTATTACAAGTATAACGGATAAAACTTGAGACACTCTTATATTAGTAGCTCCTATCATAAGAGAATCTGTTCTCATACCTTCTATCCAAACTCTACCTAACCCATAGCCTATAAAATATATAGCCATTAATTGACCATTAAATTTTTTATATTTTTTAAATATAAACAATAATATTAATACACCTACGTTCCATAAAGATTCATATAAAAATGTTGGGTGCACTTGGATATAATCTATACCATTTATATTTATTACTTTATCTAATACATCTTTTGGTATATTAGATGCTTGTTCTTTTATATATCTCATAGCAAATAAAGAATCTGTATAGCCACCAAAAGCTTCTCTATTTACAAAATTTCCCCATCTTCCTATTATTTGCCCTATTAAAAGTCCAAATGAAAATGTATCTGCAACTTTAAAAAAATTTTTCTTTCTAACTTTACATATTATTAATGCAGATAAAACCGCACCTATTATAGCCCCATATATAGCTATGCCACCATTTCTTATTGAAAATATTTCATCTAAATGGTTTTTATAATAATTCCAAGAAAAAATTACATAGTAAAGTCTTGCAAATAGTATACTAATAATTGAAGATATTATTACTGTGTCTATATAAAAATCTGTATCTTGCCCTGTTATTTTAGCCTCTCTTAATGTTACAATAAGCCCTAAAAACATACCAAAAGCTATAATAATACCATACCAATATACATCTATTCCAAATATAGTAAAAGCAATTCTATCTAAATGATTTATTTTTATACCTAAGTTTACAAACCATATCTCTGGTGTCAAAACAATCCCCCCTAATTTTTTAAATTTTAGTTTATAACACTTAAATATGCATCATTATCAAAATAATTTAAAGATTCCTGTATATCTTTTATTGTTACATTTTGCAAAAAGCTATAATAATCTTTTATACAAAATCCATTAGAAAAATAATCACCTTCCATAGAAACTATATTATCTATAACATTAAATTTTCTTATAAAACTGCCTATATGTTTATTTTTTATCCTTTCAAAATCTCCTTTTATAATATCTTTATTTTTAAATGTATTTATTTCTTCATTTATATATTTTATAATATCTTTAGGTTCTTTAGATATACCAGAAAATATATATGATGCATTTTCATTAAAATTATTAAAGTCAAATCCAAAGGTATCATCTATAAGACCTTTATTATATAACTTTTCATAAAATAATGAACTTTTTCCAAAAATAATATCTAAAAGTATTTTATTACATACTACTTTATCAAATATTGTAACATTTTTTTGTAGATTTTTAAAGCCTATATTAAAAATTTTTTGATTTATTTTCATTTTCTTTTCTACATATTTTGAGTTATTTTTATCTTTTTCTTCATATCTTTTTATAATACCAGTTTTTTTATCATTTATATTCAATCTTTTTAAAATATTATCTTCTATTTTTTTCTTATCTTCTATGTCCCCACAACATATAATTATACAGTTATCTTTAGTGTAAAAATTATTATAACACTGGTATAACATATCCTCATTAATACTTTTTATATCCTCAACGCTGCCTGCTATATCATTTGTTATAGGATTATCTTTATTATACATTATACACATAAGGTTAAAAAATACTCTCCAATGTGGATCATCATCATACATTTTTATTTCTTGTTCTATTATTCCCTTTTCCTTTTCTACATTTTCATTTGTAAAGTATGGGTTACTAACAAGATTTAACAATTCATTAAAATTTTCATAAAAGTTATCAATACAATTAAAATAATATGATGTTGATAAAAAATTTGTATACGCATTTATATTTCCACCTAATTTATTAAATGTATCAAAAACATTATAATTTTTCTTTTCAAACATTTTATGTTCTAAAAAATGTGCTATACCTGGAGGTAAATTAATGCTTTCTTTATCTATTATTATATTATTGTATATAGACCCATACTTAAAACAAATCATAGCTTGTTTTTGCATAAACTTTCTTTTAGGTATAAAAGCTAATATTGTACCATTTATATTTTCATATATAATATTATCTATCAATTTTCATCACCTTTCATAAAATAACAAGTATCTAACCATATATTTTCAAAAGATTTTTGTATATCTTCTTTAGTTATAGATTTTATACTGCTTATCATCTCATCTATATTCATATTTAATCCAGCTAAATAGTTAGTATAATGATAATCTATTATAGTTGTATTATAGTCTAAAATTCCTATATATTTTTTACATAAACTATTTATAGCAATTTGTACATTATCTTGGGCAAAATTACCTTTTTTAATGTTTTCTACATCTTTTATTATAAACTCTTTAGCCTTTTCATACTGCTTAGTATCTATACCACTTTCTATAAATATTATACCTTTAAAAATATATATAAAAGAGTTTATATAATAACACAGGCTTTCCTTTTCCCTTACATCATTAAAAAGCATAGAACCTGAGCCCCCACCTAATATTTCATTACCAACTAAAAGTGCTATAAAGTCTTTACTATTGGCTTTTATATTAGTTCTAAAAGCCATACATAGCTTACCCTGAGTTATATCAAATTTCTCTATAACTATATTTTCTTTAGATTTTTCTTTATATACAAACTCATTTTTTATAGGTTTATAACATCTTTCTTCTATATAAATATGTTTTTCTACAAGACTATATATTGTATCCTCTTTCACATCACCTATAACAAATATATCTATCTCCGATGTTTTTAAAATATTTTTATAATGATCATAAAGTTTTTTATTATCAATTTTATTATTTTCTAAATCTTCTATATATCCATCTGCTAAGATACCAAATTTTTCATCTTTGCACATAATTTCTATACATTTTTCTTTTGCTAATTCTTTTTTATCATTTTCTTTTGAATATATAGACTCTTTAACCATTTCTTTAGCTTTTTCAAAATATTCTAAGTTAAACCCTTCATCCTCTATTAAAGGGTTTAATATTATTTCTTTAAAAAGCAAGAATATATCTTCTATATAAACTTTATTATCTATAAACTCTATTAAAATTTCTATTATTTGATTATCGCCTTTTTTTAATATATCACTATGGATATACGAACCATACATTCCTTCTGTTTGTATACTTATATCTTTTATTGTTTTATACTTTTTACAACCCATAGTTAAAATTTTAGATAAAATTGCATTATATGTTGCATAATCTCTATCTAAACTTTGTCTTAAAAGAAAAGCAATACATATAGTTTTAAATTTATTAGTATTTATAACTTTTATATTTATACCATTATCTACCATACAATCTCCTACATATATTTACGCATATTTTTTAAAGCACTTTTTTCTAACCTACTCACTTGGGCTTGACTAATATTTATTTCTTCTGCAACTTCCATTTGAGTTTTACCTTCAAAAAATCTAAGATTTATAATATATTTTTCTCTTTCACTAAGTTTTTTCATAGCCTCATTAAGACTAATATTTTCTACCCACAGATTATCATTATTTTTATCATCTTTTACCTGATCCATAACAAAAATAGAATCTGCTCCATCATTATAAACAGGCTCAAATAATGATATAGGTTCTTGTATTGCATCTAAAGCTAATATAATTTCTTCTTTTTCCACATTAAGTTCTTTAGCTATTTCCTCTATTGTAGGTTCTTTACAATTTTTATTAATAAGCATCTCCTTTATTTGCAGTGCTTTATAAGCTGTATCTCTTAATGACCTACTAACCCTTATAGAATTGTAATCTCTAAGATATCTTCTAATCTCTCCTATAATCATAGGTACTGCATATGTGCTAAGCTTAACACCTTGATTTACATCAAAATTATTAATCGCCTTTATAAGCCCTATTACGCCAACTTGAAATATATCATCTATATTTTCTCCACGATTTGCAAATTTTTTTATAACACTTAAAACAAGCCTTAAATTGCTATATATAAATTCTTCTTTTGCCTTTTCATCTCCTGCTTGAACACGTTTAAAAAGCTCTTCATTTTCCTCATTTTTTAGTATAGGTAACTTACTAGTATTAACACCACATATTTCAACTTTATATCCTAACATAAAAATACCTCCGAAAAATTCCTTATATAAAGATATTTTCCAAAGGTATTAAATTTATACATCATTTAATTTCTAATTATTTACAGCTATTGTTCCATACTTGATGAGTCTGGTGAACCACTACTACTTAAATATGGTTTTTCAAAAGTATATAAAGATATAGAATAGTTTAGTTTATTTTGTTCTATTTGCTTTTCTACATTTAAAATTTCAAGCTTGGCTTGATCTACTTGATTTAATGTAGCATTACCATTAATATAATTTGCTGCTATTTTATTATAATTATCTATAGCCTTATTAAGGTTTAATTTTAAGCTTTTGTCGGTATCCCTCATTTTTAATAAACTATCATATCTACTTCTTAAATTGTTATCCATATTTACTTTAGCATCTGCTAGTTTTCTTTGAGCAGTTTTTATATCGTTATCTGCTTTTATTTTATCTTCATCTGTTGCACTATGACTATAATTTTTTCTTGTATCTTCTGCCCTTTTTAAATTTTCTTTAAGAAGCTGTATAGATATATCACCTTCCTTACTTGTTGTTACATAAGATTCTATATCTATTTTATCTATTTCATCAAAATTATCTTTTAAAGTTATGTCTACACTTACATCGCTATCCTGCCCTAATATGTTATTAAGATTTTTTTGTTGTGTTTCTAGAGAATTTTTTAATGCTTCTAAATTTAATTTATTATTATTTTGTGTATCCTTAGCTTGTTTTAACTCACTTTCAGATATCATACCATATTTATACTTTAACTCTAAAGATTCTATGTTTTTTTCATTAACCTCTATAGTTTCCTCTAAAACAACAATGTTAAGTTTAGTTGTCTTTATATTAACAGAAGCACTAACAACACTAAGTTCTATACTATCTTCTATTATCTTTTGATTAATATCTTTATCTTTTACTTGAGCATTTAAGCTATTAATATTTTTTAATATAGCTTCTATTTGAGGATCATAATAATTTTGTCCTACAATTTGATTATTTAAATCTAATGACACTTTTTTATTATATTCTATCGCATCATTAAGATTTCTTATACTAGAGTTTTTACTTTGAGCTATTTTAACTGCCTCTTCTTGTGGTAATGTTTTTATATTATCTTCTATATATAAATTATCAAGATATATATAATCATCTTCTCCAGTATTTATTGATATGTTCTGTTTTTCACTATCCCACTCTACTTTCATTTCAAAAACTTCGCATACAAATCTTAAAGGAACATATGCTGTCCCCTCTGATATATAAATAGAAACTGGCATATCTACATATTCACCATTTAATGTAGCTTTATTAGTATCAACATTCATAACTAATATTTTATCACCTTTTTTTGCTGTTATATTCCTTTTAACATCATTCCAATCTACATCTATATCTAACATTTCAAATAAGTCTCTAAATGCAACTAATGTATATCCATCTTTATTTATTACACTAGATTTAAAAGGTTGTAACATATTATCTATGTTTACTGATATATTTTTATTTTCATAAGCATAAACACTATTTACTAAAAACATAGTGGATAAAGCTGTGCATACTATAAATCTTTTTATATTTTTTTTCATTTTTCTTACCCTCCTAAACTTATAATAATATATACGAAACACATTATTTATAAGTTTGTACTTTATTATAATAATTTTTTATTTTTAATCTTTTATTATAACAATATCCCTTATATTTTTTATATTATTAGTTACTATTGCTGTTTCTGTAATTATACATATTGTATCTTTCCCATTAAACCCTACAAACTTACCTTCATATATCTTTTTATGTAATGTAATTACTTTTATAAACATTCCTCTTTTATATACCTTGCCTCTAAACATTACTATATCTTTAGGAAACATTAAATAGAAATCTTTAATCATAGAATTAAAAGCTTTTATAGGATATTCACATTCTCTTGATAATTTTCTAAAAAATAAAAATAACTTTAAAAATACTAATATAAATAAAGATATTATCATACAAGAAATAATCTCTCTAAAAGTTAAAAACTCTATATTTCCCATAATAACACCAACTTTCATAATATATTCTATATTAAGATTATAACATAAAATTTATTATTTATAAACATATTTAAAATTTATTTTAAAAAAAATAGACTTTAATATAAAGTCTATTTTTTTATAGTTTTATTTAATTTATCAAACTAATGTATTATTTAGATATAAATAGTTGTGTCCAATGATTTGAAGAGTGTCCAACTCCAATATGAGTGAATGATTTACTAAGTATATTTTTTCTATGACCTTCAGAGTTCATCCAAGCATTAACAACATCTTTTGCTGTCTTTTGACCTTTAGCAATATTTTCACCAGCAGTTTTATATGTAATGTTAAATTGCTTTAACATATCAAAAGGTGATCCATATGTAGGGGAAGTATGTGAAAAATATCCTTTATTTTTCATATCTTCAGATTTTAATCTTGCCACCTTAGATAATTCTGTATCGATTTTAAGTGGAGCTAAACCTGCCTTTTGTCTTTCTATATTAACAAGATTAACAACCTCTTGTTCTATACTAGATACAGAACTATTTGAATTATTATCTTCCATTGGCTTATTAGAATCGTTAGGCTTTTCTTGTGAAGAATCATCATTTATATTATTGTCTTGATTATTGTTATTTGTATCATTATTTGTACCATTATTTAAACAATTATCATTATTGTTATTATTATTGTTATTGTTATCGTTATCTACAATTGGTTTATTTACGTTATTATTTTGATTATAACTTGTAATTGGTTTGCCATTAATAGTTAAAAAGTTTACAATAGAGTCATTTGAGCTATGGCTTGCTCCAAATACACTTGCTGTTGAAAATAAAGTTAAAGCAAAAGTTGTTACTAAAAATTTTTTCATAATAATTATCTCCTTAAATATATAATTTAGGTTATTATATCTTTTTATGTATCCTATTTACTTTATCTATTATTTTTTTGTTTTATATATAGTTTTAATTATCTTTTATATTTGCCAATATTTTGTGTCTTAATATTTTGTTGCTTTCTTTATCTACATTTATGATACTATATTGTAATACATTTGTAAAGAATTAATTATTGGCAAGTTTGTTATATTTATACACTTTATAAATTTAATAAAAAAAGTATTTACTTTAAAGTAAATACTTTTTTTATTTTTATTATTCTTCTTTTAATTTAAAATCTGAAACTGAAGAATAGAATATTTCCGCTTGCATTGCAAGCTCTTGAGAAGCAGCAGCAGATTCTTCACTAGTAGCAGTGTTATTTTGAGTAACTGTAGCAATTTGTTGGATACCAATAGTTACCTCTTCTATAGATTTTTCTTGTTCTTTAGAAGATTTAGTAGACAAATCTATAAGTGATGATATCTCTTCTATTTGATTTACAATACTAATTAATGATTCTGCCGTATTATTAGCTATTTTAGAACCTTCTTCAACTTTTTCAACAGAGCTTTCTATAAGTTCAGTTGTTTCTTTTGCAGCTTGTTGACTTCTACCAGCAAGATTTCTAACTTCTTCTGCAACAACAGCAAATCCTTTACCATGTTCACCAGCACGAGCAGCTTCAACAGCAGCATTAAGTGCAAGTATATTAGTTTGGAATGCAATATCATCTATTACTTTAATTATGTTAGATATACTGTTAGATGCAGTATTTATTTCTTCCATAGCTACAAGCATACTATCCATTTGGTTACTTCCATCATTTGCGCTATTTTTTGCTTGTAAAGCAAGTTCATTAGCCTTTTCAGAATTTTTAGCATTATTACTAGCTTGTTCAGATATAAGTTTTATATTAGAATTAAGTTCTTCTACTGCTTCAGCTTGTTTAGTAGCCCCTTCTGCCAATGATATACTAGATTCTGATATTTGTTTAGAACCAGCAGATACTTTCTCTGAAGATACTATAATGTCTTTTGTAAGTATATTAAGATTATTAATAATTAAATTTACTGATTTTCTTATTTGTTCAAAATCTCCAAGATACTCTCTATCAATAGAAAGATCAAAGTTTTTATGAGCCATTTCATTTAATATATGAGATATCTCTGATATATAAGAGTCAATTGTTTCTGCTGTGTAATTTACTGTTTCCTTAATATTATTAAATTCTCCTTTATACTCATTAGTTATTTTATGAGAGAAATTACCCAAAGAGAATTGATTAAGTGCATTTTGAGTTTCTTTAATAGGTATAACTACATTTTCTACAAATTGATTTAAACCATCTGTTGTATCTTTCCATTGTCCAACATAATTAGAAGTATCTAACCTAAACTCTAAATTACCATCACTAGCAGCATTTATAAGATTATATATGTCATTTGATACACTTTTTAAAGCATTTTGAACCGCTGAAACTTCATCTTTTACAATAGCCTTATCCCCTGGAAAATCTTTAACTTTAGAATCAAAATTTCCATCACCAAATTCTTTTATTATACCAACTATATATAAACAATCTTGTATTAAATTATTAGTAGCATTATTAATAGAAATTATTGCTTCTTTAAAAGCACCTTCATATCTATCTTCATTTATTCTATAATTAATATTACCTTTATCTAATTCATTAGATAATTTATTTATATCTATTAGTATACCTTCAAATGTATAAGACATATCAGCTATTGCATTTGATAAATCTCCTATTTCATCTGTAAAATTAGTTCTACAATCTATGCCTAAATTACCTTTAGACACTTCTAAAGCAATATCTCTTAATCTTTCTATAGGTTTTCTAATAATACGAGAAAGAGTTACTCCAAAAACAGTCCCTAAAATAACTATAACTAAAAAAACTATAATTAATAAAACTTCAATCTTAAATATATTTCCCCTTATTACATCTACGTCTTGTATAAGTGTGTCAAAAGATTGCTGTGGTGCTTCATAAATACTCTTAAAAAGACGTTCTCCAACTTGAGTCATTTCAGATATTAATAAACTAATATCTCCATCATTATTTTGGATAGAACTGATAAGCCTTTCATAATAACTATAATATTCACTTAAATTATTTAATATATCTTCTATTAAATTAATATCTTTTGTTCTATCTTCTCCATTTTCCTGTAAATTTTTCATAAATTTTAAATATTGTTCTAAAGAAGTTTTAATATTATTAAAAGCTTCATTTACTTCTTTATCTTGCTCTGTTGTTACTTTTTCACTATACGCAATAACAGTAATCAAACGTCTCATATCTGATACATTCTCAGTTAAATACATACCAGCTTTAACAATATCATCACTAGACTTTACAAACTTATAATATGTTTTATTAGAGTAGTCTAAAGTAAATATACCGCTAAAACCTAAAACTAATACAAATATTAATATTGTGCCAAAAGTAAATAAAAACTTAACAAAAAGCTTTAAATTTCTTATTTTTTTCATTATTACTCTCCTTATTTAAATTTTTTATATATTCTTATATTCTACACCTATTTACCTTTTTTTTCAACTATTTTTTACATAATATTTCAAAAATATATACTTTAAAAAGAAATCATACAATAAAAAAGAATATGTACTATTTATTTTTTAACTATCACAATATTATACTAAATAAAAAAACCTCCCTAAAGGGAGGTTTAAAATTAATCTAAAGATTAAATTATTTTTTAACAGTTGTAGTTTCTGTTGTAGAATCTTTAGAAGCAGTTGTGCTTTCTGTTGAAGATTCTTTAGAAGTTGTAGTTTCTGTTGTGCTGCTGCTAGCAGTTGTAGTTGTTTCTGTTGTTGTAGCTGTTGTTGTAGCATTTGCATTTCTTGCATTATTTTCATTGTAGATAGCAGTTCTAGTATTTGCATCCCAAGTAACAGCGATACCTAAAGCTTGACCTAAAGCTCTGAATGGAACGAACATTCTTCCATCTTTGATTTCAGCTTTAACACCATATTCCATAGGAATTCTAGTACCATCAACTACCATAATGTTGCTACCAGCTTGGAATTGAATAATTTTTTGACCAGTACCTGCACCATAGTAAATTGTAGTAGTTTTGCTATTTGCATCCCAAGTAACTTTGTTAGATTCATCTGGGTTAGAAACGTTAGCACTATCTACACCTAAAGCTACAGAAACAAATCTTAAAGGAACCATTGTGCTGTTGCTAGAAGCTTGGATATAAGGAGCTACGTCCATATCTATAGCTTTATCACCAACAAGAACAGTTTTTTCACCAACGCTTACTTTAACTGTTTGATTTAAAGTACCAGTTTCAGTAATAACATTTACATAATCTTTAACTGCATAGTATGAAGTATTGCTTTGGTTGATTAAGTTTGCATTGTCTTTAGAACCAGTTGCTGTAAGAGCAAATGATTTGTCATCAGCAATATTTTTAGCATCATCATAGTTATTGATAACAGCTTTACCACTTAAAGATAAGCTATAGCTACCAAATGGTACAGAACGAGTAGAACCGATTTTTACATTTTTGATAGTAATAGTAGATGGGTTTTTGTAAGATGCTTTATTAATATCAAAAGTAATTGCACCATTGTTTACTTTGAAAGCTTTTTCTTTAACTTCTAATTCGCCACCAGTTACATCAAATTTAGCTTCAGAGAAACCAACTTCTTGTGTACCATAAGGAGCAACTAAGTTTAATACAGCTTGTTTACCTTCTAAGAACATACCTGGTTTAGTTTCTGTGATAACGATATCAGCTGTGTTGTAATCTTGGTAACCTAAGTCTACTTTAGTAGTTTGAGTTTTAATTTCAAAAGGAGCTACTGCTTTAGCAATAAGAGTATCAGGAGTAGAACCTTCATTTTGACCACCACCAACTACACTAAGTTTAATATCACCTGTGAAAGCTGGATCTACAGATAAGTTAAATTTCATATTAAAGCTAGCTAAAGATTTAACTCTATCATTAACTTTGTATTCAGGCTTTTGGTCATCAGTAGTTCTTTTTAATCTTAAAGTTTTACCATTATTGATGATTTCAAAGTCTTCATCACCAAGACCAGTAAAGTTTTTAAATTCACCAAGTTCAACATCTACGATTTTAACACCATCTGGTACAGTAAAGTCTAAAGCTCTTGTAGTAACTAAAGTGTTAGGAACAGCTTCTGAGAATTTAACTTCTACAGTAGTGTTATCATCTTCAACCATAGTTAATTTATCATTGTTATAATGTCTACCAGAGATAATTTCTTTAGGGTCTTTTAAAGTTTCTACTTTAAATCCTAATTTTTCTCTTTGAGCAACTTTTATAGTTTGACCACTAATACCATCTCCAGATACAGAGATTTCTACATCGCCATAGTTTTTATCACTATTTGGTTCAATTTCAATACCACTAAAATCTAAACCAATTGGGTTTTTACGATTTTCTAAACCTGTAATTGTAACTTTAATAGCGTTACTATTATCTTTATTTACCCATTCAGTACTAACTTTAGCATCTTTATTTGCTCCAGATGCATCTGTAACTGTTATACTAGGGCTTTTAAAGCTAAAACCACCACTTACTCTTAAGATAATTTCAGCACTATCTTTAATTTTATCTGCATCATTATTAGTATCTTTACCAATTGTATTTCTTACATTTTCTTTTAAAGTTAAAGAATCGATTTTAACTTTGTCTTCAAAAGATTTAACATTGTTAGCATCATATACTAATGATGTAGAGCCTTCTTCTAAACCTTTAGTAATAGTATATTCTCCACCTGTTACTTTATCGTTATAATCTGCAACAACAGTAGCTTTAACAGCACCATTACCATCAGCTATAACACCACCTAAAGGTAATGCAATATATGGGTTTTCAAGGTCTTTAGATGATTTTACAACACCTTTATCATCTTGATTTTTATTTACTATTTTAATAGATTTAGCATCTTTTAATTTTTGTGCTTCTGATTGGTATTTAGTTATTTCTTGTCCTTGTTCATCATAAAATTTAATTTGTAATTTATTTGTATCAACTGTTACAGATGAAGAAACATTTATTTTTTGATCCTCATTAGAAAGTTCTTGTAAAGTAGTTATTTGAGCTTCTGTTGGACTTATAAGTTTAATGTCATAAGGAATGTGTAATAAAGATGGTGCTCCTGCACTACCTTCTAAATCTGATTTAAACATAGTTAAAACATCATCATAAGTATTACCTAAGAAAGTAATTAATTCCTCTAAAGTATCGGCTCCAGGTTTAGTACCTGATGGATCAATAGTAGCAAGTTTAGCAGAAAGAGCTTTTATAGCTGGAATTTCTTGGTTATCTTTTAAAACTATTTCTTTATCAACATCAAATTTAGCTTGTGTACTTTTAGATATAGTAGAATAAACTTCTTTTAAACTCCCTAACTCTTTAACATTATCATAGGTTACGCCTACATTTCTATAACCAAACAAATTAGCAAACTCTTCATTTGACATACCTGTACCGGCTTCAAAATCACCAAACTTGCCATTTGTTAATTTAACATTAAAGCTAGTTCCTTTTTTAATTGTATCTGTACCATCATTGTTAAGATTAATTTTTAATACACTTTTTCTACTTCTTAATTCGTTTTCATCATTACTTCCATCAGAGTAATTTTTATAATTTTTTGCTTCTGGGTCAATTGTTTCCCCTGATTTAGCAAAAGTATTATTTTGTACACTATCAGATTTTAATTGAGCTGCACTAGCGCTAAGTGGCATTGCACTAGTAACCATCATAGCTGATAATAATATAGCAATTTTTCTTTTCATTATATAATTCCTCCTAAAAATTTTGAGTGTTTAACTAATTAATTTAGCTATACATCATACGTTAATTATAGCATTGCAAACCTTTGTAGTCAATAGAATCTTATAAGATGTAACATTACTGTAATATTTCATAAAAACTTTTGGCTACCCCCTATACACTAAAAAATATAGGGCGGTTTATATTAAGATAGTATTTTTTATTTTAACTATCTTTTGCACTGTATATTATTCTTTATCTGTTTGTTTGCCTTGCTTGAATATAATATAACATCTCTTTAAAACTTTTGCAATAGTTTAAGACTATTTGTAACCTACCTGTAATATTAGTTATATTTTAGTAATAAATTTTATTTTATAATTTTAAATATACATAATAGTAGATTTATATTAAATATATAATATAAATAAAAGCATACATTGTTTTATTAACTTATATATGTTATAATTATTACAAATATAAATTTATATTTTATATGTTACAAAATAAGATTTTTTAATTTTTTATAAATGAGGTGTTGTTATGAAAAAATATTTAAGTATGGTTTTATCCATATCTTTAAGCCTTTCTTCATCTGTGTTTGTGCTTGGTAACCCCTTGGATATTAGCATACCTGTTAAAAATGTAGATATTGATAAAAATAATTCATTTACATATGGTAATATAACTTATACTATAACTCAAAATTCTTCTCAAACATTAAAAGGCTATGTTACTATATCTAATGGAAAGGATTTTAAAGATAAAAATCTTAATATACCTAATAATGTTACATATCAAGGTAAAACTTATATAGTAGATAGTATATCCCCTTATGCATTTTACCAAAATAATAATATAGAAAAAGTTACTATATCTAACACAATCAAAAATATTGGTAATGGTGCTTTTACAGATTGTCAAAATCTTAAAGAAATAAATGTTACACCTGGAGCTAATAAATATGCCTCTGTAAATGGTGTTTTATTTAATGTAACTAAAGATACTCTTATTACATATCCTGCTGGTAAATTAGATAAACAATATAACCTACCTTTTAATGTTACAAAAATAGAACAAGGTGCATTTTATAATAACAAAAACTTAGAACGTTTTGTTGCCAATTCTGATTTACAAGAAATAGATTCTTATGCTTTTGCTAATAGCCAAAAATTAGTAGAGGTCTCTGGTATAATTAATTTAAAAACTTTAGGTGATTATGCTTTTGCAGAATCTTCTATACAAACTATATATCTTGGAACAAATCTAGAAAATATGGGAAAAGCAACTTTTTATAATAGTAATATTAAAAATATAGAAATACCTTACAGAGTAAAGTCTTTACCTGAATACTCTTTTTACGGATGTAAAAACCTTAAAAATGTTGCATTTAAAAATGGACTTGTTAATATAGAAAGCTTTGCATTTAAAAACTCTAATATAGAAAGCTTTTATGCCCCTAATTCTCTTATTTCAATAGATTATCAAGCATTTGCAAATTGTACTAATTTAAAAAATGTTAGTTTTAATCTAAATTTACAGACTATAAAAGATGAGGCCTTTTTAAATTGTTCATCTATACCCAACATTACTATTAATAGAGATTTAAAAAATATAGGTAAAAATGTTTTTTATGGCTGTAATAATATTAATAAAGTTTCTGTAGATAATAGTATACATTTTGAGTTATTAGATAATGTTTTATATAAAAATGGTAAAACTGAACTCACTTATGTTCCACCTAAAAGGGAAATTTCATATTTAAATATTCCTAAAGAAACTACTTCAATTAAAGATGATGCCTTAAATATGGCAAATTCTATTGATAACATTAATGTTGACGAAAAAAATGAAAACTTTTCTTCTCAAGATGGTGTATTATATGATAAAGATAAAAAATCATTAATTAAATTTCCAACAAAAAAATCTACAACTAACTTTAATATACCTTATTCAGTAGAAGAAATTAAACCTTTTGCATTTGCTAATGCTAATAAATTTTATGGTGTAATTAGTATAGGGGAAAAAGTAAATAAAATAGGTAACAATGCATTTGATAATATGCCTAATTTAGACGGATTTACAGTTGATATTATGAACGATAAATACTCTGCTTATAATGGCATATTATTTAATAACGACCAAACTTTACTTATAAAATATCCCTCTCGTAAAAAATTAGACACTTTTACTATACCAGATAAAACAAAAACTATTGGTGAACGTGCATTTGAACAAGCTAATATATCTAGCCTTACACTTGGTGTTAATGTTGAGAATATAGAAAAACAAGCATTTTTAAATGCCCCTATTAATAAAATTACTATAAAAGAAGGGTTGACTACTATTAAAGATGAAGCCTTTAAAGGTACTAATATTGAAAGTATTATTTTCCCTTCTACACTACTAAACATTGGAGATTATGCCCTATCTTACTGCAATAATTTAAAAACCGTACAATTTAATGCTTTACAAACTAACTCTTTTGGGTATAATATGTTTATAGGCTCTAATAAATTAGGTAAAATTATTGTGCCTATAAATAGCTACAATAATTATAAATCTTATTTATCAGACTCTGATGTAAATAATTGGCAAAATATTTTACAAGAATATAAGCCACCTATTGAAGAAAAAAATAATAATGAAATAAAAGAGGTGTAAAATATGTCTAATGTTTCAACAGATAGCTTTTTAAATGCTATGAAAAATTTATTACAAAACCAAACAGAAGAAAATTCTAAAGCTTTTGAAAAAGAAATTAACAATACAAAATTTTTATCTCCTGTTGTTATCCTAAATAAAAATGCTGATAACAACTTACAAAATTCTGATGTATCTTTTATACATATTGAAGATGCAGAAAACAATAAGCTTTTTTTAGCTTTCACTGATTGGGAAAAATTTAATAAATTTAAAAAAGAAAATCCTTTTACAGCTATTGATGCTACTATAAAAGATTTTCACTATATGCTTACTGTTATTGATACAGAAGCTAAAGGTTTTGTTATTAATATTGGTGATGAAGCCTTATTTATACCTAAGGACACTATAATCTAATCTTTTGATATACTATAAATAAAAGCCAAGTTTATACTTGGCTTTTATTCTTCTATAAAATTATTTGAATTAAACTTATATGCTAATGTCATTAAACTATCTGTTAAATGAACATTTTCTACTATAACTCCATCTTCTTTTTTTAGTTCTGTGTTAGAAAAGTTCCATATTCCCTTTATACCATAAGATACTACATCTTTATATAAATCATAAGCATTTGTGCCTGGAACGGCTAATATAGCTATATCTACATTATTTAGCTTTATAAAGTTTTCTAACTCTTTTATATCTTTTACATCTAAATCTCTTATTTTTGTGCCTATAATATTAGGATTCGTATCAAATATCCCTATAAAATTAAATCCTCTTTTTTCAAACTTAGAATAATTTAATAAAGCTTGACCTATTTTACCAGCACCTAGTATAACTAAGTTATATGTTTTGTTTAATCCTAGTATTTCTTTTATTTCTTCAAAAAGAAGCTCTACATTATATCCATAACCTTGTTGCCCAAAACAACCAAAGTTATTTAAATCTTGTCTTATTTGTGATGCTGTAACATCCATCTTTTCACTTAATTCTTTAGAAGATATTCTCTTTATACCATTATCTAATAAATCACCTAAAAATCTGTAATATCTGGGCAGTCGTTTAATTACAGCTAAAGATACCTTTTTGTCCATTAACACCATCCCTTTAATAACATATTAACAAAATTATACAACTTTGTTTTGTTTTTGTCAATGTTTAGTCTTTTAAAACTTATTATTTTTTGATATACTTATTATAATTAATTTTTAGGAGGTAAAAGATGATTCTTTCTTGTAATGATATAAAAAAATCATTTGGTGTAAAAAATATTTTATCAAATATAACATTTAATATAAATGAAAAAGACAGAGTTGCTCTAGTGGGTGTTAATGGTGCTGGAAAATCTACTCTATTTAAAATAATAGTAGGGGAAATATCTAAAGATAGTGGTGATATAAATATACCAAAAAACACTAAAATAGGGTATTTTTCTCAAAATCTAAATCTAAATGAAAATAATTTAGTATTTGATGAGCTTTTAACTGTTTTTTCACAAATAATAAATATGGAATTTAAGCTTAGAGAGCTAGAACAAAAAATGGAAATATATAAAGATGAAGAGCTTAACTTAATAATTAAAGAATATGATAAAATATCTACTTATCTTTCAGAAAATAACTCATTTGACTATAATAGTCGTATAAAAGGTGTATTAAAAGGCCTTGGCTTTACAGAAGATGACTTTTATAAAGAAATAAAATTTCTATCTGGTGGTCAAAAAACACGTGTTGCACTTGGTAAAATACTATTAGAAGAACCTGATATATTATTATTAGATGAACCTACCAACCATCTTGACATAAAATCTATTCAATGGCTAGAAAATTTTTTAAAATCTTATTCTAAAGCTTTATTTATCATATCTCACGATAGATATTTTTTAAATAAAATTGTAAATAAAGTTATTGAACTAGAAAACACTAAATCAACTATATATAATGGAAATTATTCAGATTATGCCGAAAAAAAACATATTGCTAGAGAAATAATGTTAAAGCATTATCTAAATCAACAAAAAGAAATTAAAAAACAAGAAGAAGTTATTAAAAAACTTCGCTCTTATAACAGAGAAAAATTTGTAAAACGTGCAGAAAGTCGTGAAAAACTTTTAGATAAAATGGAAAAAATAGAAAAACCTGATAATCTACCAGATCAAATGCGCCTTAGCCTATCCCCCAAAAAAGAAAGTGGTAATGATGTTTTAATAGTAGAAATTTTATCTAAAAGCTTTGATTTTAACCTTTTTAATAATATTTCCTTTGACATAAAAAAGGGTGATAAAGTAGCACTTATAGGTGCTAATGGAATTGGAAAAACTACACTTATAAAAATGATAATGGAAAAAACATCTATTGATAATGGCTCTATAAAGCTTGGTTCAAATGTTGTTATAGGCTACTATGATCAAGAACAACAAAATTTAAACTTAGATAAAACTATATTTGATGAAATATCTGATACTTATCCTAATTTAAAAAATGAAGAAATAAGAAATGCACTTGCTGTTTTTGTATTTACTGGAGATGATGTATTTAAAAAAATATCTACTTTAAGTGGTGGAGAAAAAGGGCGCGTTGCACTTGCTAAAATTATGCTTTCTAACGCCAATTTTTTAATATTAGATGAACCTACTAACCATCTTGATATGGTATCAAAAGAAATTTTAGAAGATGCGATAAAAAACTATACTGGAACTTGTATATACATTTCACACGATAGATTTTTTATAAATAATACAGCAACAAAGGTTATGGAACTTACTAAAAATAAAATGAATATATATTTAGGTAACTATGATTATTATTTAGAAAAATGTGAGCAAAAAGAAATTATATCAGAAAATATCAAATCAAAAGAAATTTCTGATAATAAAATGGACTGGAAAGCTCAAAAAGAAGCACAAGCAGAAGCCAGGAAAAAAGAAAATGCTATAAAAAAATTAGAACAAGAAATAGAAAATATAGAAAGTAAAATTAATGAGGCTAATGAAAAACTTGCTTTAGAAGAAGTTTACACAAATCCATATAAGTCTAAAGAAATATATGAAGAAAAAACTAAATTAGAAGAAGAACTTAACATACTATATGATAAATGGGAAAGTTTAGCTTAAAAAATTATTTTATAATAAAAATACCTCAATAAATATTGAGGTATTTTTATTTTTTATTAAAATTTATTACATCATACCCATAGGATTTGCGCCTGGCATCATTGGTTCTTCTTTTGTTACATCTGCTACAACTGCCTCTGTTGTTAAAACTGTAGATGCAACACTATTTGCATTTAATAATGCACTTTTTGTAACTTTAGCTGGGTCTAATATACCTGCATCTATCATATTAACAAATTCACCTGTTAAAGCATTAAAACCGTAGTTAGCCTCTTTACCTTTAACTTGGCTAACAATAACAGAACCTTCAAGTCCTGCATTATTTACTATTTGACGAAGAGGAGCCTCTAAAGCTTTAAGAATAATATTTGCTCCTGTTTTTTCATCTCCAACAAGACCTTCTACAACTTTAGATACCTCTGGAATACAATGGATATAAGCAGAACCACCACCACTTATAATTCCTTCTTCTACTGCTGCACGAGTAGCAGCTAAAGCATCTTCCATTCTTAATTTCTTCTCTTTAAGCTCCATTTCTGTTGCTGCACCAACTTTTATAACTGCAACACCCCCTGCAAGCTTAGCAAGTCTTTCTTGTAATTTTTCTTTATCAAATTCCGATGTAGTAGCTTCTATTTGTTCTTTAATTTGATTAACTCTGCTAGTTATTAAAGATTTATCTCCAGCACCATCAACAATTATAGTATTTTCTTTATCTACTTTAACCGTTTTTGCACGTCCAAGCATATCCATTGTTGTTTCTTTTAAATCAAGACCTAACTCATCTGATATAACTGTACCCCCTGTTAAAATAGCTATATCTTCAAGCATAGCTTTTCTTCTATCACCAAAACCTGGCGCTTTAACAGCAACACAATTAAATGTTCCTCTTAATTTATTAACAATAAGAGTAGTTAAGGCCTCACCCTCTATATCTTCTGCTATTATTAAAAGTCTTGCTCCTGTTTGAACAATTTCTTCTAATATTGGTAATATATCTTGAATATTAGATATTTTTTTATCTGTTATTAAAATATATGGCTCTTCAAGCTCAGCAACCATTTTATCCATATCTGTTGCCATATAAGCTGATAAATATCCTCTATCAAATTGCATACCTTCTACAAGGTCAAGCTCTGTATTCATTGTTTTACTTTCTTCTACTGTAATAACACCATCATTAGATACTTTTTCCATAGCATCTGCTATCATAGCCCCTACTTCTTCATCTGCTGCTGATATAGATGCAACTTTTGCAATATGGTTTTTGCCATCTACTTTTTGGCTCATTTCTTTAATTACTTCTACTGCTTTTTCAGTAGCTTTAGACATACCTTTTCTTAAAATAATTGGATTTGCACCAGCTGCAATATTTTTAAGACCTTCTTGTATCATAGCTTGAGCTAAAACAGTTGCTGTTGTAGTACCATCTCCTGCAACATCATTTGTTTTTGTAGCAACCTCTTTTACAAGCTGAGCTCCCATATTTTCAAAAACGTCTTCAAGCTCTATTTCTTTAGCAATAGTAACACCATCATTTGTAATTAAAGGTGTACCAAATTTTTTATCTAAAACTACATTTCTACCTTTTGGTCCTAAAGTAACTTTTACTGTATCTGCAAGTTTATTAACACCTGCTTCTAAAGCTTTTCTAGCATCAACACCATATTTAATATCTTTTGCCATTTTTATATCCTCCTAAAACATCATAAAATTATTCTACAATAGCTAATATATCACTTTCTTTAACTATAATGTATTCTTCTCCATCAACTTTAACTTCTGTTCCAGAATATTTAGAATAAAGTACTTTATCTCCAACTTTCACTTGCATAGGAACAAGCTTTCCATCTACAGTAGCACCAGGACCAACTGCTAAAATCTCTGCCTCTTGTGGCTTTTCTTTAGCACCAGCTGTTAAAATAATGCCACCTTTTGTTTTTTCTTCTGCCTCTAAATGTTTTAATACAACTCTATCTGATAATGGTTTAATATTCATATTATTACCTCCATAGTTATTATGTATAAGCATTATTATATTTATGTCTATATAAATAAATTATACCATATACATAAAATTTATTTTTATTATCACTCATTTAATTGGAGTGCTAAATATATTTATATACTAATTTAATATATAATTTTATGCAATTCCCATATTAAGTTATTTTATCCAATTTTACTTATTTTATATATACATATCTTTTATTTTCTTTTATTTTCTTAAATTTTAATATTTTTTATTTAGTTCCTATTTTTTCACTTCTTGCATAATAAAATAAATATTGTTGTGCATATCCAGCTAAATCGCCCCATTTTTCTTTTGCAAAACTATGTATTTGTTTTATAGGTGTATCTTTTTCATCAAAATAAAAATATTCCATAACACGTTTTACCCATACATCTGTTGGAAAAACATCATTTTTCTTTAATGAAAATAATAAAACACAATCTGCAACTTTTGTTCCTACACCTTTTATTTTTAAAAGTTCTTCTTTTGCCTCTTCTGATGAAATATTATATAAATTTTCTAGTTTTATGCTGCCATTTTCTAAATTTTCTATAGCATCTAAAATATACTTATTCCTAAAACCTGTTTTACAAAGCTTTAATTCTTCTAAAGTAGCATTTTTTAATTGTTCTATTTTAGGAAAAAGATAATCCTCTCCACATTTTATTCCATATTTTTCTGATATATTTTTTATAACTTGTTTTATCATAGGAATACGGTTATTTTGCGATATTATAAAAGAAATTAAGCATTCAAATGGTTCTTGATTTAAAATTCTTATACCTTCTGCATATTCTATTGCCTTTTTTACAATATCATCACCTTTTAACTGTTCTTTTATTTTACTATAATCTGTTTTTAAATCAAAATAATCTATCCATACATTTTCAAACTCATCTATGCTACAAGGATAAAACTCTACTTTATCTTCAGTTTGCTTTATATTTAAAACTTTATTATACGCAACTATTTTATAATTCATAGGTTCTATTTTTTCAAACCTAAAACATTGTCCACATTCTAATATTTCTTCTATGTTAAAACTATCAAAGTCTTCCATTATTATTTTTTTATTTTCTTCAATGTATTTCATTTTTCCTCCTTAATTAATAAATTTAAGATAAATAAATGCATACTACCTAAAAAATATCTTTAATATCAAGTAGTGCCTATTAATATCTTAAAAAATTTTATGTTAGAAATATGCAATATATCAATTATATTTATATATTGTAAAAATTCTAAAAATAAAGTAAATACAAAAACATATATAGATAAAAATTTAATTTTATACTGATATTGAGTTACCATATTCTATACCTTTATCTGTAAGGACTAACCTAACTTTGTCTTCAGACATAAATTTTACAATAATTAAATCATTATCTTCTAAATATTTTATCGAATCTGTATATTTTTTTGTCATAAGTGGAGATTTAGATTCAAACCTATATGTATAAATATCCCCACCACATAAATAAGATTGGTATGCTCTTTCAAAAATAGTTGTTGTTATTTTGTTCATAATGTACTCCTTATCTAATAATACAAACTTTATATTATTTATTTAATCTTTGGCTTAATACCTCATAAAATATAATAGCAGATGAAATAGAAGCATTCATAGATTCTATATTTCCTACCATAGGTATTTTAACAAGCTCATCTGATTTTTCCTTATATTCCTCTAAAACACCATTTGCCTCATTTCCAATTAATACCCCTATGGAATTTTTAAAGTCTATATCATATGGCGCTTTTCCCCCATCTAAATGAGTACATACAATTTTTACTTCATTATCTTTTAAATACTCTATTAAGCTTGATAAATCACATTGCTCAACAATATTAATATGAAATATAGATCCCATAGTGGCTCTTATAACTTTATCATTGTATAAATCAACACAACCTTTAGATAAAAATATAGCATCAACACCTAAAGCTTCAGCAGTTCTTATAATAGTCCCCATATTACCTGGATCACATATTCTATCTAACATTACAAAAAACTTATTACTCTCTATTTGTATATTTTCTATACAATTTTTAGGTATATCACAAATAGCCATTATACCTTGCGGATTTATTGTATCACTTATTTTTTTAAATACACTATCTGATACTATTATATTTTTTGTATTATTATATTTTTCTGTTTCTTTTATTTCATTATAAAATTTTTCAGAAAAAACATATGTTTCTATATTTATACTATTTGATATTTCATTTATAATTCTTTCACCTTCTATATAAAATTTACCAGTTTTTTCTCGTTCTTTTTTTTGCTTTAATTTTATTATATCTTTAATTATTTTATTTTTATCACTTGTAATCAACTTTTTTCACCTAAATATTAATTATTTATTCTTTGTATTACATCATTTTTACCTACAACAACTAAAATATCTTTTTCTTCTATAACTTCACTTGGTAAAGGAGATACTATTATATGGTTTTGTCTTTTTATAGCAACTATATTAAGTCCATATTTAGCACGTACATTACTATCTAAAATAGACTTATTAACCCAGTTTTTTTCTGGTTGTATCTCAACAATAGCAAATTTGTCTGATAAATTTATATAATCTATAATATTAGTTGTAATAAGAGTATTAGCTATTCTAACCCCCATATCTCGTTCAGGTAAAACGACTCTATCTGCTCCTACTTTTTCTAATATAGATTTTTGTATATCATTTTTAGCTTTTGCTATTACAAACTTTGCCCCTAACTCTTTTGCCATCATAGTTGCAAGTATACTACCTTCCATATCTTCACCTATAGCAACTATTACTACATCAAAGTTATTTATACCAAACTGGTCTAAAACGTGAACGTCTGTAACATCTGCTTGTAAAGCGTGACAACCATATTTTGCCATTTCATTTACTATCTCTATATCCTTATCGCAGCATAAAACATCGCAATCATTTTCTATTAGTGTTTTAACTAAACTTTGACCAAATCTTCCTAATCCAAGAACTGCAAATTGTCTATTTCTTCCCATTTTTTCCTCCATATTATCCAACTATTATTTTTTCTTCTGGATAATGTATAACATTTTTTTTATTAGGTTTTCTAAAAGATAATGCTAATATAATTGTTATAGGTCCTAATCTACCTATAAACATACATAATATTATAACAATTTTTCCTATAAAAGATAAACTTGGCGTAATACCAGTAGATAATCCAACTGTACCTAAAGCAGAAACAACTTCATATAAAACATCTATAAACTCAAATTGTACACCTATACCTTTTTCAGTTGTAGATAAAATTATTGTTGCTGTAAAAATTAATGTAATCATCATCATAATAACAGCTAAAGCCTTTTGTATAGTAGATAAACTTATTTTTCTTTTAAAAGCTATTATACAATCTTTGCCTTTTATAACAGATACAACAGCTAAAACTAATGCCCCTATTGTTACAGTTTTTATGCCTCCTGCCGTTCCACCAGGAGAACCTCCTACAGCCATTAATACAATTGCTAAAAATTTTGAACCATAGTTTAAATTAGCCTGCCCTATAGAGTCAAATCCTGCTGTTCTTAATGTAACAGATTGAAAAAATGATGATAATATTTTTTGATCAAATCTTAAACTTGCTAATGTTTCTGGATTTTTATATTCTATAATAAATGTTAATATAGCACCTATTAATATTAGTATAAAAGTCATCGTTAAAGCTAGCTTAGAATGCACTGTCATAACAAAAAATTCCACTTTTTCTTTCCTTAATTTTGCTATTTTATATTTAATATATTTACTAATATCTATTAAAACAGTAAATCCTAACCCTCCAAGTATAATTAATAACATTATAGTTAAGTTTATAACATAATCTGTTTCATATGGCACAAGGCTATTATCCCCTAATATATCAAAACCTGCATTACAAAATGCCGATATAGAATGGAATATACCTCTAAAAATGCCTCCAATAAATCCATATTGTGGTATAAATCTTAAAGATAATATTATAGCCCCAACAGCTTCAATAATGATAGTTACACCTATCATCTTTTTTAAAAACATTACCATTCCCTTAAATGTTGACAAATTAAATGACTCTTGTATTAATATTCTTTCTTTTAATGTTATCTTCTTACCTAAAAATACCAATATTATAGTAAATAAACTCATAAAACCAATTCCGCCTATTTGTATAAGAAGCAATATTACTATCTTGCCAAATAAGCTCCAATACTGAAGCGTATTAACAACAACAAGCCCTGTAACACATACAGCAGATGTTGATGTAAATAGTGCATCTATAAAACCAATACTTTCACCATTTTGACTAGATATTGGCAAATTTAATAAAAAAGCACCTATAAGTATTACACTAAAAAAACTAAAAACTATAATATGTGGTGGTGAAAAATGGAATAGACTTTTTTCTTTAGTTTTCACTTTATCTCTCCCTTTCTTTAGCAATTTTATTATAACATATTTAAAATATAAGGCAATATATTTTTAATAATTACATATATTTATTTTTAACTTTATAAATAACTATTTATAAAGTTATATATTAAGTTTAATATTTTAGTAAATAATACTTATTTAATAATTATATTATAAAATTTAGTTAAATTTAATCTATTAAAATAAAAAAAAGCCACTAACAATAGTGACTTAAAAATATGCGGACAGTGGGACTTGAACCCACACTCCTAGGAACTAGATTCTAAGTCTAGCGCGTCTGCCATTCCGCCATGTCCGCAAATATTTATATTACTTGTATAATATATCATACTTACATATTTATGTCAATAGTTTTAAAAAAATATTTAAAAAAATAAGATATAATATAAAAATATTATATCTTATTTTTATCTTTATCTTTTACTTGGATATTTTTGTATTATTTCAATAGTTCCATCATAAATAGCTTGTGCTGCTTGTTGTCTAAATTCTGGTGTATTTATTCTTGCAGCTTCTGATGGGTTGCTTAAAAATCCTATTTCACATAAAACAGCTGGCATTTTGTTATTTCTAAGAACAATTAAATTAGATGTTTTTATTTTTCTATCTAATGTATTCAATCTTTGTAATAGATTTTTTTGTAAAATTTCTGCCATAGCCTTACTTGTAAGTCCTCTATCTGTTGTATTAGGGTTTAAATAATATACTTCTGTACCATTAGGTCCAGGCTCACCTTTTCCAGATGCATTTTGATGTATAGATATAAACATATCTCCTACTTCATTTGACATATTAGTTCTATCATCAAAACTTGGATTTACATCTTCAAGTCTTGTAAAATATGCTTTAACATCAGGGTTTGCCTCAAATAATTGATTTAACCTAAGAGCAATATCAAGATTTACATCTTTTTCAACTAACCCATTACCACTTGTACCAGGTGCATCTCCTCCGTGTCCAGGATCTACAACAACTACATTTTTATATTTTTCTTTTGGTAAAAGCATATTAATATAAATATAATTACTATCTTCTGTAACATTAATAGCTGTTATTTTTTTACAATCAATAACCATTTGAGTTACACCGGATATATTTTCAACTGTTATTTTATTTACAAGTTCATTATTTACTATATGTTCTCCTAGACTTATTAAAGATGTTATATCTTTATCAAAAGTTAAAATATACTCTTTGTCTAAATAGTTATCTGTATGTTTAATATTATTTATATTTATAGGTAAATCCTGTCTTTTTTCTATTCTAAACTGTCTACTAGATACAATATTACCATTTTGTTCATTGTTATTATTGCTATTATTATCATTACTATTGTTATTTATATCTTTACCTACTGTTATAATATTCATATTATCTTGTTTTATATTAGAAAAACTAACATCTTCTTTAAGGTATAATTCTATGTTAACATCAACACCTGTACTATTACTATAATCAAGCTTATCAACATATTTCATTTCTTTAATGTTCTCTGTTAAATTTACAATAGCAGAATTTTTTATCTGTATATTAAGTTTATCGTTATTATCACTTTTAGTTATATTAACTTCTGGTGCAAACTCTCCATAAATTTTAAATATATCATTAGTTCCATCATTATATGCTTCTATTTTTTTTATTGGATTTCCACCAAAATTAACATATAATGTTTTACCATCTTCAGATAGAAAATTATTATTTAAAACTGAGCTTTTTGTTTTAAATATAAATCTTGTTATATTGTTGTCTTTGTTTTCTATTGTAACATTAGATATAAACTCTGTTACACTATCAATACTTGTCTGTTGTATGCTATTTTTAGAATTATATATATCTATGGCAACAGAGCCATCTTCTAATATTACTTGTTCAAATTTTTCAATTTTTTTATTTGCATATATACTAAAAGTTCTTTCGTCAGAATCTGGCATATTTATTCCTTCGATATTTATTTCTGGATTAGATATTGTAGTTGTTTCCAAAGTAGTTGTTTCTGTTGTTGTATCTTGTACAATTTTTTCACTAACATTTATTATTCTATCATTGTTATTCCATATTACATCAAGTCCCATTGCCTCACTTACAAAACGAACAGGTATCATAGTCTTTCCATTTATAAGTTTAGGTGGTATTTCCATTTTAAATAAATTTCCGTTTACTGTTGCATTTACATCATTTATCTTCATAAGAACAACCATATCTTTATATACTATCTGTACTTGTTCTGTAGCTTTTATCCAAGTAACATCTGCACCTATTTTCTCAAATGCTTCCCTTGCAGGAACAAGTGTATAATTATTAAGTATAATAGGTTCTAAAGGTAAATTTTCTACTATTTTAGAATTTACGTATAAATATACTTTTTCTTTATTGTATGTATATGTTTTACCATCATAAGTTATTTTAAAATTTACATATGGTGCTGCTAAAGCACAAATATTTAACATTAAAATAAAAATAATAGTTAAAAACACTAAAAAAATATTTTTTGATTTAAACATAAGTGGCCTCCATTATTTTTCTTATATTTTTACATTATAGCAAATTTTTTTACATAATTACAACATATATATACATTTGAAACAAAAATGTAATAATTTTAAAAGCACCTAAATTTACATTTAGATGCCCACTTAAATAACTATTCTTCATCTTCTAATACAAATTTAAAATCCATTGTTCTCTCATAAATATTAGTATCAATAAGCTTAACTTTTACAACATTACCTAAAGAATATCTTTTACCTGTTTTTTCTCCAAAATATTGCATATTTTTTTCATCATAGTAATAATAGTCATCTTCAATAGTTTTAGGAGATACCATTCCCTCAATGGTATTTGGTAGCTCTACATATATTCCCCAACTTGTAACACTAGATATAACACCTTCAAATATTTGTCCAACTTTATCTTCCATATATTCAATTTTCTTAACAAGACAAGTTTCTCTCTCGGCATCTTCTGCAACACGCTCTCTATTAGAACATTTTAAACATACATCTGGTAGTTTTTTAGTTAAAGTATTTACTCTTTTTTCATCTAATTTCCCATTTATATTTTCTTTTATAATTCTGTGTATTTGCAAGTCAGGATATCTTCTTATAGGGGAAGTAAAATGACAATAATAATTTGCAGCTAATCCAAAATGACCTTCATTTCTAAATGTATACCTAGCTTGTTTAAAACTTCTTAAGACTACTCTACTTATAATCATTTCTTCTGGTGTACCTTTTGCTTTATCAAGCAATTTTTGAAACGCTTTAGAGTGTATATTGCTACCTTTTAACTTGTACCCAAACTTAGATATAAACTCTGCCATTTCTTCTACTTTTTCTACGTCTGGTTCTTCGTGAGAACGGTATACAAAAGGAAACTCCAACCAATAATAATGCTCTGCAACTGTTTCATTGGCAGCAAGCATAAATTCTTCTATTATACTTGTTGCAATATTTCTTTCATACAGTTTTATATCTATTGGTTTTCTATCTTCATCTAATATAATTTTAGCCTCTTCAAAATCAAATTCTATTGCACCTCTTTTTATGCGCTTTTGTAACAGTATATTTCTAAGCTCTTCCATACATTTAAACATATCTAAAAATTCTTTATTTTCTTCTAAATAATGGCTATCATCATTTACTAAAATATCATTTACTATATTATAACTCATTCTTTTATCTACATTTATAATAGTTTCAACTATTTGATGACTACAAACATTACCGTTTCTATCTATTTCCATTATACAGCTTAAAGATAGTCTATCTTCTTTTTGATTTAAAGAACATATACCATTAGATAGTTTATGTGGTAACATAGGGATAACTCTATCTACAAGATAAACACTTGTTCCCCTTTTTAAAGCTTCTCTATCAAGTGGAGTTCCCTCTTTTACATAATGTGTAACATCTGCTATATGAACACCTAACTTATAATGCCCATTTTCTAATTTTTGTATAGTTATAGCATCATCTAAATCTTTAGCATCTTCTCCATCTATTGTTACAGTTTGAATATTTCTTAAATCAAATCTATCTATTTTTTCTTCTTCTAAAACTTCACTAGGTATGTTTTCTATTTGCTTATAAACTAAATCATCAAAATCTGTTGGTAAGTCAAACTGTTTTATAATAGATAAAATATCTACCCCTGGATCATTTATATGTCCTATTATTTCTGTAACTTTACCCTCTGGCTTTTTACCTTCTTCTGCTTGTTTTATTATTTCTACAACAACTTTATGACCTGTAACTGCACCCATAGTATATTTTTTAGGTATAAAAATGTCTTTATACATTCTTTTTTCATCTGGTATAACAAAACCGAAACTTTTACTTTGCTCAAAAGTACCTACAATATGTTTAAACCCTTTATCTAAAACCTTTATTATAACTCCTTCTGGTCTTTTTCCTGTATCACTTTCTGTTATTTGACACAGCACTTTATCTTTATGCATAGCCCCATTAGAATTTTTTTCGTGTATAAATATATCCTGCTTACCATATATATCGTCATTTTCTACTATAACAAAACCAAAGCCTTTAGATGTACTTGTATAAGTACCATATACCATATTTAAACTTTCTGGTGTCATTATTTTGCCCTTTTGAGTTAAAACAAATTTACCCTCCACTAATAATTCATTTATTATTTGAGTAAATAAGTCTCTATCTTTAATAGGTACTTCCATAAGCATCATAATGTCATTTATTTTCATAGGTTTATATTCTTTAGATTTTACAAACCCTAATATTTTTTCTCTTTTTTCTTCTAAGATATTAATGTCTATTTCTACCATTTTAACACCTCCTATGTGTTAATTTTATTTTATATAATTTTATAAGTATTATACAGCCTTTTTATATTTTTAACAACAATAAATTAACTACAAGTAACAAAAATGCCTATCTAAGATAATCTTAAATAGGCAAAAATAACTTTTATTCTTATTTTACAAAACCTAAACTAATTGTTACTACAAAGAATATTATACCTAATATAACAGTCATTTTAGCTAATTTACTTTCTTTACTTCTACCTTTATTTTGATTCCAATATGAGTTATTATCACTACCACCTACAATCGCACTAGATGTAATACTAGATGCAGATTTAGATTGCTGTAAAACAACTACAATAAGGAAAAGTGCTATCACACATTGTATAATAGAAAGTCCAATAAAAGGTATACTCATATTAGAAGGCTGAGGTGATGTTTCTATTAAGCTAGTTGTTTCTGTGCTTTGATCTACAACAGCATCATTTGCTGTATTTGAACTTGTTTCCCCACTAGCTGTACTTGTTGCTTCATCAGGTAAAATTTCACCTTCTATACCAACCTGTTTTTGTGTTTCTTTTTCTGTACCTTTAGTTTCAGTAGATATATTTTCTTGTTTTGTATCTGTAGAATTATTTTCTTTGCTGTTATCTTGTACTGTTGTTTCTTCTATATTATTTTGTACAGTTTCGCTCATTTTTTTACCTCCTAAAAAAATCACTTTTTTTATTTTATCATAATAAAAGCTATATATCAACAAAAAATTTTTATTGATTTATTATAAACAAAATAATTAAATATTATTTATTTTCAAATTTATACCCAACACCCCAAACTGTCTTTAAGCTCCAAACATCTTCATAAGGCATTTTTTCTCTAAGCCTTTTAACGTGAACATCAACCGTTCTAGTATCTCCTATAAATTCATATCCCCATATTTTATCAAGCAACTGTTCTCTAGTAAAAACTTGATTAGGATGTTGTGCTAAAAAGTTTAAAAGTTCAAATTCTTTTGGTGGTAACTCTAACTGTGTACCATGATATGTTACAATATATGTTGATGGATTTATTGTCATATTAGGAACAACTATTTGCTTAGATTGTATGTTATCATCTTTATTATCAAATCTTCTAAGCACTGCTTTTACCCTTGCTAAAAGTTCCTTACTATCAAAGGGTTTAACTATATAATCATCTGCACCAAGTTCAAGTCCTAAAACTTTATCAAAAATTTCACCTTTAGCTGTAAGCATTATTATAGGAACAGAGCTAATTTTTCTAATTTCTCTACATATTTGATAACCATCTATCTCTGGTAACATAATATCTAATAAAACTAAATGTGGAGAAAAATTAGAAAATTCCTCAATAGCTTTTTTCCCACTGTATACTTCTTTTGTTTCATAACCTTCTTTGTTTAAATATAAACTTATAAGCTCTGCAATATGTTCATCATCATCTACTACTAGTATTTTTAGTTTACTCATAATATTTCTCCCTTTAAAAATCTTATAAAATTAAATATTATAAAGATTTTAACATCTAAATATTAAATAAAAATGAATATTTTTTTAATTTTAATATTTATAATTTATATATTACTTAAGCTCTGCAATAGTAACACCAGCATCACCCTCGCCAAACTCTCCTAAACGATATTTTTTAACTCTACTATGTCTTCTAAGATATTCGTGTATACCTGTTCTCAAAGCACCAGTACCTTTACCGTGTATAATACTTATAGTATCCATACCTGCTAAAAAAGCATCATCTATAAATTTATCTACTTTTTCTATTGCCTCATCTACATAAAGCCCTCTAAGGTCTATTTCATAAGATATAGTCATAGATTTATTATTTTTAAAGCTACTCATCTTTTTAGGCTTTGGTTGTTCTTTTTTAGGTTCTACATAGTTTGTATCTATTGATAAATCTTTTAAATTTGTTTTTATATTCATAATACCTGCCATAACCATTACTTCTCCTTTTTGGTTAGGTTCACTTGTTACAGTGCCAGATTGATTTAATGAATGTATAAAAACTCTATCTCCTTTTTTTAGATTTTTAGGTATAACACGCTTTTGCATATTTTTATTGTTAAATTTATCAAGTCTACCATCTAATTTAGATAATTTATCTTTAAGTTTTTGTCTTTGGTTATTAATATCATTTTGGTTAGCTTTTTCTTTAGCTAGTTTTTGTATTTCTTTTACAATGTTATCAGATTCTATTTTTGCTTGGGCTACTATTCTTTTTGCATCTTCAGTAGCTTTTAAAAGTATTTTTTCTTTTTGTTCTCTAGTTTTTTGTTTTTGATTTTCTACATCTTTTTTAAGTCTTTCTGCCTCTAGTCTATAACTTTCTGCTCTTTCTTTTTCAATTATTAAAGATTTTTTATTTATCTCAAGGTCTGTAATAACATCTTCAAATTTAGTATCCTCTTTGCTAAGTAAACTTTTAGCATCTTCTATAATATAATCTGGTAATCCTAACCTTTTTGATATGGCAAAGGCATTACTTTTACCAGGTACACCTATTAAAAGACGATAAGTAGGACGAAGTGTTTGCACATCAAATTCACAAGAAGCATTTGAAATACCTTCAGTTGATATAGCAAATACTTTTAGTTCACTATAATGTGTTGTAATAGCTGTTCTTATTTGTCTATCGTGTAAGTATTGTATAATAGCCATAGCAAGACAAGCGCCTTCTGTTGGGTCTGTACCAGCTCCTAGTTCATCTAAAAGAACAAGTGAATTATCTGTTACTTCATCTAATATTGAAACTATATTTGTCATATGTGCAGAAAACGTACTGAGGCTTTGTTCTATACTTTGCTCATCTCCTATATCAGAAAATACATTGTCAAATACAGCAAGTTCAGACTTATCAAAAGCAGATATATGAAGACCTGCTTGACCCATTAATGTAAATAAACCTATTGTCTTTAAAGATACAGTTTTACCACCTGTATTAGGTCCTGTTATAAGAAGTGTTGTAAATTCATCTCCTATATAAATATCCGTAGATACAACATTTTTAGGGTCTAATAATGGATGTCTTGCCTTTTTTATATTTATATAACCATTTTCATTAAAAATAGGTTCAGTACCATTAATATTTATAGAATACTCTCCTTTTGCAAATATAAAGTCTATTTCTGTTAAAATAACTAAATTATTAAGTAAAATATCTCTATTTTCATTTACCATTTCAGATAACTTTTTAAGTATTCTATTTATTTCTTGCAATTCATCAGAATGCAGTTCCTTTATTTTGTTATTTAGCATAACAACACTTGTAGGCTCCATAAAAACAGTTGCTCCTGTTGCCGACTGATCGTGTACCATACCAGAAAACGAATTTTTATATTCCGATTTAACTGGTATACAATATCTATCGCTTTTAACCGTAATAACTGGGTCTTGTAACATACTTTTATATGTGTTAGATTGTATTATTTTATTAAGCTCTACCCTTACTCTTTCATTAGTTAACTTTATATCTCGCCTTATTTCTCTAAGTTTTGGGCTAGCATCATCAGACATCTCTGTATCAGATATTATACACCTAGTTATTTCTTTATCTAAACTTTCTATTGGTTCTATTAAATCAAATTTAGGGTCTAATAAATCATATATGTCATATTTATTTTCACTTTTTGCATAATCTTTTGCTCTCTTACAAGCACTTAAAAAATCTGCAATATTTAAAAGTTCCTCAAAGTTTAAACTACCACCTATGGCTGTTCTTTGTAAAAATGGATTTATGTCCCTAAGCCCTCCTATTTTTAATGAGCCTTTCTTTAATATCATACTAACAGCTTGAGAAGTTTCCTTTTGCCAAACTTCTATTTCTTTTATATCATTGCTAGGTTTTAAAGCTCTTACTTTCTCTTTGCCAACAAAAGAGCTTGCAAAACTAGCTACTTTTTCTATTATTTTATCAAATTCTAAAGTTTTTAAAGCTTTCTCGTTCATTTTTACCTCTATTTTCCCTATATAAATAACATAAATTAATAGTTGAATTTTTTGTAATTTTATATTACAATTAAAATATATGCTTACAAAATATAATGAAGGGAGTTTATTTATGAATATCAACGTAAATAGTATCTATAATGAAATTATTTCCAATATAGAAGCTAAAATACCTATCCCTATTACAAATAAAACATATCAATATAATAATACCACAGATAATGTAAAAAGTAAATCAGAACAAAAATCTTTTTCTGAAATTTTAGATGACTATGAACAAAATGGTATACCACAAAGTCAAATATCTGAAGCTATAAAAGAGGCTATATCAGAAGCTTCTTCTAAATATGGAATAGATGAAAGCCTTATCGCTGCTGTTATACGTCAAGAAAGCAACTTTAACCCTAATGCTACATCATCGTCTGGTGCTATGGGTCTTATGCAGCTTATGCCAAATACAGCCTCTAGCCTTGGTGTTACCAATGCTTATGATATAGATCAAAATATAGATGGTGGTACAAAATATTTAAAAAAACAATTAGATAGATTTGATAACAATACAGAACTTGCATTAGCAGCATATAATGCTGGTCCTGGAAATGTTACTAAATATAATGGTATACCGCCTTTTGAAGAAACTCAAAACTATGTGCCAAAAGTTTTAGACTATCAAAAAAATTATATGTTACAACAGTATAATAAAAATAAAACAATATAATAATTTTTTATTATAAGCCTATGTTTTTAAACATAGGCAAATATATTTTATATATTAATATTTTAATAAAAGGATTGAAAAAATGGATTTACCTATAAAATATATAGAAAAAATGAAAAATCTTTTAAAAGATGACTTTGATAAATATATTAAAAGTTTTGAAGATAAAAACTATCAAGGACTTAGAGCTAATACATTAAAAATAAGTCCTAATGAATTAAAATCTTTATTAAGTTTTAATCTAGAACCTATCCCTTGGTGTGATGAAGGATTTTATTATGAAGATGAACGCCCTGCTAAAAGTCCTTATTATAATTCTGGTTTATTTTACATACAAGAACCAAGTGCTATGTCTACTGGTGCTATGCTACCTATAGAAAAAAATGACAAAGTATTAGATATGTGTGCTGCACCTGGAGGAAAAAGTACTCAAATAGCAGGCAAATTAAATGGTACAGGCATCTTAGTTACAAACGATATTAGTGCCACAAGATGTAAAGCACTTCTTAAAAATATAGAAATAAGTGGTATATATAACGCTATTGTAACTAATGAAACACCTAAAAATTTAGCTAAAAAATTTAAAGGTTATTTTAACAAAATAATAGTAGATGCACCTTGTTCAGGTGAAGGTATGTTTAGAAAAGATAAAGATGCTATAAAAAGCTGGGAAACTCATAAAACAGAATTTTGTTGCTCTCTACAAAGAGAAATATTATATTATGCCAAAGATATGCTTGATAATGGTGGTATAATAGCCTATTCTACTTGTACTTTTGCACCAGAAGAAAATGAACAAATGATAAATGAATTTTTAATACAAAACAAAGATTTTGAACTTATAGATTTTGACAAATCATCTGGTTTTGAAAATGGTAGAAAAGAGTGGATAAATGAAAATAATATTGTAGATGGTATAGAAAAAACTGGACGCCTTATGCCTTATAAAATAAAAGGAGAAGGACACTTTTTAGCTTTAATTAGAAAAAAAGGAATACCTCAAAATCAAGATATATCTAAAATAAAACAGCACGATAAAAAATTGCTTGTAGATATGGAAACATTTTTTAAAGAAAATTTAAATATACCAATATATGAAAATATAGAAATTCATAAAACAAGTGTATTTTCTATACCTAATGGCATAGATTTAAGTGGACTTAGAGTTGTAAGAAGTGGTTTCTATTTAGGTGAAATTAAAACAAAACGTTTTGAGCCATCTCAAGCTTTTGCTATGGGACTAAAAAAAGAAGATACTAAATATACAATTTCATTTAATATAAATGATGAAAATTTAACCAGATATTTAAAAGGTGAAAGCTTTACTGTAAATACAAAACAAGATGGTTGGCATCTTATTTGTATAGATAAATACCCTATTGGTTGGGGAAAAGTACAAAAAGGCAGACTAAAAAATAAATATTTATCTGGTTGGAGGATTTAAGGAGATTAATATGGACTTTTTACCAATTTGTAAAGAAGATATGACAAAAAGAGGTTGGGACGAGCTAGACTTTGTTCTTGTTACTGGTGATGCTTATGTAGACCACCCCTCTTTTGGTGCTGCTATAATAGCTAGACTTTTAGAAAGTAAAGGGTTTAAAATCGGTATAATTGCTCAACCAAATTGGAAAAATACTGATGATTTTAAAAAGCTAGGAAAACCTAAGCTTTCCTTTTTAGTTACTGGTGGTAATATAGATTCTATGGTTAATCATTATAGTGTTGCAAAAAAAAGAAGAGAAAAAGATTTATATTCTCCTGGTGGAAAAGGCGGACTTAGACCAGATAGAGCAACGATAGTATATTGTCAAAAAATACGAGAAGCATTTAAAAATATCCCTATTATGATAGGCGGTATAGAAGCAAGTCTTAGAAGATTATCACACTATGATTATTGGGATAACAAAGTAAGACGCTCTATTCTTTTAGATTCTCAAGCCGATATATTAATGTTTGGTATGGGTGAACATCAAATAGTTGAATTAGCTGAAAGCTTGGCTAGTGGTATACCAATAGAGCAGATAACATATGTAAAAGGAACTGTTTATAAGACAAAAACATTAGAAAATATATATGAAGACTATATAATGCTACCCTCTTATAAAGAAGTATGTGAAGATAAGAATATATACGCTGAGAGCTTTTTAAAGCAATACGAAAATACAGATGCTGTATTATCTAAAATGCTTATAGAACCTTATAATGATGTTTATGTTGTTCAAAATAAACCTTCTATGCCTCTTACAACAAGTGAATTTGATAATTCTTATAGTCTTCCATATATGAGAGATTATCACCCTATTTATGAAAAAGACGGTGGTGTACCTGCTATAGAAGAAGTTAAATTTAGTCTTATATCAAACCGTGGTTGCTTTGGTGGGTGCAATTTTTGTGCCTTAACATTTCATCAAGGAAGAGTTGTACAAGGACGTAGCCATCAATCTATAATCAAAGAGGCAGAAAAATTAGTATGGGAGCCAGATTTTAAAGGTTATATACACGATGTTGGAGGTCCTACTGCAAATTTTAGAGGACCTGCTTGTGATAAACAATTTGATAAAGGAGCCTGCACTCATAAACAATGTCTATTTCCAGAACCTTGTAAAAAACTTAAAATAGACCATACAGACTATTTAAAACTTTTACAAAAGCTTAGAAAAATACCAAAAGTAAAAAAAGTATTTATACGTTCTGGTATTAGATATGACTATTTAATACACGATAAAAACAATCAACAATTTTTTGAAGAACTATGTGAACATCATATTAGTGGGCAATTAAAAGTTGCTCCAGAGCATATATCTGATAAAGTTTTATCTAAAATGGGAAAACCATCTAAAGATGTATATGAAAGGTTTGTAAAAAAATATTATGACATAAATAAAAAAATAGGAAAAGAGCAGTATCTTGTACCTTATCTTATGAGTAGCCACCCTGGAAGTGATTTAAACACAGCAATAGAGCTTGCAGAATATTTAAGAGATTTAGGATATATGCCAGAACAAGTGCAAGATTTTTATCCTACACCTATGACATTATCAACTTGTATGTATTATACAGAGCTAGACCCTAGAGATATGACCCCTGTTTATGTACCTAAAAATCCTCACGAAAAAGCTATGCAAAGAGCATTAATGCAATATAGAATGCCTAAAAACTATGATTTAGTATTAGAGGCTTTAAAAAAGGCTAATCGTATGGACCTAGTAGGCTTTGATAAACATTGTCTTATAAAACCTAGAAAAAATAAATCAGAAAAAGAGTTTCATAATAAAAATACAAATCTAAAAAATAATAAAAAATCTAAAGATATAAAACTAGAATATAAAAAGAAAAAAACAATAAGAAATGTTCATAAAAAGAAAGGTAAATAAAATGATAGCAAATTATTTTATTATAGATGATTTTTTATTAAAACAACTAAATAATAACAACTTATATAGTAAAATAGAGTATATGTTAGATAATGATGATATATATCCTTGTTGTGACATAGATACTATATGGAATGGCCTTTATTTTCTAATATCTTCAAAAGAAAATCCTATTTATAATAAAGATGTATTTGAAGATTATGCTAAAAGTGCTTTTATTTTTGGAGATATAACTTTTAATACACAAGAATATGCATCATATGTAAAAAAAGATGAAATACCCAAAATACTAAAAGAAATAGAGAAAATAAATATCAATGATTTTAATTTTGACCCAAAAGTTTTTGATGAAAACAAAATTTTTCCTAATATGTGGCTTAAAGAAGATAAAGATATTTTATTTGAAGAAATAGAAATGGCTTTTGATGAACTAAAAGAATTTTTTATACAAGCAAATAATGAAAACAAAAATATATTAATTACTATTATGTAAATGGAGAATAAAAAATGGAAATTTTCCCAAACTGCCCAAAATGTAATTCAGAATATACTTATGAAGATGGAAATTTATTTATATGCCCAGAATGTGCATATGAATGGAATAAAGATGTTGTAGAAGAAGAAAATGTTATAAAAGATGTTAATGGAAACATATTAAATGATGGAGATAGTGTTATAGTTATAAAGGACTTAAAAGTTAAAGGTGCATCATCTTCTATAAAAGTTGGTACAAAAGTAAAAAATATACGACTTATATATGATGCTCCTGATGACCATGATATAGATTGTAAAATAGATGGTTTTGGTGCTATGAAACTGAAATCTTCTGTTGTAAAAAAAGCATAGGAGGTTTTTAAATGTTAACTGTTAATAATGTAACTTTAAGGCTTGGGAAAAGAGCCCTATTTGAAGATGTTAATATAAAATTTACACCTGGTAACTGTTATGGACTTATAGGTGCTAATGGTGCTGGTAAATCTACTTTTTTAAAAATATTATCTGGACAAATAGAATCTACTTCTGGTGATGTTGTTATAGATAAAGGTGAACGTATTTCTTTTTTACAACAAGACCACTTTAAATATGATGAATTTATAGTATTAGACACTGTTATTATGGGTAACAAACGTCTTTATGAAATAATGAAAGAAAAAGATGCTATATACGCAAAAGAAGATTTTTCTGAAGAAGATGGTATTAAAGCTAGTGAACTTGAAGAAGAATTTGCAGATATGGATGGCTGGAATGCTGAGCCTGACGCAGCTAATCTTTTAAACGGTCTTGGTATAGCTCCTGAACTACACTATAAATATCTAAAAGATTTAACAGGACCAGAAAAGGTTAAAGTTTTGCTTGCCCAAGCATTATTTGGTAAACCTGATATTTTATTACTAGATGAGCCTACTAACCATTTAGACCTTTTAGCTATAAATTGGCTTGAAGAATTTTTAATAAACTTTGAAAATACAACTATTGTTGTATCTCACGATAGATATTTTTTAAATAAAGTTTGTACACATATAGCTGATATAGATTATTCTAAAATACAGCTTTATGCTGGTAACTATGATTTTTGGTATGAATCTAGTCAGCTTTTAATAAGACAAATGAAAGATGCCAACCGTAAAAAAGAAGAAAAAATTAAAGAGTTACAAGAATTTATACAACGTTTTAGCGCTAATGCCTCAAAATCTAAACAAGCAACATCTAGAAAAAAAGCTCTTGAAAAAATAGAATTAGATGAAATTAGGCCATCTAGTAGAAAATATCCTTATATAGATTTTAAGCCTAATAGAGATATTGGAAACGAAGTTTTAACTGTTACTAACTTATCTAAAACGATAGATGGCGTAAAAGTATTAGATAATATATCTTTTATGTTATCTAGCGAAGATAAAGTTGCTTTTGTTGGCTCTAATGAAATTGCTAAAACTACTCTTTTTAAAATATTATCTGGAGAAATAGAACCAGATGAAGGTGAATTTAAGTGGGGAATAACTACATCTTTTGCTTATTTTCCTAAAGACCATAACGAAGAATTTGAAAATGACTATTCAATAGTAGATTGGCTTATGCAATATTCTCCAGAAAAAGATACTACATTTGTAAGAGGATTTTTAGGTAGAATGCTATTCTCTGGTGAAGAAGCCCTTAAAAAAATAAATGTATTATCTGGTGGAGAAAAGGTACGTTGTCTTTTCTCTAAAATGATGATGTCTGGTGCTAACATACTTATGTTTGATGAACCTACTAACCACTTAGATATGGAATCTATTACAGCTCTTAATAATGCTTTAATAAAATTCCCTGGAGTTATATTATTTTCGTCACAAGATCACCAAATTGTTCAAACTACTGCTAATAGAATTATGGAATTTACAGAAACTGGATTTATAGATAAGAAAACAACTTATGATGAATATTTAGAAGAAGATAAAGAGGCTTTAAAACGCCAAGTTTATAATGTTATAGAAGAATAACTATAAAATAAAAAGCTAAGCTTTAAGCTTAGCTTTTTATTTTATTCAGATATAACACCTTTAGAAAACATTTTAAGTCTTGCAACAGCTTTATAGCCTTGCACAATTACTTCTGCAACTGCACAATACTTGTCAACCCAGCTTAAAATATAGCTTTCTTTATATTTAGGACAAGATTCAGATAAAGGCCACATATGATTTACTATTGCATCTTTTTCTATATCATTAAGCTCTGTTAACATTTGTGCATTTTTAAGAGCCTCTTTTGGGTGATGAAAAGCGTGATGTTGATCTGTTTCAACTTTACGCCAGTCATATAAATATAAATCATGCAACATACCTGCTCTAGCAACAGACTTATAATCTAGCCCCCTTTTTTTAGCCCATAAAAAACTATAATAAGCAACATTTAAACTATGTTGTAATCTACTTGTATTACAATGTTGTACAAAATTATCAAGCTCTTTCATTTCATCTAAATGTATTATATCTTTAATACATTCCATAAATTCTTTTGCTAATTCATCTTCATTATTAATTAATCTTCTTTTAGACCAAATAGCTTTCATTAAAAAATATCCACTTCCCTTTAAAAAAATTATATTATCTAGTTATCTAGTATGCTTTTATTATATCATATTTAAATAAAAATAGTAATATATTTTTAAAGTAATTTATACCAAATTTTTATCATATTATATAATAAGATTTGTTTTATTTTTAAGGAGGATATTTTTTGAGTAATAAAGATATTAATATATTACAAAATGAAGAAAATAATGTAGGTTATTTAAAATTTGGTATATTTGATATAACAGTCGCAAAGCCATTAGAAGGTGCTCAAATAGTAGTAAGTGATGGTACAGAAAATTTAACAACTTTATTTACTGACGAATCTGGTCAGACTCCTGTTATATCATTAAAAACACCGCCTTTAGAATATTCTTTAGAACCAGATATGCCTACGCCATATAGCACATATAATGCTATAATAACTGCAGATGGGTATGAACCAGAGGAAATTGAAGGTATACAAGTATATACTAACAATCAATCTATACAAGAAATATATATGAAACCTATCTTATCTACAAGCCAACCCAAAGAGGTAATTGTTATACCACCACCTACTATATATGGTGATTATCCAAGTAAAATACCAGAAGCAGAAGAAAAAGAATTACCAAAAGAATCTGGATTTGTTGTTTTAGATAGAGTAGTTATCCCAGAATTTATAGTAGTTCACGATGGTGATCCAAACGATAATACTGCACCAAACTATTGGGTTCCTTACAAAGACTATATAAAAAATGTAGCATCAAGTGAAATCTTTTCCACTTGGCCAGATGCAGCTATAAGAGCAAATATTTTAGCTATAAATTCATTTACACTAAATAGAGTTTACACAGAGTGGTATAGATCTAGAGGTAAAAACTTTACAATAACAAATTCTACAAGATTTGATCAATTTTTCGTAGAAGGTAGAAATATATTTGAAGAAATAAGTATAATTGTAGATGAAATGTTTACAACATATATTAAAAGACCTAACCAGAGACAACCACTTTTAACTCAATATTGTGATGGAAAACGTGTAAGTTGTCCAAATTGGCTCAGCCAATGGGGTTCTAAATATTTAGCAGAAGATGGTTATAGTACATTACAAATTTTAAGATACTATTATGGAAATGATATATTTTTAGATAATGCAGAAAAAGTTAGTGGTGTTCCATCTTCTTACCCTGGTTATCCTTTAGAACTTGGCTCAAGCGGAGAAGATGTAAGGACTATACAAAATCAATTAAACTCTATATCTAATAACTATCCTGCTATTAATAAACTTAGAGCAGATGGCATATTTGGAGACCAAACAAGAACAGCTGTTTTAACTTTTCAACAAATTTTTAATATGCCTCAATCTGGTATAGTAGATTTTTCTACTTGGTATGAAATATCTAAAGTTTTTGTAGCAGTAGAAAGAATAGCTGAGTTATAATTTTTCATTTTTTTTAATTAAACTTTGATTAAATAGAAAATAAGAGTGTAAAATTTACACTCTTATTTATATATATAAACAAAATAATAACTATAAATTGTTAAGCTCATAGTATATTAATTTTTTATCTTTACTTTATAATCATCATTTTGGAACTTTTATAATATATAATATTATAAAGCTCACATTATTGATACAAAGTTTAACTATTTTATTATCTTTTTATCTATTTCTTCTTTTAATTCTTGTAAAAATACATCTAATGGCTTAGCCCCTAAATCTTCCCCTCGACTTTTAATAGAAACTTCTCCCATTTCTTCCTCTTTTTCACCTATAACAAGTAAAAATGGTATTCTTTGAAGTCTAGCCTCTCTTATTTTGTAACCTATTTTTTCCGCTCTATAATCTACTTCTGTTCTTATACCATTATTTTTAAGCTTTTTAACAACACTTTCTGCATAATCATGATATTTTTCAGATAAAGGTAAAACAATAGCTTGAACAGGTGCAAGCCAAGTAGGGAAATTTCCTGCATATTTTTCAATAAGCATTGCCAAAGTTCTTTCATAACAACCAATAGATGTTCTGTGTATAATAATAGGATTTTTCTTTTCCCCATCTTTATCTACATAAGTCATATTAAACAATTTACCTTGTAAAAAGTCTATTTGTACTGTTATAATAGTATCCTCTTTACCGTGAACATTTTTAAATTGTATATCTAATTTAGGTCCGTAAAAAGCTGCCTCACCCTCTGCTTCTGTAAAATCAAGTCCTATTTCATTTAAAAGCTCGCGCATAACATTTTGAGTCTGTTCCCATTGCTCTGGAGTTCCTTCATATTTATCCTTATTATTAGGGTCCCATTTAGAAAATCTATAAGTAACATCATCCTGTATCCCAAGAATATTCATCATAAAGTTTATTAAGTCTACCGCTCCTTTAAATTCATCTCCTAATTGTTCCTTTGTACAAACAATATGTCCCTCTGATATAGTAAATTGGCGTACTCTTATAAGCCCGTGCATTTCGCCAGAAGATTCATTTCTAAAAAGAGTTGATGTTTCTGCATATCTAGCTGGTAAATCTCTATAACTATGTTGCTCTGCATTATATACAGTATACTGAAATGGACAAGTCATAGGTCTAAGTGCAAAAACTTCTGTATCATTTTCTTCATCACCCAAAACAAACATACCATCTTTATAATGTTGCCAATGACCTGATATTTTATATAAATCATTTTTAGCCATTAAAGGTGTTTTAGTAAGGTTATATCCTCTTCTTTCTTCTTCATCTTCTACAAAACGCTGCAATACTTGAACTATTTTGGCACCTTTAGGCATTAAAAGTGGTAACCCTTGTCCTATATCTTCAGATGTTGTAAATAAGCCAAGTTCTCTTCCAAGACGGTTATGATCTCTTTTTTTAGCCTCTTCTCTTTGTTCTAAATATGCTTCTAATTCACTAGCTTTAGGAAATGCTGTTGCATATATCCTTGATAACATTTTATTTTTTTCGCTACCTTTCCAATATGCACCAGAAGAACCAGCTTCATTTAATATTTTAATAGCCTTTAAATATTTTGTACTTAAAAGATGTGGTCCTGCACAAAGGTCTACAAAATCTCCTTGTTTATAAAAACTAATTACAGCATCTTGTGGTAAATCGTTTATAAGCTCTATCTTATATGGCTCATCATTTTTTTCCATTAATTTTAAAGCTTCTTCTCTTGGCAACTCAAATCTTTCTATCTTTAAATCTTCTTTTACTATTTTTTTCATTTCTTTTTCTATTTCTAAAAGCTCTTCAGAAGAAAATGGCTCTCTATCAAAGTCATAGTAAAATCCTTCATCTGTTGCTGGTCCTATTGCAAGTTTAGCATTAGGATATAACCTTTTAACTGCTTGTGCTAATATATGAGAACCTGTATGTCTAAATGCTTTTTTGCCTTCTTCTGTATCAAAAGTTAAGAGGCTTAAAGAACAATCATTATATATAGGTGTCCTTATATCCATAACCTCTCCATTAATAAGTCCTGCAAAAGTGTTTCTAGCTAAACCTTCACTTATATTTTTAGCTATATCAAGTATAGTAACCCCTTTTTCATAACTTTTTACACTTCCATCTTTTAAAGTAATATTTATCATAATTTAATCCTCCTTTTTATTATTTTAAAAATAAAAAAGTCCCATTTTCCAAAAAGGAAAATGGGACGTAAAATACGTGGTTCCACCCAAATTTATAGTAAAAACTATATCTCTAAAAGCTTTTAACGGAGCAACCCGTGCTTTATTAGAGCCAATACTCAAAGGTAGTCTTCATTTACTTCTAGCTAAGATACTTACAGCCAAAGGTATCTCTCTCTAAAAACATCAAAGTAAACTACTTTCCTTATCTCAAATTTAAAATATATATTAATTATATCATTAAAAATAAAATTAGTCAAATACTCTATAATAAATTATATTAAATTAATCATCTAATTTTCCACTTTTTAATAGCTCTCTTTGTTTCTCAAAAATATACTTTGATAACTCATCTTTATATTTTTGTGGGATATCTTCAAATTTACACTTATATATAAATTTATACTCACCTTTAATTTCTAATTCTTCTTTTTGTAAAATAGTTGATTTAATAACCATATTAACATCTTGTATATTAATTAAAATTCTTATACTATCTTCCTCTTCCATATCCTTATTTGTTTTGAATTTTAGACCTCCATTACTTACATCCATTGTCAGCCCTTTAAGTACTTCATCTGAATAACTTTCATTCTCTCCTTTGTAATAAACAAACTTAAATTCTATTTCTATAGGCAATCTAAAGCTTTGTCTTCTTTGAATTTTCTTTGTAGGCTCTAAAAAAACTATTCTAACTATTGGAATACCATCTTCTACCTCATAATCTTTTATATTAATAAGATTCTCAAACAACCCTCGTGGTGTTTTTAAAGTCATCTTATACCTTCTTTTTTGTGGTAATTTGACTAGCTTTCCTTCAGAGTTTTTTGGGGAAATAATAACTACTTCTTTTTCAGATACTACATAAAGTAACTTACTATAAAACTTTTCATTATCATCATTTTCAAAACATATTTCCACTTTAGTTGCTGGTTTTAAATGTAAAATACTTTCACCATCTAGTGCCTTTTTAAATTTAAATATACGCATAAATCTCCTTTCAAAATTAAATAAATCCTACTTTCTTTTTAACTTTCCTTAAAGTTTTATTAGCAATATAATCGGCTTTTCTAGCTCCATCTTTAATTACTTCCTCCAAAAATACTTTATCTAATAATATTTTATTAAATTTTTCTTGTATAGGTCTTATTTCTTCTACAACAACTTCTGCTACTGCCTCTTTAAAAGCTCCATATCCAAACCCTTTAAAATATTCTTCGGCTTCTTTTACAGTTTTATTAGTTATTGTACAGTATATATTTAATAAATTTTTTATACCAGGTTTATCATCACTATATATTATTTGATTATCAGAGTCTGTTACACTTCTTTTTATTTTATTAGCAATAACACTTAAATCATCTAATAAATAAATAACATTATTTTCATTATCTGCATCAGATTTACTCATTTTTTTACTAGGATTTTGTAACCCCATTATTTTTGCTCCTAATTTAGGTATATACATTTCTGGGATAGTAAATACATCACCATATATGTTATTAAATCTTATAGCAATATCTCTAGCAAGCTCTAAATGTTGTCTTTGGTCTTCTCCTACTGGTACAACTGATGTTTGATATAATAAAATGTCTGCTGCTTGTAAAACTGGATAATTAAAAAGACCTGTTGGTATATTTTGTCCCTGTTTTTGAGATTTATCTTTAAATTGTGTCATTCTAGATAATTCGCCCATATACGAATAACAATTTAATATCCAAGCAAGCTCAGCATGTGCTGAAACATTAGACTGTATGTATATATTATTTTTCTCATTATCAAGCCCTGCTGCAAGATAAAGAGCTAACAACTCTTTTGTATATTTCCTAAGCATTGCTGGATCTTGTCTAACAGTTATAGCATGTAAATCTGCTATACAATATATACAATCATATTCTTCTTGTAAAATATTCCAGTTTTTAAAAGCACCTAAATAATTACCTAATGTAGGCTTACCTGATGGTTGCATACCACTAAATAAGACCTTTTTATTTTCTGACATACTAACTCCTCCTTTAAAATTTTATCTTTTAGTTAAACTATCATCATAATATATTGTTTCATTTTCTAAATTAACTTTTATAAATTGTTTCTCTTTATCCATTTCTAAATTTTTAACTTCGCCTTTTATAAACTGTCTTTTTAAGTATTCTATCCCATCTAATGTAGCTTTAAATTGATATAAATTATTATTATCATTATTAGATGTTAATATATATAGCATATCTTTATCTACAACCATATTTTCTCCCATACCTAAATATACTTTACTATATAAAGGTTTTCCTAAATCATATAAATTTATATAAGATATAAGTGTATAATGATTATCATTCATATCTGGAAAATAAAATATTTTGTCTAAACTAAATTTTTGTTCTATAATATCTGTAATAATGTTGTTTTCATAAGCATACTCTGAAAAATAAGGTAACTTATTTTTGTCCTTACTAATATCTATTTTTGATATCATATATAAATTATTATCATCTATAATATTCTTATATAAATCACCATTATTTTCTATCATTTCCATAGTTTTAATATTTTGCCTATCTGATATATCATATATAACAGTTTTAGTATTATTGTCTAAATAAGATATAATAAATCTATTATCTGTTATTTGTATATCTTTTATATTATTATTTATTTTTTCAACCTTAAAGCTAAATATCTCCTTTTTATCTTTTGTAACAAAATATACTTCTATAAAACCTTTTGTTGCATAAATATTATAATTATTAGTTTTTTTAATAATTACTGGGTTATTTTGCTCTAATAACATATTATCCAAATTTTCTATATTCATTAAATCCGTTTTTAAATATTCAACTTCTTTTGTATCTTTTAATATATGTTTCAAATTATCATTATTACCTACTATTGGTAAATATTTTACTTGCTTTTCTAACTCTTCCAAAGTGTCTATTTCTTCTATTGGATCAAATAAATTTTCTATATTACTTATAATTATTAAATCATTATTATAAAATACCTCTTTTTCAAAAATATCTGCAAAGCTTCTAAGAGGTATATAAAATCTATCATTTATTATTTTAGCCTCTTCGTCTACATCTATAGTTTCCTCATTTATATTATCAATAACTTCTATGCTTGTACCATGATTAGCAAAAACAATAGCTTTATTATCTAATCTTATAACTGTTTCTTTAGTTTGCTTAGAAAAGCTAATATTTGCACCAAAAGCTGTCTGTAGAAATTTTGCTGGTACATATACCTTTCCTTCTTCTATCATAGGTACTAGAGTAGAATCATTATCATCTATTAAAAACTGTTTTTCATTTATAATAATAACAGGACTATTTATAGCCAAAACTACAGAATTTTTAAGCTTATCTTCAGCTGTTATCTGACTAGATAATGGTTCAATAGCATTAGTCTTTTTAGAAGATATTTGTATTAATAATACTAAAGTAAGTATTAAAAAATAAACAATTAGTATATTAAAAATTATTTTACTTTTCATAAAATGCCTCCAAAGCTTTTGTAACAATTATTATTTATTTTATCATATTTTTATTTAATTTTCAAACATTTTTAACATAATTTAATAAAAATATATTTGTAAAATAAAATATTATTTTGCATATAATTGTTTAAAAAGCAATGTTATTTTATGTAATAAAATATCATAAATAGTATTGTATTAATAGTTATACATATAATAATGGTATTTATGTAATTTTTTATACTTAATTGTACTTTTTTTCCTCTGTTTTTACAATATGTTATTGCTTTATATGAAATATAAAAAATTAAAATAATATTAATTATATTTTCTAAAATATAACCATTAAACATACTACCTATCATTTTAAAATTATAATTATTAAAAAATATTGCTCCTGTAAATCCAATAAAAAATCCCTTACAAAATATTATCAAATATATAAAAATTTCTCCTAAATATATAAATGCTAAAAACCATATAAAAATAAAATACTTTGTATCTTTTAAAAATATTTCTATTAAATTTATTATACTTAATTTAGTATTTTCATTTAACTGTACTATAAAACCATCTATAAATACATCTAATTTTTCTATAATATCATTAGATGTAAAACAAAAAAATATTGCCCCTAAAAAACTTCCTAAAAACATAAATAACATAATATATTTTAAAGTATCCTCTTTTGTATTATAATACTTTGTTTTTATATACCTCATAAAAATTTCTTCTCCTTGCTATATTTTAAGAAAAAATAACATCATTTATAATATCCGCTAAAAGCTCCATAGCATTGTACATTTCTTGTTTAGTGTTAGTTTGTGCTCCAGCCTCAATAAGCATAGTTTTAGGCTTTAAATGCAAGCTATATCTATATGGTTTTATATATATTTTTCTAGTAAAGCCTGGATATTTTTCCATAGCCTCCTTTTGCATATTAAAACTAAGTGCAAGATTAGTAGGTATGTTAGGATTAGGCAAATTTGATATATTATTTAATTTTCCATTTTCCATTATTCTTGATATACCATTAAAAAACATTATCTTCGCTGTTGGTTTACCATTTATATTTTCTACAAGATGGGTATTTTCATTTACACCATCTCTATGTAAATCTATAACTAATTCTATTGATGGATTTTCTTCTAAAACTTTTTGTATTACAGGTTCCATTCTTTCATATGCGCCATTTCTTTGTAATCTTCCATTTACCATATCAAAAGATGTATCTGTTATATGTAATGTTTTTATACCATAATCTTGTTCTAAAATGTTAGCAAGCCTTGTTCCAACTCCTATAATTCCTTCATTTATATCGTTTTCATTACTATCTTTAAACATTTCGTGCGGATGGGTATGAAAAATCAACACTTTAGGTTCATCCTGACTTTTTTCTATTTTTAAATCTGTATTTACAAATTTATTAATATCAAAATAATCTTTAGACATACCTGTTGTAGCATCTACTATATAAAATTTTTGTCTTAAATAATCTAAATTTTCAAGTTGTTTAGTATCTATATCATCACTATTTATTTGTGTACTCTTTTTAACTTCTTCATCAGTTTTTTCATGCTCATAAGATATATCATCAAGTCCTATAAGCTCTATATCCCCTATTTCTTCACTTTCTTCATTTTCAATGTTAGATACCATTACATAGTCATCTTTTTTAAATATATCTTTTACATCTTCATTTATTTTATATCTAGACAATGTATCATATAACATAATTTCACCAAAGGCAACCTCATTTATATTAAAAAATAAAATTACTACTAATATTATACTTATAGCTATTCCAAGTGCTATCTTTTCACAAAATTTTTCTATCTTCTTGTCCATAATTTTTCTCCTTGTAAGTATAGTAAGATATAGATTATAAAAAATATATTCTAAAAATAAAAAAATATCACAACTATATAAAAAATAATTGTGATATTTTTTTATAAAGATTTAAATGTTATTAATCTATTAATCTATATCGATCTAAAATACTTATAAGCCTTCTACCCATAGGCAATAAACTCAAATCTTCTCTTTTAAACCCTCCTATAACAGCTAAGCTAACTAAATATACTATAATAGCTATAAATATACTAACTAAGGTAGAAATAGCATTACTTTTACTAAAATAAAATATAAACTTATAAGAAAAATAACAAAATACTCCCATAACAATAGATGCTATTGTAGGCTTAAAAAATATACCATTATAATCTGGTCTTATTTTAGTTACTTTTCTTAATGTTATAAAATTTAATAAAGATGCAATTAAATAGCATACTGTTGTGCTAATTATAGCCCCTATAACATTTATACTAGGTATAGATATTAAAAAATAATTTATAGGTATTTTTATAATAGAACCTATAAAAGCATTTTTGGCTGGTGTTGCCACCTTTCCGATTCCTTGTAAAATACCTGTTATTATCTGACAAAGGGCTAAAAATATTATACTTAAAGCACCCCATTTTAAAAGAAGACCTCCATCAGAATAATTTGGAAATAATAAAAGAAGTATTTCATCAGCTAACACCCCCATACCAATAGCAGCTGGTATAGATATTATCATAGTAAGTCTTAAACTAACATCTATTTTCTTTCTTACAGTCTTTATATCTTTTTGTATCATACTACTAGCTATACTAGGTAAAACAGCTGTTGCAAGCGCTGTTGATATAGAAACTGGAAGTGTAGTAAGTGTTACATACTTACCCGTAAGCTGTCCATATAATGCTGTTACTTGACTATCTGTAAAAGCTTTGGACGCTGTTAATCTACTATTTACCATTTGCATATCTATAAGATTTGTCATACTAAAAATAGCAGTACCAGCAATAATAGGAGCAGCTGTTTTTATTATTTTTATAGCTATTTCTCTATTACTTTCTAATCTATATTTATGAGTTTTTTTAGATAATTTTCTGTTTATATATCTTTTTCTATTTAAAAATACCATCAAAATATATATAAGCCCTGCTAAAGCTCCTATGCCAGTACCCATAGTACCACCAGCTGCTCCTAAAGGTAAGCTTATACCTACTAGTAAATAGGCTAAATAAATACTAAAAATAGCATTAAATATTTGCTCTATAACTTGTGACAAAGCTGTTGGAACAGTTGTCCCAAGTCCTTGAAAATATCCTCTAAAAACAGACATAACAGATACTATAAATACAGTTGGAGAAAGGGTAAGTATAGTATAATAACTATCTGGGCTACCTATTATATTGCAAAAAAATCTAGCAGATACAAACATAACTATTGAAAATATTAAACCTACTGTTGATGATAATATAAGAGATATTTTAAATGTTTTTTTCACATTTCTATATTCTTCTAAAGCTACCTTTTCAGAAACTATCTTAGATATTGCAGCAGGTAGTCCTGCTGAGCTCATAACAAGAAAAAAGTTATATAAATAAAATCCAGCACTATATATACCGTTACCTTCATCACCAAGCATATTAGTTAAAGGTAACCTATATAAAAATCCTAATAATCTAACTAAAAGACTAGCTATTGCAAGTATGGCTGCTTGTTTAATAAATTTTGTTTTGCTCAACAAGATACCCCCTTAGTAGATTTTTAACAAAAATTATTTTAAAAGACTTTCATCTACAATTTCTGCATCTGCCCATATTCTTTCTATATTATAAAATTCTCTATCTTCTTCATTAAACAAATGCACTACTATATCGTTAAAATCCAATAAAATCCAACTTTTTGTTTGTATACCTTCACTATGAGTTTTTTGTACATTACATTGTTTGTGTAGCTCTTCTTCAACAGCATCTGCCATAGCTCTTAACTGACTAGAATTGCTAGCACTAGCTATAACAAAATAATCTGCAATAGGAGATAAACTAGAAATATCTATAACTTTTATATCTATACCCATTTTATCATCTAATGCCTTGTATGCCACTTTTACAGTTTCAAAAACCTGTTCTTTATTCATCTTATACCTCCTAATTTTTATAATAATTATATGCTTCTATACTTAATGGGTGTATTATTCTCCCTTTTTTAGTATTAAACTGTATAGTGCTATGTAATATATATTCCATAGCCTTATTTAAATCTTTATATGCAATTTCCCTAGCTTTATATACACCTTCAAAATAAGCCCTTGTAGGCTCTATATAATCTGCTATATAGATTATCTTTTCAAGATTAGACATATTTGCCCTACCAGTCGTATGATACTTTATGCTATTTAATATATCTTCATCTTTTATATTATAAATATCTTTTGCTACATAATACCCTAAAAAACTATGGGCTAAATCTGGTTGCCTTTTTAAAACATCATCTAACTTAAAATTATACTTTTCACAGTTTTCATATATTTTAGGTAGTGGAAAGCATTTGCAACAATCGTGCACAAGTCCTGCTAAAAATGCTTTTTCTTTATTTTCATTGTGTTCCATTGCAAGACTTTTAGCCTCTTTTGCTACTTGTATAGAGTGATTAAATCTTTTTTCTGTAAGATTTTGTTTCAATAATTTTACCTCTTTTTCATACTTTTCAAAAAAATCTATTTTATATAAACCATTATTATAAATGTATTTTTCTACATTTTTAGGTAATAAGTAAGTAACTGTTTTTTCTTGTTCTATTCTTTTCCTTATATTGGTAGAAGATATTTCAAGCATTGGAGTTTCACAAAAGTATATTTTATTTTTGTGTTTTTCTATTAAATTTTTTGTATGTTCATCTAAAATATAATTAGGTCTTGTTGTAACAATAAATTTACATAAATCAAAAATAGCATCGGTATCTTTCCAACTATATACTTGATTTATCGTATCTGTACCTGTTATAAAATAAATTTCTACATCTTCATTACACATAGACTTTATTTCTCTTAAAGTATCTATTGTATATGTTGTTGTATGTCGTTTAAGTTCTATGTTAGATATAAAAAAATTAGGATTGTTTTCTATTGCAAGCTTTACCATATTATACCTATGAATATCACTAGCTATATTTACTTCTCTTTTATGAGGTGGATCACCTGTTGGTATAAATACTACTTTATCTAAATTATATTTTTCTAAAGCATAGTTACTTGATAAAAGGTGTGCATAATGTATTGGATTAAATGTTCCTCCCATAATGCCTAATTTTTTTATATTTTTAAAATTTTCCATCAAAAAATTCACTCCAAGCTATATATAAAATCTCCATAAAAAATCTTTTGCTTCTTCTGCATAGTCTATATTTATTCTTTTACCTTTTTTTATAATATTTGTATCAAATTCTTTATTATCTAATATGTATATTTCATTAGATAATATACTTTTTTCATTAAAAGATTTATCTATACTAAGTGCCTTACAAAGTTTACCTGGACCATTTAAAAAGTTTTTCCTTTGATAAGTAGTAAGCTCACTATATGACCTACTATATCTTAACATACTTAATTTTTCTATATTTTTAACTGGTTCTGCTCCTCTTATTAAAACAGCAGAGGGTTTATTAATAGTATCTGTAATAATATTAAAACAATAATACATACCATATATTAAATAAACATATATAGTACCACCATTTAGATAAAAAGTTTTTGTTCTATCTGTTATCTTACCACCATAAGCGTGGCAAGCCTTATCTATATCTCCCAAATAACTTTCTGTTTCTGTTATTTTTACTATTATTTTTTCATTATCTATTTCTCTAACAAGATATTTACCAATAAGCTCTTTACCAACTGTTAAAGCATCTCTTGTAAAAAAATCTTCTGTAAGTCTATCCATAACTATGAAAGTTTTTCTATTCCCTTTTTAATTCTTGCTAACGTTTCTTCTTTTCCAAAAATTTCTGCCATTTCACTAGCTCCACAAGGAGAAGAAGGCTTACCAGATAAAGCAGTTCTAACAGGCCATAAAACTATACCATTTTTTACTTCCATTTTAGCTATTAAGTCCATCATGGCATTATATATACTATCATTATCCCAATTTTCTAAACTCTCAAAAATAGGTAATATATTTTTAAGAACATCTAAAGATATAGCCTCATCTGTTTTCATTTTTTTATGAATATAAAGTTCTGTACTATATTCTGGCAATTGTTCTATAAAATCAACCATATCTTTTATTTCATTTATAGTACCTATTCTAGTTTTTATATGTTCAGCTATTTTTCTGAGATTATATGGTTTTGTTATAGTTTCCTTTAAAACTGGTTCTGCCATTTCAAAAAATCTATCAAAATCCATTTTTTTAATATATTCGCCATTAAGCCAAGTGAGCTTTACTATATCAAATATAGCTGGAGATTTGCTAAGTCCTTTTATATCAAAATTTTGTATAAGTTCATCTAAAGTAAATATTTCCTGATTATTAGATGGCGACCAACCTAAAAGAGCAATATAATTTACTATAGCTTCTGGCAAATATCCCTTTTCTATTAAATCTTGAAAAGATGCGTCTCCATTTCTTTTAGATAATTTCTCTGTTTGATTTTTCATAACTGGTGGTAAATGGATATAAGTAGGTATATCCCAACCAAAAGCATCATATAAAAGATTATATTTTGGTGTAGAAGATAAATATTCTGACCCTCTAACAACGTGAGTTATATCCATTAAATGATCATCTATAACGTTTGCAAAGTTATATGTTGGTAAACCATCTGATTTTATTAATATTTGGTCTTCCATTTCTTCATTTTCTACTGTTATCTCTCCGTATACTTTATCTATAAAAGTAGTTTTACCATCTTTGATTTTTTGTCTAATAACAAAAGGTGTATTATTTTTCAATTTTTCTTCTATTTCATCTTTAGATAAAGATAAACAATGTCTATCATATTTAGATATACCATCATTTCCTTTTAAATTATCAAGTCTTTCTTTATCACAAAAACAATAGTATGCTTCTTTTTTTTCTACTAATTGTTTAGCATAATCTAAATAGTCATTTTTTCTTTGGCTTTGTATGTATGGGCCATATTCTCCCCCAATATCTGGACCTTCGTCGTGATTTATTCCAGCCATTTTAAGTGTTTTATAAATAATATCTGTTGCACCTTCTACCAATCTGCCTTGGTCTGTATCCTCTATACGAAGTATAAATTTACCATTATTAGCTTTTGCTATTAAATATTCATAAAGAGCCGTTCTAAGATTTCCTATATGCATATACCCAGTAGGACTAGGTGCAAATCGTGTTCTAATCATAGTATCCTCCATTTTATATTAATTCATTGTTATTCAATATATCATAACATTTTTATAAAAAAATTGCAATATTTATATATAATAAAGCCGATATAAATATCGGCCTTATAACTATCTTTCTATAATTATACCGTGAGCAATACCTGCTATACTTTCTCCTTGTTGTATACTTGTAGGACTCATTAAAGCACCTGTTGGTATAAATAAAATTCTATTAAGCTCTCCTTTTTTTAATTTATCATATATCATACCTGCAAAAGTTGTACCAGCACAAGCACAGCCACTACCACCACTATGGGTATCTTGAGTATTTTTATCAAATATTTCTATACCACAATCTGTATAATTTTTAGATATATCATAACCTGCCTTTTGTACTAGTTCTATTGTAAGTTGTTTTCCTACATAACCTAAATCTCCAGTAAAAATCATATCATAATAATCTGGTTGTATATTAAAATCTTTTAAATTATTTATAATAACATCTGCTGCTGCTGGAGCCATAGCACTTCCCATATTATTAGCATCTTTTATACCTAAATCTACTATCTTTCCTGTTGTTATTCCTTTTATTTTTACACTTTTACCTGTATCTGATAAAATTAAAGCAGCAGCTCCTGTTACAGTCCAAGTAGAAGTTAAGGGACGTTGTGTTCCAAGACCTAAAGGAAACCTAAATTGTTTTTCTGCTGCACAAAAATGACTAGATGCCCCTACAATAACCTTTCTTCCTACACCACTTTCTATATTAATAGCTCCAAGAGCCATACCTTCCCCTATTGTAGAACAAGCACCAAATATACCAAAAAATGGCACATTTAAATCTCTTATAGCATAGTTTGAGCCACTGCTTTGGTTTAATAAATCACCTGCATATATATAATCTATATCACTAAATTGTAATTTTTCTTTTTTTACAACAAGTTTCATATTTTCATTTACCATTTTACTTTCTGCTTTTTCCCAACTATCTTCTCCACATAAGCTATCTTCTAAAATAACATCAAAATATTCTTTTAAAGGTCCTTCACCTTCTTTTTGTCCAACTGTAGATGCTGTATTTATTATAAAAATATCTTTATCAAATGCTGCTGATTGTTTTCCAATATGTTTACCCATATATAACTCCTTACTATTTTACAAAATAATATACAAGACCAACTAAAACAGACGCAAGAGTACCATATAATATAACTGGTCCTGCCACAATAAATATTTTTGCTCCAAGTCCTAATATAAATCCTTCTTTTTTAAACTCTAAAGCCGGAGATGTGACTGAGTTAGAAAAACCAGTAATAGGTACTATAGAACCAGCTCCTGCAAAATGTCCTATTTTTTGATAAATACCTAAGCCTGTTAATAAAGATGCTAAAAATATAAGCACCATAGATGTATACATACCTGTTTCATTTTTAGATAATCCATACTTACCCAATAAATTTGTTATTATTTGACCTATTGTACAAATAATACCACCTACTAAAAATGCCCTTAAACAATCTTTGCCTATATGACTATTTGGTGAAAGTTCCCTTACTCTTTGTTGATACTGTTGTTCTAATTGTTGTTGTTTTTTAGATTTTTCCATAATGTCCTCCTACATATAATAAAAACTAGGTATTCTCGAATATATTATAGCGCCTATTAGCTTTCCAATTGCTACTGCAGTTATAAAATATTTAAGACCCGTCTGTATCCTACCACGTCTTGTAAGTATCGGTATAACATTTAATATTTCAGCTAAAGACACTGCTAAACAACCATAAAATATGCCAATACAACCTGCATATAAAACTACCAAAAATTTCCCTATTGGTAAATAAAAATTAAATATCATAGATGATGTACCAATAATACCACCTAATATAATTGCCTCTTCATAAAGTTTTATTTTATCTTCTGTTCTAGTTTTTTGTGCAAGTCTTGGTACTACACCTATTATTGTTATAAATGCAAAAACTGCACCAGATATTATTACACCAGATGCAAAAGCCAGTATTATTACTAAAATATATTTAAATATTTCCATCTTTATTATTACCACCTTTTGTCTTTTCTACATTTAATGTATCTATAACATTATCTGTAACATTTGCCTCATAAGTAGACATTTCTACTTCTATTGGTGTTGGGTCTGTTGTTATCTTTTTGCCCATAAAGTGATTAAAAAATACTATTATACCAACTGCTAATCCAATAGAATATGGTATATCCAAAATCATAGGATTTTCTACTCTTTCATTAAAAAATATATAATAATAATTTTCAAACACCTTAGACATTTGTGCATCAGAATGAAAACTCATAATTGCTGTTGTAGAACCTGCTAAAAGTATTATTGTAACGGCTATTACTTTTAAAGTTTTAGTAAAAGATTTATTTTTTTCTTTTACTGGTGAATATTCTAAAACAGTGTCCATCTCTCCTACATTATTTATAGTATATCCAGGCATAGCTTTATCTAATGCATTTATTATATCAATAATGGATATTAAATAATTTTTTTGGTCTTCTTCTTTTATCTCCATTATTTTTATATTTTTTACTCTCTTTAATATTTCATCTGGAGCATAAACTTCTGCAACATCTTTTATATAAACCTTTTTTACTTCAGATAAAGATACCTTTTTAAAGGGCTTTACATATATATCCAAAATCATCACCTACTTTAACAAATATTCCATCATATTCTTCTTTTTTATTAGTATTTATAAAATATATAAAACATATTATACTAATAATAAGTATTAATATTATTATAAATTTGTGTTTGAAAAATATATAAATCCCTCCTTTTAATTATTATGTATAATATTTTTGACAAAAATTATAAATTTATTCATTAATAATTTTTACTTATTTTAATAAAAAAGTCATATTGACTAAATCAATATGACTTTTTTATTAACTAATGTTCAAAACAGCTACCACCTATAAATTCTCTAATAATAGAATTAGGAGGTATAGCATCTAAACAATTTATTGGTAAAAAACTATCTAAAAACTTTATAAGTCTTGTTGCTTCACTATATTCTTCTTCATCTTTTGTTACTTTATATAATAGTGGATCAGCAAAAGGTTTTAAAACTGCTAATTCATATATTAATGCTGAATTAAATATAACATCTGCTTCCTCTTGAAATGGAAATATATTTTTAACTTCCCCTTTTATTACATCTGACCATATTTGTATAGTTTTATTAACTCCAAATCCTCTAAAGTGATGGTCTCTTACAAGTCTTCTAAAAATTCTTGCATCTCTTGTTGATATTCTATTGTGGCTATCTATGTTAAGTTGAGTTAAAGCACTTATAAATATTTTAAATTTATCTTTTTTATCTATATTTTGGCTTATTTTTTCATTAAGTCCGTGTATCCCCTCTATAATTATTACTTCATTTTCTTTTAATGTTATAGTTTTGCCTTTTTCTCTTTTACCTGTTATAAAATTAAATTTAGGTATTTCTGTTGGTTCTCCTTTTATAAGACTTTCCATATCTTTATTAATTCTTAAAACATCTAAAGATTCTAAAGACTCAAAGTCTGGCTTACCTTCTTCATCTAAAGGTACATTATCTCTATTTAAGTAATAGTTATCTAAAGATATAACATATGGTTTTATTCCATTTACTTTTAGCTGAATACAAATTCTATTAGCAAACGTTGTTTTTCCAGAAGATGATGGTCCTGCTATTAATACTACCTTTTTATTATTTTTTGTTATCATATCTGCAATATTTGCTATTTTCTTTTCTTGTAAAGCTTCAGATATTAAAATAATATCTTTTATACGTTCCTCACATATAGCACTATTTAAAGAACCAACATAATCTACACCTATAATTTTTGCCCAACTAGCAGATTCTTCAAAAACTTCTATTAACTTTTTAATATTTTTATACTCTGTAAGCTCTTTAGGGTTATTTCTATCTAAAAAATTTAATGTAAAACTATTATTTTCATTTTTTATAAGTTTAAATCCAGTTAAATCTTTTGTATCTATTGCCATATGACCATATAAATAATCATATGTATCTTCTAATTTATATAAATTTATAGATGATTTTCTTATAAAACTAAGCCCATTAGCTCTATCATACATTTTATATTTATTTAAAAACTTAATGCATTCATTAGTAGGCACATTTATTTTTCTAATAGGCTTATTTTCTATTGTTGTATTAATCATATAATTTGATATTTTATTAAGTAAATCTTGTGTTATTTCCACATCTTCTATTTCACAAAACCAATTTTGATTAATAGAATATTTTATGAATATTCTTGTATCTTCTCCTAAAATATTTCTTATAGCATTTATCATTAATAATGATACACTTCTTTTATATGTTAAATAAGCGTGCTTATTTGTTATATCTAAAAATTCTATTTCACAATCTTCAACTATTTCTTTAAAAAGCTCAATATTTTCATTATTAATTTTTGCTAAAAATATCGGATAATTAAATTTATCTTTTAATTCTTCTTTAATATCATATAATGTAGTGCCATTTCTAAAACTTTTTTCTAAAATTTGATTATTGTTATATATTACCTTTACATTTACGTCTTTCATAAAATCGCTCCTTTTATACAATATTTAATGTTTGACCATTAACAGTAGATACCACACATTCTACATCCATATTAAGCCTTCTTGAACAATTGTTTATATAATCACATATAACTGGTACAATAATAGCCTCACTTGCATAATGAGTTGCATCTATAAGGCATAATCCTAAATCATTGGCAACTTGAGAATTATGGTACTTTATGTCTCCTGTTATATAAACATCACAACCTTTAGATATAGCTTGCAACATAAAATCCACCTCACCACCAGCACCAGTACATATACCGATTTTTTTAACAGGTGTATCTAAATCTCCACATACTACCAAATTTTTTAACTTTAATATATTTTTTACACTTTCTATTAATTCACTAAAAGGCATGGTTTCTTCAAGCTGTCCTACTCTTCCAAGTCCTACTAAACTATTGTCTTTTTCAAATAAATTACTTATTTTTTCAAGATTTAAAAGCTTTGCAAATGTATCACTAGTACCATTTATAGCTATATCTAAATTAGTATGCGCAGAAAAAACACAAATATTATTTTTTATAAGTTTTATGATTCTATTTCCTAATGTATCTGATGCCTTTATAGACTTTATGCCTTTAAAAATAAATGGATGATGAGTTATAATCATATCACATTTTTTTTCTATTGCCTCATCTATTATTTTATCATCTATATCAAGAGCTACCAATATTTTACTTATAGTTCTATTTTCATCTCCTACCATAAGCCCTACATTATCCCAATCTTCTGCTAAATTAGGGTTTGCGTATTCTTCCATAATATTTATTATATCACTACATTTTACAGCCATTTTAAAACCTCCTTATATGTTTTTATATTGTCTTCTATTTCTAAAATACGATTTTGTATGTTAGTTTCCTTTATATTTTTTAAAACTATTTCCATTTTATACAGTTGTTCTTCTATATATTCCTTTAAAATTTGACATTTATTATTTATCTCAAACCTACCAAATACATATTCTTCTTTTTTATATAAAATATCTTCTTCGCCTTTTATAGATTTTATTATTGTATAATATTTACCATCATCTTTTAACATTTCATCATCTATTATTTTAAAATTATTTTTATGTAAATATTCTCTTACTTTATCTACATCTTTTTGTGGTTGTAGTATTAATTCTTTAACATTTTCTAATATATATTTTCCTTTTTCTAAAATATCTATCATAAGCATACCACCCATACCAGCTATAATAACTGTATCAACATTATCTTGTAAACTTATTTTTTCTAGCCCATTTCCAAGCCTTGTTTGTATTTTATCTTGTAAGTTATATTTTTTAATATTATCTTTAGCTTTTTGTAATGAACCTTTAGATATATCACAAGCTATACCACTTTTTATTCTATTATTTTTATATAAAAAAATTGGTATATATGCGTGGTCTGTACCTATATCTGCTATAATACCATTTTGTGTAACTTTTTGTGCTATTTTATTTAATCTATAAGATAATTCCATATTAACCTCGTTTATTTTATTAATTTAAAACTATATAAAAAATGTACCCATAAAATATGAGTACATTTTAACACAAACTTAAGCTAAAAACAACATTATTTTATAGCACTTTGAAATGCTTTCATCATAGCATCATCTTCAGATAAACCTTCTTCTTTAGCTAATTTTATTTGCTCTATAACTTGCTTATAAGCTTTTGGTATAACTTTTATAAATTTATTTATTTCTACATCAAAATTATCTAATAACTTTTTAGCCTTTTGGCTATTTGTATATTTATAATGATTTTCTAACATTTGTTTTAAATCTTCTTTATTTTCATCATTAAGCTCTTCTAAAAGAATAAGTTCCATATTACATTTATCTGCAAAACTTCCATCTTCATTATAAACATACGCTATACCACCGCTCATACCAGCACCAAAGTTTCTACCAGTTTTACCTATTATTAAAACTTTGCCTCCTGTCATATATTCAAGTCCGTGTTCACCTATACCTTCAACAACAGCTATAGCACCACTATTTCTTACACAAAAGCGTTCCCCAGCTATACCATTAATATAAGCCTCACCTTTTATAGCTCCAAATAAAGCTACATTACCTATTATAACATTTTCTTCTGCTATTAAATTACTTTTTTCACTTGGTGTAACTATTATTTTACCACCACTAAGTCCTTTACCTACATAGTCGTTACAATCACCTAAAACTTTCATTGTAACACCATTTGCTAAAAATGCCCCAAAGCTTTGACCAGCAGAGCCCTCAAAAGTAAGATTTATAGTATCATCTTTTAAACCTTTATCACCTTTTACTTTTGTTATATCACTAGATAAAATAGTACCACAAACACGATTAATATTTGTTATACTAAATCTAGCATTAACTACTTTATCTTCATATATAGCAGGCTCACATAATTTTAATAACGTATTATAATCGAAAGATTTTTCTATATTATGATTTTGAGGAGTGTTAAAAAATCTTTCTTTATCTGATACACTTCCTTTTGGCTGATATAAAATACTAGATAAATCTACCGTCTTAGCTTTATAATTATCCACTTTTTTAGGCATTAATTTTTCTACACGTCCTACCATTTCATCTATTGTTCTAAATCCTAATTTAGACATATGTTCTCTTAAATCCATAGCTATAAACTTCATAAAGTTTTCTACGTGTTCTGGTTTACCCTTAAATCTTTTTCTAAGTTCTGGATTTTGTGTAGCAACACCAACAGAACAAGTATCCATATGACAAACCCTAAGCATAGCACAACCTATTGCTATTAATGGAGCAGTAGAAAAGCCAAATTCTTCAGCACCAAGTAAACAAGATATTAAAACATCTCTACCTGTTAGCATTTTACCATCTGCCTCTAATACAACTCTATTTCTAAGATTATTTAATAATAATGCTTGATGTGTTTCACTAAGCCCAAGCTCCCAAGGTAACCCTGCGTGTCTTATGCTTGTTCTTGGAGCTGCACCTGTACCACCATCATATCCGCTTATTAATATAACATCTGCTAAACTTTTTGCAACACCAACAGCAATAGTACCAACACCAGCTTCACTAACTAATTTTACACTTATTCTAGCATTCCTATTAGCATTTTTCAAATCGTGTATAAGTTGTGCTAAATCTTCAATAGAATAAATATCATGATGTGGTGGTGGAGATATAAGAGAAACACCTGGTGTAGAATTTCTTGCTTTAGCTATCCAAGGATATACTTTTTTACCTGGTAAATGTCCACCTTCTCCAGGTTTTGCACCTTGTGCCATTTTTATTTGTATCTCTATTGCATTTTGTAAATAATTTATAGACACACCAAAACGCCCTGATGCCACTTGTTTTATAGCAGAACATTTAGAATCTCCATTTTCCATAGGAACAAATCTTTCTAGTATTTCTCCACCTTCTCCACTATTAGATTTAGCACCTAATCTATTCATAGCAATAGCTAAACATTCATGAGCCTCTTGACTTAATGAACCATAACTCATAGCACCTGTTTTAAATCTTTTTACAATACTTTCTACACTTTCTACTTCATCTATATTAATAGGCTTATCATTAAAACGTATATCTAACATACTCCTAATAGTACATAAACCCTCATTATGTCTATCCATAAGATTTGCATATTCTTTATATATGCTATAATCTCCCTCTCTAACTGCTTTTTGCAACAACGTTACAGTTTTAGGGTTAAACATATGGTATTCTCCATCTTTACGCCATTTATACTCTCCACCATATGTTAAATCTTCGCTATTTAAAAATGCCTCATTATGTCTTATTTGTGCCTCCTTTTCTATATGTTCTAAATCTATTCCACCTATTCTAGTTGTAGTATTTGTAAAGAACTTATTAACAACATTTTCACATATACCAAGTGCTTCAAATATTTGAGCTCCTTGATAACTTTGAAGTGTAGATATACCCATTTTAGACATTACTTTTATAATACCTTTTGTAATTGCTTTAACATAAGTTTTTATAGCACTTTTACTATCCTCAAAGTTATCCTCTATTGTTTCAAAAGATAAATATGGATTTATAGCATTGGCACCATATCCAATTAAAAGCGCAAAATGATGCACCTCTCTAGGCTCTGCTGATTGTAAAACTATACTTGTTTTTGTTCTATTGCCTATATTTATTAAATGATGATGAACTCCTGCTGATATTAATAATAAAGGTATTGGCATATTGTCTTTATCTACACCTTTATCTGATAAAATTAAAATGTTAGCACCATTTTTAACTTGTTCATCAACTTGATTAAATACATTATCAATAGCCTCTTTCATATTTTTTTCATTTTTATTGTAAACTATTGATATATTAGCAACTTTAAAACTTTCATTATTAAAGCTTTTTATTTTATTAAATTCTTCATTTGTAAGTATTGGAGTATCAAGTTTTATTCTTTTACAATTTTTACTACTAGGTTTTAATAAATTCCCCTCTCCACCAAGATATGATATAGTGCTTGTTACTATTTGCTCTCTTATAGCATCTATTGGAGGATTTGTAACTTGAGCAAAAAGCTGCTTAAAATAGTTATATAAAAGTTGTGTTCTTTCAGAAAATACTGCAAGAGGAGCATCATTTCCCATTGCACCTATTGGGTCTTCTCCTTTTTCTACAATATCTTTTATAGTAAGCTCTATATCTTCTTTTACATATCCAAAAGCTTTTTGTCTTGTAAGTAAATCTAAGCTTTCTTTTTCTTCAATTTCTACATTTTCTATACTATCTAGACATATTAAATTATCTTTAATCCAATCTCCATAAGGATTTTCAATAGATACCTTCTCTTTTATTTCTCTATCTTCAATAATTTTACCTTTTTTTGTATCTACAAGTAACATTTTACCTGGTGTAAGCCTATCTTTTTTAACAATATTTTCTTCTTTTATAGGCAAAACTCCAACTTCAGATGATAATATTACATAATCATCATTTGTTACATAGTATCTAGCTGGCCTTAATCCATTTCTATCAAGTGTGGCTCCTATCAAATCTCCATCTGTAAATCCAACAGCAGCAGGTCCATCCCAAGCTTCACCCATTAAGCTATTATAGGCATAAAAATCTCTTTTTTCTTTGCTCATAGTAGTGTCATTTTCCCAAGGCTCTGGTATAGCCATCATAATAGCTTTAGGTAAACTATATCCACAAAGATTAAGCATTTGTATATAGTTATCAAGCATAGCAGAATCGCTACCATCTTCATTTATAACTGGTAATATTTTTTGTAAATCTTCTTTAGAAAAAACGTCTGATTCAAACATTTTTTCACGAGCTTTTATCCAATTTACATTACCTCTAATAGTATTTATTTCCCCATTATGTATAATATACCTATTTGGGTGTGCTCTTTCCCAGCTAGGAAATGTATTTGTACTAAAACGAGAATGTACTAAAGCTAACGCACTCTCAAAATCTAAATCTAACAAATCTATATAAAATCTATCAACTTGTTCAGGTGTCAACATACCTTTATATACAATAGTTTTACAAGATAAAGAAGTAAAATAAAAATAAGGGTCATTATCATTAATATTATATCTTATTTCTTTTTCTGCTCTTTTAGATATTATAAAAAGCTTTCTTTCAAAATCTTCTTCTGTTTTTAAATCATCTGATTTTCTTATAAAAACTTGCATAATACAAGGCATAGAATTTTTAGAAGATTTACCAATACACTTACTATATGTAGGAACAGTTCTAAACCCTAATATTTGCTGATTTTCTTCTTCTATTATATTTTTAAGCTTTTGTATAGTGTTATTTCTTATATTTTCATTATGAGAGCAAAAAAACATACCTATACCATAGTCTTTTTCCTTTGGTAACTCTATTCCTTCATTTTTACAAACTTTTTCCATAAACTTATGAGGTATTTGAGTTAAAATACCAGCACCATCGCCTGTATCCTCTTCACTACCAACCCCACCTCTATGAGTAAGATTTTTAAGTATTTGTATAGCATCTGTTATTATATTATGACTTTTTTTCCCTTTTATATTAGCAATAAACCCTATTCCACAATTATCGTGTTCAAACTGTGGGTCATAAAGCCCTTGTTTTTTTGGTAAACTATAATGCATAAAATTCACCCTTTCTATATTTAATATATCTTAATTTTTAATAATATAATTTTAATCAATATGTTGTATGCACTATTTTAATATATTTTTATTAAAAAATCAATTAATTTAAGCTATTTTTAAAAATTTACTTTTGCCACATTTCAACTATTTTAAATTTTATTTTTATAGGTATATCGTTTTCATTATCTGCTTTTGTTACTATATCATACTCTGTATCTGTTAAAACACTTTTTAACATATCTTTATCTTCTTTAGGTACTTCCTTAACACTAGCATCTACAAAACATAATGGAGGAAACATAACACACCACCAGTTCTTTCCTTTAGCTTCTCCTATTTCTACTTTTAACGCTTCATATTCCCCAGCTGGTAAAACAACATCTCCATATTGTTTTGTAGGAAAATCATCAAAAGTTATTTTTGCGCTAACATTATAATTATATCCATTTTCTTCTATTATCTCTTTTGCCTTATCCTCTATTTTATCTAAATTTTGTAGCAAAATTATTCTTGTCTCATCTTTAGACATACTATTATGTAATTCATTTTCTAACATTTTTACTATACCATCTTTTACTTTTATTTTTAGTTGTTGGTCATAATCTTCATCACTATTTGCTAAAACGTGTAATCTAATTACCTCATCTGCAATACCTTTTTGTATATTATAAGAATAGCTTTTTGTAGCTAACATAAATACTAATGTTATAAATGTTCCTATAAATATTGATAATAATAATATATTTTTTTCTTTTTTTAATATATTCATAATATTTTCTCCTTAATAATTAATCTTATATTTATTATTACCATATTTTTCTATCTTATACATAAAAAACTCCTTTTTTTAAAGGAGTTTTTATGTATATAATTATTTACTTTTTCTTATATTATCAATCATATCTTTTTTAAGATTATAAAGTTTTAAGGATAAATCAACTGGTAAAATATGTGGATTTATAAGCCTTTTGTGTTCATTCCAAAGGCTAGATTTTTGTTCTTCACAATATTTTTTTATTTCCATAGTTTCTCTTTTTTTAAAAACACATTTTCCATCTAAAAATACTGGTTGCAAAAGCTCTTTAGTATAGTATTCATTGGCTTTTAATGTCATCGTTTTCCACGTATTTATTGGATGGAAAATAGTTAAATCTTCATTTTCATTTATAGTTTCTTCTTCAAGGCAAATAAGGTCTGCTTTTATTTTATTAGTAGCTTTATCATAAAATCTAAATATCTTTTTAATACCAGGATTAGTAACTTTATCTGGATTTTCTGATAATTTTATTTTTGGTATCATTTCACCATTAACTTCTTCTGCACATAGTTTATAAACACCACCAAATGCTGGGCAATCACTAGATGTTATAAGATTTGTACCAACACCCCAAACATTTATTTTTGTGCCTTGTTGTTTTAATGAAGATATAATGCTTTCATCTAAATCACTAGATGCTGCTATACAAGCATCTTTAAACCCTGCCTCATCAAGCATAGTTCTAGCTTTATCTGATATATAAGCTAAGTCTCCACTATCTAAACGTATCCCATAGTTTTTAAGCTCTATTCCCTTTTCTTTCATTTCATTAAAAACTTTTATAGCATTAGGAACACCACTTTTTAATGTATCATATGTATCTACCAAAAGTACGCATCTATTTGGGAAAATATTTGCATAAGTCCTAAATGCAGTAAGCTCATCCTTAAAGCTCATTATCCAACTATGTGCGTGAGTACCAGATATAGGAATGTTAAACATTTTACCTGCAAGTACATTACTAGTAGATGTACAACCACCTATGACTGCTGCTCTAGCACCATATACTCCTGCATCTGGTCCTTGGGCTCTCCTAAGTCCAAACTCCATAACAACATTACCTTCTGCTGCCCAGGCTACTCTTGCTGCCTTTGTAGCTATAAGACTTTGATGATTTATTATGTTTAATATAGTTGTTTCTATAAATTGAGCTTCCATAATAGTAGATTTTACTCTTACTAAAGGTTCTCCAGGAAAAACTACTGTACCCTCTGGTATAGCATAAATATCTCCTGTAAACTTAAAATCTTCTAAATATTGTAAAAAATCTTCCTTAAATATATTAAGACTTTTTAAATAACTAATATTTTCATTATCAAATTTTATATTTTTTATATAATCTACTACTTGTTCTAAACCACAAGCTATTGCATAACCATTATTACTTGGATTTTTTCTATAAAACATATCAAAAACTGCTTTTTTATTATGCATATTAGCTTCAAAATATCCTTGCATCATTGTTAATTGATAAAGGTCTGTCATAAGAGTTAAATTATTATCCATAATACCCTCCATATAATTAAACCTACCAAAAGGTAGGTTTAATTTAATATTATTTATTTACACGAACTCTAAATGTTTCATCATATTTTTTACCATTTTCATCTTGGGCATATATAGTGTATCTTACACTACTTCCTACCTGTTCTGCTGGGAACTTAAGCTCCCAAGTATATTCATCACCACTTACGCTGTCATAAGAAGTTTCATATGCTACTCTAGCATTATCGTCTTCTATCCAAACTTTAGATATAGCTTTGTTAGTATATACAGTTACTCTTATATATTCATTTTTATATACTTCTGGTGTTTTTACATTGTAATCATATATTTTACCACTTGCTTGTGTATCTAAGTAAACATTTAATTTTGTAGAAGTTTCTTTTCCATTTTTATCATAAGCAACAACTTTTAGACTATCTTTATTAGATGATGTTACTTTAACTTTTACATCCCATTCTTTAATAGAACCATCACTACTAAAGTCAGTAACTTTTGTTAATTCTGTACTACCTTCAAATACTTTAATATATTCTGCTTGTCCTGTTGTTCTAATAACAAATTTAACATTATCTCCAGAAACAGCACCAATATCTCTTTGCTCATTATTTAATATAACTAAATCACTACTACTATATGTAGATGCACTAAAGCTTACACTTTCTTTTGTTGTATTTTTATCTTTATCATATGCTACTACATAAAATCTATTTCTTCCACTATCTTTAACAGGAATATCCATTTCCCAAACATAGCTACCATTATTTTTTATAGCTGAAAATCTTGTTTCATCTACAATTTTATCACTTTCATTTAGTACCTCTACTTTATCAATATCTGTTGATGTTTTTACAATAAGTTTTATAGTTTCATCTACATATATAGAATCATTTAAAATAAATGTATCTGTTATTTTAAGCTTATCATTTGAGCTACCACTACCAGTACCACCAACAGTTACTTTTAATGTTTCATAAGTAGATTCATATCCATTTGATACATTACCAGCATACGCCTTAAACTCTATTTCTCCTCTATCTTCCATAGTGATTTCTGTTTCAAAAACTCTACGGCTAGGATTATTATCAATTAATTTATAATTAGTTAATTCTGTTAATTTTTCTTTTTTAGAAGAATCTATTCTTACTCTATCTGTATTAGCATTAGCTTCAATAGTTAATTTTATTTTGTCGCCTCTACCAATCTCTTTTTTATCTGATGTAAAAGATGTAATTTTAGGCTTAATATCTCCATTTACACTTATAGCACAAACTTTATAAGAATTAGCATCTTCATTATATGTAGTTAAATTTCCAGCGACAGCCTTTAAGCTTTTAAATGTACTTTTTTGCACATTAGGTGTCCAAGGAACAGAAAATAGTCTTGTACCATCTGGATTTGTACTGTATGTATTTGCCTCTGCAATAATATTGTTATTTTCATTTATATCTAAAATTTTTATTCTATCTGTTGTAGAGCTTGTTGTAACTGCAATATTTACTTTTTCTCCACTATTAACAGTTGTCTTATCTGGTATAATACTTATAACAGTAGGATTATCCGCAACAATATTTACAGTTCTTGTAACATTATCCCAAGTTACTGGGTTACCTAACGCTTCACTAAGCATTCTAACAGGCATCATCATTCTATCTTGTAGAACAGCTGAAGGTGTATCAAAAGTAGATGCTTTTCCATTAACAGTTACAATATTAGTACGCATAGTATGTACTACTACTCTATCGCCTTTTCTTAAAGTAGTTGTTTCTGTTTGCTTGTTCCATTCAACAGTAGCTCCAAGTGTTTCTGCTGTCTTTCTAAATGGAACCATAGCTCTTTGATTCATAATTTGTGGCTGTGCATCATCATATGAAATAAGCACACCATTTAGCTTAACATAAACAGGCTCTGCACCAAAAACAATAAAGCTAGGCAGCAACATTGTTAATGCTAATGTTAAGCATATAAAATAATTTTTTATTCTCTTAACCATATTTTTCATTTCCTTTCATAAAATTATAACATAAATAAATTATAGCATATATTATATTACATATTATTTCCAATAAGTAACATATTTATTACATTTAGATTACAGTATTATTTTATACCATATTTATTTCTATATTCTATCATTTTATCTAAATATTCTTTACCTTCTATTACTCCAGATTTTATAGCATCTATAATATCTATAATTGTAACAATAGGATATACCTTTATACCAAATTCTTCATATACTTCTTGTATAGCAGATTTTTCATTATTACCTCTTTCCATTCTATCAACAGATATAATAACAGAGTCTACTGTTACATTAGCCGAATTTTTTAATATAGGTAAACTTTCTCTGATAGCAGTTCCAGCTGTAATAACATCTTCTATAATAGTTACTTTATCTCCATCTTTAAGATTATAGCCTACCATAACTCCACCTTCTCCATGATCTTTAGCTTCTTTTCTATTAAAACAATAGTTTAAGTTTTTATTGTAATCATTATAAAGTGCAGATGCTACTGTTACACAAAGAGGTATCCCTTTATAAGCTGGTCCAAATAAAACATTACTATCTATATTATTTTCTTGCATACATTTTGCATAAAAATAACCTAATTTGTTTATTTGCTCTCCTGTATTATAATTTCCTGTATTAATAAAATATGGTGTATTTCTTCCACTTTTAGTAATAAAATCACCAAAGGTTAAAACTCCAGAATCACACATAAATTTAATAAACTCGTTTTTATAGCTCATTTTTACCTCCAAATTAATAAAATAATAATTTATCTAAAATAATTATAATACATTTTAAAAATTTTACAATGTTTAATTTACATTTTTTTAGTTTTATTATAAAATATTGTTATATATTAGAAAGGAGCTTATTATGACAAATAAAAATAAAGGAATATTTTTTATTATATTATCTGCTTTAGGATTTGCTCTTATGAGCCTTTTTGTAAAGCTTTCTGGAGATTTACCCTCTATGCAAAAAAGTTTTTTTAGAAATTTAGTCTCTTTATTTTTTGCATTTTATATTATAAAAAAATCTAAAATAGGATTTAAATTTAAAAAAGAAAATTTAGTTCCACTAATTTTAAGAGCTACATTAGGTACACTTGGTATAGTATTCAATTACTATTCAATCGAAAAATTAATATTATCTGATGCTACTATGCTAAATAAACTTGCTCCATTTTTTGTAATTATTTTTTCATTTTTTATACTAAAAGAAAAAATCAAATTATGGCAAATTTTATCTATATTAATAGCATTTTTAGGTAGTTTATTTATTATTAATCCAAATCTTATAATAGGATTATTAAATAATAATATCCCCAAAACTAACCTTAATAGTTTACCTGCATTAATAGGTGTTTTAGGAGCAATGTGTGCTGGTATGGCTTATACTATGGTAAGATTTTTAAGTCTTAGAGGTGAAAAAGGTCCTTTTATAGTATTCTTTTTCTCTTGTTTTTCTTGTTTAACAATACTTCCTTTTGTATTGTTTAATTTTTCTCCTATGTCTATAAAACAATTGATATATTTATTGTTTGCTGGAATTTTTGCAAGCCTTGGACAATTTGCTGTAACAGCAGCTTATGCAAATGCTCCTGCTAAAGAAATATCTATTTTTGACTATTCACAAATTATATTTTCTGGTATATTAGGATATATAGTATTTAATCAAAAACCAGATACTTACAGCCTCATAGGATATTTTATAATTTGCTCTGTTGCTATATTTATGTTTTTTATGAATAATAAAAATAAATAATTATAAAGTTTGTATATATTTTTATTTTAAGGTTAAAATATTTATATAGATAATTTTTTATTATCTGTACTAATTTATACATTTTTTAAAAATGTTATTCTAATAAAAACTAAAAAGGGTGAATTATATGTCAAATTTAAGCCAAGTTGAAGTAAATTCAATAAGAGAATGTGTTTGTAATCATATTACAATATCTTCTAAATTAGCTTGTTATGCAAATAAAGTTTGTGATAGCGAGATTAAAGAAATGTTTAAAACTTCTAGTGTAAAAGCTGAACAAGCAGCTCAAAAATTAATTCAATTATTATAGGAGGTTTATTATGAACGAAAAAGATATTGTTTTAGATGTTTTGACTGGATTAAAATCTAGCGTTGATAGCTATGGAAAAATGATAGTAGAGTGTTGTGATTTAAACTTAAGACAAACTTTTCAACAAATGAGAAATGAAGCAGAACAATCTCAATATAATTTATATAAAATAGCTGAAAAAAAAGGTTATTATATACCTGCTTCTAAAGAAACAGATTCTGAAATACAAGAATTAAAAACTAAATTAACTCAATGTCTTACTGCTAAAAATGGTGCTGGTCCTATACCTGTTTTAAAATAAAAATCTTTATATTGACAAAAATTCAATTATATTATAAGATATAATTGCTTTTTAAGAGGCTATATGGTTTTCTGTTTTTGAGTTAAACAGAGCATATAGCCTTTTTTATTTTTATTAAAAATATATAAAGGAGTAAGTTTTTATGAAGAAAAAAATTAAATTTATTGTAGTATTATTTGGTGCAACATTAATATTAAATAGCCACCATTTAGTTACATATGCAACTAATAAAGAAACAAAAAATAATAAAATTACTAAAAATAAGGAAGAACAAAAAACTGATTTATTAGTTACAAATTACTATAATCTTAGAGCTGAGAAAGAAGTATATGAATTAGATAAAGATATACTTGAAGAAAAAGAAGAAAAAAGTCTTATTAGTAAAACTGAATACAACAAACAAAAATCTTTAATAGATAGTCAAAAAGATAATATAGAATTAGAAATAGATGAAACTTGGAAACAACTAAATGAATTAGGATATTATAGTAATATTCAAAATGAAAATAAAACAGAAAAAAAAGATTTTACTACATTAAAAAATGAACTAATAACATTAAATAAACAAAAAGATGTTGTTAAAAAGCAAAAAGAAGAATTAAAAAACAAATATATTTCTGGGAAGTATACTAAAAAAGATTTTATTAAAAAATATTCACCATTAGAAAAACAAGATTACGAATTAAACTTAAAAATTAAACCTATAGTAAAAGCTATTTCATGTCAAAAAAAATCATATTGGAAAAACTATAAATAATATTAATAACTTAATTATTATCATTTTAAAAGGCCATATTTTTAAATTAAATATATGGCTTTTTTATTTTTTTAATTTAGAAAGTTAATTTTTTATAAAATTTACATTGACATATTTAAAATAACTAACTATAATTATTATATAATAATTATTATTACTTATGGAGGGATTTATATGAATAATTGGGATACTTTTAAAGAATTAGTTTTAGTTGAAAAAAAAGATGTTTGTGATACAATAAAATCTTTTTATTTTAAAGCAAAAAATAATGAAAAATTACCAAAACATACACCTGGTCAATTTTTACCTTTTAAAATAAAAACAGATGACCCTCAAATGAAAGAAGTTATTAGAACCTATAGCCTTTCAAATTTACCTAATGATGAAATGTATAGAATAAGTGTAAAAAAAATAGAAGGTGGTTTAATGAGTACATACCTTCACGATAAATTACAAGTTGGAGATTGTATAGAGGCTATGCCCCCTGCTGGTATTTTTGTATTAGATGAAACTTTAGATAAAAATGCCCCTATCATTTTATTGTCTGGTGGTATTGGTGTAACTCCTTTATTATCTATGCTTTTAGCTAATGCAAAAGATAGAAATATACATTTTGTGCAAGCTGTTCAAAACTCTAGTATGCACCCTTTTGGTGATGATATTAATAATATTTGTAAAGAAAATAATTTAAAAAATAATGTTTTTTATTCTAACCCTTTAGATATAGATGAACTTGGAAAAGATTATGATGTAAAAGGGTTCGTTACAAAAGAATGGATTAAAGATAACTTGCCTTTAAATGGAACATTCTATTTCTGTGGACCACCAATATTTATGGAAAGTTTAGAAAAAAACCTCTTAGAACTTGGTGTAGCTCAAAATAAAATAAATTATGAAAAATTTAGTTAATAGATTTAATTAATGATTTAAAATATTTAATATTTTATAAAATTATAAAATAGGTAAAAAGGTTGATTTTTATATTAAAAATCAGCCTTTTTATATTTTTATAAATAAGGACTTTCTGCTCTAGCCTTTAACCTTTCCCATCTTCTATCAATTTCTTTTTGCACACTTTCTATTATATAATTATATTTTTCATTTTTTAAATGTTTTGTCCTTCCCATTTTAAATAAATAATCTGTAATAGGTGTTTTTTGACCTTTTTCTTCTGGATTATAATTTATAGTAGTTATTCCGTGTTCTATTTCATATAATGGATGATAACAACTTTTTACAGCACTGTCTATTACACTTCTTTCATATCGTGGTTCATCACCCCAGTTTAAAGGGCAAGCAGATAAACATTTTATATAAGAAAGACCAAATTTTTTACTATATTCTTGAGCTTTTCTTGCCTTTCTTACAAAGTCTGTTATGTGGCTTTCAGCGACAGTTGCAACATATGGTATGTTAGTTGCTGCAAATATTTGTGGATTATCTTTATGAAACATTTCTTTCCCACATTCATATTCTCCTATATGACTTGTAGAACTTTTTGCACCTTTAGGTGTAGAATATGATAATTGATACCCTGTATTCATATATCCACCATTGTCATATTCAAATATTATCATATTATGATTTCTTATAGCACTTCCTAAAGCAGAACCAAGCCCTATATCAAGCCCTCCATCACCAGATACCATTATAAAAGTTATATCATCATCTGGCATTTCTCCTCTTTTTTGCTTTTCTTTATACATTTCTAAAAGCCCTGATAGTGTAGCTGCACCATTTTGAAAAAGATTATGAACATAATTTACTTTAAAAGAAGTTTTAGGATAAGATGTAGTAACAACCATTCCACATCCTGTTTGAAAAAGTAATACTACATTACCCTCTATACCACTTAATAAAAGATTTACATTAACTGGTATTCCACACCCAGGGCAAGCGCCGTGACCTGGTGATATTCTTTTAGGCATAGCTGTTATATCTTTTGTGCTTCCACCCGTAACATTAAATGTTTTTGTATCCTCATTATACTGTACTTTTGTTATATTAAGTTTTGTATCTTCAGCCTTTAATGGTTCAAAAAACTTTGTACTTTGTTTTTGTAAGTTTCCTTCATATTTACCTAAATAATCAAACCTTTTTATTTCTTTACCATCAAGACAAGAAAAAGCCTCTTCAAAAAGTTTAACACCATCTTCTACATAAAAATCTTTACCACTAAGTCCATATATACGAGTTATTACTTTAGTATTTAACTCCTTTTCTTGTAAGCTGGCCTTTATCTCTATACTCATATTCCCTCCGCCAGCACCATAACTATCTTGTCTATCAAGGCATATTAAAAGCTTACTATCTTTACATATATCATATATATCATTTGCTATCCAAGGACGTAATACTTTAGATGTAAAAGCACCTGCTTTTTTACCTTCTTTTCTCATTTTATCTACTGCCTCTTTAGCAGTTTCAAAAGTAGAACCTAAAGCAAAAATTAATACATCTGCATCTTTTGTTAAATATGTTTCTGATGTTTTATATTCTCTACCAGATATCTCTTTATATTCTTCAAAAAGTTTTGGTAAATATTCCTTAGCCTCCTCCATTGCTAAATTTAATTGGAATTTATTATTCATTAAATCTGGCTCATTCATATAAGAGCCTATTGTTACAGGGCTATCCATATCAAGAGCCGTATATTCTCTTTTACATTCTCCTATAAAATCTTGTATATCTTTATCATTATCAAAAATATGTGCTTTTTTCTTTTGGTGACTTGTAAAAAATCCATCAAAAGCTATTATTATTGGTAAATTTACCTTTTCTGCTAACTTTAATCCTATTATATTAAAATCATAAACCTCTTGGTTATCTTTAGCAAAAAGTATTATCCAACCAGTATTTAGGGCATACATTATATCACTATGATCACCTTTTATGGACAAAGGTCCAGAAACTGTCCTACAAGCAACATTTAAAACCATAGGGAACCTAGTTCCAGACTGTACTGGCAGCTGTTCTAAACTATATAAAAGCCCATTAGCACTTGTAGCACTAAAAACTCTACCCCCACCAACAGATGCACCATAGCATACACCAGCTGCACTATGTTCTCCTTCTGTTGCTATTAGTTTTGTTTTACTTTCTCCTTCTGCTCTCATAACATCTAAATTTTCTGCTATTTGTGTAGATGGTGTTATAGGATAATATCCCATTATATGATAATTTATTTGTTTACAAGCAATACTTGCAAGCTCATTACCACTTTCAAATATAACTTTTTGTTTAAGCATATAAACCCTCCTTAAATATTAGTATCTTCTTTATAACTTTCACTATTTACAAAAGAACTAGCACCAACTTTTTCAAAATCTAGCTTATCCAAAATTAAATCTTTATTTCTTATATGATTTTTAACTGTATCTACTTCTCTTTCCAAATGGCACTCTAATGCACCTGTAGGACATATTTCCGTACACCTCATACAACCTTTGCAATGATGATAATCTATTCCCAAATTTACCATACTTTCTTTACCTTTATATTCTCCCTTTACAAATTGAAAAACCATATCTGGACAGGTACTATCACAAAGTCCACAATTTATACATTTTTCTTTTATAAATACAGGAACATACCCTTCTCTACTGGCAGATAAATCGTTAGATATACTACTACCAAAAGAAGTATTTACTCCTCCTATAGGAGCATTTTTATATCCCCAAGCTCTCTCTATATCGCTCCCTATTATATAATCATATTTATCGTCTGGCTCTATATATTTATAATTGACACTTTCATAACCAAGCCTTATAGCATTTAAGTTTTGTTCTAAAGCTTTAGGATATTTTTTCCCTATTGTATCTTTTATAGCTTGTTCCAATTTCTCTATACACATAAATTCATTAGTTTTTGCAATTGCACCAAGCATAACCATATTTATACGGCTTTTTGTTTCTAAAGCTATTTTTAAAGCATCTATACAATATAATTTACCTGCATACATTTTTAGTATATCTCTCACTTCTTCTGGTTCTTTATCTGTATTTACAACAACAGCTGTATTTTCAGATACCCCAGACATTACATTTTCTTTATCTGCTAAAGCTATATGAAAAATACCTAATATATCTGGTATTTGGACAGGACTATTAACTCTTATAGGTGTATTTTCTCTTGCATATCTTATATAAGCTTTAACTGGTGAACCTCTTTTTTCTGACCCATAACTAGAAAAACTAGAAGCATTAAGCCCTAAATATAAAGCTCCATATTCTCCTAATATTTTACCAGCAAGATTTGCACCAAGCCCTCCTATACTTTCTAATCTTATTTCAAAATAATCCTTTTTAAAACTCACAAAAAAACCCCTTTCAAAATAAATAACTAAAATTATTATTTATTTTAAAAGGGTAATTTATTCATTTTTTTACTATTTTTCTATTTTCTTTTTTACAGCCTTTTCAAATTTTGTTCTAGGTAACATAACTATATGTCCACACCCTAAACATTTCATCTTAAAATCTGCACCAACTCTTATTACTTCCCATTCATAACTTTTACAAGGGTGAGGTTTTTTAGTTTGCACAATATCTCCTACAATATAATCCATATTTATGCTTCCTTTCTTTTGTTTTCTACTATTTCTACAACTCGTTTTGGATAAGGTATGTTAATATTTTCCCTATCAAAACGATTTTTAATAAATCGTCTTATTTCTCTTTCTACCTGCCAATTTGCTCCTATTTCAGTGTCAGCTAATATTCTTATAACAACAGCACTATCTCCCAAATCTATTATCCCTAAAACTTTAGGCACTGCTATAAGCCCATCTATCATTTTATTTCTAAATATAATCTCTGTTTCATTTTTCATAACAGATATAACATTATCTATATTTTCCTCATAAGCAACCCCTATATCTATTGTTGCCCTATTAAATTCTTTTGACATATTAGTTACTATTTTTATTATTCCATTTGGAATAATATGTAAATCACCATCTGCACTTCTTATTTTTGTACTCCTAAGCCCAATACTTTCTACTGTACCTGTTAGTCTATCTACTGTTATAATATCCCCTACACCAAATTGGTCTTCAAATAATATAAACATACCTGTTATAACATCTTGTACTAAGCTTTGTGCCCCAAAACCAATAGCAACACTACCAACACCAGCTACTGCTATTAAAGATGTAACATTGATACCAAAATTTGTAAGTATACTACATATAACAATAAACCAAACTGTATATTTAACAACACTCGTTAATACTTCAGACAATGTTTGCCTTTTTCTTTCTGTAAATTTATTATTTAATTTTAATGATTTTTTAATAAATTCAGTTAAAATTTTTATAACAATACCTGCTATTATTACTTGTATAACACTTAAGCCTATATCTGATATTATCTCTATAAGCCAATCTAAACTTTTTATAGCTGTCATTTTATCATTTAATTTATCCATAGTTAGCCCCTTCTTCTTTTGTCTTATTTTATATTTTTTATAAAATGTTCAAATATACTTTTGCTATAATTATCATATAAAGCTTCTGGATGCCATTGTATCCCCATAAAAAATATATCTTTATTTACATATTCTATACCCTCTATTATATTATCACAAGTTGCACATACTTTAAAATTTTTAGCAACTTTATCTATAGCTTGATGATGAACAGAATTAACTTTTATAACATCTTCTTTTATTATTTCATATAATATCGTTGATTTTTCTATATTTACATAATGTGTTTTAGTACTTTTATCTTCCTTTTGAGTATGACCATCTATATGCTGATTAAGACTGCCTCCAAATGCAACATTCATTATTTGAATGCCTCTACATATGGCAAGTGTAGGTATTTTTCTTTTAAAAGCCTCTTTTAATAAAGAGATTTCGAACATATCTCTTTCTATAAAAATATCACTCGTTTTATAATGCCTCTTTTCATTGTAAAATGTTGGTTCTATATCTCCACCACCTGTTAATAAAATCCCACCTATAAGTCTATAATCTATATTTTTTATATTATAATCACTAATATAATAAGGTATATTAAAATCTTTTATATTTTTTATGTAATTTTTATTAATAAAAAACTTTTCATTATCATTAGAAGGAACTACTAAAATAAATTTTTTCATAAAGCCTCCTTATTTTAATATATCTATATATTTATTATAATATAAAAAAAATATTATTATTTTTTATAAAATAGTTTTCAAAATTATTTTTTTATGTTAAAATTATTATACTATAATTTGTTATTAATGTAAATTGATTAAATAAGTTAAGGAGTTTATTATGAGTAACTTAAATTTAATGGATATAGATATGCTAAAGGAAGTTGCAAATATTGGTACTGGTAATGCTGCTACTAGCTTGTCAAATCTTGTTAATCAACGTATATCCATGACTGTTCCTACTGTAAAAATGCCAGAATTTAAACACCTTGCTGATATTATAGGTGGTGCCGATGCTTTAATAGCTGGTTTGTTAGTTGGTATTAGTGGAGACGTTGATGGTATTATGATGTATCTTATGACAGAAAAATCTGCTTGTACTCTTGCTAAAGAAATTATGAATAGAGATAAAAATAACTTTTCAGAATTTGATGAAATAGACTATTCTATGCTTACAGAAATTGGTAATATACTTACAAGTTCTTATCTTACTGCTTTATCACAGCTTATGGACTATAAAATAAACCAGTCTGTTCCTTCTTTATCTGTTGATATGGCTGGTGCTATATTAAGTGTACCTGCTATTGAATTTGGACGTGTTGCTGATAGAGTACTATTTATAGAATCTACTTTTAAACAGTCATCAGACGATAGTACAGATTTAAGTGGTTTCTTTATGCTTATCCCAGAGGTAAAATAATATTAAAAAATATGTACTTATAATTTATAAATTTAAATACTAACTACATATTTTTATTATGATGGAGGCAATTATGGAAATAATTAAAACTTGTACTTATAATATTAGATATGATAATTTAGGAGATAATAATTGGGGCTGGGCTCAAAGATGCGAACATATATTAAATATGATAAAATTAGAAAAATTTGATATATTAGGTGTTCAAGAAGCTTTACCACATCAATTAGAAAGTTTAAAGACAATAGAAACATATAATTTTTTTGGTATATCAAGAGATGGCGACACTAATCAAGATGAATACAATGGTATATTTTACAAAAAAGAGAGATTTGATAAAATAGATAATGGTTATTTTTGGCTTTCCAAAACACCAGATACTCCTTCACTTTATGAAGGAGCTGGTTGTAAACGCATATGTGTTTGGGTTATGCTTTTAGATAAAATAACTAATAAAAAGATTGTATTTGCTGTTACTCATCTTGATAATTTATCAGAAGAGGCACGTGTTTATGGTGCTAACCTTATTATAGAAAAATTATCTAAATATTATGAAAATTATCCTTTTGTATTAATGGGAGATTTTAACTCTTTTACGACAGATACAGTCTATAAAAATATGTCTAATATATTTTCTGAAGTAAAAGTAGTTTCTAATTTTAATCCTAGAGGAACATTTACATCTGATGCAGATTTTTATGTCAATTCTAATGCTGAAGAACAAGAAATAGACTTTATATTTATAAATAATCATATTAATGTTAAAAATATTAATATACTAAGAAATAGTTTTAATGACAAATATATATCCGACCACTTCCCCGTTGTAGCTAATCTATATTATAAAAAATAACTGGTAATAACCAGTTATTTTTTTATTTTATATAAATACCTACTCCCTTTGATAAATATTTCTCTTTTGTAGCAAGTCCTCCTCTTATATGTCTTTCAGACTTATTAAGATCTAAAACTTTTTTAGCTTGATTAGCAAGATTTGGATTTATACTTAATAATCGTTCTGTAACATCTTTATGTACAGTACTTTTACTGATACCAAATTTTTTTGCAGTTTCTCTAACAGTAGCATTTTTATTTATAATAAAGTTAGCTACATCTACTGCTCTTTGTTCAATATAAGGCTTCAAAATAAACTCCTCCAAAATATAACATATTTAATTATATGAAAGAGTTTATTATATATGTTAATTTTTGAAATGATTATCATATAAATCCAAACAATACCTTATAAAAATTTATTTTACTTAATCATTAATATTAAGTTATAATTAGACCTTAACTATTTTCAATATAAAATTTATCTTTTTCAAAAATAATTCTATCTCCAATAGATTTAAATATGCGTGAATTATTCTTTATTTCTACAAAATTAAATATACCTACAAATTTATAAACTTTTTTTCCAAAAATATTTTTATCTTGTACAAAGACTAATCTATGTAAATCTTTACTATTTCTTTGTCTTTCATCTAAATTATAAAGTTTATTTAAATCTACATTTGTTTCATGAATATATTGTAAGTCAGGTGATAAAGTGTTGTACCAACCATTAAATTTTGTTTTTTCTATTTCTGTCTTATTTATGTATATTTTAGGACACCAAAGACTATAATGTTCATTTAATTTTAAAAAACAAGTTTGTAAGGCTTTATAGCCCCTTCCAAAACAATTAGCAATTTCAGCAATAGTACTAAATTCTAAATTATCACTAACTCTTAAATCCCCTTTTTTGCTAATAATTTCATAATTAGTTTTATACATATCCCATTTTTCAAAATCAGTATTTTGTAATTTTGATTTTATACAAAAAACAGCATCATCTATTTGTTTTTCTATTTCTTCAATATTTTTAGTCGTATCTATTCTTATAAGTTTAAACTCATCATTTAATACTATTTTAGATAGAACTTGACTTAAATTAAATTCCCTTATAAAATCTTTTTCTTTATTATTTTTGTGGTATTCCTCATCACATTCCACGCCCAAATTTATTTGTGGAAAATATAAATCTATTAAAGAGTATGTTCCATCTATTAACTTTACATACTGTTGTGTAACAGGTTTTATATCTAGCCTGTTAAGCCTATGCCATATACCTGTTAAAATATAATTTTCATAATCTTTTTTATTAGTTCTAGAAAAAGTTTTTATTAAATACTCTAATTTTTTATCCATAAACTACCTCTTTAAATATCTTTTATCAAATAATAATTTTTAGTTTAAAACTAATTTTTTTATATTTTTATAAAACATATTGTATTTTAAGATATTTCACATTTTTAAAATGTCAATCTCATTTGATACCAACTTACACCACCATGTTCAGATTGTGATATACCCTCATTAAGAAATCCAAAATGCTCATAAAAAGTTATTAAATTTTCTTTACAAGTAAGCACAACTCCCTTACGCTTTTCATCTTTAGCAACACTAATAAAATGACGTATTAATATACCTGCATATCCTTTACCTTGATACTCTGGTATAATATCAATACCAAAAACCATTTGCCATAATCCATTTTCATTATGTAAATTAGCATCTTCATACATATTATCACTTAAATTTTCACTATTTGTAACCATTCCATTTATAAACCCAATAATTTTATTATCATCTTTAAGGATAAAAAAATGATTTCCAAAAATACTAATTCTTTCTTTAATACTTTCAAAACTTGCCGCCTCTGTATGAGGAAAACAAACTTTTTCTATATTTGCTATTTCATTTGTGTCTTTTATATTAGCTTTTTCAATTATCATAATATAAAATAGTTCCTTTCTTTTTTATACTATTCATATAAAATAAAAAAAGAGAAAAATACTCTCTTTTTATAAAATTTTACTATAAGTTTAAAGTTTTAATGTTTGTATAAATTATTCAAAAATATAAAGCCATTCACCATATCCTTTTTCCTCCATTTCATCATATGGAATAAACTTTAATGATGCACTATTAATACAATATCTTGTACCATTAGGACTTTCAAAATCACCATAAAAAATATGACCTAAATGTGCATCTCCAGATTTACTTTTAACTTCTGTTCTATCCATTCCATAAGATTTATCTTCTTTAAATATCACATTTTTTTCACTAATAGGAGCAGTAAAACTAGGCCAGCCACAACCACTCTCATACTTATCTAAAGAAGAAAAAAGAGGTTCTCCTGTTGTTATATCTACATAAATTCCCTTTTCAAAAAAGTTCCAATATTCACCTGTAAATGGTTTTTCTGTATGAGCATTTTGTGTTATATTATATTGTAAATCTGTCAATTTATTTTTCAAGTGTTCATCACTTGGTTTAACATATTTAAGTAAATTAGGAACATTTTTTATAACTTCATTAATTTCTTCAAATGTTTTAGGCATAATATGACAATATCCATTTGGATTTTTATATAAATAGTCTTGATGATATTCCTCTGCTAAGAAAAATCTACTTAAAGGGTTAATCTCTACTACAAATTTATTATATTTTTTCTTTTCTTCTTCGACAAATCTTATTATTATTTGTTCAGAATTTTTATCTACAAAATAAATACCTGTTTGATATTGGTCACCAATATCATTTCCTTGTCTCTTTTCTACTGTTGGGTCAATTACATAAAAAAATGCTATAAGTAACTGTTCTAAACTTACTTTATCTTCATTATATAAAACTTTAACAGTTTCCCTATAACCAGTATCACCTCTTAAAACTATTTCATAATTTGGAACAATATCTTTTTTACCATTAGCATATCCACTTTCTGCATTTAAAACACCATCTATACTTTGAAATAATTTTTCTATTCCCCAAAAACACCCCCCTGCAAAATAAATCTCTTTTATATTTTCATCATTAACACCAGCTTGTGATATATTCATCTTTAACCCTCCTTATAATCGTTTATATTATATTAAAATATATAAATAAAATATCATAAGTTTCTTTTAATTTCAATACTATAAAAATTTAAAATTTTTAAAATTTTTAAAAAGAAGATATAGAAAAATCTATATCTCTTTTAAAATACTTATGATAATCTATTTTTAAAATCATTATACCCAAACTGTTTTATTAATTTTGTACCTTCTTTCTCTGTATTAAAATATATAGAAGGCAAGTTTATACCATTAAATGTATTATTTTTTACCATAGAGTATATAGCCATATCACAAAAAACTAATTTATCTCCCTCTTTTAAAGGATTTTTAAAAGAATAATCTCCTATAACATCCCCAGATAGGCAAGTAGGACAACCTAATCTATAAGTATACTCATACTCACCAGGTTCACCTGCTCCTATTATTTTAGGTCTATATGGCATTTCCAAAACATCTGGCATATGACAAGTGGCTGATGTATCTAAAATAGCTATATCCATACCATTTTTCATAGTATCTAAAACAGTAGATACTAAAAATCCTGTATTTAAAGCAATAGCCTCTCCTGGTTCTAAATATACATCTATATTATATTTATCTTTTATAAACATAATACACTCTATAAGAGTATCTAAATCATAATCATCTCTAGTAATATGATGCCCCCCACCAAAATTTATCCACTTCATACTTTTAATATATTTGCCAAATTTTTGGTCAACAACCTCTAATGTACGCTTTAATGTATCTGAATTTTGCTCACACATAGTGTGAAAATGAAGTCCATCTAACCCTTCAATATATTCATTTTCAAAGTTTTCTAAAGTAATACCCATTCTAGAATTTTTAAAACAAGGATTATACATATCTGTTTCTATTTCAGAATATTCTGGATTAATTCTTACTCCAACTTGAACTTTTTTATCACAGTTATTTATTTTTTCTTTATATTTTTTATACTGATTAAAATTATTAAAAACTATATGATCACTATATTTTAATATATCATCAAAATCTCTTTCTATATAAGCAGGTGAATATATATGAACTTCTTTCCCCATTTCTTCATATCCAAGCCTTGCCTCAAATAGCGAACTAGAGGTTACTCCCTCTAAATACTCTCCAATAATATTAAATGTAGAAAACATAGAAAAAGCTTTTGTTGCAAGTAAAATTTTCGCCCCTGTTTTGTCTTGTACATATTTTAATATTTCAAGATTTTTTCTTAATAATTTTTCATCTACAATATAACAAGGTGTTTCTAAATTATTAAAGTCTATGTTCATTTCTTCCTCCTTACAATTTTTAACCATAATTAATTCCCCATTAATGTCTTTTTCTTTGTTAAATTCAAATCCTAATTTTTTATAAAAATTAATAGCTATATAGTTATCTTCATATACACTCAAATAAAGTTTATTATAATTATACTCATTTTTAATTTTTTCAATAAGTAAAGGTACAACTATTTTAGCATACCCCATATTTTGGTATTTTCTATCTATTAAAAATCTGTCAAACCAAACTCTACCATTTGTCCCTTCATTTATCCATAAACCATACATAGCAAAACCTATATATTTATCGTCTATTTTTATCCCTATAGGACGCCAACATTTATATAATCTAGCCTCTTTTATACAATCATATACTGTTTCTATATGATTTTTTTGATTTTTAAAAACTTTTAATTTATATAAAATCTTTCTATTTTTCTTTGTAGCCTTTTCAAATTCAACTTTCAATATTTCACCTTCAAATTAATTTTATAATAAAATCCTAAAATTAAACATTAAATCGAATTTCTAATGATAACCATTTTAAATCAATTTTTTAGATAATTTGTATCTAACCCTTAATTTATATTAATAAATTCCCACTTCTTACGAAGTGGGATTATAATTAAATATGTTATTCTACCATATCTGGATTAAAGCTTTCTTTCCAAGGAAGTCCCCATTTATTAAGAGCTTCCATAAAAGGATCTGGATCAAACTCTTCTATGTTATATACCCCTGCTTTATCCCATTTTTTAGTCATAATCATCATAGCACCAATCATAGCTGGTACACCTGTTGTATAAGAAATGGCTTGTGAACCAACTTCTTTATAGCATTCTTCATGGTCACAAACATTATAAACATAATAAGTTTTTTCTTTACCATCTTTTATACCTTTAAATATACAACCTATATTCGTTTTACCCTTTGTTCTAGGTCCTAAACTTGCAGGGTCTGGTAAAATAGCTTTTAAAAATTGAATAGGTACTATTTCTTTACCTTCAAAATTAATAGGTTCAATGCTTGTCATACCTACATTTTCTAATACTTTAAGATGAGTTAAATATTTTTCAGAAAATGTCATAAAAAATCTTATTCTTTTAATACCTTTTATATTAACAGCTAAAGACTCTAATTCTTCGTGGTATAAAAGATACATATCTTTTTCACCTATTTCTGGGAAATTATATACTCTTTTAATTTCCATAGGCTCAGTTTCTACAAACTTACCTTCCTCAAAATATCTCCCTTTAGATGTAATTTCACGAATATTTATCTCTGGATTAAAGTTTGTAGCAAAGTGATGACCATGATCACCTGCATTTGCATCTAAAATATCTATATAATGTATTTCATCAAAATGGTGTTTTAAGGCATAAGCTGAAAATACTCCCGTAACACCTGGGTCAAAACCACTACCTAAAAGAGCAGTTATACCAGCTTTTTCAAACTTTTCTCTATAAGCCCATTGCCATTTATACTCAAACTTAGCAGTATCAAGTGGCTCATAGTTAGCAGTATCAACATAATGTACTTTTGTAGCAAGACAAGCGTCCATTATAGTTAAGTCTTGATAAGGTAATGCAAGATTTATAACAACATCTGGCTTAAACTCATTAATTAAAGCAATAATTTCATCAACATTGTCTGCATCAAGCTGAGCTGTTGATATTTTAGTGCGTCCTCCATCAAGCTTTTCTTTTAAAGCATCACATTTAGATTTTGTACGGCTAGCTATACAAATTTCTTCAAAAACGTCTGGATTTTGGCAGCATTTATGAACTGTAACACTAGCAACTCCACCAGCACCAATAATTAAGGCTTTTCCCATTTCTTTTTTATCCTCCAAAATAATTATTTTTATATATAACAATATAAAATTGTTTGTGTAAAGTTAATTATACAAAATAAAACTTAATTAATCAAGATTTTTACAAAAATAATTAAAATTTTTTTATTAAATATATAAATAATAAATATTTTATGTTACAATATATAAAAAACTAAGGAGAAATCATATGTTAAAAGGAAAATGTATTATAATAGGTATTACTGGTGGTATAGCTTGTTATAAAGTAGCAAATCTTGTTAGTATGCTAAAAAAATCTGGAGCAGATGTAAATGTTATAATGACAAAAAATGCTACTGAGTTTATATCTCCTTTAACTTTTGAAACTTTAAGCGGAAATAAATGTGTTGTAGACACTTTTGAAAAAAAATCTAACTATAATGTAGAACATATATCTTTAGCGAAAAAAGCAGATATTATAATGGTTGCTCCTGCTACTGCTAATATTATTGCAAAAATGGCTAATGGAATAGCAGATGATATGCTTACTACTACTATCTTAGCATCTAAATGCAAAAAAATAGTTGCTCCTGCTATGAATACAAATATGTATGAAAATAAAATAACTCAAGATAATATAGAAAAATTAAAATATTATGATTTTGAAGTTATAGAACCTGCCATAGGTCTTTTAGCTTGTAATGATAATGGTATAGGTAAAATGCCTGAACCTAACATTTTATTTGAACATATATTAAAAGAACTTGCTTTTGAAAAAACTATGTTAGGCAAAAATGTATTAATATCTGCTGGTGCTACTTGTGAATATATAGACCCTGTTAGATATATTACAAACCCATCCAGTGGTAAAATGGGCTTTGCTCTTGCAAAAGTATGTATGTTAAAAGGTGCTAATGTTACTTTAGTATGTGGTAACACAACTGCCAATCCCCCTATGTTTACTAATATTATAAATACCATATCAGCAGAAGATATGTTTAATATATTTAAAGATATACATAAAGACTTTGATATAGTTTTTATGACTGCTGCAGTATCTGACTTTACACCTTTAAATGTCCAAAAAGAAAAAGTAAAAAAACATATGGTAAATGATAATAACTTACAATTAAAACAAACTAAAGATATTTTAAAATATTTAGGAGAAAATAAACCTAAAAATCAAATATTATGTGGTTTTTCTATGGAAACAGAAAATCTTTTAGAAAATTCTAAATTAAAACTTAAAAATAAAAATTTAGATTATATTGTAGCTAACAACTTAAAAGAAGAAGGTGCTGGATTTAATGTAGATACCAATATAGCAACTCTTATATCAAATAATAACTATATATCTTTTGAAAAGTTAACAAAGTTTGAACTTGCTAATAAAATTATAACTACTATATTTAACAATGGAGATAAAAATGATCAGAATATTTAATATAGACGATTTAGATAATATTATGAATATATGGCTTAATAACAATATTAAAACACATAATTTTATAGATAAAAATTATTGGATTAACAACTTTGATTATGTAAAAACATTATTACCAACATCAGAGATTTATGTATATGAAATAAACAATAGTATTATTGGATTTATTGGAATTAATAAAAACTATATAGAAGGAATTTTTATCAAAGAAGAATACCAAAATAAAGGCGTTGGAAGTAAACTTCTTAATTATATAAAAAATTTATATAACGAATTATACTTAAATGTATATAAAAATAATGATAATGCAATAGAATTTTATAAAAAACATAATTTTAATATTATAAAAGAAAAAATAGATGAAAACACTAATGAAATTGAATTAGTTATGCAGTATAAAAAGGAGTCTTAAAACTCCTTTTTATACTCTTATTTTAAAAAATTTTCATATTTCTCTAAAGCTGGATTATCCGGTTGAATAATACTTACTATTTTTAAGGCAATTTCAACTGCAAAATAATGAAATTTTAAAAGAATAAATATAAAGGCTATACCAAATAAAAACCCTGTTACCACCCTTTTAAAATTATTACTTTCATATTTAGTTAAAAGCTGTATAAATCCATCTATTATAAGTGGCAAACTTAATAATATAATATATAACCAGCTTAAATCTTTTATTTTAAATACAATTGGTATAGCAAATATCATTCCTATAAGCTCACCTGTGCATCTAGCACAAACAGGAAATTGTCTTCCTTTATAAAAAAATGACCTCTCTGCTCTACAATGACACATAAAAAATATTCTTAAAAATTTTGATATTTTATCATACATAACAACACCTAATATAATTATAATTAATTACTATTTTTATTATAATTTGTAAAATTTATTTTATCATATTAAAATAGCTGAAGGAGACCACCTTCAGCTATAGTTTTATTTATATATTAAAACTTGCCATTATACCAACTATTAAAAATATATAAAGTATGTAAAATAAAACAGAACCAATAATAGTGATTAATGCCCCAGTTAAACATTTTTTAGCATTTTTAGGCTTTTGATCTTTCCATACAAAGTATAAAATAATACCAGCTATTGGTATACAACAACCTAAAAATAAATAACCTATATTATCTGTATCTACCACATTATTAGTTGGTGCACCGCAGTTTTGACACGACACACTATTATCTGGAATATCTTTACCACAATTTTTACAAAACATTTTTATTCCCCCTTAAAAAATATATATTAAATTTAATAATACATAATACTACCCATGATAATTAAAACGTATATAAAGATATAAATAATACAAAAAAATAAGTATATGAAAAATCCTTGTATACATTTTTTAGCATTTAATGGTTTTTGATCTTTCCATGCAAAATATAGGGCAATACCAGCTACTGGTATACAACAGCCTAAACATAAATACCCTATATTGTTTGTATCTACTATATTATCAGTTGGTGTTCCACAATTCTGGCAAGATATGGCATCATCTGGCATTTGTTTCCCACAATTTTTACAAAACACAAAACTCTCTCCTAAACTTTATTTTTTCATAATTATACCATTATTTCAACCACATTTCAACAAAAAAATTTTTTATGTAATTTTATGTCGATTTATTGTAATAAATTGCAACTAAAATATTTATAAAATAAAAAAATAAATCTCATTAGTAACTAATGAGACTTATTTTCATCACTATTTAGTAAGGTTTTCATAAAGGATAAGTAATATTTAGATGCATCTTTTTTCCAGTTATCACATATAGTATTTGCATATTTTTTGGATGCAACCTTTAAACTTAACTCTATAAGTGGCTTTTTATCTTCATATACTGCACATTTTACTGTATATTCGTTATTATTTTCAGTAAAATTAGCTATTATATCCAAATCCTTTTTTATCTGATTTTTATTAATTGCTACATATTCATTTATTTTTTCTTTTATAGAGTTAGGTATAAGATTTTCAAAAAGACTTAATGTTTTATAACCTTTTTTAGATATTGTATAAGTAGTTTTATTATGTTCTATATTTTTTATAATATAATCACTATCTGCAAGTTCACTAAGATAATTAGAAAGTGAAAAATAATCCATATATTCATAAGATAAAGCAAACTCTTGTATGTAAGATAAAGACATAGGCAAATTTATTTTATGTAACATATACATTATTATAAGTTTACTTTCTGCTAACTGTAAAGAGTTTTTCATCTATAACACCTCTTAAAATTTATATTCATAATTATTATACAATAAATTTTTTATTATGTCGATAACTTTATAATATTTTTATTTATGTATTAATAGGCTAAAAATATAGCCTATTAATAAGGAGTTTTATATTATGTCATATTATATTGCATTGTGTGTAAAACTTGCTATTTTACATACTGGTATTTCTGTAACAGATCCGAGCCAGTTATATCCATAACCACCATAACCTTGATTATTGTAATTATATCCATAGCCAGAACAGTTAGATCCTAAAGGACAACTAGGGGCTGCACCTATGTTTGTTATTAATTTTACATAATTTTCATTTACACTAACTAGAACACCAGTAAAACCAGCACCAGAACAGCCACCGCTTGTTGTAAATATTGTTACTGTTTGACCAATATACCTTGTTAAACTATCCAATAAACAATTTTCATTCATTTTAGTTCCTCCTTTCAAACATCTTAATTTATATTATGGTTTTTATATCATTTTGTTACAATTATTTAAAATAAATATATTTTATATGAAAGTAACTTTTAACCTACAATTTGCATAATATACAAATAAAAGGAGGTTAAAATATGGATAATTGGATATGCTCTTTAAAAGAAGACCTTTGTAGATATATAGGTCAAACTGTTACTGTTTTTACTAATAGTGGTGGTTGTTCTGGTGCTGGTTTTACTGGTGTTTTAATATCTATTAGTGATTGTACTATAAGGCTACTTATAAGTGCTGGAGATGCTCCTTCTTGTCCTTTAGGTTCTAGTTGCTCTGGAAATATTACACCATATTATAATTATGATTACTATAGAAACCCTTTTGGTGCTATTGCCATTATTCCTATAATTTCTATTGCTGCATTTACCCATAACTCTATTTAATACTATATTAGCCCTAATATATAAATATTTATATATCTAAATAGAAATTTAATTTTGAAAGATATAATATAAATTAGGTAAAATTAGTTAAACTTTATAATAATATACATTTTGTAAAAAATATTTTAAATAAATGCGAAAATTTTTAGAAAAATAAGTAAATTAAAATAAACTAGATATAAATTTATATCTAGTTTATTTTTTATAATTATTAAATATTCTGCATTTTAGAAGTAGGCATCATTAAAATTTTTCCACTACCGCGATAAACATTAACTAACCCTTCACCTGAAGTAGCAGAACCAATGAGAGTTTTTCCAGAACGCTCAACAGTAAACTCTAAACTTCCACTCCAAGCAATAACATAATTTCCATCTACTTTTAATACATCATTTTGTAGCGTTATTTCTATTAATTCTTCTTTTGGACATTCAGATTCAATGCAAAACTTACCATCACCATTTAGACTTAGATTAAATAATCCTTCTCCACCTGCTATGGCAGAAGAAATATTAGAACGCATAACAGTTTTATGCTTTAAAGTACTTTCACAAGCTAAAAATATCCCATCATCTAATACTACAGATCCTCCCCAATCAGAGGTATTCATTAAAATTAAGTGTTTATATGTAGGCTCTAAAACTAAAACACCATCTCCAACATATTCAGGTTTAATTGCAGATTCACCAGTAGCCTTACCACGAAGAGTTTTTCCTAAAAAATCTCCAACACCTTTTATACCAGTAGTTGAACTAACATTTCCTAACATCCATTGCATAGCACCAGCTTGTATAGTAACTGGAGAATTTTTTAAGTTACATACTAATTGACGCTTTCTAACATTCATCTTTGAGCTATAATATGCAACAATAGCTGAATTTGGAGTAACACTTAAATCACGTTGATACTCAATAACCTGAAATCCTCCTAGCTCTGAAATAATTTTTATATCATCATTATCTATAAAATTTGAAATTTGATACATAAAAGTTACCCCCTTAATAGTAATATAAATTTTAAAATTATAACTATATACTTTTACTTTTTATTATATAAAAAAATTATAATTTTATTTTAGAAAGTAAAATTTAATTTTTATATTAAATACTATTATAATACTTATATATAATTACCTATTTGTTATTAAATCACTATATTTTTAAACTTTCTCTTCTATGCAATAAAAATTGTGCTATTATTATACAAACTATTGTTATTATAGATGTATATTTTAACCCTTCCAAAATATAAGGCAATACACTCTCTATTAATTGTAATATAGATGATATATTTAGAGTATCTAAAGACATATTAAATATATTATCAAAAAATTTATAATAACTATATAATATTGGAGATTTTTCTGGATTTGCTAAAAGTACATCTTTGTTTAAAGATATTATTAAAAATAATGAAAATACTAATGATGTCATACCTAAAAATACATATATAACCATATTTTTCTTAGTTTTTTCCTTAATATATCTAGGTTCTATATGTTCTATTTTCTCCATAATACTAATTTCAAAATCTTGAGGTGCTTCTATAATATTGTCTGCATCCAAAGAAAACTCATCTAATATTTGCGTGTAAAGTTCAAAGCTTTCTCTACATTCTTCACATTCTTCTAAATGTTTTTCTAATAAAAAATTATTTTCTTCTGAAATATCAAAATCCATATAATTCATCATAAGTTTATTAGCTTTGTTGCAATCCAATATCCTCACCCTCTTTCATTTTTAAAAGTTCTTCTTTTAATAATTTTCTCCCTCTAAAAATACGATTTTTAACTTTAGACAAAGGCTCATTTATAGTTTCTGCTATTTCTTGATAGCTTAGTCCCTGTTGATGATATAAAACAATAGGCACTTTATAAATGTCTGGTAATTTATTTAATAACTGATTTAATAATAATCTTTCTTCCTTTTCTAAACAATCTTGTTCTGGTGTATTTTCTGATATAAGTTTATATTCAACTTCTTCCATAGATACTGTTTCATATTTTTTCTTTCTTCTATAATCTATAACATGGTTTGTCGTTATTTTTACAATCCAAGTAGAAAATTTAAAATCTGGAAAATATTTATCTAAATTTTTATACACTTTTATAAAAACTTCTTGAGCTAAATCATTAGCATCATCTTGGTTATTTACCATTCTTAAAACAACAGAATAAACTAAATTTTTATGTCTAGTTATTATTTCTGAAAAATATTCTTTTTCCCCATTTAAACACTTCTGAACAAGTTCATAGTCTGTCAAATCCTTTACATTCATTTTAATCACTCCGTATATACAAAATTACTAATTATCTAATCTATCTTTTACTATATATTAATTATACGAAAAATATTTCAAAAAGTTTAAAATAAATTTCTAATTTTTAAAATATATAGTTTTACAAATTCTATCATACCCTATAATAGTATTTTCAAATATATTAGTTGCATTTTTTATAAATTGTTGTGGTTCTGTAAGAGCTGGGCTAAAATGAGTAAGCCAAAGCTCCTCTACATTACCACATTTAGCCATAGTTGCAGCTTCACTAAATATCATATGTTTTTTAGCAATAGCGCCTTCTTTTTTTTCTTCCTCACCATATATGCCTTCACAAACAAATAAATCTGCATTACTTATAAAATTATGCATTCTTTCTAAAGGTCTACTATCTGTACAGTAACATACTTTTATTCCTAATCTATCTTCACCTAAAACCATATTAGGCTTAAAAACTTTTCCATTATTCTCTACTTCTTTACCCCTTTGTAATTCACCCCATAATTCTCTTGGTATATTAAGGCTATTAGCTTTCTCTGGTAAAAATTTACCACCTCTTTTTACTTCTATTTTATAAGAAAAACAAGGTATTTTATGATCCATAAACATAGCTTGTATATTAAAACCACTTATATTCATTTCTTCACTTATATTATTTTCTTCATCTATATTAAGCTCTATTATATCTACCTTAAATGGTAATTCTGGGAATATTGTTGATAAACCATCATAAGCTCTCTTAATACCCTTAGGTCCTATTATTAAAAGATTTTCATCTCTACCAGAATTACCTATTGTGAGTAACAACCCTGGAAGCCCTGATATATGGTCTGCATGAAGATGCGTAAAACAAATAATATCTATATTTTTAAATCCCCAACCAAGCAATTTAGCTGTAACTTGAGTGCCTTCTCCACAGTCTATAAGCAACATTTTTCCATTCAATCTAAATAACATAGATGTTAAAAATCTATCTGGCAAAGGCATCATACCACCAACGCCTAACAAACAAACGTCCAACATAATATCACCTAAAATCTAATCATACTAATTTAATATATTACATATTTTACATCAATTACTTTTAAACCAGTCTTCTAAAAACATTATTTCCTTATTTGTCATATTATATTTTTCTAAAAGGTCTGGTCTTTTTTCATAAGTTCTAATTAAAGATTGTTGTTTTTTCCATTCTTCTATTTTTTTATGATTTCCCGATAATAATATTTCTGGTACTTTTTTATCATTAAAAATAAAAGGTCTTGTATAATTTGGGTATTCTAGTAAATTATCACTAAAACTCTCATTTAAAAAGCTTTCCTCTTTACCTAAAACACTAGGTACTAGTCTTGATATACTATCTATAAGTATCATAGCTGGCAATTCCCCACCTGTTAATATAAAATCCCCCATAGATATTTCGTCTGTTACAATTTCTTCTATTACCCTTTCATCTATACCTTCATAATGTCCACACAAAATAATCAAATCTTCTTCTTTTGATAAATCTTGTGCCATTTTTTGGTTAAAAGTCTTTCCTTGAGGTGTCATATATAATACTCTTGTTCCTTTTTTTACTTTATCCTTTATACTTAAATAACTATTATAAACTGGCTCCGGTTTAATAACCATACCAGCACCACCACCATAAGGGTAGTCATCTACTTGATTATGCTTATTATTGGAAAAATCTCTTATATTAATACAATTTATATTTATTATATTGTTTTCTATCGCTTTCTTTATAATACTATGGTTTAAACCATTATATATCATTTCTGGAAATAATGTTAAAACATAATAATTCATTATCTCAATCCCTCTAAAAGATGTACCCTCATAGTTTTTTCTTTTATATCTACATTTAAAATACATTGTTTTATAGCTGGTATTAAAATTTGACTACCTTCCTTTTTTACTATATATACATCATTAGCACCTGTAAATATAATATCTTCTATTCTACCTATATACTCATCCTCATCTGTAGTAACTTCTATACCATATAAATCACTAATGTAATACTCATCCTCTTCACAAGGTATAGCTAAATCTTTTGATATTTTTATTTCTGTATTTTTTAAATACTCTGCATCAGTCATATTATCTATACCTTTAAATTTTAAAAGTACAAATTGCTTATGAAACCTAACATTTTCTATTTCGTATAAATTTATATTATCTCGTTTACATATATGAACTTCTTTTAATTTCTTAAATCTATTTATATCATCAGTTGTAGGAACAACCCTAACTTCACCTTTTATACCTTGTGTATTAACTATTTTACCAATAACAAAATAATCTGACATATAATTTTCTCCTTAAATATTTATATTTAATTTTATTATAAAAAACATATATTGTCAAATTTATCTCATAACTAAATAAAAATCTATATAAAAAAAGGACATAGATTAACTATATCCTTTTATTTTATATTATTCAGCAATAGGATGAACAGAAAGTTGCTTTTTATCTCTACCTTTTCTTTCATATCTAACAATACCATCAACTAAAGCAAAAAGTGTATCATTACCACCTTTACCAACATTCACACCTGGATGAATTTTAGTACCTCTTTGAGTGTAAAGAATATTACCAGCTTTAACAAATTGTCCATCAGCACGTTTAGGTCCTAATCTTTTAGATTCAGAATCACGACCATTTTTAGTAGAACCTACCCCTTTTTTATGAGCAAAGAATTGAAGATTAATTCTAATCATCATTACACCTCCTTATATTTTAAAGAAATATCTTTAGGATACTCTATCTCAATACCTTTAAGACCAAGCTCCAAACTAGATAATAACAAAATAGCTTTTTCACAAAGACTATTTTTATTTATAATACATTTTAAAAAACCACCATTAGTATCATAATCCACACTATATTTAGCATCTGTAAAAGCCTCAAGGCTATTAACAGTATTTAAGGATAATATAGATACAGCAGAGCATACAATATCTCTTCCGTGATTTTTAATTTCAAAGCCTATTATATTTTCATTATTTTTAAAAAATATAGCTTGTATCATTTATAAACCTAAATATTAACCATTTATTTTTTCAATTTTAAGCATTGTGAAAGGTTGTCTATGACCTTTTTTCTTATGAAAACCTTTTTTAGGCTTATATTTATAAACGATAACTTTTTTAGCTTTACCATCGCCTATAACAGATGCATTAACAGTTGCACCAGAAACAATTGGAGCTCCAAATTTAACATCATCACCATTAGCAACAGTTAAAACTTTGTCAAAAGTGTAAGAAGAACCAGCTTCTACCTCTAATTTTTCAACTTTAATAATGTCTCCTTCAGAAACTTTGTATTGTTTCCCACCAGTTTCTATAATTGCGTACATTAGTACACCTCCTTAAAAATAACTCGCCAGATACGGTGCTAAGCTTAAACCTCTCTGTGCGGCAAACAATAAACATTATATCATTACTATATATTTTTGTCAATATAAAAACTACCAATTTTTAATCTAAAATTAGTAAAAAATATTGTTCATTATATTTATTTTTTGTGTTATAATAAATATACTATAACTTATGTGAGGTAACTATGGATATACTTTTTAACATTGATAAAAACATCATATTAAATATAAATGAATTTATTCCAAACTACCCTATAATACAAAATATTTTATCTTTTATAACTCACCTTGGAGATGCAGGATTTATATGGATAGTATTTGGAATAATCTTAACTTTAAAAAAATCTACAAGAAAAAATGGGATAATAATGCTTATATCTTTAGCATTAGGCTCAATTATAGGTAATGGTATTTTAAAAAATATATTTGAAAGACAAAGACCTTTTGTTGAACTCTCTTTACAAACATTTATACCAGAACCACACGGTTTTTCTTTTCCATCTGGTCACAGCTTAGCATCTTTTATTGGTGCAACTTGTATATTTTTTACTAATAAAAAATTAGGTATATTATCATATATTTTAGCATTTTTAATAGCTTTATCAAGAGTTTTATTAATAGTACATTATCCTACCGATGTTATTGTTGGTTCTTTATTGGGTATAATAATATCATCAAGTGTTATATGGGTATTTAAAAAATTAGGATATATCAAAACTTTTTAAATATTGTTGTAACAAATAATTGATTTTTATTAAAATATATGTTATAATTAAATTATATGTAATTTTTACCAAGATTTTTAAGGAGGATACAATAAATGAATAATGTTGAAAATATGGATATTAATAAGTACAAGTTAACATTTTCTGTTAGTGCTGAAAAATTCCAAGAAGGTTTAGATTATTCTTTTAATAAAAACCAAAAACATTTTAATATTAAAGGATTTAGGAAAGGTAAAGTTCCTAGACAAATTATAGAAAAAACTTATGGTGTTGAAGTATTTTATGATGATGCTTTTAATTTTGTTTTACAAGATGCTTATGCTTTAGCTGCAGAAGAAAGCAAACTTGAAATAGTTTCAAGACCTGAAATAGATGTTGTTAGCGCTTCTAAAGAAGATGGTGTTGTATTTACTGCTATAGTTTATACAAAACCAGAAGTTAAAATATCAGATTATAAAGGATTAGTATGTGAAAAACCTAGCTCTACTGTTAATAAAGACGATGTAGAAGAATATCTTAATAAAGAAAGAGAAAAACATTCAAGAATTAACCCTGTTACAGATAGAGCTGTTAAAGATGGTGATTTAGTAAATATTAATTTTGAAGGCTTTATTGATGGTGTAGCTTTCGAAGGTGGTAAAGGTGAAAATTATGATCTTGAAATAGGTTCTAAAACATTTATTGATACTTTTGAAGAGCAAATAATTGGCAAAAACATTGGTGATGAATTTGATGTTAATGTTACATTCCCAGAAAATTATGGTAAAGAAGACTTAGCTTCTAAACCTGCTGTATTTAAAGTAAAAATTAATGAAATAAATGAAAAAATTCTTCCAGAATTAAATGATGAATTTGTTCAAGATACTACAGAATTTGAATCTTTAAAAGACTACAAAAAAGAAATTAAATCTAAACTTACAACTATGAAAAAAGATGAAGCTGATAAAAAAATGAAGGAAACTATTTTAGAAGCTTTAATTGAAAAAGTTGAAGTTACTATCCCTAGCGCTATGATTGAGCTTGAAATAGACCAAAAAATTAATGAATTTAGAAATGGTATTGGTGCTCAAGGTTTAACTTTAGAATCTTACTTAAACTATATGGGACAAAGCTTAGAAAATATGAGAGAAGCTTATCGTATAATATGTGAAAAACAAGTTAAAGGTAGATTAGCTTTAGAGGCTGTTGCAGAAGAAGAAAAAATTAAAGTTTCTGAAAAAGACATTGATGCAGAATTAACTCGTATAGCAGAAGCTTACCATATAGATAGAGAAAAAATTGAAAGTATCTTTGGTGAAAAAGAAAAAGAAAATATTATAAAAGATTTAAAAACACAAAAAGCTCTTGACTTTTTAGTAAAAAATTCTGTTCAACCAGAAGCTTAATAATATAGCTTATAAACAAAAAGGGGTTATTACCTCTTTTTGTTTTATACTATACAAAATAAAACTTAAATTTTTTGGTTAAAATTATTATTTAAAAGCATAATTTACATAATTTGGGATATACTATTCTTTAGGAAATTTTATATATTAAATTTTAAGGAGGCTTTTTATGAGTTTAGTACCTATGGTTGTTGACCAGACTAATGCTGGTGAACGTTCTTACGATATTTATTCAAGACTTTTAAAAGATAGAATTATATTTTTAGGTGAAGAAGTAAATGATACTACAGCAAGCTTAGTTGTAGCACAACTTTTATTTTTAGCAGCAGAAGACCCAGATAAAGACATTAGTCTTTATATAAATAGTCCTGGTGGCTCTGTTACTGCTGGTCTTGCTATATATGATACTATGCAATATATTAAACCAGATGTTTCTACTATATGTATAGGGCTTGCAGCTAGTATGGGAGCATTTTTATTAGCTGGTGGTGCAAAAGGTAAAAGATATGCTCTTCCTAATGCAGAAATTATGATACATCAGCCTTTAGGTGGTGCTAGAGGTCAAGCTACAGATATGCAAATACAAGTAGAACAAATATTAAAAATTAAAAGTAAGTTAAATCAAATGCTTTCTGAAAATACAGGTCAACCTTTAGAAACTATAAAAAATGATACAGAAAGAGATAATTATATGTCTGCTGAAGAGGCTAAAAGCTATGGTCTTATAGACAATGTTATCACAAAACCACAATAATTAAGGAGTTGAAGTAAATGCCTTCAAAAAATGATGAACATAAAATTGCTTGCTCATTTTGTGGCAAATCTCAGGATGAAGCTAAAAAATTAGTAGCAGGTCCTAAAAATATATATATATGTGATGAATGTGTTGAACTTTGTTGCCAAATTATATATGAAGAATTTCCTATAGAGACTACACATTCTGACTTTTCTGCAAACTTTAAACTACCAAAACCAAAAGAGATAAGAGAATATCTTGATCAATATGTTATAGGCCAAGAAGATGCAAAAAAAGCTTTAGCTGTTGCTGTTTATAATCATTATAAAAGAATAACATCTAATCCTCTAGAAACAAATGTGGAACTACAAAAAAGCAATATTCTACTAATAGGTCCTACTGGTACTGGTAAGACATTACTTGCTCAAACATTGGCTAGACTTATAGATGTTCCATTTGCTATTGCAGATGCAACGAGTCTTACAGAGGCTGGGTATGTTGGAGAGGATGTTGAAAACATACTTTTAAAAATAATACAAGCAGCTGATTTTGATATAGAAAGAGCACAAAGAGGCATTATATATATTGATGAGATAGACAAAATTGCTAGAAAATCTGATAATCCATCTATTACAAGAGATGTTAGTGGTGAAGGCGTTCAACAAGCACTTCTAAAAATATTAGAAGGTACTGTTGCATCTGTTCCACCTCAAGGTGGTAGAAAACACCCTCATCAAGAATTTATACAAATAGATACATCTAATATATTATTTATATGTGGTGGTGCCTTTAGTGGGCTTGAAAAAGTTATTCAAAAAAGAACTAAAAATAAAGTTATAGGATTTGGTGCAGAAGTTCAATCTAAAAAAGATTTAATATCTGGTGAAATATTAAAAGATGTTTTACCTCAAGATTTACACAAATTTGGCTTAATACCAGAACTTATAGGACGTATGCCTGTTGTTGTTACATTAGATAGTTTAGATGAAAAATCTTTAGTATCAATATTAACTGAACCTAAAAACTCCCTTATAAAACAATATGAATATTTATTTGAATTAGATAATGTCTTATTACAATTTGAAGAACCTGCTATAAAAGCTATTGCTAAAAAAGCTATTTCTCAGGAAACAGGTGCTCGTGGTCTTCGTGCAATAGTAGAAAGTTTTATGACAGATATTATGTATGATATACCTTCAGATGATAATATCGAAAAATGTATAATAACAGAAAAAGTTGTAAATAAAGAAGAAAAACCAACTCTTATATATAAAAATAATCAAGAATTAGCTTAAAATAAAGGATTGTAGATAAAAATCTACAATCCTTTATTTTATATAATATATACTATAATTAGCAAACATCTTAAAATATATATTACTCAAAAGTTGCAATAATATCTTCTCCAGCTTTTGCATCAAAACCTGTTTTAAAACTTACATTTTTAGCACTACCTTCGCCTGTTACAACCAACATACTTGTTGTGCTATATCCTGCCTCTTTAATTTTTTCTATATCAAAAGTAATAAGAGTTTGACCTTCTTTTACTTTATCACCCATTTCTACTAGACATTCAAATCCATTACCTTTCATATTTACAGTATCAATACCAATATGAAGAATCATTTCCATACCATTATCAAGCTTTAAAGCACAAGCATGCTTAGAATCTTTCATAACTAATGCTATTTCACCATCTGCTGGTGCAACAACTTTATTATCTGTAGGTATAATACCTATACCATCACCCATACTTTTACTTGCAAATGCTTCATCTTCCACTTCTGTAATAGGTATTACTTTACCACTTAAAAATGCTTTTAATTCTTTATTTTTATTTTTCTTTAAAAATGAAAACATAATTATCCCTCCATATTAATTAGACGTATTACTTTGTAAAAAATCCATAATACTTTCAACTGTTGGTTTAGATAAAACTTCATTAGCATAATTTTTAGCATCAGTAAAAGAAGTTTCTAAAATTTGTTTTTTAACATTATTTATTTCTGATGCAGACATAGAAAATTCGTCTAATCCTAAACCTAACAATATTTTAGCAGCTTTTGCATCACTTGCAAATTCTCCACACATACCAACTTTAATGTTTTCTTTATGACCTGCTTCAATAACTTTTTTGATACTCTGTAAAACAACAGGATGAAAAGAATTATACATATTAGATATTCTCTTATTACCTCTATCTACAACAAGCATATATTGAGTTAAATCATTAGTACCAATGCTAAAGAAATCTACATATTTTGCAAATTCATCTGCTAATATAACAGATGCTGGTGTTTCTATCATCATACCAACTTCAATATTTTCATCAAACTTAATGTTTAAATCTCTAAGCTCTTGTTTACATTCTTCTAAAATCTTATTAGCTTCTAATATTTCCTCAATAGAAATAATCATAGGATACATTATTCTTATATAACCAAAAGAACTGGCTCTTAATATAGCTTTTAATTGAGCTTTAAACACATCTTTAAGCTCTAAAGATATACGAATAGCTCTCCAACCTAAAAATGGATTTTCTTCAAAATCAAATTTATAATATGGTAAAGATTTATCTCCACCAATATCTAAAGTTCGTATAGTAACTTCCTTACCTTCACATAAAACAGCAGCCTCTTTATATATTTCAAACTGTTCATCTTCTGTTGGGAAATGAGTATTTTCCATATATACACATTCACTTCTAAAAAGACCTATACCATCTATATTATGTTTAACAGCCATTTGTATATCTAATATATTGCCTACATTAGCACATAATTGTACTTCTCTACCATCCGTTGTAACAGCTTTTAAATTTTCAAGTTTTTTAAGCATTTCTTCTTCTTTTCTAAACTTTTCTTCAAGAATTTTATACTCTTCAAGCTCATTACTATCTGGATTTACAATAATATTACCTTTAGATGCATCCATAGCTATAATATCATTATCTAAAACAGAAGACATTATTCCATTAACCCCTACTAATGCTGGTAATCCTAAATTTCTAGCAATAATGGAGACGTGGCTTGTAACACCACCAAGTTCTGTAATAAAACCTTTAACTAACTTAAGATCTATTAAAGCTGTATCGGAAGGTGTTAAATCTTCTGCTATTAATACAACTTCTTCTTTAATATTTTCAAAAGGATTAACATTAATGCCTTTTAATTTAGAAATAATTCTACTACCAACATCTCTAACATCGGTAGCTCTTTCTTTCATATACTCATCATCCATCATTTTAAAAATATTAGATATTTCTTCTATGGCATTAGAAACAGCTATTTGGGCATTTTGTTCTTCATCATTTATCTTTCCAATTACAGCATCATATAATGTAATATCTTCTACAATCATATTATGTCCTGCAAATATTTCAGAATCTTTAGCTAAATGTGCTATTTCAGCTTTAGCTTCATTTAAAGCTGTTTCAAATTTATTAATTTCTTCTTCTTTACTTTCTAAAACATAACCTTCTGGCGTTAAATCTGTTTTTTCTATAACATAAGCCTTACCTATAACAATACCTTTAGAAGATGTTTTTTCAACAAATAATTTTTTTGACATACTAACCCTCTCTTTATTCGCCTAAACCACTTTCAATAGCATCTACTAATAATTGTAAATCTTCTACTTCTTTATCTCCATCACATTGAATAGTAATTTCATCACCACATTTAATACCAGCTGCCATAATATTTAATACACTTTTAGCATTTACATTTTTATCTTTGTGAATAATTTTTACATTTGATGTACATTTTGTAGCTAATTTAGCAAACTCTCCTGCTGGACGCATATGTAATCCTGCTTCATTTTTTATAGTCATAGTTTTTTCTACCATAATTCTAATTCTCCTTCAAAAAATTTTAATTTCTTTATTTTATTTTTAACAACATTTAAAATATTATTCTATATAATTTTTAATATTATTTAATAATACTTATTTTTAGTATAATTAAACATAAATATTATTATATTCTTAAAAAAAGTATATCTCTATTTTAGAAAAATGTCAACTATTTTACAATTTTGGTCAATAAAAAGGTTATTTCATACAATTATATGAATAACCTTTTGTATAGTTTTCACAATTTTTTACATTTTATTTCTTTGTGCATTTTTTACAATTTATTGTTTATAGTTAATAGATTTTTTTAAATATAAAATTCCATTATCCAATTTAACATTAAACTTTACATTATCTTTATATAATACTTCATTATAAATACTTATACCATCATAAAAATCTATTGAATACCCTAAATTATCTTCATAATTAAGAACATTTGAAACTATCCTTTTATCCTTTACAAAAATTAATTGAACCATTCCTTCATTTATAGTTTCAGATATATATTGGCTTTTAAACCCTATTATACTTTCTATATCTTCTTTTGTTGTGTATGGTTTAAAAGTGTATAACCTTTCCCATTCAAATGGGATAACATCATTTAATGCTACTTCATTTTCTTTTATACTAGTAATAGACTTTTGTAATTTTTTATTATTCAATTTTATCTCACTATAATCTTTAAATTTAAAAAAAATTATAATGGTTATTAATAATATTAGTATATAAATAATTTTTTTCATATATTAATTTACCTTATATGTGCAATATCATATTAACTTCATGTATATTTTCCTTATTTACTATATCTAACTGTTTAAAGCCTATATTTTGATACAATCTCTTAGCTATGTTGTTATCATACTTATATGTAGTCGTAATTATACTAGCATTATAATCTTTTTTTTAAATATTTATAATATAAATTAAAAATTTTTTACCAATACCTCTATTTTGATACTGACAATCTATAATAAAGTTCCAAAGAAAAAATTTATTTTTTTTCAAAAATTTTAAATAAAGCAAATCCTATTTTATTACCATCATCCCAAAGGTAAAAGTTTAAGCTATCTTCTACAGTTATATTATTTTTTATATCTTCTTAACTAGATATATATTTATATTGTTCCTCTTTTAATTCTATTTTATCATATTTATCACTTTTTATAATATACATTATATTGCCTCAATTTTTATATTTTTTATATTCCCACCAAGGGTATAAATTATCTTTATCTACTATATAACTTTTTTTAGCAATTTCTGCCAAAGGCTCATCTGAAAAGGAATCAGAATAAAATTCTCTTATTATAGTTTTTGGTATTTCCTTATTAAGCCTTATAACTTTTTCTTGACCATAACAGTTAAGACCTGTGTATTTTCCTGTTTTTTTATCTACTTTAGATGCTATAAGATGTTTTATACCTAATCTTTTACATATAGGAGACAACAAAAATTCTGGAGATGCAGATATTATAATATCTGTATGCTCTTGTTTTTCATAATACCATTTTTTTATCCCATTTATATTTATATCCCAAAAATTTTCTACTTCTTTATCAATATCTTTAACAACATTAAAGCAGCTATAAAACTTTTCTTTAAATTTTGTCTTTTCCATAAACCCTAAAGAAAAAGGTATAAAATAAAAAAGCTGTTTGGGTAAATATATTGCTATTTTAGGTTGACTTTTTAATAAGTACAAATAAAATTTTTGTGTGCTATCACCATCAAAAATAGTTTTATCAAAATCATAAACATTTACTTCCATACTACTAATTAGCTATTAATGATTTTAGCTGCTCTCCCTTTAAATTTTTTATAATAAACTCTTTATTTTCATAAACCATATAACTATTTTCTTGTTCTTGCTTTGGTAAAGATATAGAACCAGGATTTATATAAATACCTTTTTCAAGTTTTTCTATTGTATTAATATGAGTATGACCATGTATTAATATGTCATTATCCCCTATATTAGGCATATTATCTTTATTATATAAATGTCCATGTGTTAAAAATAAATTAATTCCATCTACATTTAAAATATTATAATCTGACATTATAGGAAACTCTAAAACCATTTGGTCTACTTCAGAGTCACAATTTCCTCTAACACAAATAATTTTTTCTTTTAATATATTTAAAGCTTCAAAAACTTTTTTAGGATCATACTCTTTAGGAAGTGGATTTCTCGGTCCATGATAAAGTATATCTCCTAATAAAACTATTTTATCTGGATTTTCTTTTTGTATAACATTCATTAGAATATCACAATAAAACATTGAACCATGTAAATCTGATGCAAATAATATTTTCATTTTAAATACCTCTTCTTTCATTTTTATTCATTATTATTATCAAAAACAACAAAATTAACTTTTTTCGAACAAACTTTTGCTTTATACGAACATTTGTGCTATTATATCATTATAAATTATTACTTAATTAAGGGAGATTATTATATGAAACTATCCACAAATTTTTTATAGGAGTTGTTATTGGCTGTATTGGCTTTTTATTTTCATTTATTATATATGCAATCTTATCCTGCCCTACTAATACTATGCTTTTACCTTGTGGTACGTTTTTAACAGTTCTTATTATATGTTTCATAGGATTTTATATATCATGTAATAATCTTAACTTTAATATTAAATTCAAATATATCAACTTATAATAATATTAAGTAATATATCAATATTTTCATATATTATTTATATTAGTAAAAATAATCTTTTTATCCCTTATATAATAAATTACCTATATTCTAATACTTTTTATTTTTTTAATATTAGAATATAGGTATTTTATATTGTATTAACTTTTTCCCATTCTAGCTATTTTTATAGCCTCTTTCCATGTATCCCTAAATGATCTCAGATAGTCTAAAACTTCATTTAATATTTCTGTGTCCTTTTTTATATTAGCCTCTGTAAGTCTTCTATGCATATAATCATATGATGAATATAGTTGATGAGAAATTTCATAATCCATATTCAATGTTAATTGAAATTCTCTTATTATATCCTTTGTTTTTTGCATAAATTTATTTGCTGAATAATAATCTTTTTTTTCTAAAGCTATTAAAGCTTGATTAGCAAATTTTATAGCACCATTATATAGCATTAAAGTTAAATCTTCTGGTGTAGCGGTATTTATTGAGTTTTCTTTAATTTTTGCATATGGATTGTTTTTATACAACTATGTCACTCCTTAGCTTAACTTTTTTCATCTATTAATAATCCTACCATATCTTTTAATTTGGCAGATAAATCTAAACTCTCTTCAGATGGTATTTCTTTCATAACCTCTCCAGTTTCTGCATCTTTTATTTTTGCAAAAACTCTATTAGTTTCTTTATGTATATTATAAGAAATTTGTTTATTAATTACTTTAAATTTATCATTAGCCTCAGTAACTAATTTATCAAACCCCTCTTTACTTAATGCAAAGTTTTTGTCCTCATTAGAGTTATTTTTAGTACTTGTTGATTTTGTTTTATCCTCATTTGTTATATTACTGCTTTTATAAGTTTTTATATCACTATTCAAATTTAAGACTTTATTATTAACATCCATTTTAATAACCTCCGTTTTATCTAGAACTATCAAATAAGCTTCCATTTATGACATTTTGGTATGTACCTAAATAGCTATTATTTACCTTAGACATAGATTTTACAGATTTTATATTTACTTTTAGCAAATTTAAAATAGAATCTATTATTTTTTTATTTTTTTCGTCTAACTTAATAATATCTTCTATAAGTACATCATTTTCTTTAATAATACTTTTAACTTCCATATTATCAATATCATTAAATTTAATATTCTTTAATTTGTTATCTAAAATAATAAGTTTATCAAATAACTTTTGTCTATTGTTTAAATAATATTCTATGCGTTCCGCCTCATCCTCAGATTTTTCAAAAGTTTTACTTTTTGTATATTTCAATATATCATTTAAAATTTCTCTTTTTTCACATAATAAAGAAATATACTGTTTATTATCCATAAGCTACCCCTTATTGTCCACTCATACCTAAAAGTACTGCCATCTGACTGTTTTGTTGATTCATAGAAGATTCCATCTTAGCAAAAAGATCAAAGTAATACATTTCTTTATTATAAAGCCTTTCTCTTTCATCTGCAAGTCTTTTTGTTATATCTTCTAATTCTTTTGTTAAATCATTATTACTTGCTGATGTACTTCCTTCAACCCCTGCTTTTTTTCTTAAATAACCGCTTGAACCTATAGCGCTTTCTACACTAGATTTAATATTATCTACAATACCACCTTTTGTAGTAAATAGCTGTCTTATATCATCACCTTTTTCTGATAAGGCTTTTTTAAATTTTTCTTCATCTATTTGTAACTTACCACCATCATTATAATCTTTAGTAGTAGTAATGCCTATTTCATATAAAGATATAGTCTTTCCACCAATATCAACTGATTTATATATATTACTTCTAAGACTTGATAAGAATTTATTTATATTTTCATCACCATTTAAAAGACCCTTTTTAGCATTTTCTTCATACTTTTTAATTTCATCTTCACTCATACCTTTTTTTTCTTCATCAGTAAGAGGTTCAAAATATCCATATTTACCAGATTTAGGTCTTTTTTCTACAAATGCATTATTAACTTCTTCTATTAATTTATTATAATCTTCAACAAATTCTTTTACTTTTTTAAATGTTTCATCTACATCACTATTAGCCTCTATTATAACATGTCCTGTTCCATTAATAGTAAAGTTAATACCATTCATACTAATGTCATTAGATGGTCTTGTAGTTTGTACACCATCTATTTCAAATATAGCATCTTGCCCTTGAGTATATTTTGCATTAGACTTTTTATTAACTACATCTATACCTGTAATATCCTTAAGAAATTTTTTAGTATTTTCGTCTTTTATATCTATTGTACCATTAGCACCACTCTCGCTAGATTTTAAAGTAAATCTATTAGTAACTTCATTAAATGCTAAATTTACCTTACCACCACTATTATTAACTTTATTAATTAAAGTTTGGATAGTATCATCTTTAGTAATTGAAACTTCTTTTCCACCAAAATTTAATTTAATTTCATCAGTAGTGTCATTACCATTTTTAAAGAAACTATTAAATTTATCACCAAAAACATCAGTTAATTTAGAATTTAATTTTACAACAGTAGTTGGGTTTTCAAAACCAAAGATAGCTAAACTGCCCGTTGGGTTTAAATCTTTTGTCTCTTCATTTCCATTATTAACTTTTGTTTTAATTATCAAAGATTCAGTCTTAGAATCATTTTTTATGACTAAATCATCACCATTAGCCTCTATAGAGATATAGTTTCTTAAGTCTTTTTTATCACCATTTGAATTTTGGGCTTCTTTTAAAGCCTCTTTAATTTTCTCCAACTTTTTCTCTTTTGTATCATCTTGTGCAAAATCTACCTTAGCAGTATATCCATCAATAGTTATTTCAAAGCTTTTTGAACCATCTTTTAAAACATCATTAATAGTAGTAGATACACCTTCAGTTCTTTCAGAATCAGTTATAGTTAAAGAGTGTCCATCTCCATTAGGCTTAAATGTAAGTTTATTATCTTTTCCTTTAGAAACAGTAACTTTAGACTTTCCATCTGTTCCTTTACCAAAAGCAGTATCTAATTTTGAATTAAGAACATCCTCTATTTTTTTGCCATTATCTAAGTCACCTTTTTTTATAGTTATTTCTTTTGTACCGCCATCTAATACTACATTAAATTTAACTTCACCATACTTTTTAATGCTCTCAGTAATTTCTGTATCTGTTTTACCAGATATTATTTCTTTAGACACACCATTACCAGTTAATGTTTCTGTTTCTGCTTTTTGTGTAACATTAATATCATACCTACCAGAATTTGTAGTGCTATTAACTTTTATAACATTACTATCAGCTCCTGTTACAGCATCCTTTACACTTGTTTTATAATTATTCCAAAAAGCATCATATCCAATATTATTAGATAAATTAGTAGTATTAAACCACTTATCTTGAAACCCTTGCATAGACTTAATTAATTGTCTAAAACTTTCCTGTTGCCAAGTAACACTTGTTTTTTGTTTTTCAAGCCTATTATATTTCATACTTTCGGCTTTCATCATTTTTTCTACCATAGATTCTGTATCCAACCCTGATAAACCAGTTACACGATTTATATCAGATGTAAACATTGCCATTAAAATCCCTCCTATATAATAAATTTTTGTCATATTATATATCGGATAGATTGTATAATTTATTTATATATATATTTTAATTATTTTTTATATCTAAAAGCTTAAATTCATAACCTTATATTATATAAAGGTACAAAAAATTTTAAATTTATATCTTTATACAATATAAGGGCTAAAAAATTAGCCCTTATTATATTTATATATTATTTATTATCCTAATAATTGAGTAATGTTGTTAGGAGCTTGGTTAGCTTGAGCAAGAATAGATGTAGCGGCTTGTTGAAGAACGTTAGCTTGTGTTAAGTTCATCATTTCTTTAGCCATATCTGTATCTTCTATACGAGATCTAGCAGCACTTAAATTTTCACTAGATAAGTCTAAGTTTTTGATTGTATATTCAAGTCTGTTTTGGTTAGCACCAAGTTTAGCTCTTTGTTCTGTAATGTGTTTTAAAGATTCATCAATATTTTCTAATAAGTTAGAGTATTCTTTACCTTGATCAGATACTTGTTTTTGATTTACAGAGTATGTTCCTGCTAATCTACTGTTATTACCATCTACAAAGTCAAGCTGAAGTTTAGTATTACCACCTACTTTTTGTGTAGCAACTCCTTCTTCTTGTAATAATTTTTGCAATCCATCGATATCTTTAAATCCACCATAAGTATTTTTAACATCTTCATCAGTGGCTACTTTAGTAAATGTTTTTCCACCTATTGTTACTGTTTCTCCATCCTCTAAATTTGCAATATCTACTTGCCCATGATGTCCAACAACTCTATCTGCAGGCTGTGTTGAACCTAAGTTGCCACCTGTTACAGCAGTATTGGCATCTGTATTTCCATAAGTAATTTTAATATCATCAGCGGCACCAGCACCAGGAGTAGTCCCTGTTCCAATTACAACTTCTCCACCAGGAGAATTAGCCTCAATAGTTAACTTATCACCACCAGCTTTAGATATTTTAAAATATTTTGTAAAGTCAGTATTTTCACTTAAGCCTTTAACAATAGCATTTTGAATATCAGCCTTTTCAAATTTATTAGCTTGTTGAGCTTTTACATTTGACATATCGATATTAAAAGTAAGTTTTTCTGCAACACCATTAATCATTGCTTTTATTTCAACTGTTGCTGTTGTTAACTTTTCATTTTGTTGAGCACCATTTGCATTTACATCATTTATTACTCCAGTTGTAACTGATGTTGTTTCAGTTTCCCCAACAACCCCAACTTGAGAAGATTTAGCATTCATTTCCACTTCCTTCTCTATCCCAAATGCGTCCATTATCTCATCTAATCCTATCCCATACGCTGACATATTCCCTATAGACAAGTCTAACTTTTGTCCCGCATTCGCTCCTATCTGAAAATGCCCATCTTTAAATGATCCATCATTTAGTTTCTTCTCATTAAACTCTGTTCTGCTTGATATCGAGTCAATTTCAGTAAGAAGTTGAGCTACCTCTTCTGCTATTTTTACTCTATCACTTTGTTGGTTTGTATCATTACCTGCTTGTACTGTTAACTCTCTTACCCTTGTTAACATGTTGTTTACTTCTGTTAATGATCCTTCTGCTGTTTGTATTAAGCTGATAGCATCTTCAGAGTTTTTAGAT
>JAHALF010000029.1 GCA_018371275.1 Clostridiales bacterium
TTACATTTTGAAAAGACTTTTTCTTCTTTTCTATATCAAACAAATACGATGCACTTATACCATTTATTTCGATTTCATAAAAGTTACCTTCTTCTTTTACTTTTGTATCTAATATTATACCTTCAAATATTCCATATTCTTTTTCATTTCCGTTTTCATCAAGTTCTACAACTCTTATTGGCTCTTTAAAACATTTTTCTTTTATTTGCTCCATTCCTATATTTGCTGGCATTATACCTTTTACATATATAGTTGGATGTTCATTTGTTTTTACAGTTATTTTTATATCTCTTATCGTTTGTATTGTAAATTTTCCTGTTACCCTTATGTTGTGTGCTGATAAATATTCCATAGTATCTCCCTCCTATCTTTATTAAAAATTTAGCACTTTTTTTACTTTTAAAATATTTATTATTTCATCACTAATTTGCAAACTCTTTGCATATTCTAGAGCATCTATTTCTTTTATTTTACCTTTATAATTTAATATAGCATTTTCGGATGAACCTATACAATTTTCATATTCATAAATATTTATATCCTCTAAATATTTGTATACAATATTTAGCCTTTTATCCCCTATTAAAAGTTCTACTGCTGTTATATTATTACATTTAATTGCACAAAATAGTGGGTTAACCCTAGGACTGTAATTTTTAACTTCAATTCCATTTTCTATTAAAAGTTTAACTATATCATTCATATTTTTTTCTATTGCTGTTAATAATTCTATACCAGAAAATTTATTTATGTTTATATTATGATCTATTAAATACTCTACTAATTCAGGTTCATTTTCTTTAATTGTATAATTTAAAAGAGACCCTTCCTTTGTTATTATTTCTAAATTTCTCTGAAGTTTTATTTCATTTTTAAATTTGTCTTTATTTTCTTTAATTAGATTTTTTAAGTTTTCTGCACTATTATAATAGTCTACATTTAAAGTATAAAATTTATTATAATTACTAACGTAACCTAACCACTTTTCATTTATATTTTTTAAAGTATAATCTAGTATATTTACCCTATTTTCTACTGCCTCTATAAATTCATTAGGTGGTAAATATGAAAATTTTTCTACATAATAATATATTTTGTCAGGAGATGCATATACTTGTCCATTAGATGATAACACCCTTATTTCGGAATATCCAAGAGTTATTTCTTGTCCATCTATTTCTACTTTACAAATATCATTTGTAGCTTTATCTTCATTAAAATTATATTTTATTTTTTCTCCATTTAAGTCAAAACCTACTGTTGCAAATTTTATATAAATTTTTAAATTTTCTATAAACTTATTACTTACTTTTCCTATTGTATAGCTACCTTTTCTAACATCTATAAACCCAACATTTTTAGCATTTTCAAAATGCTTTCTTGAATAATAAGTTAAGTCTTTGTAAAACTCATAACCATTCATCTTTACACCTCCTTTATATTTAAGTTACAGAGACTAGTTTAAACTATATTTTCATCATTATATATAAATTAGTAATGTTATTAATAATGTTGATACTATTTAATATAATCCCTTTATTTTTTTATCATATTTATTACTACAATAATTTTTATTGATATATCTTCTCATTAGAAATAAAAATTTATCTATTAAAATATATTCCCATTTCAAGAAAAGATATTTTTGATTCTTTAAATCCTTCATAATTATTTATATCTAATAATGATACTTCATTTTTAGAAAGAAAAATAGGAGTATTATATTCTTTTACTTTTTTTCTAAATATAAACTCTAGTAAAAGTATTTCATTATTATTCATATTATAATAATTTATCCATTTTTCAATAGCATTATTAAAATTAAGTAATTGATATTTAATTAAATTACCTCCATTTTCAAATATGTCATTAAGATTATCTTTTGAATAAACTACATTGTTCTCTCCAAAAAAAATACTAGTAATACAAGGAACTATACCATAAGTTGTTTCATCTAATAAATATTGTAGTGTTTCATTATTTGATAAATCAATTATTTCTTGATTATAATTAAAAAAATAATTTTTTAAATATTGTGGATTATTAACAACTTCTGACATACGTACACTATTTTCATTTCTAAAAGCAGCTACACAATATTTATTATGAAATGTAATAGTTCCTCTTTGGCCATTATTATCTTGTATATTATAATTGAACTTATCCCACGAATGTTCGTTTGATAATAAAGGGTATTTTGATACTCCAATAGCATGTGCAATACTAGCTAAGATACAACCTTCCCATAATACTTTTAAATTTAAATCTAATTTATTATAATTTTGTTTTTTCATAAATTATCTCTTTCTATTTATAGTATTTTTTCTATTTTCTTTATGATATAAAACCTTTACATTAGAATAAATTCGTTTTCTTTAGTTGTTTATATATAAATAATTTATATTGCACCTAAAATAAACTTTTTTAACATATCCTTAAAATTAATAAATTTATTAATTTCCATTCCAGATGGGTTATCTAATTCAAAATATGTATTTAATTTTATATCATATACATACCAACTAATATTATTTTCCCCTAAAAATATATACTTTTTTTGATGTTCATTTTCATAAAATACATTATTAAATTGTATCAAACCATTTATATTATTACTTGGTTTAATACTTAATAAATCTTTATCAACACCATAAATAATAAAACCATTAAATTCTATTCCATTAAAATTTTTTAAAAATTCCAAATAATCATAAGGCAAGCTTAACCCAAAAATTTTTTTGAAAACATTTACAAATAAATTTAAGTCTTTTTCTAATACACCCTCATTCATTTTATCATTATATTTAGATATTTCTTTTATTAATAAATTAAGCTCTTCTATATACATTTTTATTCCTCCAATAATTTTTATTGGGATATTTTTCCATTAAAAACTTACAATTTTGTAATATATGTATTAATTTATATTTTTTATCTCTTACTTTTTATTTACTATTAGTAATAAGATTAAATCTCCAACATCTAGTTATACCATTCCTCTAAATTAAATCGATACGAATTTTTTAATGGTTTTATATCAAAATATAAGACAAATCTTTTAATTTATTCTACTAACATTCTTAAATTTATTTTACCTACCTTAAAGCCTTTATGATTGTTCCAACTTGTATCTACTTCTATATTAATACCTATTTCATTATAGAACCAATCAATAAAGTCATTAATTAACATAATAAAGTCAGTATTTTTATTATTAATTGTAACCCAAAATAAGTTTTCATTTTCATTTACTAATTTAATCTTCAACTCGTTATCTTTAAACCAAATTTTATTATTAATAATCTTTTCTTCTTTCATAAATTTTAATTTTATAGCATATTCTAATTATTATGAATTTGTCTAATCTATACAAATTTTTCAAGAGAACCTCCTTTTTCTAGCCGAATAACCATATATATTTTGTTTTATAACATTTACCAATAAGTCGTTCTCATATGTTGTAAGTCTATATTCATATGATATAAATGGTACTCATTTTAATTTATAGATATATTTGTTACATTTTAGCCTTATATTTATTTGGTAAAAATTCAGTAAACATACTTAAATGTCCTTTACAATATCTAGTCCTTTTTTAGAAACTCTAATCTCTCTAACTTGTCCAATAAAGAGTATCTGGAAATTCCCTTAAATTAACATTATTTTTCATATACTTTGTTAATTTAATTACTGCTTTTAAATAATAAATATTAGATAAATTAATATTTTCTTTAATTTTTGTTATTTCACTAGTTTTTTTAATAACTTCTAATTCTTCTAATTCTCCTTCACAAGGTCCAAAAGTATAAATAACCTTTTCATTATCTTCGTATATCTTATTTATAATTACATATAATCCCATTTATATCAATTCTTTCTTTAATTCTTTACTTAAAAAAATTTTTCCCCCAATTATATAATTTATTAGCTGCTTTATGTGCTTGTTAATATGTGCAATTAAATTCTTTCATATAATTTAGTTCATAAAATTCATAATTTAAAAATAATTAATCATACTTTCCAATATCTCCAGTTATCATTCTTTCCCAAGTATTAGCTTGCCAAAAATCTGGATCAAACCTACGCCTATCTCCATCTTCAAATATATGTTCTTTTATAAATTTGATTTTATCCTCATCCCAATTCATATTTTTCGATATTTTTTTAATATCATCATCATTTGAATTTCTTATTTTTTCATACATACTTTCAGCTAATTCATTATATTCTATAGCTTGTGGACCTGTCATATAACTCAAATCAACACCATTTTTATTTTCAAATTTAATATTTCTAGCTCCACTTTTCCTTTGAATTCTATTGTTTTTATTGTAAAATTTAGCATGTTTTATTTTAAAGATATTTTTATTTATCTTATACTTTTTACCCTTTTTCATACCTTTTTTTCTTGAAATACCATTTTCAACAAATGCTCCTCAACCCGTTCCAGCAATGAATGGAATTGCTTGAACAAGTGGATTCTCATTTTCAGTTTCTGGTATTTGATTATTTTCTTGTTAATTTTCTTCTTCATCAATCATTACTTGCCCTGAATCTAACGGTTCTATTATTCCTCCATGTCTACATATTAAAAATGACTTTGTTGTTACTGCCCTATACCCTTTATTTTCATCTTCTGGTTCTATAAATTTGTCAAAACCATCTTTATCTCCATTATTTACTATCATTACGGTTTTCCTTATGGATATATTGTTTTTATATCATAACCATTTGGGTTTATTTCTTTCAATAATTTACTTTCATAATCTCTTAGTGTTGTTGCATATATATTACCTTCTGCATCTTCCGTCTTTAATAACTTATGAAATGGTGTATACTCATAGCTTGTACCTATTCCTTTTTCTATATTGTTTGGTAATATAACTTTTTTAAGATTAAACATTTGGTCATATTTATATTTAAACTCTTTATCAAAGTTATATCATTCTTTTATTGATAGTTTATACTCATATGTTGTAAGGCTATATTCATATCATATATATTTATCTTTACTAATCTTTTCAATATAACTATTAGAGATTTTTAGTTATACCATTCTTCCAAATTGAATTGATATGAATTTTCTAATGGTTTTATATCAAAATATAGGATAAATCTTTTAATTTCTTGTACTAACATTTTTAAATTTATTTTACTTACCTTAAAACCTTTATGATTATTCCAACTTGTATCTACTTCTATATTAATACCTATTTCATTATAGAACCAGTCAATAAAATCATTCATTAACATAATAAACCCAATATTTTTATTGTTAATTGTAACCCAAAATAAGTTTTCATTTTCATTTACTAATTTAATCCTAATCTTTAAATCTTTATCTTTAAACCAAATTTTATTATTTATAACTTTTTCCTCTTGCATAAATTTTACTCCTTTTAATTAATTTTATTATATAAACCTGTTAAAATATCCATAGCTATACTTGTTTTTGTACTACTATATATAACTTCTTCCCAAGAACCATACTTTTTAAATAATTGCTCTGATGTTGGACCTTCCTCTCTACCATATCGTAATAAATTTCTTTCTTTCATACTTTTTAATCCTTCTAAATTATTAGAATCTATATATGATTTTATTCTATCATTATTTCTAATTTCTACTATTATGTTAGCTATATCTTTATCAGAAAGTCCTTGCTCTTTAAAAGATTTAACTTTATTTTCAATTTCTAACCTTTTTATTTTTAGTTTTTCATGATATTTTAGCCTCTCCTTTCTAGCATATTCTACTTCTTCTGAGTTTGTCCAATCTATACCAAATTTTTCAAGAGAACCTCCCTTTCTAGCAGAATAACCATATATAGCTTTACTATTTTCTTCTATTTCTTTAGAGGTATCTGGATTATTTAATACAATTGATTTTATATCATCTGTTTCAAATTCGCCGTCTTGAGCAGTATTATAACATTTCTTTAACTCCTCAAAATTTCTATTTAATATAACAATATTTGTTAAACCTATTTCAAAATTATCTGTAACAAGAAACAAATCCCCAAATGCACTTTTTTTAATATCGTTTTCTTTTATTCCTAACTCTTCATACATGCCTCTTTTAACAGCCTTATTTAAATTGATACTATATCCATCTAAGTCAGTTACACTTACCCCTCCATTCATAGATACATGCCATTTGCTTTCTCCATTCATATTGCTTACCCTTTTAGATCTTCTACAAAAAACTATCTGTTTATCATACGAATACTTATCTAAGATTACTAATGTATTAATTCCTAATGATGTCATAAAAGGATAATAATCATTTAGCTTCTCTTTAAGATTTTCATCGAATTTAATGTATTGTTCTTTTATCTCCTTATAAACAGACTTCATTACCTTATGAGTAAAATAATCAGTAGTATAAAAATCTATATTCAAATAACTATTTTCTTCTTCTGTAACTCTATTCATAGAAATAGATTTTATTCCAAACTTTTTCCCATTGAAAATTATTTCTCTTCTATTAGCAGACTCAAGAAATTCATCAGCTATAATATTTCTATGCTTTTCCACAACTTCTGAAAAATTAGATATTTTCATTTCATTTCCTAGTTCTTCAATATTAATTTTATCGAAATATTTATCATCTCTTGAAATGAAATTCTTATCTAATTTTAATATAGAATCTAATTTTTCTTCTGGTATTGATAAATAAAATTCATCTTTATTTTTATTAGAAGTAATATTTTGAGGCTCATAATATGGACTTCCATGATCTAAAGACATTATTCCATTTTTATCATATGAATTACTAGTATTTTTTAACTCTTTATTATATTTAACTTTTTTTAATTTCCTATTTACTAATGTACAAAGATT
>JAHALF010000030.1 GCA_018371275.1 Clostridiales bacterium
TAATTATAGTATGTTTACTAACTCCTATCTTATCTGCAACTTCTTGTTGTGTTAAATCAGCATTCACTCTTGCTGCTCTTAATGATATTTTCATAATTATCCTCCTACTTCTTTAAAATACAATTTTCCCCATACAATACCCTAAAAAATAACAACCTATAATTGCTAAAACTATCAATAAATATGTAAATCTTGTTCCTAATGTTTCACGCATTTTAAGTTCTATATTATATATTTTTTGTAAAAATTTCATTAAGCTATCACCCCCATATTAGCAGAAACAAGTTTATTGTTTTCATCTCTTAAAACCCTAAAATTTTTAAAAGTTAAAGAAAATTTGATAGCCTCTACATTGTTTCTAGCTTTCAACCCTAAAGTTTTACCGTCTTGAAAATACATTATATATAGTTTATACATAATAAAAACGCTCCTTATGGCTTGTCCTACTATATAAGCCCTAAGGCTTAAAATTCTATCCTTACTTTTTTTGTTTCAGGGTCTATTAGTATTCTTTTTTCTTTCCCCTGTGATGGTTGTATAGAATTACTGCAAATAACTATCCTTGTTGCACCATCATAATATTCTTTTATTATTTTCCCTGTTTTTAAAAAATGTTCGTATGTATATTTGCTTAAATCTCTACCCATACTATCAACTCCTTTTTTATAAATTTATTAACTATATAATTTGTATTATTATAATACTTCTATTAATTAACTAACTAACATCTATCATCAATTGACCACTTAATAGTTCTTTTTGCTTTTCTACCTTTTTCTCTGATTTATTTAAACCTACATATTTTTTGGCTAGACTATCCTCTATTATGTTTAAATCTTCCATACTTTTTGTTTTTTCAATGTTGACATATTTATCTTTACAAGCAAACCAACTTCTACTACCGTCTTGCCCTTTCTTTTTAGCTATAAGTTGGTTAGCCTGTCTTTTAGCTTGTTGTCTAATAGCCTTTTTAACATCAAAACTCATATGAGGTATAATTAAATCTGCTACTGTATCCGAATTAATTTCATCTAAATACTCCATTTGTTCAAGTATTTTTTCCTTTGCCTTTTTCTCTAGTATTACTTGTCTTGCCATAATTTCACTCCTTTGTATTTTTGTGCCTCTTGCTTTAACAATGTTAATTTTATTTGCACTTCTTCAATATCTTCAATAATATCCTTGCTTAAATGAGTATCAAGTAATATCATTGATAATTCTATATCTTCGCTTTTTAACCTCTTAATAAATCCTAAACTATCTACTAATTGATTAAATAACTTTTTACCTTTTTCAGAGTTTGCACAAAATTCTTTGTATTCTTCTTCCTTTTGTTCTTGCATTTGTTTTCTAGCTTTTGCAAGGCTTAAAACTTGTGTTCTTGTAGGTATATCATCATTTTCCCTTGCCTCTTGTTTTACTTGTTCTACTAAGTCTTTATTTTTTGCTAGTGTTTCAAAACGTTCTGCTTGCTTTTGCTTGAAACCTAAATTTTGTATTATTTCTTTTTTAGTATTAATATCTTTATCTATTTTGCTTGTGACAGTAGTGTCACAAGCACTTTTATGATGATTATTTCCTATAAAACTATCGACACTACTGTCGGCAGTTTTTTCTTTTGGTCTACCACCAACACTTTTAGGCAACTGTTGGAATAATTCCCCAAGTTTAACTTCCGCATCAAGTAGTGCCTCCGCTAAAAGCTGAGCCTCTTCCTTTTTTTGATTTCTAACTTCTTCCGCTATTTGCAACTTATTTATTGCCCTTATCTCTGCTCTAACACTTGCTAACTTTTCTCTACCAATTAAAACAAACTTTGATATGTCTTGTATATTATCTGGTAGATTTTCTGAATAAATTTCTATTTCGTTCATAAAATTATTATTTCCTTTGTATTTTTAATTTTTAATGATGTACCTGTGAATATTCTTCTTCCTCTACATCTGTTAAGGCATCTAAATAACCATCTAATTTAATTAATAGCTTATCATTCAATTTATTAGAAGATAAAGTTAAAATTTTAGTCGCTATTTTATTTTTGAATTTTTCTAATTCATTTGTTTTTAACATATAAATTACTCCTTTCTTTAGTTACTTTAAACATTTATTAATAATATTTTTTATTAATTATGCTACTTTTTTAATTTTTATTGTAATATTTTTCCTTTTCTTATATAATTTTAGTATCTACATTTATAAGTACCAGTTATAGTTGTAGAAATATATAAAAAAAGGATGATATAAATGAATTCATATAAAAATGATTATATTTTACAATTACTTGAAATTAGTGATAATTTTTCAGATATATTTAAAAATAATAATGTATATAAATTTATAAATCGAATAGATGATATTAAAAAATCTATACCAGTACCTATTAACCCTTTATCAGAATTTCAAGAAAAAATTAAAAATTTCAAAAATTCTATTATACGCATACCCAAAATAAATACATATTTTTTAGATAATGACAAAAAAATAGAAAATACCTCTAGTTTAAATGATATTTCTAGTAGATTAAACAACCTTTATGAGAATATAGATACTTCTAATATAAATCAAAATCTATATGATGATACGAATACTTGCTTAGATATAATTAATACTAATGAAAATTATAATAACTTTGATATCAATAATATTGATAAATCTGAAGAAACAGTTAAACAAGTCATAGTTAATAATTATCATATAAATTTTGATGCTAATGATAATAAAACTGAGTATTATAAAACTTTATCAACTACCACATTTTCAATGCTAATATTTCATAATCTTTATTTTATAGCATCAAATCCTAGTCTATATAATTTAAATGAAGAACAATTCAAACTTATAGTTGATATTCTTTCTACAATCATAAATTTTATATCTCTTTTCAAACAATAGTTAATATATAGTAGCTATGATTATTTATAGCTACTTTGTTATTCTTTATCTTATGAATATTCTTTTTTAACATCCTCTATAAAATTTCGCTCAACAATCTCATCTATTAATTGTTGATTAATTGCAATAGTTATACCCTTTTTAATGAATTTTATATCATTTTTTAAATTGTATATCTCATTTAATATTATAAAAATAAGAATGCTATCTAAAAGCCTGCCTATTGATTCGAATAAACTATTCATAAACTCACCCCCTTTATTCAATTTTCAATGTGCAATAAAATTAAATAAATAACAATCTAAAAGTTTCTCTACCTTTAGGTGTTATTAATGTTTGAGTACCTGCCCATTTTGTTTTTTCATTAAAACATTCTTTTAATTCAAATAAGCCATTGTTTTTATCAGCATAAGGTATTAATTTACCTCTTTTATCTCTGTACAAGTATTTTTTACTTAAAAGAAAATTTATAAATTCTTTTTCCTTAATACCTAATTGTTTAGCTGTTTCTCTAATATTCGTAAGTAGGTTTCTATCTACTAACTCATCAAAATAATCTGCTTTAGGTCTCATTATTTGATTATCTACTGTTAATTCACTATTTTTTATTAATAATTTTTTATTTTTTTCTTGCTCTTCTTTTAATGTTGTAGCTAATTGTATTAAGGTATCTGGGTTTAATAATGCTTCTTCTATTTTTTGTGGTGTTAGGTATCCCCCGTGTTTTCTTATTGTTGGTAATACTTCATCTGTTACCCAACGTTTAAATTCTTTTGCTTGTGGCAATTTACTTGATAAGATGAGGGAATATAAACCACTTTCGTTTATTATAGTCATATCTTGTTTACCTGAAGGTGTTTCCATTTTAGCAACACCTCTATCTTCTTCATCAACTTTTTTAGATATAGCACTTCTCGGTTCTACATATCCTAAAGCCTCTGCTACATCTTTACCAACAAACCAAACTTCATCATCAATTAATAAAGTTCTTATTTCTCCAAAACTTTCATTTTTAAATAATTCTATGTTGTTCATTCTAATCACTCCTTTATAATGATTTTTAAGTACTTATTGTAATTTTTTTCCTTTTATTGTATAATAATTGTATATATTTGTATTTAATTACTAGAAAAGGAAAGAACATTTATGAATTCACACAAAGGTAAAAATTATTATGATTTTACAGGCTTAGAAGAGTATGACCTGAACAAATGCTTAAGGCTTCCATTAGACGAATATGTTGTTGTTGATATAGAAACAACAGGCTTAACACCTTCGTCGGAAATAATTGAGGTTTGTGCATTACATATTATTGATGGTAATGTAGTAGACAAGTACAGCTCTTTAATAGACTATCCAGACCGAAAAACATTGCCTAAAAAAATAACAGAACTAACAGGTATAACCCTTGATATGATGAGAGAAGATGGTGGCTATGTAGAAGATGTTTTACAAAACTTAAAAAATTTTATAGGCGACAAGCCTATATGTTGCCATAATGCTAAATTTGATATAATTTTCTTAAAAAATAAAATTGATAAATATATAAATAAAGGTTTAAATAATGATTTTATAGACACTTTATATATATCAAGAGAATTTTTATCCAATGAATTATCAAATCATAAGCTACCTACAATAGCTAAGTATTTTAACATTGATACAACTAACTTACATAGAGCCGAGGGAGACTGTATTATTACATACCAAGTTTACGAAAAACTAAAAGAATTTTTAAAACCACTATTTGAAAATCAAACTATAAATTACGAAGATTTTCAAAAGGAAAATAAACCTCCTAGTTGTTCTAAAATATTAATTTGGGCATTATGTTTAATACTTTTTACCCCTATAACAGCAAGTTATTTTGTCTGGAAAAACGTTAAAGGTGGTAAACCTATAAAAATATTTATAATTATTCTTATATGGTTTATTGCTCTTATGGTCTATTTTATTGAGGCCTCCGAATAATAATTTATAAAACCACCCTCAAGGTTGGTTTTCTTTTCACCCTCTTTCTGCAATATTTATTTTTCAATGTTCAAACAACAACTTTTACTGTTTGCGTTGTTGTTGATATTATGTTATCACTATTAGCGTATAATGTCAATATATTTTTTTAATTTTTTCTTGATTTTTTTCTGTTTGCGTGATAATATTGTTTTAGGAGGTGAAAAAATGAATAAGAGATTAAAGGAATTAAGAAAAAATATTCTTAATCTTACACTTAAAGATTTTGGAAATGAAATATCTTTAAGCCCTGGTGCTTTAGGTGACATTGAAAATGGTAGACGTATTTTACAAGAACGTCATATAAAACTCATCTGCCAAACATTCAATGTCAATGAGGACTGGCTACGTAATGGAAATGAGCCTATATTCATAGAAAAAGAAACTGACGCTTTGGAAGAATTTTTTAATGAAAAAAACGCAAGCCCGCTAGCAAGAAAAATCATAAAAAAATATTTCAACTTAAATGAAAAGCATAGAGAAATGTTTGAGAATTTCTTAAAAGAATGTATAAATGAACTTGAAGAAGAGTATAAAACTGAAAAAGAAAATGACAAAATAAAAGAATTCCCTAAACAAAAGGAAGAAGAAACAGTAAAAATAGTTGCTCGTGGAGAAGGAGTAACAGAAATATCTAAAGAAGAATTAGACGAAATTAAAAGAAATTCTAGAGAGTTAACATTAGAAGAAGTTAAAAATTTACTTGATTAATAAAAAAGGGTACAAATGTACCCTCTTTTTATGTTATTATTATAAAATAATAATAGCCACACTCTACGACACAACTAATTATTATTATAAATAAAATCAAAATTAAAGGAGTGTAGCTATATTTATGTATGAATACTACAAAATTGCAAGAGATAAAGCTTGGAAATGTTTAATTGAAACAAATATCAATACCTTACCTGTTAATTTAAGTCAGGTACTTGACTATTATAATGTTAAATTAAAGCCATTTTCCTCAAACGATAAACAAGCATTTATAGAAAATACCACTATATTTTTAAATACCCAATTAATAAAGACTAGAGCAAGATTTACAGTTGCTCACGAACTAGGGCATATACTTTTAAATCATAATAATTTAGCACATACAATACATAACGAAAATGATAATAAAAACATAGAAGAATATCAAGCCAATATTTTTGCTAGATGTTTGTTAATGCCTGCAATAGTTTTAAAGGAAATAAACTGTATTGAACCGCAAGATATAGCCAATATATGTAATATTTCTTTACAATCAGCAGTATATCGTTCTGAACGAATGAAAGAATTACTAAAAAGAAATAAATTTAATTTAAGCCCTCTTGAAAGGCAAGTATATAATAACTTCAAAGACTTTATAAATTCAATTTAATTTTTATTTATTGCAAACATTGACAGTATAATATTTTAAGTTTATAATAATAATATAATTAACCACTAAAAAAGGTTACTGCGTCAACAGTAACCTTTGATTAATACTTTAGTGGTTAGCTTTAAAAGTTTTGTTTAAAAGTTTACCACTTATATAATTATATAAGTGGTTTTTATTTTTTATTATTTCTAACTACTTCTATTAAAGTTAATAATAAAATAACTAAAGATAATATTTCATAGCTAGACATACGCTTCACCCCCTTTCATTTAGGGGTAAAGATAACCACTTATATTTTAAGTATTAATCTTTCAAATTATATCATAAATTATTATATTTTGTCTATATCTAAAAGTTTTAACTATTATCTTTATAGTATTATCTACTGTTAAAGTTTATTAATTTTAATTTTAGATAAATAAAAAACAACCTTTAGTCTGCAAACTGTTTAAGGTTGTTTTAAATCAATCTCGTGGGGAGCAACTTCAATAATTGCTCTTTTTATATTATTATTATATATCTTTTATTTTATTCAGTCAATAAATTATTTTAAAATAAAAAATATAGCTATA
>JAHALF010000031.1 GCA_018371275.1 Clostridiales bacterium
TTACTTTACTCTTATTTCCGTATTATATCCCTGTATTAATTTTCTTCCTTTTCTTTGATATATTTTCTTTCGCTAATTATTTATCTTTCTGTTTTATATATCGTAAAAAATTTTATATACTTAATACCTTTTTTTAAAATTTTTAAATTTTTTTATTTTATTTTTTTTTCATACGCATTTCTTCAAACCATTTAGCAGTTTTAGCATCTAAATTATCAAAAAGCATATTATTCTTTATAGGCTTTATTTCTTCAATTTTTTTTGCAACTTTTTTTGCCATAAATCTTACATCTGATCTAAGCTCTGTCGCTGACACTCTTATAGCACCAGACCCCATTATTATAATTTGCTCAAGTCTATCTGATGTTGCAACTTTTACTATATAATTTTTTACTAGATCTTTTGTTATACGCTCTATATAATTATCTGCTGTTTCAGCCTCTTTAGTATAGACAATATAAGTTTTCCCTATTTTTTCTATATTTCCTCTGTTTCCTTTTACCATATGTGCATCAAAAACTATAATAAGTTCAATACCTTTAGCACCTTGATAATTAGAAAGAATAGATATAAGTTTATCTCTAGCATCCTCTAAAGAATAGTCACATATTTTCTTTAAATCTTCCCAAGCAAATATAATGTTATAGCCATCTACAAGTAAATATTCTTTTTTCATAGGCTATATATCCTTTATAAAAACTTTCTTTGTCTTACAACCTCATACATTAAAAGACCTGCTGCAACAGAAGCATTTAAAGATTCTATTTTACCATACATAGGTATTTTAACAGAATAATCACAACTTTCTTTTACAAGACGTGATACTCCGTCTCCCTCATTACCTATTACAATACCTATCGCTCCTTTTAAATCTGCTTTAAAACATTCAGTTCCTTTTATATCAGCACAGGCTATCCAAAGTCCTTGTTTTTTTAGTTTTTCAATTTCCTTTGATATATTATTTACTCTAGCAACTGGTACATATTCTAAAGCACCTGCTGATGTTTTGCTAACAATGGCTGTAAGGGATACTGCTCTTCTTTTTGGTATTATAACACCATGTGCACCTGCTGCATCTGCTGTTCTTATTATTGCCCCTAAATTATGTGGATCTGTTATTTCATCTAGTATTATAACAAATGGGTCTTCTCCATGTTTTTTAGCATTTTCTAATATGTCTTCAACTTCACAATATTCGTGAGCTGGACAAAGAGCTATTACCCCTTGTGGATTATTAGTTCTTTTCATTTGTTCCATTCTTAATTTATCTACTTCTTGAACAACTATACCTTTTTCTAAAGCTTTAGCTACTATAACTTTTAAAGTACCCTCAACTTCGCCTTTTTTAACAAATATTTTATCTATTGTTTTATTATGATTTAAAGCCTCTAATACACTATTTCTTCCCTCTAATTGAAAATTATCTTCCTCAAAATCATCTCTTCTTGATGGTCTTTTAATGTTTGTCTTATTAACTTTATTTATATTTTTACTTTTATTGTTTTTCTTTTGTTTTTTCATTTCTTCACTCCTAATTATTCATTATATCTAAACATATTTTAAAAAGTTCATTTATACGCTGTTGTTCTCCCTTTAAATAAAGATAACCAAAAAGAGCTTCTAATCCTGTTGCATTTTTATAGTCTATCATTGTAGCATTTTTTGCCTTTGTATTAGAATTTGCATTTCTTCCTCTTTTAAGAATAGATTTTTCTTCTTCACTTACCATATCTATAAGTTCTTTATACATTTTAGATTGACTAGTAGCATTAACTAAAGCTTTAGATTTTTGGTGCAACTTATTAGCCGGCATATTTGCTTGTTTTAGAAGATAATCTCTAACACAAAGGTCAAAAATACAATCTCCCATATAGGCAAGAGCAAGTGGAGAATATTGTCTTATATCTACCATTTTATCTTCCATTATTCTTTACTCCATACAACACCTGCTGATGTATCCCTTAAAATAATTCCCTTTTCTTTTAAATTATCTCTTATTTCATCTGCAAGCTTATAGTCTTTATTCTTTTTAGCCTCTTGTCTTTTTTCTATAAGTTCTTCTATTTCTTTTTCATCTATATTGTTTTTTTCTTCTATATCATATAAAATACCTAAAACATTACAGAGGCTTAATATCTCATTTAATAACTTTTGTAAAAACTCTTTAGAGCATTTATCATTAGCAACAGAATTTATAAGTCTTACTATTTCAAAAATACAAGTAATAGCATTAGAAGTATTAAAATCATTATCCATTTCATCTTCAAAACTAATTTTATAATTATCTATATTCTTAAATATATCAATACTTTTTTCTTCCTCTAACATATTTTCTATAGTAGTATTATTAATAAGATGATTAAGATTTTTTACGCAATTTTTAATTCTATCTAACCCTTTTTTACTAGACTCCATAGCTTCTCTGCTAAAATTTATAGGTGCTCTATAATGACCACACAATATAAAAAATCTTATAACATCATAAGGAACTTCTTTTGCTATATCTCTAACAGTAAAAAAATTACCTTTAGATTTACTCATTTTTTCATTGTCTATATTAATAAATCCATTGTGTAACCAATATCTAGCAAAAGGTTTGTGATTACAACATTCACTTTGTGCTATTTCATTTTCGTGATGAGGAAAAACTAAATCTTCTCCTCCTGCGTGTATATCAATTTCTTCTCCTAAATATTTCTTAGCCATAACAGAACATTCTATGTGCCAACCAGGGCGTCCTTCTCCCCAAGGAGATTCCCAAGCTATTTCTCCTTCTTTTTTAGGTTTCCAAAGAACAAAATCTGTATCATTTTTTTTAGATTCATCTAATTTTATTCTAGATCCTATCTCAAGTTCATCTAATTTTTTACCTGATAATTTACCATATTCCTTAAAAGATGATGTATCAAAAAATACTGTTCCATCTATTTCATAAGCATTTTTTTGCTCAATTAATGTTTGTATCATTTCTATTATTTCTTTTATCTCTTCAGTAACTCTAGGAGCATATGTTGGATTTTTTACATTTAATGCTTTAGCATCTATTAAAGCTTCTTCTATATATCTATCAGCTATAACATTTGCATCTACTCCCTCAATATTTGCTTTATTTATAATTTTATCATCTACATCTGTAAAATTTTGAACATATGTTACGTTATATCCCCTATATTCAAAATATCTTCTTATTGTATCAAAAACGACATAAGGTCTAGCGTTACCTATATGTATAAAATCATATACTGTAGGTCCACAAACATACATTTTAACTTCCTTTTCTTCAAGTGGTATAAAATCTTCTTTCTGTCTAGTTAAAGTATTATATAATTTCATATTTCCCTCCTATTTTATTTAAATTTATTTTTTAATAACAAGACAAACTGCATTAGCACTTATTCCCTCTAGTGCCCCTGTAAATCCAAGGCCTTCTTCTGTAGTAGCTTTAACATTTATTTGGCTTTTATCTATATTAAGACATGTGGCTATAGTTTCTTCCATTTTATCTATATAAGGACGCATTTTAGGTGCCTGTGCAATAATTATAGAATCTATATTTATTATTTCATAGCCATCTTTTTTTAAAATATTGTACACTTTTTTTAGTAGTTCTAAGCTACATATATCTTTAAAACGGTTATCATTATCTGGAAATAGCTTACCTATATCTCCTTTTTTAGTAGCTCCAAGCAAACTATCTATAATAGCGTGAACTAGAACATCTGCATCAGAATGTCCTAAAAGTCCTTTTTCATAAGGTATTAAAACGCCACCTATTATAAGCTCTCTATTTTCAACAAGTTTATGCACATCATAACCATTACCTATTCTTATATTCATAACTACACCTCACTTTTAAGCCTTATATAAATTATACATTAAAACAATATAGTTTTCAATGTAAAATATATTGTTTTAAAATATATTAAAAGCTAAATTTATAGCTACACACATTAAAACTCCAACTACTGTAGGTATAATAAAAGAAAGAAAAGACCATTTCATACTTTTTGTTTCTTTATATATTGTAAGGCAAGTAGTAGAACAAGGCCAATGAAATATACAAAATATAGCTGTGCATATAGCAGTTTTTAAAGTCCAACCATTTAATAACAAAAGTTCTTTTAATTGACTTATATTATCTATTTCTATAAGTGTGCTACCTCCTATATAACTCATTATTATTATTGGAAACACTATTTCATTAGCAGGAAAACCTAATATAAATGCCATTAATATTACACCATCTAACCCCATAAGACTAGCTAATGGATTTAAAAAATCTGTTGTATGCAATAAAATTGTTTTATCCACAACTGTTATATTTGCCATAATCCAAATTATAACTCCAGCAGGTATAGCAACAACAACTGCTCTTCCTAATACAAATAAAGTTCTATCAAAAATTGACCTTACTATTGTTTTTAAAATTTGAGGTTTTCTATAAGGTGGTAACTCTAATGCAAAGTTTGTAGGTATTCCTTTTAATATAGTTTTAGATAAAATATTAGACATTATTAAAGTCATAAATACACCTAATAATATTACAAAAATTAAAAATAATGCTGATAAAAAAGAATTATAAAAACCTATTGCTCCACCTATAAAAAACATTGATATGATAGATATTAATGTAGGAAAACGTCCATTACAAGGAACAAAATTATTAGTTAAAATAGCTATTAATCTTTCTCTAGGACTATCTATTATTCTACAACCAGTTATAGCACAAGCATTACAACCAAACCCCATACACATAGTTAAAGCTTGCTTACCACAAGCATTACATTTTTTAAATAACTTATCCATATTAAAAGCTATTCTCGGTAAATAACCTAAATCTTCTAATATAGTAAACATAGGAAAAAATATAGCCATTGGTGGTAACATAACTGCTACGACCCAAGTTACAACCTTATATACACCATCTATTAATATACTTATTAAAACACTAGGTAAGTTTATATACTCTAAACTATATCTAAGCTTATCTTCAATTAAAAAAAACATATTTGATAACAAACTAGAAGGGTAATTTGAACCAACAATAGTTATCCAAAATATTAATCCTAATAAAGCCAACATAACTGGTATACCTACTAATTTACTTGTTAAATATTTATCTATATTTAATCCTTTTTTATAATATTCTTTATCTTTATATGATACAGTTTCTTTTACTATTTTTTCACAGTTATTATATATCCCATTTGTTATACTATCTACAACATTTATATTATTTTCTTCAAGATATTTATTAGATTCTTCTAAAGATTTTAGTATAGTTTTATCTTCACTTATATTAAAATTTATATATTTTTCTATACTTTTTATTAATTCCTTATCATTTTCTAATAATCTTAAACAAATAAACCTTTTATCTAATTTTTTTGTATCTATATTCTTCAAACTATTTTGTAAAATATTTATACAATTTTCTATATAATCATTATATTTTAAAGTATAAGGATTATTGTTATCTTCTTCTATCTTTTCTAATAATTTATCTATCCCTTGTCTTTTTCTAGCACTTATGCCTACTACTTCAATACCTAATATTTTTCTCAATTTTTCTATATTTATATCTATATTTTTCTTTTTTGCCTCATCTAAAAGATTTACACACAATATTACATTTTTCCTTACTTCTATTGTTTGCAAAACAAGCTGTAAATTTCTTTCTAAAGCAGTTGCATCACATACTATTATTATTTTATAGGTATCCTCAAAACATATAAAGTCTCTTGCAACTTCCTCATCTTTAGATTGGCTTATTAAAGAATATGTTCCAGGTATATCTATTATAGTATAGTTTTCATTATTGTGTTTAAAATATCCTTTCGCATTAGTAACGGTTTTCCCTGCCCAGTTTCCTGTATGTTGTTTCATTCCTGTTAAGTTATTAAAAACAGTAGTTTTACCAACATTAGGATTGCCTGCAAGAGTTAATATCTTTTCTTGGTCCATATTGTATCCTTTCTATTAATGCAATCTTTATATAAATTATTATTATATTACTATAAATACTATTTTTATTTAAATTTATTCGGATTTTTAGATAAATAATTAGCGAAAGAAAATATATCAAAGAAAAGGAAGAAAATTAATACAGGGATATAATACGGAAATAAGAGTAAAGTAAAGTTAGAGGGGAT
>JAHALF010000003.1 GCA_018371275.1 Clostridiales bacterium
TACAGATTAGGAGGTTTGTATGAGTAGGGACATAAAGCTATTACACCCAGAAGTACAAGCTATAATACCTAAATTTTTAGAAGAATGTAAAAAACAAGGACTTATAGTTAAAACGACAGATACATTAAGGACTAAAGAAGAACAAAATAAGTTATATGCTAAAGGTAGAACAGAACCTGGGAAAATAGTTACTTGGGTACAATATCCATATAGTAATCATAACTGGGGTATGGCTTTTGATATATGTAGAGCTGATGGTAAGGGTGCTTATTATGATGCTGATGGTTGGTTTAAAAAAGTAGGTCAAGTAGGAAAAAAAGTTGGGTTAACGTGGGGTGGAGATTGGAAAGATAGTCCAGATAAACCACATTTTGAGCTTACTAAATATGGATCTACAACAACATTAGCTAGAAAATATGGAACACCAGAAAAATTTAAAAAAACTTGGAAGCAAGTAGAGGAAGTGAAAAAATATATGTTTGTAGAGAGAAATTATAGTTATAATGGTAAAGTTAAATCTTTTAATGTTATAAGTGAAAATGGAGAAAATTATATAAAGGTTAGAGATTTAGCAGAGTTATTAAATAAAAATATTAGTTATGATAATAATACTAAAATAACTATTTTAGATGATATTTTTAACAATATTAAAGTAGAATTTGGGAGTATAAAAACAACTTTTCAAGCTATTAATAGCAGTGGCTTTAACTTTGTTAAAGTTAGAGATTTAGCTGATGTTTTAGGCTTTGAAACAGGATATAATGAAACTAATAACAGCATATTTTTTAAATTAAAAAGGTCTATTGTTGATAGGTTAAAGATATTCAAAAAGTAGGTGAAACAATGGAAGCGGCAGAATTTATATTATTTATGTGTACATTAATAGGTGCTTTAAGTGCTTTTTTTTCAATTATGAAATCAAAAAAAGAATCGGATATGCGTATTGGAAAAGTGGACACAGAATTACTTTATTTATCTTCTAAAATCAATAGTTTAGATAATGACTATAATAAAATGTATAATGATTTTAGCAATAAAATAGATAAACTTGAAAATAAATATGAGAATATGAATAAAGAAGTTATGTATGAATTAAAAACAATTTCAAGTAATCTTAGTGAAATAAAATCGGTTAATGATTTTTTAAGAAAGTTTTTTGAAAATGACTAATATTTATATATAAATTATAACAGTTATCTTGTATGGAGTAATGTATAACCCCATTCATATGTCATAAGAAGTACAGCATTTGCAATAGCGCCAATAGCTTCGTAGTCGTGGGATTCATATAATAAGCCAGGTTGAGTGCTAGATGTTTTTGGAGCTAAAGAAACAATTACAGGATAGCCTTCATTATTTAGTTTTGTTGTTACATTTTCTATAAAAGCTACATATGCGTCTTTGTCTTCTGGAAAAACATATTCAAAATCTATATCTAGTCCAAAATATCCTTTTTCCCTCATATTTTGTAAAATATTATCTATTAGTATATTTTGTGAATTAATATCATTTAATATTTTATTAGATAATTCATTACTAAATATTCCTTCTTCAGTTAAAGTAGATATTAGCATAATAGGTTTAACGTTATATTCTTTTATAATATTTAAAACTCTTTCATCATCTGCATATATTAATTCTCCACTTTCTGTAAATCCATAAGTAAATATTGTTGCAAAAGTTAAATAAGGCAGAGTTTCTCTTAACACATTTTCATCTATATTTGTATATAAGTATCCATTAGTAGCTATTTTACCAAGTTTTTCATTATATTGTGGTATAACAATAGTCTGGCCTACAACAAGGCTATCATTTATATTAATACCATTTTGTGTAGCTAAAAATTCTGGAGTAGTTTCATATAAGTTAGCAACAGATGTTAAAGTATCTCCTTTTTTTACAACATAAATAATCATATTAATCTCCTTAAATTAGTTTATTTATTATATGATTTAATATAAAAAAATATCCTAGTATTTTTAATCTAGGATATTTTTGGTAAGTATTAATATATAGTCATATATCTTTCAAGTTCCCAATTAGAAACATAAGTTTTATAAGCGTCCCATTCTGCTTTTTTGCAAGCTCTATAAGACTTATAGCAATGTTCACCTAAAACTTCTCTAACCATTGGGTCGTGTTTCATATAGTATAATGCCTCATTTAAAGTTTCAGGTAAGTTTTCTATACCTCTAGCTTCTCTTTCTTCTTTGCTCATTTCAAAAAGATTTTCATCTACACTGTCAGGACATTTTAAGTTTCTTTTTATACCATCAAGTCCAGCAGCTAGACAAAGAGCTAAACATAAATAAGGGTTTGTAGTAGGGTCTGGGCTTCTAAGCTCTATTCTTGTTCCAACTCCTCTGCTAGCAGGTATTCTAATAATATCTGTTCTATTAGATGCACTCCAAGCTATATAACAAGGTGCCTCATATCCAGGAACAAGCCTTTTATAAGAATTTACGAGAGGATTTGTAATAGCTGTTATTCCTTTAATATGTTCTAAAACACCAGCTATAAAGCTATAAGCCTCTTTACTAAGACCTAGTTTGTCTTGAGGGTCATAAAAAGCATTTTTACCATCTTTAAATAAACTCATGTTAGTGTGCATACCAGAACCGGCTATGCCATAAATAGGTTTTGGCATAAATGTTGCATGTAAGCCATATTTTTGGGCAATAGTTTTAACAACCATTCTAAAAGTTGTAACATTATCAGCAGTAGCTAGAGCACTGTCATATTTAAAGTCTATTTCGTGTTGTCCTTCTGCCACTTCGTGATGAGATGCCTCTATTTCAAATCCCATTTCTTCAAGGGTTAAACAAATATCTCTACGAGCATTAGAGCCACTGTCAATAGGTGCTAAATCAAAATATCCAGCTCTATCATTTGTTTCGGTAGTAGGGTGTCCATTTTCATCTACTTTAAATAAGAAAAACTCAAGCTCATTACCTACGTTAAAATCATATCCCATAGCTTTGGCTTCTTCTAAAGTTTTCTTTAATATATATCTAGGGCAACCTTCAAAAGGAGTGCCATCTGGTCTATAAACATCACATATAAAACGGGCAACTTTGCCAGTTTGAGGACGCCAAGGGAATATAACAAAAGTGTCTAAGTCTGGTTTAAGGTACATATCAGATTCTTCTATTCTAGCAAAACCTTCTATAGACGAACCGTCAAACATCATACCATCATTTAATATTTTATCCAATTGAGATGCTGTAACAGCAATATTTTTAAATTTGCCTAAAACATCTGTAAACTGTAATCTAATAAATTTTACATCATTTTCTTCAACAATTCTTTTAATATCCTCTTTGCTATATTTAGCCATAAAAAGTCCTCCATAAAATAAATTTAATAATAAAAATATAAGTCGTATCTTAATTGTAATAAAAAAAGGCGCAAAACACCAAGTGTTTTGAACGCCATTGTTCTTTTCTTAATAACAGTATATGAAATATTGTAAAAAATGTCAATATATAAACCATAAATTTTCATAATAATTATTTTATAGTTTTTATAATGTTTCCTTCAGAGTAGTCTATTAAAGAAATACTTAAATCTTTATTTAGTACGTAGGCTTTATTATCGTTAGAACTATAAACAATAGCTTGTCTTGGTTCATCAAGCCCTTCAATAGTTGATATAACTTCTAATGTTTCTGTATTTATTACACTAACTTGGTTACTAGCTTTTTCTCCAGTTAAAATTAATTTTTCATCAGGTGAAAGTGCTGCTCCATATGGCTCTTGACCAACAGCAATAGATTTTACTAACTCCCCTGTTTCAATATCTACAACGTTTATTGAATTTTCACTGCTAGATGCTCCGTATAAGTACTTACCTTTATCATCAACCGAAATGGCTCTAACAGATGGTATACCTTTTAATGTTTTTTCTATTTCTAAAGTAGCTGTATTAACAACTCTAACATCATCACCTTTAAAGTTAGTTACATAAACAAACTCATCATTATCATCAATAATAATACCTTGGCGTGGTTGACTAAAACCTTCAATTATTTTTTCTACATTACCAGATTTTAAGTCAATTACTGTAACAGTACTTAATGCTTGATTGTTAGCAAAAATTTTATCTCCAGCGTTTGTTAATGTAAATCCAAAAACCCCTTGTTCTAAATCAAAGGTTCTTGTTAATTCAAATGTTTCTGAGTTAAATTCTCTAATATTTCCATATGTACTATCAGAAATATAAAAATGGCTATTATCTTTAGAAAAAGCTATATTTCTTGGAGTTACAAATTCATTTAATGTAGCAATAACTTTTTCTTCATTTAAATCATAAATTTTTATTTCAGGTATTGTACTATTAGAAACAATAGCAAGAGTTTCATCAGAATTAATAGCTAAAGAATTATTTTTTATGTCTATATCAAAAGCTTCTAATTTACCTTCTTGCTGTTCCTCAGAAGATGTAGAGCTTTGATTACTAATGGTAGTACTTTCAGTTTCTGTAATATTATTGTTTGTAGATTTACTAGAAGAACAGCCAATAAGTGACATACTTAACATTATATATATTAAAAATTTTTTCATAAAAACCTCCTATAATACTTAACCTAATTAATAAGATTAAGTATATAAGAATATCATATTATTGTCAATAATTTTTATTAGTTAATTTAAATTATTAGTTAAATATATTTATAATTAATACTAAAAAATTATAAACTATTATTAAATAAGTATAAATAATAAGGTTAGAGGATATTATTTTTATGTTAACTTTATTTAAAATTAGTTTTGAATACTTACAGATAAAACTTCATATTCTTTTTGCCTTAAATCATTTATAAGATCATTTGTATCAAAAGTGTCTAATTTTATAATAATTTCACTGCCAAAAGATGTAGTAAAGTTTGAAATATTTTTAATGTTAATATTGTGATTAGCTATAATTTGGCTAATTTCTGCAAGCTCACCAACATTATCAGAGGCTTTTAGTGATATACGAGTACCAGGAACTTTAACACCTAATATATCTATAAATGCTTTAAATATATCTACCCTTGTAACAATACCAACAAGATTATTATCATCATCTACAACTGGTAAAGAACCAATACGATTTTCTTTCATAACAAGGGCTGCATCTTCTATAAGATCATTTTGATTAATTCTAAAAACACCTGTACGCATAATATCATATACTTTTGTTTTAGTAAGTAGATAGTTTATTTCATAAACACTAAGCGATGTTGCTTTAGATGGATTTACTTCTGCTAATAGTTTTTCTGTAACAAGTCCTATAAGTTTATTATTATCATCTACAACTGGTAATTGGGAGTGTTTTGTTTCTGTTAACACTTGAAAGGCTTTAGAAACGGAATAGTCAGGTTTAACGGATACTACATTTTTTGTCATTTTTTCATATATAAACATATAGATACCTCCTATAATAAAAATTATATAATATTATATCATAACAACAGAGCTTTGAAAACATAATAATTGAAAATATTGTAAATAGTATAAATGACAAAAGTTAATAATATTGATTTGTATATAGTATACAATAATTATAAAAAAACATTAATAAATTTTAACCTATCGACAATAAATATTTTTTGTGATAAACTAAAATAAATGTTACAAATAATTAATTTATAGGAGGACTTATAAAATGATGGATAAAGATAAACACGTTATTAATACTATTAGAAGTCTTGGGGTAGATGCTATTCAAAAGGCAAATTCCGGACACCCAGGCATTGTTCTTGGTTCTGCTCCTTTAGCTTATACTTTATGGTCAAAACATTTAAAACACAACCCTAAAAATCCAAATTGGAGAAATAGAGACAGATTTATATTATCAGCAGGTCACGGTTCAGCTCTTTTATATTCTTTACTTCATATTTTTGGTTACGATTTATCTTTAGAGGATTTAAAACAATTTAGACAATTAGACTCTAAAACACCAGGGCACCCAGAATATAGACATACAGTAGGTGTGGAAGTAACAACAGGTCCTCTAGGGCAAGGGATAGCAAATGCTGTTGGTATGGCTATGGCAGAAAATCATCTTGCTAGTAAATTTAATAAAGACAGTTATAATATAGTAGATCATTACACATATGCTCTTTGTGGTGATGGTTGTCTTATGGAAGGTGTTTCTTATGAGGCAATATCATTAGCTGGAACATTAGGGCTTAGCAAATTAATTATATTATATGATAGCAATAACATTACAATAGAAGGTAATACAGATATTGCATTTAAAGAAGATGTATGTAAAAGATTTGAGGCTTGTGGGTTTGATACACAAGTTGTAAATGATGGTAACGATATAGATGAAATATCAAAAGCAATAGAAAATGCTAAAAAATCTGACAAGCCTTCTTTAATAGAAATAAAAACAGTAATAGGTTATGGTGCTCCTAATAAAGCTGGCAAGGCATCAGCTCACGGAGAACCTTTAGGTAAAGAAGAAATAAAAGCTATGAGAGAAACTTTTGGGCTTAAAGATGAAGATTTCTATGTAGATGAAGAAGTCAAAGCTACTATGGAAGACACTAAATCTATTTTAGAAGGATATGAAAAAGACTGGAATAATCTTTTAGAAAATTATAAAAAAGAATATAAAGAACTTTATGAAGAATATGAAAAATGGTATAAAGATGACTTTTTAAGTGAAATAGAAAATGATGAAGATTTTTGGAACTATACAGAAGAAACTGCTACAAGACTATCTTCAGAATTAGTTTTAAATAAACTTGCAAAAGTTATGCCAAATATGTTTGGTGGTTCAGCTGATTTATCTCCTTCTAATAAATCTGTTATGAAAGATAGAGGAGAATATTCTAAAGAAACACCAGAAGGGGACAATATACACTTTGGTATAAGAGAGCATGCTATGACAGCTATTGCAAATGGTATGTATCTTCATGGTGGAGTTAGACCATATATAGCAGGATTTTTTGTATTTAGTGATTATATGAAACCAAGCCTTAGATTGTCTGCTCTTATGAAACTTGGTGTAGTTAGTATATTTACACACGATAGTATAGGTGTTGGAGAAGATGGCCCTACACACCAACCAATAGAGCATTTAGCAGCTCTTAGAAGTATACCAAACTATACTGTTATTAGACCTTGTGATACTAATGAAACAGCAGCAGCTTGGTATCTTGCTATTAAGAGAAAAGAAAGCCCAACAGGGTTAGTTTTTACAAGACAAAACACTAAGCCAGTTGGAGATGCTAAAAAAGCACTTAAAGGTGGTTATATTGTAAAAGACTGTGATAACACTCCAGATGCCATTATTATTGCAACAGGTTCTGAAGTTGGTATATCAGTAGAGGCAAGTGAAATGTTAACTAAAGAGGGTATAAACGTAAGAGTTGTAAGTATGCCTAGTTTTGAAATATTTGAAGAACAAGATAAAGAATATAAAGAAAGCGTTTTACCTAAAAATATTACAAAAAGAGTTGGTGTAGAAGCTGGTTGTTCTTTTGGTTGGCATAAATATATAGGTATAGATGGCGAAATGTTATGTATGGATAACTTTGGAGAGTCAGCACCTTTTGCTAAACTTTTTGATAAGTATGGATTTACAGCAGAAAATGTATGCAATAAAGTAAAAAATGTTTTAAATAAATAAATTTAAATAAAATAGGCTCTTTTGAGCCTATTTTTTGTAAATAGGAGGATATTATGGAAAGATTAAAAAGACAAATGAATTTTCTAATAGAAATAGATAAGCTAAAGAATATATTTAGACAATCTTTAATATCAGATAAATCAAGAAATGAAAATGACGCAGAGCATTCTTGGCATATGGCTATGTATGCCTTAATATTAGAAGAATATGCTCCTAAAGGGACAGATATATTAAAAGTTATAAAAATGGCTTTAATACATGATATAGTTGAGATATATGCAGGGGATACATTTTTATATGATGAGGAGCTTACAAAATCTAAAGAAAAAAGAGAAAAAGAAGCAGCAGAAAAAATATATTCTTTATTACCAGATGAACAATGTAGGGAAGTAAAATCTCTATGGGAAGAGTTTGAGAAAAAGCAAACTAAAGAGGCTATATTTTGTTCTACAATAGACAGAGTGCAACCTATAATATTAAATTATTTAACAGAAGGTGGTACTTGGAAAAAGCATAATGTTAAAAAGGATATGGTATTAAAAAAGGGATATTTAGTATTTGAAAAGGCAGATGAAAGGTTAAAGCAATATTTGTTAAATATAATAGATGAAAGCGTTAAGCTTGGATATTTGTTGCCATAAAAATAAAAAAATTTATAAAATTTTAAAAAAAGTGTTGACAAAAGGGTTAGCTTATGCTAACATATAATTAGTTAGCAAGCACTAACAGTTTAGAATAATATAATTTTAATAATATGCCAGATTTTAATTTATTTTTCTAAATAATAAAACCTTTTTATAATAATTAAAGCTAAAAACATATAAAAAGCCTATTTGCTCCTACAAATAGGCTTTTTATATGCTAAAAATATGTTTTATATCATATATTTATATAAAAATAAATTAGGAGGATATATGACATATAAATATATTTTAAAAATAGCATTTATATATACAGGGACTATATTGGGAGCAGGCTTTGCAACAGGTAAAGAGCTATTAAGTTTTTTTGGACAATTTAATAAAATTGGTATATTAGGATTTTTGTTTGCTTGTTTTTTGTTATCTTTAACTTGCATGTCAATTTTAGATAGTGTATATAAAACAAAGGCGAATACATATAGTAAGTTTTTAAATAACATATTTGGAAAATATGGTGTATATATAGAATGGTTTAACATATGTTTGTTATTTATGTTGTTTTCTGGTATGCTAGCAGGGGGAGGGGCAACTTTATCTAATGTATTTGACATAAATGAAATGTTAAGTATGTGTATTTTTTGTATAATGACATTAATAGCACTTATTTTTGGAAAAAATGCAATAATAACTATTAATACTATATTGTGCCCAATATTAATAATAGGGGGAATATTAATAGGAATATATTCATATTTTCAAGTTACTCCAGTTTTTAATAGTAATGTTAAAGCACTTATATCTCCTTTTATATATACATCTTATAATGGGATAACTACAATATCTGTTTTATTTGCTATAAAGGATATTGTTACAAATAAAAAAGTAGTTATTTATAGTAGTATATTAGGGGGTATATTTATACTTTCTATAGGTATATTTATGCTAATACCACTTATAAAACATTATGAATACATACAAAATAGTACATTACCTATGTTAAAGTTAGTAGAAAATAAAGAACTTATAAAAAATGTATATGGTATTACTGTATTGTGTGCTATATTTACTACGGCAGTTTCAAATGGTGTTACATTAGAATCTGCATTTGATGAAAAGTATAATACAAAAGGCATAAGCTTAAAAATTATAATTATATTGTTAGGAATTTTATTTTCTTTAATGGGATTTTCTAGCATAGTAAATATAGTTTATCCAATATTCGGGGTTATAGGAATGTTTGAAATATTAGTTATTATAATTAGGTTTTTTGTAAGTAAGTAGTTATTGACAAATAACATTTATGCTTTATAATTAAAGTAGTGATTTATATACTTTAGGAGAAATATTAATGAAAAAATTGAAGCTAATTATTGTAGTAACAATATTTATAGCTATTATTACAGCTATAGCTGTATATCTTAATCCAGATAAAGATAATGTAAAACAATTAGAAAAAAAGGATTTTAAATCGATAGAGATTAGCTCTGGAGAGCAAGTATATACATATAATAATTATATATATATATATGGCAAAGTAGGGATAAAAATAATAAAAGGTGAAAAGACATTATTGCAAGATAGTTTTTCTCTTGAAGATCCATATGTTGTTACATCTTATAATAGAATTGCCATAGGGGATAAAAATGGTAAAGTAGTTAGAGTATATTCTAATGAGGGACATATGTATACAGTAAATACTGTTGATAGTATTCTTGGTTTTACGATAAATAGAGATGGATTTTTGTCTGTTATTTTAAAGGGAGAATCAAATTATCAAATAGATGTATATAATAATAGTGGGGATAACATTTATTCTATAAAAAATATAAGCTTTAATGAAGGTGTTCCAGTTAGTGTATCTATATCAGAAGATAATGAAGTTTTATCAGTTTCTTATATAAAGACAATAGGTGCAACGATAGATTCTAATATAGTCTTTTATTCTATACAAGATGGTCAAACTTTTGGTGGTGTTGTAAAACAAAATCAAATAGTTGGAATTATTAAATTTATGGATAATTATAACATTGTTTGTATATCCGATGAAGAAATATTTGTTATAAAATGTAATTCGGCAAAAACAGCCGAACAAGTTAAGGAAATATATAGAAAACCTTTAAATAACATTTTAAAAGACGTGGCATTTTTAGACGGTATAGGATATGTAGTTTGTTATGGTCAGCCTATTACTAAAAATGAGAATGCTTTAGAAGAAAACACAGTAGTCTTTTATAACCAATCTGGTGGGGAAATTGGAAAATATTATAAGAAAGGCAAAAATATAACAAATATATCTGCTAATAATTTTGGTGCTGTATTACAAGAGTCAAGGTTATTTACTGCCGTAGATAAATCTGGTAAAAAGATTTGGGAATATCAAGCAACGCAAGATATAAAAGATGTTATATTTTATGACAGTAGCAATAAAGCGCTTATTGTTACTAATGACCAAATAAAAATTGTAAAAATAGATAAAGTTTTATTAGACAAACAAATAGATGAAAACCATACAGAAAAAGAAACAGAAGAAACTACAAATAAAAATCTAGAAGATAAAACTACAAATAAGGAAAGTGAAAGTAAAGAAAATCAAAATAAAGAAAATAACACTACACAAAAAACTTCACAGGATAAAAATACTAACACTTCAGAGACTAAAAATACTAATGATAAAGAAAATATAAATAAAGAAAAACAAAGCAAACAAACAACTATGCAAAAGCAAGAAAAAACAACATAATAAGTTAAAATAAACAAAAGTTTTATTCTTAGGAGGCAAGATGAATGTTTTAGACTTTATTGTAATAGCTATATTTATAGTTTGTATATTTAGTAGCTATTATAGGGGATTTTTCAAAGAAGTATTTAAGCTTATAGCCTTTATACTAGGAATATTATTTTTTAAAATGTTATATCCAATAGTAAATAATTGGTTATTAAAAAGTATAATTTTTGAAAAATTTAAAGAATGGGTAGTTTATAATTTAAACATTGAAAAGCTTGTTGTAACTACGCAAGAGGAAATTGTGAGCCTTATACAAAGTTTGGATATTCCACAAATTTTTAAAGAGTTATTAATAAAAAATAATAATTCATTTTATTATGAAATGTTTAATGTTAATAATGTAGTAGATTATATAGCTAACTTTATTGCTATAGTAGTTATTAGTTTATTAACAGTATTTTTAGTTATTTTAATAGTTTTTATATTAATGATTATATTATCTAAAAAGATTAATATTTTATCTAAACTTCCAGTTTTAGGAACATTTGATAAAATAGGTGGTATTGTTATTGGTATAGTAAAGGGGCTATTTATTGTATGGGTTTTAGGTATAATATTATTAGTATTATCCATATTCCCTCAATTATCTTTTTTAAAAGAACAGTTTGATGGACCATTAACAGGGCTATTAATAAATAACAATATTTTAATAAAATTATTATTAAAATCAATATTAGGGATTGTAAGTTAATTATGAAAAAAAGTTTTAGAACAATAAATGAAAGAGCAGAGGCAGAGATAGTAGAAAAAAAATCTAGATTTATAGCTAATGTTTCGCCTATTTCTTCTGAAGAAGAGGCAACTAATTTTATAGCAGAAATAAAAAAACAACATTACAATGCAAGGCATAATTGCTTTGCCTATGTAATAGGTGGGGATATACCTATTGTTAGATTTAGTGATGATGGAGAGCCAAATGGTACTGCAGGAAAGCCTATTTTAGATGTATTGTTAGGAGAAAAAATAGAAAATGCTATAATAGTAGTCACTAGATATTTTGGTGGGACTTTGCTTGGTACAGGAGGCCTTGTTAGAGCCTATGGTAAATCAGCTAAAGAGGGTATTTTAGCTGGGAAAATAGTTCAAATGGACGTATATACTAAAGTTTTTATAAGTGTAGATTATTCTCTTATTGGTAAAATACAATATGAGGTATCTAATAATGGACATATTATTATAGATACAGAATATACAGACTTAGTTAAATTTAGTTTATATGTAAAAAGTGAGCTAGTAGATGAATTTATAAAAAATATAGTAAATATAACAAACAATGTTGCAAATATCAATAAAGAAAATGAATATTTTTTAAAATTGATAAATGGACAAGTTGTTTTAGATTAGACGGAGGTATAATATGGCAGGACATTCTAAATTTGCAAATATAAAACATAAGAAAGAAAAAAACGATGCTATAAAGGGCAAAATTTTTACTATTATAGGGAGAGAGATTGCAGTTGCTGTTAAAGCTGGTGGAGCAGACCCTACAAGTAATTCTAGGCTTAGAGATGCTATAGCTAAAGCTAAATCTAATAATATGCCTAATGATACAATAGAAAGAAGTATAAAAAAGGCAGCAGGTAATATTGATGGAGTTAGTTATGAAACTATTGTATATGAGGGATATGGTCCTAAAGGTGTTGCTATTATAGTAGAAACATTAACAGACAATAAAAATAGGACAGCAGCTAATGTAAGGAGTGCTTTTACAAAAGGTAGTGGTAATATGGGTACTACTGGCTGTGTTAGCTTTATGTTTGATAAAAAAGGTCAAATTATGGTTGAAAAGTCAGACAGTATAGATTCTGATGAGCTTATGATGATAGCTTTAGATGCTGGTGCTTTAGACTTTAATGAAGAGGAAGAAGGATATGAGATTATAACATCTCCAGAAGATTTTTCAGCTGTTCGTGAGGCAATATCACAAGCAAATATACTTATAGCAGATGCAGAGGTTAATATGATACCTCAAACATATACATCTTTAACAGACGAAGATGATGTTAAAAAGATGATGAAGTTATTAGATTTATTAGATGCAGATGATGATGTAAAAAATGTTTATCATAATTGGGAACAAGAGTAATATAAAAAGTGGACAGTTTTGTCCACTTTTTATATATTATTTAAGTTAAAATATTCTATTTTTGTTAGAGAATATAAACATCTATCTTTTATAGTACCATTGTATAACAAAAAGCTATTTCTAAGAGTTCCTTCATAGGAAAATCCACTTTTTTCTATAACTCTTTTAGAGGCTATATTTTCTTTAAAATGAGAAATAGACATAATATCTATATTTATATGACAAAAGGCATATTCTAATAGTTTTTTTACAGCTTCTGTCATTATACCTTGTCCCCAATAGTCTTTTGATAAAACATAACCTAAACATTTAGAATTTATATCTGTCCTAAATTTATCTTTCATTAAGCTTATAGATCCGATAACTTTATTATTTTCTTTATACACTATTGCAAATGTGTTTTTATCATTTATAAACATATTTAAAACAAACATAGAGTGGTCTTTTGAAATATGGGGTATCCAACCAGCATTTAATCCAACTTCATCTACTTTAGCATATTCAAAAAGGTCATCTAAATCATCTTTATTAAAATTTCTTAATATTAGTCTATCCGTTTTTAAAAGCATTTTAATTTATCCTCCTTTAAAACAAGACAATTATATCATTAAATATACATAAAATCAAATAATATAATTTTTGTATAAAGTTTATTGAAAAATAAAAAAATAATGGTATAATAATATAAAATATAACAAAAGGAGAATACATTATGAATATACGTTTAGATTATAACAATATGATGGAAGAATTTGTTGGTAAAAAAGGTATTAGTAAAAAAGATATAGATTCTTTAAATTTAGACAAAGCAAAACAAGCTATGATAAATAAACGTGCTAATGGAAAAATGGACTGGAGAGATTTACCATATAATCAAGAAGAAGTTTGTAATGAAATAATTTCTTATGTAGAAGAAGTTAAAGATAAATTTGATGCTTTTGTTGTTCTTGGTATAGGGGGATCTGCTCTTGGTCCAATATCTGTCCAACAGGCGATTAATCACCCATACTACAATGAGATATCTAGAGAAAAAAGGGGAGGATATCCAAAATTTTATGTTGCAGATAATGTAGACCCAGAAAAATTAGTTTATCTTTTTGAGACAATAGATATTACTAAAACTATGTTTAATGTAATATCTAAATCTGGCTCTACATCAGAAACTATGAGCCAATTTATGATTATTAAAGAAATGCTTGAAAAAGAGCTAGGGGAAAAATCAAAAGAGCATATCGTTTGTACAACAGATAAAGAAAATGGTAACCTTGTAAAAATAGCTAAAGAAGAAGGTTATAAAACATTTACTATACCAGCTGGTGTTGGGGGTAGATTTAGTGAACTTACACCAGTAGGGCTTTTACCAGCAGCTTTTTGTGGCATAAATATTAAGGAGCTTTTAAAAGGTGCAGCTGTTATGGATAATATGTGTAAAAATGATGACATTTATAAAAATCCGGCCTTTATGTATGGTATACTTAATTATTTAACTATGAAAAACGGACAAAATATAAGTGTTATGATGCCTTATGCAGATTCTTTAAAATTTATAGCCGATTGGTATGCACAGCTTTGGGCAGAAAGTCTTGGTAAAAAATATGATAATGATGGCAAAGAAGTTTATGTTGGTTCTACACCAGTAAAAGCTTTAGGTGCAACAGACCAACATTCTCAGGTTCAGCTTTATGCAGAAGGCCCATTTGACAAGATTATTACATTTATTGGTGTAGATAAATTTAAAAAATCTATAACTATACCTAAAATATATGAGGATATGCCAAGTCTTGCCTTTTTAGGTGGTGTAACACAAGATGACCTTATTAAAACAGAACAAATAGCAACAGAATATGCTTTATTAAAAGCTGGTAAACCTAATATGACTATTACTCTTCCAGAAGTAAATGAAAATACATTAGGGCAGTTACTATATTTCTTTGAAGTTGCAACAGCTTTTACAGGAGAGCTTTTAAATATTAATGCCTTTGACCAACCAGGAGTTGAAGAAGGTAAAAATGCAACTTACGCATATTTTGGAAGACCAGGATATGAGGAAAAGAAAAAAGAATTAGATGCTATGCCTATAAAAAAAGATGATTATATAATAAAATAATTATATTAAAAAATTAATTGAAATAATAAAAAAGCAGTTTATTTTAACTGCTTTTTTATTCTATTATATTTATCATATCTTTTAATATATTACTAGCTTTTATAGCACTATCTCTAAAAAAGTTTTCATATTGATTATCTTCGTCAGAGTTATCAGATATAGAGCGTATTATACAAAAAGGTATTTTGTTAAGGTAACAAGCTTGACCAATAGCAGCACTTTCCATATCTACACAAGATGCTTTAAAATGGGACCATATTTTATTTTTCTTTTCAATATCACATAAAAATTGATCTCCACTTACTATTCTACCTGTTACAACATTATTATTTTCTGCAACATCAGAAGATGATTTTAGGGCTATTTCTATAAGTTCATTATCTGCTTTAAAGGCACTTTCTTCCATTCTTGGTATAATGCCTATATCATCACCAAAATATGTTGTGTCCATATCATGATGCATAGTGTCAGTAGCTATAACTACATCTCCTATTTTTAAATCTTTGTTTATAGCTCCAGCAACACCTACATTTATTATATAATCCACAGCATATAAGTCTATTAAAACTTGGCTACAAACAGCAGCGTTTACTTTGCCTATTCCAGAGCGTACTAAGACTACGTTGTTACCACCCATTTTACCCATATAAAAATCTAACCCTACGATATTTTTAGTAGATATAATATCTATATACGGTTTGATGTTTTCTATTTCTTCTTCCATAGCGCCTATTATACCGATTGTTTTCATAATTGCCTCCTTTTTAAGTTTTGATTGTATAATCAAAACCATTTAAATAAAAAGCTTAAAATAAATTTATAAATAAGCAAGTATTAATATCTTTTTATATTTTAACATAATTATAAATAAAATGATAGTCTTTTTTGCATTTAAAAAATATATATTTTTTACAAAATTTATATATTTAGCATAAAAATTTTTTTAAAGCAATATATATTATAATAATATATTAATTATAGGGGGAACTTTATGATTTATTCAAGAAGATATAGTAGAAATTTTATACCATTAAAACAAGATAGCCAAAAACATAATTTAGATTTTAGACCTTCTCTTGGAAGATGTGTTGTAGAAATAAAAGATGGTAGAGGCAAAGTAAATATTTATGCACAAGGTATAAATCCAAAATCTGACTATTATTTAGAGTTTATAGGGTTTGAAAAAGGGAATATAAAAAACGTGTGTTTAGGTAAATTTAATGTAGACTCATATGGTAAGGGAGAATTTTCTGTACAATTTGACCCAGACAATATGGAAAACACTAAAAGTAAAATAGAAGATTTTAATGTTGTATCTATTATGGTTAAAGACGATACAGATATTTCGTCAGCATTAGTTGGATATGTTGGTAATGAGATAGATTGGAAAGAGCAATATAAAGCAAATGCTGTAATAAATGTAGGTAAAGGCAATAGCTGTGAAGAAAGACCACAAGAAGATAATAACAGCAATAGACCTAACAATAATAACAACAATAGCAACAACTCTAATAATAACAACGGCAATATGCCTAACAATAATAACAACAACAATAGCAACAACTCTAATAATAACAACAGCAATAGACCTAACAATAACAACAATAACAATAACAATAGTCCTAACAATAATAATATATCAGATATTGAACAAGGGTTAATAGATAAAGAGGAAGGACTTTTAGAGAGAGAACAAGGACTTATTGATAGAGAAAAAGGGTTGGTAGAAAGAGAAGAAAGCCAAACAAAAATACCTTTAGATGAATATGAGAGATGGCTTAAAGAAAAACTAGATGGTTTAGCAGAAAAGGAAAAAGGGCTGGCAGAAAAAGAACAAGGATTATTAGAAAAAGAGAGAGCTTTAAAACAAGGATTTTTACCGCCGGATGACGAAGAAATTAGAGCAAAGGAACTGGCTCTTATAAAAAGAGAAATTGAGCTTATAAAAATAGAACAAGAGCTTATTAATAGAGAAAGAATGCTTATAAGGAAAAACCCTACATCAGATAGAGAAAGAGGGTTAATAGAAAAAGAAAAAGGTATATTAGAGAGAGAACAAGGTCTTTTAGATAGGGAAAAAGGACTTATAGAAAAGGAAAAAGGTCTTTTAGAAATAGAAAAAGGTATGAGAGAAAAAAATAAATATACTAAAAAACAAGTAGATGTTAGAGAAACAAATACAAATCATCAAAACTTTAAAGATATGCTCGATAATCTTAGAAGAAATATGATGAATATTCAAGATATTGATGCAGAAAACAAAACTATTGATAATGATATAGATTATATAAAATCTAAAAATGTTAAAATGAGCCCTTTTGTAAATAAACAAGATAATATAGATTGGTATAGAATATCTCCATATGATTTAACAAGTTTATCAGATAATAGTTGGAAATATTCTAACAATCCATTTGTATTTACATCTTATAAAAAATATAAACATCTTATGTTAGGGGTTAATAAACAACAGGATAAAGAGACATATATTTTAGCAATACCTTGTAGATATGAAAATAAATTTTCTTTAAAAGATTTTAAACAATTTTTGCCAGTTGATAATAATATATCTACTACAAGTATAAATAATGGAGAGTATGGATATAGAATAGTAGAATTATAATAATAAAAGCTAAAGATTTAATCTTTAGCTTTTATTATATACCATTCTAAATTATTCTATTTTTTATTAAAATAAACAGTATAAGAAAATTTAGAGTCATCATTTTGATGTTTAGATTTAACTTTATCTTTATTAATTATAAGTAAATATTTTTCACCTTTTTTCAAGTTTGCTTCTAATCTAGGCATACTTTCATTTAAAATGTTTGTATCTGTAATATCCTCTTTTAATGAATCAGTTTCAAGAGATGTAATAACTTTTTCTATAACTTGCTCATTTTTATCTGAAACTTTATATAAAGTCATATCGTTACCTGTTCCAAAATAACCTACTGTATCATACCAATATTCATTAAGTACAAAAAATGAACTACCAATAGAATATTTACCTGTTTCTTGTACATCAAAATATAATCCAACTGTGTTTGACTTTCCACTTAAAAGATCAAACTCATATTTAAAATTATTATTTATAACATTTCCTTTTTCGTATGTAACATTTTTATCTGTTATATATTTATTATCTATTTCTTGATCACCAAAGATATTATAAGTTTTCTTTTCGAATAATTTACTTTGGTTTACTTTTTCTCCTGGTTCAAATTCTAGTTTAGTTAATGTATGTGAAACTGGAACATATGTAGAGGCTAAATCAACAATTTTATTATCTTTTATATTTATAGTATCAAATCTTCTATGAACTGTTTGAGCTTTAACAAATAAGCTTTTGTCTTCAGGGGCTTTAATTGATTGATTTATTGAAATTGTTGAGGCGTTTTCTGCATTATAACCATATCCAGCTTTTAAAGCTGAAGATACAAATTCAAAGTTAAACTCAACACTTGCAACTAATGAAAAAGAGTTAGATGTTTTAATTGTTTTTGATGTTGAGATAGTTCCAGTTGCACCTGAAGGTATTATTATACTTTGTATAAATCCTTTATCATTTCCTAAAATCCATCCGTCTTTTCTATCTATAACATAAGTACCATCTGATAAAGATATATTATTATCTTCATTTTCTGAAAACGTAGCTATGCTAGGATTATTACTATAAGTTTCATTACTAACTTTTTTAATTGAATCATATTCTTTATTTTCTAAAGCATTTACTATATCTTGGTAAGATTCTTCTTGTGAAATATCAGAAGGTATTTCATAGTTTTTAACATCAGCTCTAACATATGTTTGAGTTATACTAAAAGAACTTGTTATAATAAAAGAACTTACTAATAAATTTATGAATAATTTTACATTTTTTTTCATAAGCACTACTCCTTTTAAAATTATATATTTTAAAACTCTTTTTAATTATTTGTAACAGTATCTTCACTAGAAACATTAGAAGAAACTTCACTTAATTCATTTCCATTTTCATCTGTTTGTTTAAGACCAGATTCTGTTATTTTAAAAAGCATTTTTTTAGAATATTTTAAATTAACATTATTACCATCATAATCATAAATGGCAATTCTAAAAGGTTCTAAATGTTCTAATTGTATAAAATCTCCAACTTGGAAATTAACCCCATTAATATTATTATATTTATCATCTTTAGAATTATCTGTTCCATTAAGTTCAAAAGACAATTTTTCTTCTAATTGAGGACTTAATAATTTAAATTTAAAATATTCTTGGTTTCCATAACCTTCATGAATAGGAGTATTTGTTCTATTAGAGAATAAAATTTCTTCAGAATTATAATCTAAATATAAATTAAATGATTTTGTTTGATTGTTTGTAACACCATTAATTTCTATATTATTTTTTATATTATCTAAAGGGTTTTCTCCTAAAACACATCTTGTAACTTTTTCTTCAAATTTGCTTAAATTTAAATGTTCACCTGGTGTATTTTCTATTACTTTTGCCCAAGTTCCCTCTGGGATATATGTAGCACTATGTTCTATAATTTTACCGTCTTTAACTTCTATTGTATCATATCTTGAATGTGTGGAATAAAGTTTAACATAAAGGTCTTTATCTTGTGGAGCTTCAATGTCAAATGAGGCAGATATTGTATCTTCATTTGATATTGAATGTTCATAAGTTAATTCTAAAGAAGTTTTTACAAATTCAAAGTCTAAAGAAGAAGATACGCCAGTTATTGCCGTATGAGTAACCGATACAGATTTACTAGTTTCTATATTAGAAGATGTTCCACTTTTAACTATACTAGATGTTAAAAAGTTTTCTTCCTCGTTTATTATCCAACCTGTTCCTCTATTTAAGACATAAGTTCCATCTTCTAAATCACGAATATTTGATGGGTTTTTAACATCTTTTGATTTTAGCTCATTATTTTCCTTTTCAATTTTTTTTATCCCTACAAATACATCCTCTTGAGCAATATCTAACCCGGGAATATTACTGGAAGCTAATACTGGATATGTTGAAAATAGGCTTATAGATAAAAATACTGGTACAAATTTTTTAAAGAATTTCATAATACTTCCCCCTTTAATAATATATTATTTAGATTACAACGTATATAATTATATAGATATGTAAAGTATATAGGTAAATCAATATTTTATCAATATACTTAAAGATTTTTTTAAAAGATTCTTTTAGTATATTGATAAAATATATGGGTATTAATTTATAATATATTTTAAAGAAAATTATAAAATAAAAAGTTTTAGTATTAAAAATTTGCAAAAACAGTTTATAGAAATATATAATCTCAGTTTTGCAAAATTTCAAACAAGCATTTATATAGAATATCACTATATTTTTAATTATTTAATTTTTTTATGTATGCTTTTGAGTTTAATGAAAAGACTAAAATTTGATTAATATTGAAATTTTTAATAAATATGTTATAATTTAATAAAAGGATAAAATATATTAAGGAGCAAAAATATGCGTTTAAGAAAAAAGCCTTGGGGCGATAATGAATTAAATACAAATGATAGATTTATTCATAAACCAGAAGAAAATAAGGGAAAGTGGAAAGAGATTTTTGGCAATGATAATCCTATACATATAGAAATAGGCACAGGTAAAGGACAATTTTTGACTACAATGAGCCTTTTAAATCCTAATATAAATTATATAGCAATAGAAAGACAAACAAATGTTATAGTAAGTGCTTTAAAAAAGGGTAGAGAAAAAGGTGTAGGGGAAAATATAGTTTTTTTTATAGCAGATGTTAAAGAATTGCTTAACTATTTTGAACCAGAAGAAATAGATAGAATATATATAAACTTTTGTGACCCTTGGCCAAATAAGAAAAAATGGGCAAAAAGAAGACTTACTCATAAAAATTTCTTAAATTTATATGAAGCTTTATTTACAAATGGTGGGGAAGTATTTTTTAAAACAGATAATAGACTTTTGTTTGAATTTTCTTTAAATGAGTTTGCAGATAAAGGGTGGCGTTTACACAATATATCGTTAGATTTACATAATTCAGATTTTGAGGGCAATGTAAAAACAGAATATGAAGAAAAATTTTCTGGTATAGGTATGCCTATATATAGATTAGAAGGATATTATAAAAAATAAAAATAATAAAAAAGACAAGGTTATGCTTGTCTTTTTTATATACTATTGTTATTATCCAGTATAAAGGCCAGTTTAACACATTCTATACCTATAATCATTGTGTAATTATCTTTTTTATAAATCATAGGTTCATTATTTTTTTTAACAATAACACATTCTTTAGCCCTATCATTATCATCTAAATAGGTTAAAAAGAAAATACCATCATTATCTTTTATAGTCCATTTTTTATCAATTAAGGGCTTAATAAAAAAATCATCATTACAGTTAAACTTTTTGTTTAATATATTTTTTGCATTTATAAAATTTTCTACAATATCCTTCATTTTTATCTCCTAGTTACTTTTTAAATAAAATCGGTTTTAAATATTTTCCAGTATAAGATTTTTCGCACATAGCAACATCTTCTGGTGTACCAGTAGCAACTATTGTTCCGCCACCATCTCCACCTTCTGGCCCTAAATCTATAATATAGTCAGCTGTTTTTATAACATCAAGATTGTGTTCTATTACAACAACAGAGTTACCAGTTTCAACAAGGCGTTTTATTATGTTAATAAGTCTGTGTACATCGTAAGTATGAAGTCCTGTTGTAGGTTCATCTAAAACATAAATAGTTTTACCAGTTGCACGTTTGCTAAGTTCTGTTGCAAGCTTAACCCTTTGTGCTTCTCCACCAGAAAGAGTAGTAGAAGATTGTCCAAGTCTAATATAAGATAGCCCAACATCTGAAATTGCTTGTAGTTTTTCTTTTATTTTAGGTATATTTTCAAAAAATATTAATGCCTCTTCAACTGTCATATTTAAAACATCAGATATATTTTTACCTTTATATGTTACTTCTAATGTTTCTCTATTATATCTTTTACCACTACATACTTCACAAGGAACATAAACATCTGGCAAAAAGTGCATTTCTATTTTTATAATACCATCTCCAGAACAAGCCTCACATCTACCACCTTTTACATTAAAGCTAAAGCGTCCTTTTTGAAAACCTCTTACTTTTGCCTCTGGAGTGTTTGCAAATAAATCTCTAATAAGGTCAAAAACACCAGTATATGTTGCTGGGTTTGAACGAGGGGTCCTACCAATAGGAGATTGGTCTATATCTATAACTTTGTCCAAATTTTCAAGACCAGTAATAGATTTTACTTTGCCAGATTTACATTTTGCTTTATTAAGCTCTCTAGCTAAAGTTTTATATAAAACGTGGTTTACTAATGAGCTTTTACCAGAGCCAGAAACACCAGTAACACAAACAAAAAGCCCAAGGGGAATATCAACATTTACCTTTTTAAGGTTATTTTCAAAAGCACCTTTTATAGAAATTTTATTTTTAGTAGGCTTAAGACGATTTGTTGGTACTGGTATAGCTAATCGACCACTAAGGTAACCACCAGTTAAAGATTTTTCACATTTTAATATTTCATCATAAGTACCAGCAAATATAACTTCACCACCATGCTCACCAGCCTTTGGACCTATATCCACTATAAAATCAGCTTGACGCATAGTGTCTTCATCGTGTTCTACAACAATAAGAGTATTTCCTATATTTCTTAAATGGTTTAAAGTATTTAAAAGCTTATCATTATCTCTTTGGTGTAGTCCTATGCTAGGTTCGTCTAAAATATATAAACAGCCTACAAGCCCTGAGCCTATTTGTGTTGCAAGTCTTATTCTTTGAGATTCTCCACCGGATAATGTACCAGCTGTTCTTGATAATGAAAGATAGTCAAGACCTACATCTACCAAAAAGCCTATCCTTGCATTTATTTCTTTTAATATTTGTTCTCCTATAAGTTTCTCACGTTCATTTAATATAAGGTTATCGAAAAAATTTTTAGCATCTTTTATAGATAAATTAGTTATTTGTGATATATTTTTGTTATTTATAGTAACAGCCAAAATTTCAGGTTTTAATCTTTCGCCTTTGCAGCTTTTACAAGTAACATTTACCATATATTGTTCTAGCTCTTGTTTCATTACATCAGATGCCTCTTTATATCTACGTTCTAGGTTATTTACTATACCTTCAAAAGAATAAGAATAAGATTTGTAACCATTTTGCCCTTCCCAAGATATATCTATTTTTTCACCTTTTGTGCCATACATTAAGATATCTTTGATTTTATCTGGTAGATCTTTATAAGGGGTATCCAAAGAAAAATTATATTTTTCAGATAGAGCATAAAATATACTATTAGACATAGAGTTTGAGTTGTTTATAGAATTCCAACCAGATGCATTTATAGCACCTTGTGATAAAGATAGTTCTTTATTTGGAACAATAATATCTGGGTCAAAAATAAGCTTTACACCAAGACCAGTACACTCTTCGCAAGCACCATGTGGATTATTAAAAGAAAAAGAACGAGGCTCAATTTCCTCTATATTTATATGGCAGTCTTCACAAGCAAAATTTTGACTAAATTTTAAATCACATCCATTAGCATCTACAATTATTATTCCATCTGTAAGTTGCATAGCAGTTTCTATGGAATCTGTAAGACGTTTTTTTATATCTTCTCTAATAACAAGTCTATCTATAACTATTTCTATATTGTGTTTTTTATTTTTTTCAAGAGTTATTTTTTCAGAAAGGTCATATATATTACCATCTACGCGAACTCTTACATAACCATTTTTTTTAGCATCTTCTAATATTTTTATATGTTCACCTTTACGGTCTCTAACAATGGGTGCTAAAATTTGTATTTTAGTTTTTTCTTCTAAAGTACATATTTGGTCTACTATTTGGTCAATAGTTTGTTTTTTTATCTCTTTGCCACATTTTGGACAATGAGGTATGCCTATCCTTGCGTATAATAGTCTAAGATAGTCATATATTTCTGTAACAGTACCTACTGTTGAACGAGGGTTATTATTTGTTGTTTTTTGATCTATAGATATGGCAGGAGATAGGCCTTCTATATAGTCTACATCTGGCTTTTCCATTTGCCCTAAAAACTGTCTTGCATAAGAAGATAAACTTTCTACATATCTTCTTTGCCCTTCGGCATATATTGTGTCAAAAGCAAGGCTAGATTTACCAGATCCACTAAGTCCTGTAAATACTATTAGTTTATCTCTTGGTATAGTTAAATCTATATTTTTAAGATTATTTTCTCTAGCCCCTTTTATTGTTATTTGTTGTTTATGCATTTTTATCTCCTTTCTCTATTTTGTTAATATTAAAAAGTATATACATATATATTATAACAAATATAATAAATAAACAAAACAGAAATTTTATAATATTTTAAAATAAGTTTTAGGGAAAAATGTAAAATATTATAATAAAATGTAATATATAAAAAATTAAATACTAGAAATTATAAAAAATAAAATTGAACCCAAAAAGCATAAAATTATAAAAGTAAAATATGTTGTTAACATAATAGATACAATGTAAAAATATTTATATTATTAATAATTAATAAAGATATAAAATATTAATATATTAATTTTATAAAAAGCTATCTTAAAGATAGCTTTTTTAATTCTACAATTTCATCTCTTAAAACAGATGCTTGTTCAAACATTAAATCGGCAGCATATTTTTTCATTTCCTTTTCTTTTTTAGCTATAAGCTCTAAAAGTTCTTTTTGTGTCATAGATTCTGGGTCTTTGTCTAATTTTTTAGATTTTTTATTAGGAGCAACACTTTCTGTTGCTTTTATTATTTCGTGTACTTTTTTGGTTATAGTTTTAGGAGTTATACTGTGGATTTCATTATATTCTTCTTGTATGTTTCTTCTTCTATTTGTTTCTGATATAGCTTTTTGCATAGAATCTGTCATTTTATCAGCATACATAATAACCCTACCATTTGCATTTCTAGCAGCACGTCCAATCGTTTGGATAAGAGATGTTTCTGAACGTAAAAACCCCTCTTTATCGGCATCTATAATTGCTACTAATGATACTTCTGGTATGTCAAGCCCTTCTCTTAAAAGATTTATGCCAACTAATACATCAAATACATCAAGTCTTAAATCTCTAATTATTTCTAAACGTTCTAATGTGTCAATATCCGAATGTAAATAACGTACTCTTATACCTGTTTCTTTTAAATATATTGTTAAATCTTCTGCCATTTTTTTAGTTAGAGTAGTAACTAAAACTTTTTCATTTTTTTCTACTACTTTATTTATTTCACCTATAAGATTGTCTATTTGATTTTTAACTGGGCGAACATAAATTTCTGGGTCTAAAAGTCCAGTTGGTCTAATAATTTGTTCTACTGTGTTTTGGCTATGTTCTTTTTCGTATTTATTAGGTGTTGCAGAAACAAATAGCATTTGATTTATTTTATTTTCAAATTCTTCAAATTTAAGTGGTCTATTATCAAGGGCAGAAGGGAGCCTAAATCCATATTCTACAAGAGTTGTTTTTCTAGATTTATCTCCTTCATACATACCTCTAACTTGTGGTATTGTAACGTGAGATTCGTCTACAATCATAAGAAAATCATCTGGAAAATAGTCAATAAGCGTATGCGGGGTAGAGCCAGCATCTCTACCAGATAAATGTCTAGAGTAGTTTTCTATTCCAGAGCAAAAGCCCATTTCTAACATCATTTCTATATCATAGTTTGTTCTTTGTTCTAGCCTTTGAGCCTCTAATAGTTTTTCTTCGCCTCTAAATTTTTGTAGTTGTTTGTTAAGTTCGTCTTGTATACGTTTTATGGCAAGCATCAATTTTTCTCTGCTTGTTACATAATGCGATGCTGGAAATATTGTTATATGATTTCTAAATCCTAAAATTTCTCCTGTAAGTGAGTCTATTTCAGATATTCTGTCTATTTCATCTCCAAAAAATTCTACTCTATAAGCTACATTAGATGCACCAGCAGGAAATACTTCTAAAACATCCCCTCTAACACGAAATGTACCGCGTATAAAGTTCATATCGTTTCTATTATATTGTATTTCTATAAGTTTTTTTAATATACTATCTCTATCTCTTTCCATACCAGTTCTAAGAGATACTACCATTTCATTATAGTCAATAGGGTCACCTAAACCATATATACAAGATACACTAGCAACTATTATAACATCACGTCTTTCAAAAAGAGCTGCTGTTGCCGAGTGCCTAAGTTTATCTATTTCATCATTTACAGAGGAGTCTTTTTCTATAAATGTATCAGAAGATGGTACATATGCTTCTGGTTGATAGTAGTCATAATAGCTTACAAAATATTCTACTGCGTTTTCCGGGAAAAATTCTTTAAATTCATTATATAACTGAGCAGCTAATGTTTTATTGTGTGCTAAAATAAGAGTAGGACGATTTAGTTTTTCTATTATATTTGCCATTGTAAAAGTTTTTCCAGAGCCTGTAACACCAAGAAGTGTTTGAAATTTTTTGCCTTTTATAAAACCAGTTGATAAGTTTTTTATTGCATCTGGTTGGTCACCAGTTGGTTTAAACTTTGATATAACTTTAAAAGGTTTATCTATTTTATCCATAGTATCCTCCTTATTTTTTCTTTACATTTTTAGAATTAAATACTTTAAGATTTAATTTTTCTGGAGAAAGTTTTTTAAAGATTTCTGCTGTATATAAAGCATCATTTAGGGCATCGTGAAAGTCTTGTTGTATAGGTAAGTCTAAAAGCTCTATAGCTGTTTTTAGCCCTATACAGCCACCTTTACTGTATTTTAAATATTTTGTTGTTAAATTTTGAATATCTATATATTTTAATATTAAATCCGATGATAACATCTTATAATAAGATAAATTTCTATATAAAGCTTTTAAATCTCCACTGCCCCAAGTACAAAAAATATGTTCTTCTGTTCCTAGAAAATTTTCAAAATGGATATAAGCATCTTTAAAAGATGGCTTATCTTTTAAAAAGTCTGCTGAAAGTCCAGTTATTTTCTCTACATAAGGGTGAATTTCTTTATAAAGGTTTGGTCTTATATAAAGATTTATTTTATCTATTATATTAAAATTATTATCCAACTTTACTGCACCTATTTGTATTATTTCAAACCTACAAGAAGGTATAAGCAGTATAGTTTTGTTTTTTTCAAAATCATAAGCTTGATTAAATTCTAAGTCTAAAACTATATAAGACATAAAAACCTCCCTAACAATTAAAAGTATTTGTAATAATAGTACAACAAATTTTTAATAAATACAATCATTTATACTAAAATAATTTATGACTTAAAAATTAAAGGTAAAATATTGATTTTTTTAATAGTATAATGCTATAATATAAAATAACACAAAATTAAAAATTTATTAATTTATATTTAAAAAGGATGGGGAAGATATGGAACAGACTAATGATGATTTACAAGATAGACTATACGATAAAAGTTATACTTGCCCTATATGTGGTGAAAAGTTTAAAGCTAAAGATATAAAAAAAGGAAAAACAGTTTTTGAAGGAATGGATTTAGGACTTAGGGCAAAATTTAATCCAATTTTGCCAGATTATTATTATGTTCTTATATGTGATAAATGTGGATATGCAGCTGTAACAAAAACATTTAATAAAATTAATAATGTACATATAAAAAATATAAAAGAAAATATAAATAAAAATTATAAACCAAAAAAATATACACCAGTTTATGATGCAAAAACTGCAATAGATAGATATAAAATAGCTTTATATTTTGCACATATAAAAGAAAGTGACCTATCAGAAAGAGCTTATATTGCTCAAAAAATTGCTTTTATATATGGTGATATAGATGATAAAGAACAAGAATTAGAATATAATAAACACGCTTATAATTGGTACAGTGATGCTTACATAGATGAAGAATTTCCTATAATGGATATGGAAGAAAACCAATTTTTATATAATTTAGCTTATTTATCATATAAAATAGGTAATAAAGATGAAACAAGAAAAACACTTGGTAAATTGGCTGTTAAAAAAGATTTATCTAATACATTAAAAGAAGCTGTTGAAAATTTTGTTGAGATAATAAAAAATGAAGATAAAGCATAAAATCTTACAGAAAGAGGAATATTATGTTTTTAAAAAGACTAGAGATACAAGGCTTTAAATCCTTTCCTGAAAAAATACGTTTAGATTTTAGACAAGGTATAACAGGTATTGTAGGGCCTAATGGAAGTGGTAAAAGTAATATATCAGATGCTATAAGATGGGTATTAGGAGAGCAAAGCGCAAGGACTCTTCGTGGAGATAAAATGGAAGATATTATTTTTGCAGGCACTAAAAATAGAAAAGCTCTTGGCTTTGCAGAAGTTACTATGCACCTTGATAATACAGATAAAAAATTACCATTAGAGTATAGTGAAATTGCTATAACAAGAAAAGTATATCGTTCTGGGGAAAGTGGATATTATATAAATGGGACAAGTTGTAGACTTAAAGATATTCACGAGCTTTTTATGGATACTGGTATTGGTAAAGAGGGATATTCTATTATAGGACAAGGCAAAATAGATACTATATTAAGTAATAAATCGGAAGATAGACGAGCTCTTTTTGAAGAAGCTGTTGGCATTATAAAGTTTAAAAACAGAAGAATACAAGCAGAAAATAGGTTAGAAGAAGTTAGAAAAAATATTATAAGAACAAATGATATAATAAGTGAACTTGAAAGACAAATAAATCCACTTTTTGAGCAAAAGGAAAAAGCAAAAGAGTTTTTAAGACTATCAAAACGTTTAAAAATTATAAAAATAAACTTATTTATAGCAGAGTATAAAATGGCAGAAGATAGTATAAAAGATATATTAAATAATATAGAAACATTAGATAATACAATAATATCACTAGAAAAAGAAATAGAAAAATACCTACAAAAAGAGCAAAGCCTTAAAGATAGTCTTTTAATGAAAGAGCAAGAGATAGAAAATGTAAATAAAATAGTATTAGACTTAAATATTAATATAGAGCAAAACCAAAATAATATTAATCTTGATAATCAAAATATACAGTTTATAGAAGATGATATAAATCGTATAAAAGATGAACAAGATAAAAATAGTAAAGTAATATTAAATAAAAATGATGAAATAAAGTTTATAAATATTAGTTTAGAGGCTAAAAGATTACAATATAATATGAAAAAAGATGAGCTAGATAAACTTTATATTCAGTTTGAAAATATATCTGCTAAAATGGATAAAAATGAAGAAAAATTTAAAGGTATAAATAATAAAATAGTTGAAAAAATGCAGCTATCGGCAGAAATATCTAACAAGCTTACTATTTATGAAAGCTCAAGAGATAATTTAAGTGAAAAATTAAAGCAATTAGAACAAGAAATAGGATTATATAAAAGTAAGATTAATGAGAGAATAGCTAGAAAAATGGTATTAGAAAAAAATCTTGCAAATATAAAAAATGAAGAAGAAATTATAAGTGAAAATATAAATTTATATAATGTAGATTTTGAAAGAAATAAATCAGAGCTTATTAACATTGAAAAAATAAATAGTGAAGAAAATAAAAAATATATAGAATTAAAAAATAAACACAAAATATTAGAAGAATTAGAAAAAGATTATGAGGGATATTTTGGTTCTGTAAAGGCTATATTAAAAGAAAAGGAAAAAAACGGCAAATTTTTTGGTATATGTAATGCTATAGGAGAAATTATAGCTGTACCTAAAGAATATGAAATAGCAATAGAAATAGCTTTAGGTGGTGCTATACAAAATATTGTTACTAATACAGAAGAAGATGCTAAAATAGCAATAAATTACTTAAAAGAAAACAAAAAAGGAAGAGCCACTTTTTTACCTATATCATCTATAAAGGCTAAACCAATACAAGATAAAGATGATATTGTAAGAGAAAAGGGTGTAATAGGGATAGCAGATAGCCTTATAACATTTGATGATAAATATAATAATATTATGTCTAATATATTAGGTAGGACTATTATTATTGATAATATAGATAATGGAATAGCTTTATCTAAAAAGTATAAATATATGTATAAAGTTGTAACTTTAGACGGAGAGCTTATAAATGCTGGTGGGGCTTTAACTGGTGGGAGCATATCCAAAAAGTCTGGAGGCATATTTTCTAGAGGACGAGAAATAAAAGACATATTTGAAAAAGTTTGTGTGTTAGAAGAAAAAATTAATAAAAATATAGATTTTATTCAAAAAAAAGAAGAAGAACAGTATAATATACAAAAAAATATAGAAAAAAATAGAGAAAGTCTTAATAAAATCTCTTTAGAAAAAATAAGGCTTGAAAGTGATATAAACCAAGCCGATGAATACATAAAAGATTTAGAAAATAATGTAAAAAATAGTAGTGATTATATAATTAATATAAATGAACAGCTAAAAGAAACTTATATAGATAATAATAGTTTAGAAGAACAGCTTAATAATGTAAATAAGGAAATAAAAGTTTTAAAAGAAAATATATTAACATTTGAAAGTAAGTTAGAAGAAGAAAGGCTTAATAAAGATACAAGCTTTAATTACATAAATAGATTAAAAATAGACATAAAAGATATAGAGTATCAAATAGAAAATAGCAATAGAGAAATAATTAGGCTTAGTACAGATATAGACAATTTAAAAGAAATAAATATTTCATTAGATATAAAAATAAAAGAAAACAATGGCAAAAAAGATATTTTAAATAAAAATATTATTTATGTACAAAAAAATATTGATACTTTAAAAGAAAAAAGTGTTAATTTAAAAAATAGTATAAATAATTTACAACAAGAAAAAAATAATATAAACAACAATATAAACAATATAACAAATGATATAGCTACAACAAATAGAAATAAGCTAGATATAGAAAACAAAAAAGTAAAGGCAGAGGCTAAAAAAGAAAATATTGAAGAAAGGATAGATTTGTTATGTGATAATATGTGGCAAGAATATGAAATAACCTATGCAAGTGCTTGTAATGATTATGAAAATATAAATTTATCTTTTGATGAGCTTAAAAGAGAAGAAAATATCTTTAAGGCTAAAATAACTAGTTTAGGGACTGTAAATTTGGGTGCTATAGAAGAATATAAAGTTTTAAAAGAACGTTATGACCTTAATATTAAACAGCGAGAAGATATATTAAAAGCAGATGACGATTTAAAAGATATAATATCTACATTAGTTACGGAAATGGAAGAACAGTTTAAAAACCAGTTTTCTTTAATAAATAAAAATTTTAATAAAGTTTTTTCGGATATGTTTGGTGGAGGTAAGGCAGAGCTTATCCTTTCAGATGAAAACAATATATTAACATCTGGTATAGATATTGTAGCACAGCCACCAGGGAAAAATTTACAAAGCTTAACCCTTTTATCTGGTGGAGAAAGGACACTTACAGCTATGTCATTATTATTTGCTATTCTTATAATGAAGCCGTCTCCTTTTTGTGTATTAGATGAAACAGAGGCAGCTTTAGATGATGCTAATGTTTTAAGATATTCAAATTTTTTGAAAAATTTTTCAAAAGATAACCAATTTATATTAATAACACATAAAACAGGTACTATGGAGATAGCAGATATATTATATGGTGTAACTATGGAAGAGCAAGGTGTGTCTAAAGTTATATCAGTTGAATTAAAAGATGCAAAAGAATATGAAAAAGTTTAAAGGAGAGTTAAAATGGGATTTTTTAAATGGTTTAAAAAAGATAAAAAAGAGGAAAAAATAGGAGAAAATATTAATTTACAAGAGCAAGAAGAAACACAAGAAATAGTAAATGAGAAAGAAGAAGTACAAGAAATAGCAAATGAGCAAGAAGAAATACAAGAAATAGTAAATGAGCAAGAAGAAGAAGTACAAGAAATAGCAAATGAGCAAGAAGAAATACAAGAAATAGCAAATGAACAAGAAGAAGTACAAGAAATAGTAAATGAGCAAGAAGAAATACAAGAAATAGTAAATGAGCAAGAAGAAATACAAGAAACAGTAAATGAGCAAGAAGAAATACAAGAAACATTAAACGAACAAGACGAAAAAAAAAAAGAAGATATATCAAATACTTTAGAAGAAACAAAAAAAGAAGAAGAGGCAGGGGAAGAGTCTAAGAAGAAAGGCTTTTTTGCAAAAATAAAAATGGGACTGTCTAAAACAAGGGACAGTATATTAAATGGTGTAGAGCAAGTTTTAAGTAGTTTTACAAAAATAGATGAAGAGCTTTTTGAAGAGTTAGAAGAGTCACTTATTATGTCGGATATAGGTGTTGAAACTTCTACTTATATAATAGGTAAAGTTAGAGAAATAGTAAAGGCTGAAAGAATAAAAGATGTGGCAGAAATAAAGGATGTAATAGTACGTGTTATATCAAATATCTTAGAGGAGGATGCAGGAGATTTTATTTTAAAATCTCCTAGCGTTATACTTATTATAGGTGTAAATGGTGTAGGAAAAACAACAACAATAGGTAAGCTTGCTAGTAATTATAAAAAACAGGGGAAAAAGGTTATATTAGCAGCAGGAGATACATTTAGAGCAGCGGCTATAGACCAGCTACAAGTATGGGGTGAAAGAAATGGAATAGATGTAATAAAACATCAAGAAGGTTCAGATCCAGCAGCAGTTGTTTTTGATGCTATACAAGCAGGCAAAGCTAGGGGGGCAGACCTTTTAATATGTGATACAGCAGGTAGACTTCATAATAAGAAAAATCTTATGGAAGAGCTTAAAAAAATATCTAGAATTGTAAATAGAGAAAATCCAGATGCTCAGATAGAAACATTACTTGCCTTAGATGCTACAACAGGACAAAATGCTTTGCAACAAGCAAAACTTTTTAGTGAAGTATCAGATATTACAGGTATTGTACTTACAAAATTAGATGGGACTGCTAAAGGTGGTGTTGTTATAGCTATAAAAAATGAGCTAAAAATACCAGTTCGCTTTATTGGTGTAGGCGAGGGTATAGATGATTTAAGACCTTTTGATGCTAAAGAGTTTTCTAAGGCATTATTTGAATAATATTAAAGATAGATAATGTTGTCTATCTTTAAAGTTTAACAAAAATATATGCGTTTTATTGTTAAACTTGACAAAAAAATATATAGTGATATAATAATAAATAATTTTTAACTAGACTTATATTATGTATAGAATTATTTAATTATTATCTTATATATAATAGTTTAATGGGGTGAAAAGATGGTTTTAATAGAAAATCTTATTAAAACATATGGAGATGGAGAAAATGCAGTAAATGCTCTAAAAGGAATAGACTTACATATAGAAAAAGGAGAAATCTTTGGTATAATAGGTCTTAGTGGTGCCGGTAAAAGCTCACTTGTTAGATGTATTAACCTATTGGAGATTCCTACGAGTGGTAGTATAAAGATAGATGGGGAAGAAATAATAAAATTGTCTAAAAAAGAGCTTAGACAAGCAAGAAAAAAAATAGGTATGGTTTTTCAACATTTTAATCTTTTAATGAACTCTACTATTTATGAAAATGTAGCTTTTCCAATGAGAATAGATAATAAACCAAAAGATTACATAGATAAAAGAGTAAATGAGCTTTTAGATTTAGTTGGGCTTTTAGATAAAAAGGATATGTATCCTTCTATGCTGTCTGGGGGACAAAAGCAAAGAGTTGGTATAGCTAGAGCTATAGCTAATAATCCTAGCATTATTGTATGTGATGAGGCAACAAGTGCTTTAGACCCAGAAACGACAAAGTCTATATTGACTCTTTTAAAAGATATAAATAAAAAATTAGGTATTACAATTATTATAATAACTCACGAAATGGACGTTATAAAACATATTTGTAATAAAGTTGCTATATTAGAAGAAGGAAAAATAGCAGAATGTGGGTTAGTATCAGATATATTTATAAAACCAAAAACAAAAATAGCCAGAAGTTTTTTTGATTCTGTTGATGTTAAGCTAGAAAATGATGTTTACCAAAAAGCTTTAGATGGAAATGGTGTAGTTATAAAGGGCATATTTATAGGAGAAAACTCTACATCACCTTACATATCTAAAATGATAACTAAATATAGTGTAGAGGCATCTATATTGCTTGGAAACATACAACATATGGATGATACTTTAATAGGAACTTTAGTTATAAAAATAACTGGTGAAGATAAGAATATAAAAGATGCTATAAATTATTTAAAAGAAAATAATGTTTTAATAGAGGAGGTAAACTATGAATATTAACGCAGAATATTTAGAACAATTAAAAAAGATAGTTTTACCGGCTTTTAATGAAACTTTATATATGGTGTTTTTCTCTAGCTTATTTTCTGTTATATTAGGTATATTTATTGGTATTATATTGTATGTTACAGAAAAAGACGGAATATTAGAAAATAAATTTTTAAATAGACTATTAGGTATAATTGTAAATATTGGAAGAAGTGTGCCTTTTGTAATATTAATGATTGCAGTCTTTCCATTATCTAAATTCATTGTTGGTACAACTTTAGGCTCTAAAGCTGCTATTGTTCCTCTTACTGTTGCAGCTATTCCATTTGTTGCTAGAATGATAGAAGCTTGTTTAAAAGAAATAGATAAAGGTGTTATAGAGGCATCTATATCTATGGGGGCAAGTGAGTTGCAAATAATATATAAAGTATTAATACCGGAAAGTATATCTTCTATTATATCAACTATTACAACAACTATTATAAGCATTATAGGTTATTCTGCTATGGCAGGCACTATTGGTGGTGGTGGTCTTGGGAGTATAGCTATTACATATGGTTATCAAAGGTATAGAGATGATATATTAATTATAAGTGTTGTATTAATGGTTATATTGGTTCAAATAGTTCAAACTATTGGTAATATTTTAGGTAAAAAATTAAATAAAAAATAAAAAGGGGTAATGTATTATGAAAAAGTTTTTAACAACATTTTTATTAGCTATAACGCTTTGCTTTGGACTTACAGCTTGTGGAAGTAGCACAGATAGTCAGACAAAAGATAACCAAACAGATGGTAAAAGTAGCACAACAATAACAGTAGGTGCAACAAGTGTACCGCACGCAGAAATATTAAATGAAGTTGTAGATAATTTGGCAGAAGAAGGAATAACTTTAAATGTAAAAGAATTTTCTGAATATACAGTATTAAACCCAAGCTTAACAGCAGGTGAGATAGATGCCAACTTTTTTCAACATACTTCTTATTTAAATAGTTATATGGAAGAAACAGGAGATAAGCTTGTTTCTGTTGGAGCAATACATACAGAACCTATGGGAATATATTCTAAATCTATTAAATCGTTAGATGAAATTGCAGATGGAGATAAAATTGCAGTGCCTAACGATGCTACAAATGGTGCAAGAGCATTACTTCTTTTAGAAAATAATGGTGTTATAAAACTAAAAGAGGGTGTAGGTGATAAGGCCACTATATTTGATATAGAAGAAAATCCTAAAAATGTTGAAATAATAGAGATGGACGCAGCAGCATTACCAAGAGCATTAGATGATGTAAAAATGGCTGTTATAAATACAAACTACGCTTTAGAGGCTGGATTCAATCCTATGGTAGATGCTATAGCTATAGAAGGTAGCGATTCTCCTTTTGCTAATATATTAGTTGTTAAAGAGGGAGATGAAACGAAACCAGAAATACAGGCTTTATATAAAGCTTTAACAAGTGATGAAATAAAATCTTTTATAGAGGAAAAATATCAAGGTGCAGTTGTACCAGCTTTTTAGACCTGACATAATAAAATAGGTATATAATTTTTTATTGTAAAATAACTATGTAATAGACAAATGTTACATAGTTATTTTTGTTTTAGAAAAGATATTATTAATTAGGTGTTTAAAAATACTAATATTATACATAATTGTTTAGAAAAAATATTACAATTGTTTACATATTATTAATATTTTATTCAAAATATATGTATATAATTAAAACATAGATTAACAAATAAGCGGAGGTAATACTTATGAATACAAATAATAATAATATAGATAACAATATAGAAAATAAAAATATTGAAAATGAGGAAATAAAAATAGAAGACACTAAAAGACAAGATGATAATATTATAGATATAACAGAGATTGATAATAGTAATTGTAAAAGCGAAGAAAATATATTAGAAGAAACTGAAAGAAAAAAAGAAGAAATAAAGGCTTTAATAGCTAAAGAAAAGGCAGAAAAGAAGCAACAGCAAAAAAATAAAAGAAAAAAAGCAGCAAAGGTTATATTAAAGTCGGGAGCAGTTGCATCTTGTTGTTTATTTTTAGGAGTAGGTATAGGTACTGGTGCTATCGTATCTAAAAATGTTATTTCTAAAAGGGAACAATCTAATTTTAAATTTAACGTATCAGATGTATCACAAGCTAGTTTAGAGGAAAATGTAATACTTACATCTAATAGTGCATCTTCTATATTTAAAGAAGTTGGGGATTCTGTTGTAAATATTTCTACAAAAGTATCTGGAGGATTTTTTAATAGCGAGTTACAAGATTTAGGCTCTGGCTCTGGAATTATTTATAAAGTAGATGGGGATAAAGTTTATATATTAACTAATAACCACGTTATAGAAGGTGCATCTTATGTAACTATATCTGTTACAGGTAATGAACAAGTTGAGGCAAATCTTGTAGGTACAGACCCAAGTTCAGATTTAGCTGTTCTTAGTGTTAGTAAAAAAGATATGAACAATGCTGGTATAAAAGATATAACTGTGGCAAAATTTGCAAATTCTGATAATGTTGAAGTTGGAGATTTTGTTTTTCCAATAGGTAATGCTTTAGGTAGAGGAAAAACAATGACACAAGGTATGATAAGTGCTCAAAATAAACAAATAAATATAGATGGTAAAAACCTTACTGTTATACAAACAGATGCAGCTATAAATCCAGGTAATAGTGGTGGTGCATTAATGAACTCTGATGGGGAGGTTGTAGGCATAAATACAGCTAAGCTTTCAAGCTCTGCCATAGAGGGTATAGGATATGCTATACCATCTAATATAGCAATAGATATAGCAGACCAAATTATAAATAATGGTTATGTGGAAAGACCATATTTTGGTATAATGGGAAAAACTATAACAGAAAACACTAAACGTATATATAATTTAAATACAACAGGTGTTATAGTTGTTGAAGTAGAAGAAGACAGCAATGCAGAAAGGGCTGGGCTTAAAGCAGGAGATATTATAACAGACTTTAATGGTCAAAAAATAGAAACATTAGATGATTTATCTGGTGCAATAAATAAATGTAAGCCTAATGATACAGTATCTTTTAATATTATTAGAAATGGAAGAGAAGAAATGAATTTAAATGTTACTTTAACACCTTCTAATACATCTTTTTAAATAATTTATAATTATAAAAATTTTTATAAGTTAAAAAAATATTTTAAATTGTTTACATTTAGTTCATAATTTATTCATTTATTTGATTTATTATATATATGTAGGGAGGAAATATTATGAATAATAATCAAAAGGACAACGATCCTAATGAACCTTATAAATTTTATAAAGAAGAAATTAAGAAACAAAATAATATAAAAAAAGGTTTAAAAAAACTTTTTATATATATAGGTTCTATTGCTTGTTCTTTAATTATAGGTTTAGCTATTAGCTTTACTTATATATATTGTAAAGATATAATTATCCCTAAATATGCTAATAATAGCATAATTGAGGCTTCTTTAGATGGTTCATCTAATAATATTGTAAAAACATCTAACAGTTTAGTTAAGAATGCAATAGAAAATGCTAGACCATCTGTTGTAAGTATAACAACATTAAATAATAGTGTAGACTGGTTTAATAATAGTACACAATATCAAGGTGCAGGTTCAGGTATTATTTTTCATAAAACATCTACAGATGTTTTTATAGTAACTAACTATCACGTTATACAAAATGCATCTGCTATAGGTGTAGCAATAGATGATAATAAACCTATAAAGGCTAACCTTGTTGGTAAAGATGAAAATTATGATTTGGCTGTACTATCTATTAATAGTAATAGTCTAAACGATGAAGAATTAAGTAATATACAAGTAGCAAAATTTGCTGATTCTTCCAATCTAATAGTAGGAGATTATGTTATAGCTATAGGTAATGCTGTAGGCGAAGGAATAACATCTACTTTTGGTATGATAAGTTCAGTGTCTACAGATATAATCTCAGAAAATAAAAAATTAAATGTTTTACAAACAACTGCTGCTATAAATCCAGGTAATAGTGGTGGTGCATTAATTAACTTAAATGGTGAAGTTATAGGTATAAATACTGCAAAAGTTGCAGATAATAAAGTTGAAAGCGTTGGATATACTATAAGCTCAGCCGTAGCAATGCCTATTATAGAAGACATAATGAGAAATTTAAACCCTACATCATTAGGGGTTATGATTACAGATGCTCAGAATTCTAATATAGATTATGAGGGTATGGCTGGAGGTGCTTTAATAGTAGAGATTGTTCCAGATGGTTCTGCCGATAGAGCAGGGCTTAAAGTAAATGATATTATTACTAGTATAAATGATGTACCTATACTTAGTTCTTCTCAATTAGTAGAAGAAATTAAAAAGTATGAAGTTTGGGACACCATTAAGTTAAAAATTATTAGGAATGGGAAGTTAGAAACTATTAAAGTTAAACTTCTTCCTACAACAAAATAGCTTACAAGTTTTTAATTGATATAGATACTCCTCTCCTAGCCCAAAAAAGGGCTAACCTCAAAATTCTCTCTTTTCTGAAAGGCACCTATAGGTGCCTTTCCTTTTTTGCTAAAATTAATTTTTAAGTTAAAATTATATACAATTTAACAAATATATTGTAAAATTAATATATTAATTAATTTATAGAAAGGTGGATTTATATGAAAAAGCAATATGTAAATAATATGATAGATTTTATACAAAATAGTCCTTGTTCTTTTTTAGTAATAGAAAATACTGAAAATAAGTTAAAAGAAAATGGATTTGTATGTTTAAATAATATAGATAAATGGGAGCTTAAAGAAGGTGGAAAATATTATATAACTAGAAATGGGTCTACATTAATATCTTTTATAGTAGGAAAAGATGCAGATAAAACAGGATTTAGAATGATAGGTTCTCATACAGATTCTCCTAGCTTTGTTATAAAGCCAAATTGTGAAATAAAAGCAAATAGCAACTATTTAAAGCTTAATACAGAGGGATATGGTGGTATGATATTAAGCACTTGGCTTGATAGACCTTTATCTATAGCAGGGCGTGTTATATTAAAAGGAGAAAATATTTTTAAGCCAAAGACTAAAACAATAGATTTTAAACGTCCTATTGCTATTATACCTAACCTTGCTATACATTTAGATAGAGAAATAAATAATGGACATAAATATTCTAAACAAAAAGAAATGTTACCTCTTTTATCTTTAGTAGGGGAAGATTTTAATGAAAAAGGTTATATTTATGAGCTTATAGCAAAAGAAATTAATGTATCAAAAGATGATATATTAGATTATGAACTATTTTTATATGAGGCAGAAAGAGGAAGTTTAATTGGTATAGATGAAGAATTTATATCTTGTTCACGTTTAGATGATTTAATGATGGTATATAATTCTTTACAAGGATTTTTAACATATGCAAATAGTAATAATTATAGCGGAATAAAAGTATTATATCTTGCAGATAATGAAGAAGTTGGTAGCCATACAGGGCAAGGGGCAGATGGTGCACTTCTTAGAGATATATTAAAAAGAGTGTGTATAAGTTTGTTCGGCTGTGAAGAAAGTTTTTATAGTATGGCAGAAAAATCTGTATTTATATCAGCAGATTTAGCACATGGAGTGCACCCAAACTATGCAGATAAACACGATATAACTAATAAGCCTGTTTTAAACAAAGGAGTTTGTCTTAAATATTCTTCTAACCAAAAATATAGTACAACTGGAGTTTGTGCTGGAATATTTGATGGACTTTGTAAAGAGGCTGGTATAAGTTATCAAAAATTTGTTAATCATTCAGATGTTGTAGGGGGAAGTACAATAGGTGCTATGTTAGCCAGTCAGTTTAATACAGCAGTTATAGATTTTGGAGTTTGCATACTTGGTATGCACTCTATAAGAGAGCTTGGCTCTGTTAATGACACTTATGATTGTTATAAACTTTTTGCTAAATTTTATGAATTATAATAAAAGGTTAAGATACTTATCTTAACCTTTTATTATTTTATAAACCATTACTTAATCTAATATATACAAAGAAAAACATAATTGCTACTTGAATAGCTGTACAAATTACAAATAAAAATATAATACGACTTGTTTTTCCTTTTATAGCAGATGATATATATATGGCAGACATAATGGCACCAATAGCAAAACTAATTACTCCACTTAATAAAAATCCTCCTATCATACTAATAAATGATAAAACAGTAACCCAAATAGGAACTTTATTAAAAGGTTTATAAGGCTCATTTGTATTTAGATATGTACCATTAACAGCAAGGTTTGCTTTTCTACCTAGTGCAGTTAAATTACAAATAGTATCATCTATTTTAAATTCATAATCAACTAGATTAATTACACTGCTTTTAGAATGTACTAAAGTTGTTTCCCCATCAACTGTTACATAGTTTTTAAATTTTTTAAAAGAATACTCAATGTTATGATTTTTACCATTTATTGATATATCCCAACTTTTCATATATACTCCTCCTCAATAATTTATTACTAAAATATAGTATAATATTTGTCTATATTTGTCAAGTATAATCGAAAAATGTCAATAAATAAATATATATTAATAAAAAATTTAAAACTTAATATATATAAATAATAATATTATTTTAAGGAGGAAGAATATGAATAAAAAAAATTATAAAATATTGTTTTTTATGTTATTTGTTATAATAGGAATTTATACTTTTTTGCAATATAAAAATAATACTATTTTAGCTAAAGATATATATAGTATAAAACAAAAAATTATAGCATCTCCTGTTATAGCTACTATAAATAATGATTGTAATATATATTTAGATAAAGAATTAAAAAATATAATAACAACTATAAAAAAGGGAACAAATGTAGAAATATTACAAGATAAGACTAAAAAAATTTATTGTATAAAAAATGAAGAACTAAATGTACAAGGTTGGGTTAAAAGAGAAGATTTATACATACCAGAAACTCCTTTAGCCAATAAAGAATATCTAAAAGATATAGAGTTAGAGACATATGTTAATTATTTAGGGTTAGACAGTAAAACACAATATCTTATTTTTACAGATATATATAGGCAACTTACATACATATTTAAGGGAAAATGTGAAGACTGGAAACTTATAAAAACTATACCTTGTGGGACAGGTGTAAATGAATCTCCTACAACACGTGGTATTTTTGAAATAAGCGATAAAGGAAGTTGGTTTTATAGCGAAAGATTAGGAAGTGGTGCTATGTATTGGATTAGATTTAACGGTTCATATCTTTATCATTCTGTTGCTATGGATAAAAATAAAAATATTATAGATGATACAATAGGGGAGAGATGCTCTAGTGGGTGTGTTCGTATGAGTATAGATGATATAAAGTGGGTTTATGATAATATAGAAAAAGGTACTACTGTATATATAAATTAGTGTCAAATAAAAATATTTTTAATATAATATATATAGGATAGTATTTAGGGGGTATAATATGCCTTTATTTTTTAATAATAGATTTAATAATATGCAAAATAGGTATAATAATGGAAATAATAATTTTATGTTTAATAATTTTCAAAACAACAATAGATTTGGCTTAAATAGTCCATATATACAAAATAGTGGACAGAATAACCAACAAAACAATATACCACCAGACATAAATTTAAAACCTTTAACACAAGAAGATCTTGAAAAGATAAATGAAGAAATAAAAGAAAACATAGAAAAAAATAGGAAGACAGTTTTTAATATTGAAAAACCTAAAAGTAATGATACAGTATGTAAATATATACAAGATTTTATACAAGATGAAACAAATGCTAATATATTTTATAATGAATTATCTAAAAAATGTGGGCATAATTTATATAGAGAAAAGTTAGAAAATATATGTAACGAATGTAATTTACAATGTAATGATTTAAAATCTTATTATATGGAAATAAACAATGAAAAATTTGAGCCTAAAGACATACCTATAAATGTTAATGTGCCTTTAAGGTTGGGACTATTTTTAGCTATGGAAGAGGAAATAAAAGGATATGATAAGTTATGTAAAATAATAGATGAATTGCCACCACAAGATATAAGAATGTTTTATAAAATGGCTCTTAAAAAATTAAGTAGAATAAATAGCATACAATATATGGTTATTAATGAAGTTAATTAAAAATATAAAAAATAAGCTATGTTTAGTAAAATAAACATAGCTTATTTTTTATGAAATTTTTTCTCCTAAAACATATACATCTACATTTTTAACACCATATTTAATAGCATCATTATAACTATCTAAAAATACATCTATTTTATTACCTTTTATAGCTCCACCAGTATCACCAGCAACGGCATATCCGTATCCTTCAATATAAAGTTTTGTACCAAATGGAATAATGCTAGTATCTACAGCTACAACACCTTTTTGTGCCTTCATACCAGATGCTGTTACACCGTATCCGCTATCACCAGGATTTTTACCAGTAGATTCTGGTCCTGCTGTATATGCAGTAGATTTCATATTTAATTTTTTATTATAAACAAAAGTACCTTTTTCTGTTTTTATAGTGTTCTTTTTTGTGCCCTTTTCTATAATTTCTTTAACTGGTTGTTTTGTAATTTTTTCTTCTATAGTTTCTTTAGATTGTAATTCATCTTTTTTATAAATTTCTTTTATTTTTATTTCTTTTATACCATTTTCACCTTTTGTTTTTACATTAACTTTGCCTTCTGGTAAATTAGGGTTTTCTATAGTTTCTGTTTGAAAAGGTATATCTTCTTTTATAGTTTTAGTTTCTTCTCTAAAAGAAGCAACTTTTATAGTCATATCATCTACAACATCGGCAGCAGAGCTTTGACCTTCTTCTAAATAAATATTGTTACCAGTTTCTTTGGAAAACTCTTTTAAAGCAACTCCAACTACAGTATCATTTACAGTAAATGGGACTTCTTTTTTATTATCTATAAGAAATTTTATATTTTCAGCACGATTAATATTTATAATCATATCTGAATCTATAATTTTATCAATATTTGTGTCTACAACGTCTTTATCAAATATTTGTATATTTTCTTTTTCAAAAAATTCAGAGATTTTCATATCCATTGTATTGTAAACATACCATTTTCCATCTATAACTACTTTTACTTGATAAAGCCCTTCAGCAAAAGCAGTAAGCACTCCAGAAAAAGTGGATAATACTAAAACGAGGCTTACAAAAATATGAATTTTTTTTGTTTTAGCTTTATTAAGTTTAAATAATTTGTTACATAAATCTTTATACATTAATATTTCCTCCTGTGCAGATTTAAAATATGTTTTTAATATTAACATTTATTAAAAAATTTAAACCTGTTTATTAAGATTTATTAATAGAGATGTAATAGTTAAGATAACACCTCATATAGTATCTTAACATATTCGTAATATTTATGCAACAACTTTTTATAGATTATTTAATACAAAAAAACTTTTTAGCTGTTTCTAATGTTGTTTTTTCAACAATTTCTTCTTCTATTTGTTTTATTTCACTAATTTTTTTAACTATATATTTTAAATTTTGTGAATTATTTCTAGTACCTCTAACCGGTACAGGGGATAAATATGGAGAGTCTGTTTCTATTAAAATTGATTCTAAAGGGATATTTTCAACTACATTTAATAATTTATTTGCATTTTTAAAGGTTAAAACGCCACCTACCCCTATATAAAATCCCATTTTTATATATTCTAATGCCATTTCTAAACTTCCAGAATATGCGTGTATTACACCTTTTCTAACTTTACTATCCTTTATTGTATCAAAAACTTCTTGGCTAGCATCTCTAGAGTGAATTATTACAGGTTTTGTAATATTTTCGCAAATTTTTAACTGTTTTTTAAAAACTTGTCTTTGTATATCTCTAGGGGAAAAGTCATAGTAAAAATCAAGACCTATTTCTCCTAAAGCTACAACTTTTTCGTGTTGTAGCCAATTTTTTATTGTTTCATAGTCATCTTCTGTAACATTTATAGCTTCGTGTGGGTGGACACCTACACTAGCATATACAAAGTCATATTTTTCAGCCATTTTTATACTGTTATAAGAAGATTTCATATCAGCACCAATGTTTACAACGTAACCTACATTGTGATTTTTTAAATTTAATAGCAGTTCTTCTCTATCTTCATCAAATTGTTTATCATCATAGTGTGCGTGAGATTCAAAATACATTTATTTTACCTCCGCACCACTTTTTATAATATTTTCACTGTCCTCAACAGTTATTATTTTTAAATTGTTGTTATTATCACTAGCTGCTAAAATCATACCTTCAGATATTTCTCCACAAAGTTTAGCAGGTTTTAAATTTGTAAGAACTACAACTCTCTTGCCTACCATTTCTTCTGGTGTGTAGTAATTAGCTATACCAGAAACAATTTGTACAATTTTATCTCCTATTTTTACTTTAGATTTTAAAAGTTTATTAGATTTTTTTATTTTTTCACATTCTAACACTTGGCCTATTTTAAAGTCCATTTTTAAAAAGTCTTCAAAGGCTATTTGTTCTTTTTCTTCTGTTTTAGTTTCTTCCTTATTAGATAGATTATTTTTAGCTTTAGCTTTTGTAGCCTCTATCATAGCATCTAAATCTTTAAGCTCTTTTTCTATATCAATTCTTGGGAAAATAACATTACCTTTTGTAATAGATAAATCTTTTGGTAACAAGCCAAATGTTTTAGCGCTATCCCATATTAATAAATTGTTATCTTTTATAGATAATTGTTCAAATATAGATTTAGATGTGTTAGGCATAGCTGGTGTAATAAGGATACCTATTATTCTAAGAGATTCTGCTAAAGTATACATAACATTTGCAAGTTTGTCTTTACTTGATTCATCTTTAGCTAAAACCCAAGGTGTTGTTTCATCTATATATTTATTAACACGTCTTACTAAATTCCATATTTCTGTTAATGCATTGCTAAATTGCATTTTGTCCATATATTGTTCTACTTTTTTTATAGTGTCATTACAGAAATCTTTTATACTTTTTTCATTTTCATCACTATCATTAGAAAAAATTGGTAAAGTGCCATTAAAATATTTATCTATCATACCAACTGTACGAGATAATAAATTGCCTAAATCGTTAGCTAAATCAAAGTTTATTCTTTCTATAAGTGATTTATTTGTAAAGTTACCATCTTGTCCAAAAGCTACTTCTCTAAGTAAAAAATATCTAATAGCATCTACACCATATCTATCTACTAAAACTTTAGGGTCTACTACATTACCTTTAGATTTACTCATTTTACCACCATCTATAAGTAGCCAACCGTGCCCAAATATTTGTTTAGGTAACTCTAAATCTAAGGCCATAAGCATAGCAGGCCAGATTATTGTGTGAAATCTAATTATTTCTTTGCCTACTACGTGTATATCGGCAGGCCAATATTTTTTAAAATCGCTATCATTGTCAGAGCCATATCCAAGAGCAGAAATATAGTTTGATAAAGCATCTATCCAAACATATACAACGTGGTCTTTATCAAATTCTACTGGGATACCCCATTTAAAAGATGTTCTAGAAACACATAAATCTTCAAGCCCTGGTCTTAAAAAGTTGTTTAACATTTCATTTTTTCTAGATGATGGGCTTATAAAATCATCATTTTCTTCTATATGTTTAATAAGTTTATCTTGATATTTGCTAAGTTTAAAAAAGTAGCTTTCTTCTTTTACATTGTGTACATCTCTACCACAGTCTGGACATTTACCATCTTTTAACTGGCTTTCTGTAAAAAATGTTTCGCAAGGTGTACAGTATAGACCTTCATAAGTGCCTTTATATATATCTCCTTTATCATACAAAGCCTTAAATATTTTTTGAACTGTTTTTATATGGTTTTCGTCTGTTGTTCTAATATAATAATCATAGTCTATATTTAAAAGGTCCCAAAGCTCTTTTATGTGATTTGTTATATGGTCTACATACTCTTTAGGAGATATGCCTTTTTGTTTTGCAGATTCTTCTATTTTTTGACCATGTTCATCAGAACCTGTTAAAAATTTTACATCATATCCTCTCATTTTTTTATATCTAGCCATTGTGTCTGTTGCAATAGTTGTATAAGAATGTCCTATGTGTAAATAGTTGTTTGTATAATAAATAGGTGTTGTTATATAAAATTTTTCTTTACTCATTATTAATCCCTCCATAATTTATAATTTAATATTATATATTATTTTTACATAAAAATCAAAATTTTATTAATTTTAGTATTTATAATATAGTATAAAAAAACAACTTATTAACTTTAATAGATATAAGTTGCTTATTTATGTTTAAAATATAATTTATTTTAATGTAGAAGTTTGTACCATAGTAGTCATAGCTTTTAAAACAGTTTCTCTATTTTTATCGTCTTCATATGTGCCTGTTATATTAGTAATTCTATCATTAAAAGATACATTCATTTGTATTTGCTTTTTTTCTGGTTGATTTAAAAATGCTTCTTTACCACCTAATGCTTCAATATTTTCTTGTGAAAATATGCCATTTTGTAGGCCGTATTCCATAGCCTCTTCTGTAATTTTTGTGTTAAGCTCTATATAACTTACTTCTATATCATTTATTTTTCTAAGCTCTGCAACAGTAACTTTTGTGCCAGGAGAGCTTTTTTCTAATTGACTTGGCAATAATTTAACATAATCATCTAGTGTAAGGTTGGTGGATTCAGCTGTTATACCTACTGTAATGTTTGTTGTTTTTTCTAAATCGTTTTTAGGGTATAAAAGTATTTTTATTAAATCTGGATTAAAGCTAGGAGCCTCTTCCCATTCATCTATTGGATAATTAAAAGTTATTGTGCCATTATCAACAGTTTTAACATCAAAGTCAATATTAATAGGGTTCATACTTATAGGTTCTGTTTTGTTACAACCTACTAAAGAAAATATTAAAAATAAAGAAAATAAAATAGCTGTTAGTTTTTTTGTCATATTTATACCTCCTATAAATCATCTATTTTATAGTAGTATAAATTAAATACTATGTCAATATATCTATTTTATATAAATGGTTATTTTATTATAACATAATTTATAATCTTATTTTTATGTTTCTAATATTTTATCATTAAAAAGTTATAATTTATTCTTAATATATTGTATTTTAAAGCTACATTTTAACATTAATATCAATAAAAATAATAAAAAAATATAATTAGATTTAATTGCATATATGAAATATATTAATAAAATATTACATAAAAACAATAACTAAAATTGACAAAAATAACCTCTTTATTGTATAATGTTTTATAAGTATATATTTATAAATATTTACATTAAGGAGGGATATTGGTTTGAAAATAAAAACTACAACCAAAACTTCTGTAATAGCATTGGCTTTATTATTTAGTAATGTCCCAGTATATGCTACAAATGTTGTTACAGCTACAAATACAGATACTGTAAAACAAAACGATATATCTATTATATCTTCTAATAATGGAGAAGCTATTTCTAAAATGGACAGTTTAGATTCTGTTTTTAGAATATCTTTTACAAATGATGATTATATTACAACAAAGTTTGCAAAAATTATAAATGAAAAATCGGATTATGTTCCTGTTTATCCTCAAGCATCTGATAAAATTGGTGCTATAGGTTCTATACCTACTGGCTCTATGGTGGTAGTTGGTAAACAAGAGGGAGATTTTTCCCAAATATTTTTTGAAGAAAAAGTAAGCTATATAGAAAATAAATATCTTGTTAGCTCTAAACCAGAAGAAACAAAACCACAAAATGATAATCAAGATAATGATAAACCAACAGGTCAATATGTTAAAATAACATCGGATAGTGGTCTTAATCTTAGAAAAGAGGCAAACACATCATCAGAAGTATTATCAATTATACCTAGTGGGGCATATGCAGATTTATTACAAAATGATGGAAGTTGGTTGAAAGTTAAATATAACGGAACATCTGGTTATATAAGTTCACAATTTGGCAGTATAACAGATAAAAAAGAACAAAATATAACGGTTGGCTCAAGCGCTACGGCAGAAAATGTTATAAATTTTGCTAAAGCACATTTAGGCAAACCTTATATATATGGTAGCACAAACCTTAATGTTGGGACAGATTGTTCTGGATTTACATATTCAGTATTTAAAAACTTTGGTATAAATCTTAACCGTGTATCTAAAGACCAATACTTAAATGGTACACCAGTTGAAAAAAGTAATCTTTTACCAGGAGATTTAGTGTTCTTTAACACAGGTGGAAATTCACAAATATCTCATGTTGGTATATATATAGGTAATAATCAATACATACACTGTACGGATAGTAAAAATCAAGGTGTTATAATATCTAGTTTAAATAATGACTATGGGTTAAAAACTTATTATGGTGCAAGAAGAGTTTTAAATCAATAACCTAAATATAAAAATATAAAAGTAGTAGGATTATATTCTACTACTTTTATATTTAGCTATAATAAGCTTAGCTATATCAATATTTTTTTTACCATTATCCATACTTTTCTTTTGAATATATTTATGAGCATTTTCTTCTGTAAAGTTGTTATATAATGTAAGCAATCTTTTTGCCTCTTCTATAATTTTATTATTTTTTTCCTTAATGTTTTGCATATTTTTATAACACGCTATATCTATATAATTTATAATGTCTTCTTGTTTAATAGGTGTAGAAATTTTATAAACTTTTTCATCACTATATATTCCTATTTTGTCTACACTGCCAAACATTAGAAAGCTAAAATCTTTATAAAAATCTTCTATTATATTGTACATAGGCTCATCTATAAATGTTGTTCCACATAGTATAATACCGTTATCATAATAGGAGCAACATTTTCTAAGGTTAGCCCCTGTTTTACAAATATAGTCATATACAATACCATTTTTTGTAAGTATAGAACTAATATTATTACATATTTTATCAGATGAAAAAGCAATTATAATATTATTTTTTGACATAAAGATCTCCAGGTTATTTTTTAATCTAAATATTATTATTTATACATATAAAATTTACTTAAAATTGTAACAGATAATAAGATAAATGTAAAGATTAGAGAGGTTATATTTTTTCTTAAAAAATGCTTGTTATATTGTTGACTTTATAATATTATTGTGACAAATTTATTGTATTATAAATAAATAGGGGGGAAAATTCAACTTCCATTAAATCAAAATAAAGCGGTTGTAAATGGAATAATTTTAGCTATTGATATAAAATTTTTAATGAAGATTTAAGCCAATATAAAGATTTTGAAGAAGTAGCGAATAATGTAGCTAGTTAAAAATTACTATTTATTAATAATAAAAAGGCAAGGTTATCCTTGCCTTTTTATTATTCTGCCATAGATAAAGCTATTTCCATCATTTTTGTAAATGTTTTTTCACGTTTTTCAGCAGATATTTCTTCACCAGTCATTATATGATCGCTAACTGTTAATATACAAAGAGCATTAGCACCAAGTCTTGCAGCGTTCATATATAAAGCTGCTGCCTCCATTTCCACTGCTAACACACCCATTTTAGCCCATAAATTGTGAGCATCCTTAAATTCAGAATAAAAAATATCACTGGATAAAATGTTGCCAATATGTACTGGTATATTTTTACTATCTGCTATATTTTTAGCTTTTTCTAAAAGCTTATAGCTACAAGTAGGAGCAAATGTACCTGGTAATTGATATTGGCTTGCAAAGTTTGAGTCAGTAGATGCTGACATACCAAAAACTATATCATATACAGATAAATCTTTGCTAAGAGCACCACAAGAGCCTATTCTTATAAGATTTTTAACGCCAAACGTTTTTATAAGTTCATAGGAATATATGCCAATGCTAGGCATACCCATACCTGTTCCCATAACGGATATTTTTTTACCATTATATGAGCCAGTATATCCTAAAGCTCCTCTTACAGCATTAAATTGGATAGGATTTTCTAAAAAGTTTTCTGCTATAAATTTTGCTCTTAAAGGGTCACCTGGTAAAAGGATAGTTTCTGCTATTTCAGCAGTTTGATTTATGTGTGGTGTATTTTTCATATAATCATCTCCTTAAATATATTTTACATAACTTCATATAAAATAATTATATAATAAAAAAAATAGTTTTTCAATTATATTTAAAGTTTAATATTTTATAAAAAATAAAAAATAAAAAATATAAAATATAACTATCGACATATTTATCAATTTTATGTATAATTAATATAAATTATAAAAAAGAGAATTGGGTGATATTAGATGAAAGAGATAACTGATAACGAGTTTTCAGCCATTAGTAATTATATGAAAGAAAACTACGGTATCAATTTGACTGGTGATAAAAAGTCATTAGTATATTCTAGGTTAAAAAATATACTAGACAAAAAGGGGTTAAAAAATTTTACTGAATATTATGAATATTTAGTAAATGATAAAACGGGGACGGCATCTATTACATTTATAGACAGAATGACAACTAATCATACATTTTTTATGAGAGAAACAGATCATTTTGAATATTTAAAAAACGTTGTATTACCATATATAGAAAAAAACGAAAAAAATAAAGATGTTAGGATATGGTGTGCTGGGTGTTCATCGGGAGAAGAGTCTTATACATTAGAGATGATACTTACAGATTACTTTAAAAATAAAGGAAGCTGGGATACAGAGCTTTTGGCAACAGATATATCTACAACAGTTTTAGCAAAGGCTATAAAAGGTGTCTATACAAAAGAACAAATAAAACTATTAAGTGAAGATTGGAAAAATAATTATTTTAAATCTATAGATAGTTCAAAGGTTCAAGTTGTAGATGATATAAAAAGAAAAATAACTTATAGAAAATTTAACTTAATGGAACCAAAGTTTCCTTTTAAGAAAAAGTTTCAAGTAATATTTTGTAGAAATGTAATGATATATTTTGATGAAGAAGTAAGAACAAAGCTTGTTAAAAAGTTTTATGATGCATCTGAAAAGGGTGCATATCTTTTTATAGGTCACTCTGAAACATTAAATAATATAAAAACAGACTATGAATATGTTATGCCAGCAATATATAGGAAAAAATAAACATACAATTTGATTTTTTATAAAAATTTGATATAATTATTTTAATTTATAAATTATCAAAAATTGTTATAAATACAAATTTACTTAAAGATAGAAGGGATTGATAAAACGTGGCAGATTTTTCTAGAGAATCTATGCTAGATATGTTTATATTTGAAATGAACCAACTTTTAGATCAGTTGGAACAATTAATAATAGAGTGTGAAGATGGATATTCTATGGATAATATTAATGAAATATTTAGAATAATGCATACAGTTAAAGGATCAGCAGCTATGATGATGTATGATAATGTTTCTAAAACAGCTCATGCCATAGAAGATTTATTTTTCTTTTTAAGAGAAGAAAATCCATCAGAGGTAGACTATTCTACACTTACAGATTTAGTTCTTGAAGGTATGGATTTTATAAAAAACGAGCTTGCTAAAATAGCAGATGGTGGTGAGGCAGATACAGATCCAACAGAAGTTATTAAAAGAATAAAAGCTTTTTTAAGTGTTTTAAAAGGTGAAGAAGAACCATCAGATACTAGCAGCCAGGTAAAAGAAGAACCTAAAGAAACAAAAAGTAGCATTGAAAAAATTAGTAATACAGATAAATCAAAATTTGAACATAAATTTGAATGCCATTTATATTTTGAAGATGAAAGTGGTATGGAAAATATAAGGGCTTTTAATGTTATAAACAATTTAAAAGATTTTGGAGATGTAATACATACTATACCACAAGATGTTACAAATGAAAGCTCTGAAGAAATAATAAAAAAAGATGGGTTCAAATTTGTTATAGCTACGGATATATCATACGAACAAATGCACGAAACTATAAACTCTACAATATATTTAAAAAGATTTGAGCTTAAACCATATATACTAAAAAGATATAAAGCAACAATCTATTTTGATGATGGTTGTGAAATGGAAAATATTCGTTCTTATACAATAGTACATAATTTAGAACCTATTGCAGATAATATTGTTTATGAGCCACAAGATGTTACATCTGAAGAATCTATAGAAACAATAAGAGATAAAGGATTTAAAATTATATTTTCTATAAATAAAGATTATGAAGAAGTACACGAAATGCTTAGTAAAACAGTATTTTTAAAAGTTTTATATCTTGAAGAAGTAGAAGAAAAAGAAGAAGAAAAAGAAGTTAAGCAAGAAGTAAAAGAACAGCCAAAAGAACAGGCTAAAAAAGATACAAAAGAGCAACCTAAAAAGGAAAATGATAAATCTAAAGAGGCTACTAAAAAACAAGGTTCATCACAACAAATGATAAGCGTTAGTATTGGTAAATTAGACCAGTTATTAAATCTTATGGGTGAGCTTGTTATATCAGAGGCTATGACAACTCAAAATCCAGATCTTGATGGATTAGAGCTTGAAAACTTTAATAAATCTGCTAGACAGCTTAGAAAAATTATAAAAGATGTACAAGATAGTGTTATGAGTATGCGTATGGTAACATTAGATGCAACATTCTTTAAAATGCAAAGAATAGTTAGGGATATGTGTAAAGCCCTTGGCAAAAATATTGAACTTATTATTGAAGGTAGAGATACTGAAGTTGATAAAAATATTATTGAGCATATAGCAGACCCTCTTATGCATATTATAAGAAACTCTGTTGACCACGGTGTAGAACTTCCAGCGGATAGAGTTAAAGCTGGTAAAGAAGAAAAAGGCGTTATTAAGCTTGAGGCTAGAAACTCTGGTGGAGAAATTCTTATAAGTGTTAAAGATGATGGAGCTGGTATTAATAAAGAAAAAGTTATGGCTAAAGCAAAATCTGCAGGTATTTTGAAAAAACCAGAGGAAGAATATACAGATAGAGAAATATACCAACTTATATTCCACGCGGGGCTATCTACAAAAGAGGCCGTTACAAACTATTCTGGACGTGGTGTAGGTATGGACGTTGTTACAGCTAACATAGATGCTGTTGGAGGTAGTATTATTGTAGAAAGTGAGCAAGGATATGGTACAACAACTGTATTAAAAATACCTTTAACTCTTGCAATTATTGAAGGTATGCTTATTAGTATGGGCGGGGCTAAATATACTATACCTATTGCAGCTATTCAAGAAACATTTAAAACTAAAAAAGAAAATATATTTTTAGACCCAGACGGTAATGAAATGATAACACTTAGAGAAGATGTATTTAATTTAGTAAGATTATATGATTTCTTTAATGCACCAACAGATATTAAAGATATTGAAGAAGGTGTTGTTATTAGGTTAGAGCTAGAGGGTAGAACTGTGTGCTTGTTTGTTGATGAACTTATAGGCGAACAACAAGTAGTTGTTAAAAGTATACCTAAATATATTAAGAAAGTAAAAGGCATAAGTGGCTGTACTCTCCTTGGAAATGGTGATATTTCCTTAATAGTAGATGTTGCAGGATTTTATGACAACTAAAATATAGGGGGATAGAAAAATGGAAAATGAAATGTATCAAAATGGAGTGGAAAATGATACTACTAAAAATAAATATTTGACGTTTATCATAGAAGATGAGATTTTTGGTATTGATATAAAACATGTTATAGAAATAATACCAGTGCCTGCTATAACTTGGATGCCAGAAAACCCAGAAGCAATTAAAGGAATTATAAATCTTAGAGGCTCTATTATACCAGTTATAGATGTTAGAGTAAGATTTAATAAAGAAGAAAGAGCATATGATGAATTTACATGTATTATAATTATAGAGTATGATGATGACCAAATAGGTATTATTGTAGATACAGTAAATGAGGTACTGTATATTCCTAGAAACTTTATATCTTCTCCACCAAACGCAAAGTTAAAATATCAAAATCAGTTTATAAAAGCTATTGGTAAAATGAATGATGAAGTTCAGCTTTTATTAGATATTGATAAATTTTTATACTGTTAGGCAAAATATAAGCTCTGATAAAGTGGGGAGATTTTATGCTTTATCAGAGCTTAAAATATATGGCTACTTAATGAGGTGATATTTTTGAAAAAGCTTGAAATAGTTTTGTTTTCAGAATCAGCCCAGTTTTTAAGTGTTACTAAAAAAAGCTTAGAAGTATATAATGTAAATGTTAAAAGATGTATAAATAATTTAGATGATATAAAAAGGTATATAAGCAAAAAAAGTGAAATTTTTATTGTTCAAATACCATCAAAGGATAAGGAACATTCTAACGATATAATTGATTTTTTTTATGAGGCTAAGCTAAACTGGATTTGTGTAGGAGAAAATAGTAATGTAAATTTTTTAGCTATGACTAAAGGTTCTATTGCTAATATTATATTAAGTCAAAAACCTACAAGCACTGAATACAAAGCTTTTATAAAAAAACTAATAAGTACAATGAATAATTTAAGAGAGATTTCTAGTGTAGTAAATGCTGATTATGAAAAAAATCATAAAGAAAATTTATTTGATAAAGTAATAGTTATAGGGGCATCAACAGGAGGAACAGAGGCAGTACAGACTATATTAAAAAGTTTAGAAAAAAATGTTCCTCCAATAGTTATAGCTATACACATGCCTCCTGGATTTACTAGAATTTATGCAAACAGGTTGAATGAAATATGTAATATGTATGTAAAAGAGGCAGAAGATGGAGATGTTTTAAAATATGGTGTTGTTTATATAGCACCTGGAGATTACCACACTAGAATTTTGAAAAAAAATAAGACATTATTTATATCTTGCAAAAAAGAGAAAAAGGTAAATGGACATATGCCTTCGGTAGATGTATTATTTGATAGTGCTGCAAAAAATTTAGGAGCTAAAGCTTTGGCAGTTATATTGACAGGTATGGGAAGAGATGGAGCTTTGGGCATATTAAATATTAAAAACAAGGGTGGATTTACTATAGGACAGGACAAGGACAGCTGTGTAGTTTATGGTATGCCAAAGGCAGCAAATGAAATAGGGGGAGTAAATATCCAAGCTCCTTTAGGGGATATAGCTAAAATAATTATGGATAATATTTAAAAATTGACTAAATTTTATATTGTATATATATTAGAAAATGATTATAATATAATTGAAAGAAAATATATTATACAAAGTAGAATATAAACTTTACGTTGTCTTGAAAAGGAGGATTAAAATGAATTTTTTAGAAGAATTAAAAAAATCTGCAAAAGAAGATAAAAAAACTATTGTTTTACCAGAATCTTTAGAAATGAGGACTTTAGAGGCTACTCAAGAGATTATAAAAGAAGATATAGCTAATATTATATTGGTAGGAAATAAAGAGGAGATATTGGCAAAATCTGGTAATTTAGATATATCTGGTGCTACTATTATTGACCCTAATAATTATGAAAAAATAGATGTTTTAATAGATAAATTTGTAGAGCTTAGAAAATCTAAAGGTATTGATGAAAACAAGGCAAAAGAAATTTTATTAAAAGACCCTCTTTATTTTGGTGTTTTATTAGTAAAATGTGATTTAGCAGATGGTATGGTAGCTGGTGCTATAAATTCTACAGCAAATGTTTTAAGACCATCATTACAAATTATAAAAACAGCACCTGGTGTTAAAACTGTATCAGCATTTTTCTTAATGATGGTGCCTAATTGTGAATATGGAGAAAATGGTGTATTTGTATTTGGTGATTGTGGCTTATGTCAAAATCCTACAAGTGAAGAGCTTTGTGCTATTGCTAAAAGTTCGGCAGAATCTTTTAAAGGCTTTACAGGAAAAGAACCAAGAGTTGCATTATTATCACACTCTACAAAAGGTAGTGCAAGTCACCCAGATGTAGATAAAGTTTTAAAAGCTTTAGAGCTTATAAAAGCAGAATATCCAAATCTTATTGTAGATGGAGAGTTCCAATTAGATGCAGCTATCGTTCCAGAAGTTGCAAAAACTAAAGCTCCAGATAGCGAAGTAGCAGGTACTGCTAATGTACTTATATTCCCAGATTTAGATGCAGGTAATATAGGTTATAAATTAGTACAAAGATTTGCAAAAGCAGATGCTTATGGTCCTATCACTCAAGGTCTTGCAAAACCAGTAAATGACTTATCAAGAGGTTGTACTGCTAAAGATATAGTAGGTGTAGTTGCTCTTACAGCTGTTCAAGCACAACAAAAATAATATTTATATAAAATGAAAAATTTGGAGGGATAAAAATGAAAGTTTTAGTATTAAATTGTGGTAGTTCTTCTTTAAAATACCAATTAATAGATATGGCTACAGAAAATCCATTAGCTTCTGGGTTATGTGAGAGAATAGGTATTGATGGTAGACTTAAACATAAAGGTAAAGAAGTTTACGAAGTAGAAAAAGAAATGAAAAATCACGAAGATGCTATAAAAATGGTTATAGATGCTTTATTAGATGAAAAACATGGTGTTATATCAGATATTAAAGAAATAAATGCTGTTGGTCATCGTGTTGTACACGGTGGTGAACACTTCGCAAAATCTGTTGTTATAACAGATGAAGTTATAAAAGCTATTGAAGATTGTATAGAATTAGCTCCACTTCATAATCCAGCTAATCTTATGGGTATTAGAGCTTGTGAAAGTTTAATTCCTGGCATATCTCAAGTTGCTGTATTTGATACAGCTTTCCATCAAACTATGCCAGAAAAGGCTTATCTTTATGGAATACCTTATGAATTATATGAAAAATATAAAATACGTAGATATGGTTTTCACGGGACAAGCCACAAATATGTTTCTGAAAGAGCAGCAAGTGTTTTAGGTAAAGATATAAAAGACCTTAAAATAATTACTTGCCATTTAGGAAATGGTGGTAGCGTTGCAGCTATTAATGGTGGTAAATGTATGGATACAAGTATGGGATTTACGCCATTAGAGGGTCTTGTTATGGGAACTAGATGTGGAGATATAGACCCTGCTGTTGTATCCTTCATTATGGAAAAAGAAGGATTAAACAACAAACAAGTAGATGAACTTATGAATAAAAAATCTGGTGTTCTTGGGTTATCTGGTGTATCTAGCGACTTTAGAGATATTGAAGGTGCTGCAAATGAAGGTAATAAAAGAGCACAAATAGCTTTAGATACTTTCCATTACAAAGTAGCTAAATACATAGGTGAGTATACATCTACATTAAATGGGGTAGATGCTATCGTATTTACTGCTGGTCTTGGTGAAAATAGTAAAAATAGTAGAAAAGAAATTTGTAGCTACTTATCTTGGCTTGGTATAGAGCTTGATGAAGAACAAAATTCTAAAAGAGGCGAAGAGTTAGTTATATCTGTTGCTAATTCAAAAATTAAAGTTTTAGTTATACCAACAAATGAAGAGCTTGTTATTGCTAGAGATACAAAAGAACTTCTTGACAAATAGTTAATAAAGCTTTATAATATAGGTTGTGTTTTATGAAAATTTTTAAGAGTTTTTTTAAAAATTTATAGTTTGTTCGTATGGAACAGGAGTGTTTTTATGAATATTAATGTTGATAGTCTTAATAGTGGGTTTAGTAAAGAGGTAGAATTTGAAAGTAATATTGCCTTGCCTAAGTCTTTAGTCTATCACCAAGATGTGTATATAAAAGGTAAAGGTACTATTACTAATTCTTATGGTAAATATACATTTGAGGGTAATATTATAGCAAATGTTGTCTTTAATTGTAATTCTTGTCTTAAAGAATTTAGTCAAAAAATAGTTTTTGATATGGTTGAAGTTTTTTCTAAAGATATGACAGATGATGATGAAATTTGGGTATTTTCTAGTAAAGATAATATTATACATTTAGAAGAGCCTATCAAAACAAATCTTTTGCTTAATTTGCCTATGAAAGCTCTATGTTCTGAGAACTGTAAAGGGTTATGCCATGTGTGTGGTCATAATCTTAATGAAGGTGACTGTGGTTGCGATAGAGATTATATTGACCCTAGATTTGAAAAATTTTTGCATCTTTTTAAAAATAAGGAGGTATAAACAATGTCTATTTGTCCTAAAGGGAAAATGTCTAAATCTAAAAGAGATAAAAGAAGAGCTCAAAGCTGGAAAATTTCTAGCCCTACATTAGTTAAATGCGATAAATGTGGAGAATTAATGTTACGTCATAGAGTATGTAAATCTTGTGGCTCTTACAATAAAAGAACTATCATTGAGGCTTAATAGTTATCAATGATTAATAAGCTTAAAAATACCTACTAAATGCTTAGTAGGTATTTTTTATACTTAATTTTAGATTTGTTGTTATATTTTATAAAAATTTTAATATTTAAAATACTTGATAATTGGTTATTTAAAATGTATAATTTATATTAATGGGTAATAAAACAAAGGATATTAGGTGATAATATGAAAGAATGTATAATAGCCATAGATATAATGGGCGGCGATAATGCCCCTTATGAAACAATAAAAGGGAGCATAGATGCTATTAATGAAAACAAAGATATAAAGCTTATATTAGTAGGTAAAGAAGACATTATTAATAGTGAGCTACAAAAATATCAATATAATAAAGAACAAATAATAGTGCAAAATGCAACACAAGTTATAGAAACAACAGAAAGTCCTACATCTGCTATTAGAGAAAAGAAAGATTCTTCTATTGTAGTGGGATTAAAGCTTTTAAAAGAAGAAAAAGCTAATGCTTTTGTATCTGCAGGTAGCACAGGAGCATTACTTACGGGAGCGACTGTTATTATAAAGCGTATAAAGGGAATAGAAAGACCAGCTCTTGCAACGTTGATACCAAATGCTAACAATGGATATACATTTTTAATAGATTCTGGTGCTAATATGGACTGCAAGCCATCTTATTTACCTAATTTTGCTAAAATGGGTAAAATATATATGGAAAATATAATGAAAGTTAATAACCCTAAAGTTGCTATTGTAAATGTAGGCTCTGAAAAAGAAAAAGGGGATACTTTTACAAAAGAGGCTTATGAGCTTTTAGAACAAACTAAAAATATAAATTTTGTTGGTAACATAGAGGGTAGAGAAATACCAGCTGGAGATGCCGATGTTGTTGTATGTGATGGGTTTGTTGGTAATGTTATATTAAAACTATCTGAGGGTATTGTAAAAACATTTTCAGAAGTTATAAAAAAGGAAATAACTTCCAACTTATTATATTCTATAGGTGGGGCTCTATCTAAAGGAGCTTTTAAAAATATTAAAAAGAAATTTGATTATGCAGAGGTTGGAGGGGCACCATTTTTAGGGCTTAAATCACTTGTTGTTAAAGCACACGGCAGTTCTAATGCAAAGGCTATTAAAAGCGCTATAAATCAATGTTATAAGTTTATAGATACAGATATTGCTGCAAAAATAGAAAATGCTATTTTAGAAGATAATAAGTTATAAAAAATTATAAAAAATTAAAAAAAGACTTGTAAAATTTACTTTTATCTAGTATATTAATATGTGTTAAAAAATATAAAGGAGGTAATTCAATATGGTATTTGAAAAAGTTAAAGAAATTATTGCAGAACAAATGAGTATATCTGAAGATGAAATCACTTTAGAAACAACTTTTGCAGATGATTTAGGCGCTGATTCTTTAGACTTATTCCAAATTATATCTGATTTAGAAGATAGTTTTGGTATTGAGTTCCAAAATGAAGATGCAGAAAAAATCAAAACAGTTGGAGATGCAGTTAATTATATAGAAGCTGCAAAATAGTTGTAGTATTTTCGGTGAGTTATACTTTGCTTATTATGAGGTATGCTCACCTTTTTATCAAATATTAAAAGAATAAATTTTTGTTAAATATAAATAATAATTATAGATTGTGTTTACCTTTAAGAAAAATTTATTACAATAGGAGGAGAAATGAGTTTAAATATAGATTATAATTTTAAAGATAAAAATTTATTAAATATTGCATTAACACATACATCTTTTAGTCACGAAAGAAAAGAGTATGTAGAAAACAATGAAAGATTGGAGTTTTTAGGAGATGCTGTTTTAGAGCTTGTTATAAGCAAACATATTTTTACAAGATTTAAAGAATTATCTGAAGGTGAGCTTACTAAACTTAGGGCTAGTATAGTATGTGAAGGCTCTTTAGCCAAAAAAGCTAGAGAAATAAATATAGGTGAAAATATTATGCTTGGAAAAGGTGAAGAGCTTACAGGTGGGCGAGAAAGAGACTCTATATTAGCAGATGCTTTTGAGGCTATTATAGGTGCTATATATATAGATTCTAATGATATATCAAATGCTCAAGATTTTATATTAACAAAAATGGAAGATATTATAATTGAAAAGCGTCATACTTTTGAGATGAATGATTGTAAAACGTATTTACAAGAAATTATACAAAAAGATAGCACAGAGCCAATAAAATATGAAATAATAGATGAAGAAGGACCAGCTCACGATAAAGTTTTTACTGTAAAAGTAACACATAATAATGTGGAGTTAGGGGTAGGCAAAGGTAAAAATAAAAAAGATGCAGAGCAAGCAGCAGCTTTTAAAGCTATAAAATTATTAGAGCAATAAATAATTAAAATAGTATATGTACTTGTTATATATACTATTTTTTGGTATAATGTATTTGAGGTGAGGGTTATGTTAGTTTTTTCTATTGAAAACGACGAAATAAAAGTTTTTATGCAAAGGCTTTTAAAGGAAGAAGCTTTTGATAAATTAGAAGTTAGAAATATATCTTTAGAAACTATTGTTAAATATGATATTTTAGGAAATATAAATAAAGATTATTTACAAGAAGATGAGAATAGATATTTTGTTAAATGGAAAGAGCTAAAACCATATATTGTAAGCCTTATAAAAGGTAATATAAAGCCTAAGTTTTTTAAAATAGTATTTTCTTTAGATGATAGTAGCATTAATAATATTTGTGATAATGCTAATGCTATGTTTTTAAATATTATATATCAAAATAATATTATAACAGGTACAACAGGTACAAGCCAAAAGTCATTTTCTTTAGATAAAAAAGAAGATAAAATATGGGAAGATATTATTTTAAAATTTTTTAAGAAAAATAATATAAATATAAATATTGAAAACTAAAATTAGGCAAGATATGTATCTTGCCTTAAATTAATTAAGGAGGATATTATGGAAAAAGGATATATACAAATTTATACAGGAAATGGTAAAGGAAAAACAACTTGTATGCTTGGCTTAACTCTTAGAGCATCTGGAGCAGGAAAAAGGATATATATAGGACAGTTTATGAAAGATGATGAATACAGCGAAATAAAGGCTATAAGACAATTTTTACCTAATGTTACAGTTGAACAATATGGCACAGGAAGAGGATTTGCTAAAAAAGGTGCATTAAAAGACTATGATATATCTTGTGGTAATAATGGCTATGATAGAGCAATAGAAATTTTAAAACAAAATGAATATGATATATATATTTTTGATGAAATAAATGTGGCTGTTTATATGGAAATATTAACAGAAAAACAAATATTAGATTTAATAGATATAAAACCAGAAAATGCAGAGCTTATATTAACTGGAAGATATGCTTTAGAAAGTGTTAAAGAAAGAGCAGATTTAGTTACAGAAATGACAGAGATTAAACATTATTATAAAAAAGGTGTTATGGCTCGTGTTGGTATAGAAAAATAAGAGAGAGGGCTATATGATAGATTATAAATTTGTTTTTGATTTAGATTCTACAATAACAAAAGAAGAAATTTTACCTTTAGTGGCTAAGGAAATAGGATTATATGAAGAAGTACAACAGCTTACAGAAAAAGCTATGAATGGACTAGAAAGCTTTTCAGAAAACTTTATAAATAGAGTTAATATGTTAAAAAGTATACCATTAGAAAAAATACATAAAGTAGTAGAAAATGTAGAGTTAAATGAGTATATAGAAAAGTTTATTTTAGAAAATAGAGAAAAATGTTATATTATAACAGGAAATTTAGATATAATAATTAAGCCTATTTTAAAAAAGCTTAATATGGAAGGTAGATATTTTTCTTGTGAGGGAACAGTTAAAAATAATAAAATACATAGTGTAACAAAAGTTATTAATAAAAAAGATGTAGTTGAAAAGTTTGACTTTAAATTTGTCGCTATTGGTGATGGGGATAACGATATAGAAATGTTAAAGCTTGCAGAAGTTGGAATAGGCTTTGGTGGTAGTAGAGAGATTTCTTTAAAATTAAAAAATAGTGCAAATTATGTTATTTATAACGATAAAGAATTATATAGTTTTTTATATAATTTAATGAGAGGTTAATATGGTTTTTAAATATGCTATAATAATAGGTTTTATAATAGATTGTATACTAGGAGACCCACAAAATCCATTACACCCAATAAGACTTTTAGGACATATAAATAATATAGGTATAAAAATATATGATAAGCTAAATATAAAAAAATATAAAGTTCAGTTTATATATGGTATATTTATGAATATAGCAATAATTAGTTTAGTATTTTTGTTATTTACTTTTTTTGTTAATATTTTTTATAGGCTAAACTTTTATTTAGGAGTTATATTTGAAAGTGTAATGAGTTATTTTATAATAGCACCTAAATGTCTTTATAAAGAAAGTATGAAAATATATAAAGAGCTTAAAAATAATAATATAAAAAATGCTAGGGTATATTTATCTTATATAGTTGGTAGAGATACAGAAAATTTAGAGGAAGAAAAAATAATTAAAGCTACAGTAGAAACTATATCAGAAAATTTATCAGATGGTGTTATAGCGCCATTAATATTTTTAGCTATTGGTGGAGTGCCTTTAGGTATGGTTTATAAGGCTATTAATACACTAGATTCTATGGTAGGTTATAAAAATGAAAAATTTATATATTTTGGTAAATTTTCTGCTAGGTTAGATGATGTTGTAAATTTTATACCAGCAAGAATATCTGCAATATTTATGATAATATCAAGCTTTATAGCAAAGCTTAATTTTAAAAATGCAATAAAAATTTATATAAGAGATAAATATAACCATTTAAGCCCAAATTCTGCTCATACAGAGGCAGTGTGTGCAGGAGCTTTAGAAATACAGCTAGGGGGAACAAGCACATATAAAGGAAAAATTGTAGAAAAGAAAACAATAGGAGATAATATTAGAAAAGCTAATATAGAAGATATATTACTTGCTAATAAGCTTATGTACATATCTACAATAATTTTTATAATAATTTTATTATTTAATTTTTTAATATGGTGATAATATGTATAAATATGAACATGGTGGAAATGAAATTTTTAAAAATAAAAACATAATAGATTTTTCTGCTAATATAAATCCTTTAGGCTTAAAAGAAAATAGTTTAGAGGTAATGAAAAATGCTTTAGATAAAAGTGTTTTTTATCCAGATAATTTTTCTACAAATTTAAGACAGGCGATTAGTAGATATGAAAATATAAATAAAGATTATATATTTTGTAGTAATGGTGCATCGGATATAATTTTTAGAATAGTTAATTATATAAAACCTAAAAATGCACTAATATTAGCTCCAACTTTTGCAGACTATGAAAGAGCTTTAAAAACAGTAAATTGTAAAATATATAAACATATTTTATTGGAAAAAGATAGTTTTAACTTAAAAGAGGATATATTAGAAATTATTAAAAAAGAGCAATTTGATATAATATTTCTATGTAACCCAAATAACCCAACAGGACAATTAATAGAAAATAAATTAATAGAAAAAATATTAAAGGTTAGTAAAGGTTATGTTTTTGTAGATGAATGTTTTATAGACTTTATAAAATATAATAATAATTATACTTGTAAAGAACTTATAAATAAATATGATAATTTAATTATTTTAAAAGCATTTACTAAAATATTTGCATTAGCAGGTTTTAGGCTAGGATATTGTATAACAAATAATTTAAACACTATAAATAATTTATATTTTTATGGTGCAGATTGGGCTGTTTCTATATTTGCTCAAGAGATGGGGATATACTGTCTTAAAGACTTTGAAGAATATTTGAAAAAAAGTTTAGAATATATAAGCATAGAAAAAGATAAAATAATAAGTAGCCTTAAAAGGTTAGATTTTAAAATAATAGGGAGTAATGCAAATTATATATTTTTTAAAGGGTATAAAGGTTTTGATAAAACTTTATATGATAACTATAATATTTGTATAAGAAGTTGTAGCAATTATACTAACCTTACAGATGAATATTTTAGAATAGGTATATATAAAAAAGAACAAAACGAAATATTAATAGAGGCGATAGAAGAAATAGAAAAGGTGATAAAATGATAGAAGAACATTTAAAGGGAAAAAAGTTTGTAGCATCTTATAGTGGTGGTAAAGATAGTATGCTTGCTATATATAGGGCTATAAAGGCAGGTCTTAAGCCTTTATGCTTTATTATAACATATAACAAAGATAGAAATTTATCTTGGTTTCACGGTGTACCTAAAGGATTGTTAGACAATGTGTCAAAATCTTTGAATATACCTATATGGCTTATAGAAACAAATGGAGAAGAATATACTAAAAATTTTGAAAAAGGACTTACAAAAGCAAAAGAGCTAGGAGCAGAAGTTTGTATATTTGGAGATATAGATTTAGAAGGACATCTTGTATGGTGTAGTGAAAGATGTGAAAATGTGGGTCTTAAGCCTTGTTTTCCTCTTTGGAAAGAAAATAGAAAAACACTTGTATATGAGTTTTTAGAAAGTGGCTTTTCATCAGCATTTACAGTTATAAATACTAAAATGCTAAATGATAAATTTTTAGGTATGACTATGACAAAAGAAATATGTGAACAAATAGAAAAAGAAGGAGCTGACATATGCGGAGAAAATGGTGAATACCATACTTTTGTATATAATGGCCCTATATTTAAAGAAGAAATTAAATTTAAATTTGGTGATAAAATAGAAAATAATGGTTATTCTATTTTACCTATTTTAGAGGAGGAATAATTGATAAAAATAATATTGAGATAGATGAGATAAGAAGTATACCAAGGAATATATATAAAATTATTAAAGTTATTGATGAATATTTGCTGTCTTTTTTTCTAGCTAAAAAGTAGCATAAAATAAATATAGAAATAGTAGCTATACCAGAAAGGGCTTTAAATATGTAATCATATAAAGTTCCATATTTCGTCTGGATACAATAAGCGAGAAGATTAAATATACATAAAATAAGACTTATTTTATCAATATTTTTATTAACAAAATTTTTAATAAAATCACCACCTATATTTTATTAAGTATAGAGATATTATATAATATATTATAAATAGAGTAAAGTAGGAGATAATATAAATATAATTTAATAGAAAAATTTTAAGGAGAAGATAAATATGAATATACCAAAAGACCCATATATGTTATTAAGTTTTATAAATACAAAACTTAGAGATGATTTTGATAGTTTAGATAATTTCTGTGATAGTTACAATGCTAATAAGCAAGAGATAGTAAAAAAATTAGAAGATATAGGCTACAAATATATATGTAGTGAAAATCAGTTTAAGGTTTAGGTGCAAAAAATGATTAGTTTTATAAAGGGAAATGTAGAAGTATTAAAGGATGGTATAATATTAATAGAAAATAATGGCATAGGCTATAAAGTCAATGTTTCTGAAAGGTCATATGTTTATTTATGTAAAAATAATCAAAATGTAAAGATATATACATTTATGAATGTTAAAGAGGGGGAAATTTCTCTTTTTGGATTTTTAACATTAGAAGAATTACAGCTTTTTGAGATGCTTATAACTGTATCTGGTGTTGGACCAAAAGGGTCAATGGCTCTTTTAAATGTTATGAGTCCAAAGGAAATAGTATCAGCTATTATAACATCAGATATAAAAGTTTTATCTAGTGGACAAGGAATAGGCAAGAAAATAGCACAAAGAATAGCTTTAGAGCTAAAGGACAAAGTTGATATATTAGACACTATGGGTATAGAAACAAAAACAGTTAAGGACATAGAGGAAAATAATACAACTAAAGAAACTTTAGAAGCTTTAGTTACGCTTGGATTTACAAAACAAGAAATATTAAAAGCTATTAGTTCTATTGAAGATAAAAATATACCAGTAGATAAAATGATAGGCTTATGCCTTAAAAAGTTATCAAAATAGGAGGTGATTAATATAAAAGATAGAATAATAACATCAGATTTTAAACAGGAAGATACAGATATAGAAACGAAATTACGCCCTCAAAGTTTAGATACATATATAGGGCAAAAAAAGGTAAAAGAAAATTTAAAAGTATATATAGAGGCTGCAAAAATGAGAAATGAGCCTTTAGACCACGTTTTATTATATGGACCACCAGGACTTGGCAAAACAACATTATCTAACATTATAGCAAATGAAATGGGTGTTAATATAAAGGTAACATCTGGACCAGCAATAGAAAGAGCAGGAGATATGGCAGCTGTATTAAACTCTTTAAATGAGGGTGACATACTATTTATTGATGAGATACATAGACTTAATAGGGCAATAGAAGAAGTTTTATATCCAGCTATGGAAGATTTTTCGCTTGACATAATGATAGGTAAAGGGCCAAGCAGTAAGAGTATAAGGGTAGACTTACCTAAATTTACTCTTATAGGTGCAACTACAAGGGTAGGGCTTTTAACAAATCCTTTAAGAGATAGATTTGGAGTAATAAGTCGTTTAGAAATGTATAATTCGAGTGAACTAAGGGACATAATAAAGCGTTCAGCTGACGTTTTATGCGTAGGAGTAGATGACGAGGGTGCATTAGAGATTGCAAGACGTTCCCGTGGCACACCTAGAATAGCAAATAGGTTATTAAAAAGAGTAAGAGATTTTGCCCAAGTTAAATATGATGGAAATATAACAAAAAATATTGCTAGAGAAACATTAAATCTTTTAGATGTAGATAAGCTAGGACTTGATCCTATTGACCAAAAAATATTAAAAACTATTATAGAAAAGTTTTCTGGAGGACCTGTTGGTTTAGATAACCTTGCTGTATCTGTAGGAGAAGAAAGCGACACAATAGAAGAAGTTTATGAGCCATATCTTATACAATTAGGATTTATAAAAAGAACGCCAAGAGGTAGAGAAATAACAGAAATGGGTTATAAACATTTTGGAATAAATTTTGAATTATAAAATGTAATTTTATGTTATTTTATACAAATATTTAAAATAAATTAATATTTTATCTAATATTATAATACTTTTAAAAAAAATAATCGTATTATAATGTATGTGAAATTTTAGGAGGTTAGTTAATATGAAAAAAAAAATAGCGATAGTTATAGGAGTTATAATAATAGGGATAGCTGGTTTAGGGGTAGCAACATTATCTAAAAAGCCTAAAAATGTAGAGACTATACCAACAGTTCAAGTAGATAACGTTAAAACCCAAAAGATGGAAATAACAGTAGATGCAGATGGAACAGTTGCATTTAGAGATAAAATATCTGTTTATGCAAAAAATACAGGAAAAGTAAATAACTTGCCTTTAAAAGAGGGAGATGCAGTAAAACAGGGAGATGTTTTAGTAAATTATGATAAATCCGCACTAGAAAATTTAAAAAGGCAACTTGATGATGCTAAGCTTTCTTTAAAATCGGCTAATTTGACTTTACAAGGTCTTATGTTACCAACAGATGAAAGTCAAATAAAACAGTTGGAGGCACAAATTGGTCAATCAGAAAAAACAATACTTGATTTAGAAAATAATCTTATACAGTTAGATAAAGATATATCAAAAGCTAAATCCGATTTAGATGGGGCAAATATATTATATTCTCAAGGGGCAATATCTCAAACAGAATTTAACAATTTTGAAACTTCTCTTACAAATTTAGAAAATCAAAAAACAAGTGCACAAAATAGTTTAGATTCTGCTAAAAAACAACTAGATGCTAATAAAGCACAATATGAAAGTGCAAAAAATAAAAATCAAGACCCTAATACAAAAAATAAAATAGATAGTCAAAAAGTTATGGTACAACAAGCTCAACTTAGAGTAAATCAACTTACAGAAGATATAAACGATTTTGAAACAGCATCTACATCACCTATAACAGGTACATTAGTAAAACTTTATGTTGCAGATGGAGAAGCTGTAACAGAAGGTAAAATTGTAGCAGAGGTAGGAAACTTAAATGATCTTGTTATAGAATCTTACATACCAGAATATGACATGGATGGTGTTGCTGTTGGGCAAGAAGTTTTAATAAAAAGTGATACAACAGATGAAGAATTTAAAGGACAGATAACAAAAGTATATCCTTTAGCAGAAGTTAAAAATACAGGTGGTAGCGAAAAAAGTGTTGTAAAGGTGGAAGTATCTATGCCAGCTAATACGGCTTTAAAAGCAGGATATACGGCAGATTTAACTATTACAACAAAAGTGGATGAAAATGCTTTAATTATACCTATTATGTCTTATATGTCTGAAAAGGTAGATGATGTTAGCTCAGAATATGTATTTGTTGTTAAAGAAGATGGCACCCTTGAAAAAAGAAATATAAAAGTTAAAAATATTAAAAATTCTGTTGCATCGGTAGAAGGGCTTTCCGAAGGAGAAAAGGTTGTATCTGCTCCAACAGAAAATATGCAAAATGGTATGAAAGTTACACCAGTGGATAGTTCAGCACAACAGGAGCAAAAAGGTGCTAATCCTAATATGTAAGGAGGTACTAATATGGGCATAATAGAAGTAAAAGATGTAAGGAAAATATATAAAAATGGTAAAATAGAAGTGGAAGCATTAAAAGGTATAAATTTTAGTGTTGAAAAAGGTGAATTTGTTTCTATAATGGGTTCTTCTGGATGTGGTAAATCTACGATGATGAATATTTTAGGTTGTTTAGACACATTATCAGTAGGAAAATACATATTAGACGGAGAAGATGTTAGTAAAATTTCTGGTAAAAAGCTTGCATTTGTTAGAAATAAGAAAATAGGGTTTGTATTTCAATCTTTTAATCTTTTGCCTAAATTGTCAGCATTACAAAACGTAGAATTGCCTATGGTGTATGCTGGTATTGGTAGAGAAGAAAGAAGAAAAAAGGCTTTAAGTTCTTTAGATATAGTAGGACTTTTGGGAAGAGAACATCATAAGCCTAATGAAATGTCTGGTGGACAAAGACAAAGGGTAGCAATAGCTAGAAGCCTTGTAAATGACCCAGCTATAATATTGGCAGATGAGCCAACAGGTAATTTAGATTCTAAATCTACTTTTGAGATTATAGAAATTTTTCAAAAGCTTAATAATAATGGGGTAACAATAGTTATGGTTACTCACGAACCAGATGTTGCAGAATACACAAAGAGAATAATTCGTTTTAAAGATGGCTTAGTTTTGGAAGATTATTTGAACCAAGACCAAAAGATTGTAGGTGAAAGCTAATGAATATTATAGAAAATTTTAAATCTGCTATATTTAATATTCTTTCTAGTAAAATGAGAACTTTTCTTACAACTCTTGGTATAATTATAGGTATAACAGCTGTAATAATAATAACAGCTATTGGTAGAGGATTTCAAAAAGATATTAATGAAAGTTTTTCTGGTATAAATGTGGATTCAGTATCAGTTTCAACATCATATAATAAAACAATAAGAGATAAAGATAAATTTACATTAGATGATATAAAAGATTTAAAAGAGATAAATAATATAGAGTTTGTATCACCAAGTTATGGCTCTAATGTGACTGTAAAATTAAAAGACCCATCTCAATTAGAAAGTTGTGTTTTAAATGGTTCTAATGAAGATACAAAAGGATTATCAGGCTTAAAAATGAAATATGGTAGATTTATAGATAAAAAAGATAGAGATGGTAAATCTAAGGTAGCTGTAATAGATAATAAGCTTGCTAAAAAAATATTTGGCAGAGAAGATGTAGTAGGAGAAACAATAACTGCGGAAACAGTTTTTGGGAATATAAAAAGTATAGATTTAGAAATAATAGGTGTTTATGAAACGGAAAGTGAGTTTTATACACCAGAAATATATTACCCAATAGAAACATCTATGGACTTTTTGGATAATACACAACAGACATTTGAAAGTATAAGTCTTAAAATAGAAAATACTAGTATATTTAAAGAAACAGAAAGACTAATATTAAAAACATTATCTGCTAACCATAATAATGAAGAAGATACATATGTTGTAAATTCGGCCTTTGATATGGTTAACTCTATGAATGGTACTATACAAATAGTTACAGTTTTTATAGGGCTTGTGGCAGGAATCTCTCTTTTAGTAGGTGGTATAGGTGTTATGAATATAATGCTTGTAACAGTTACAGAAAGGACAAGAGAAATAGGTATAAGAAAATCTTTAGGTGCTACTAATAGTAATATAAAAATGCAATTTTTGATAGAGGCTATAACTGTTGCATTGCTTGGAGGGATTATGGGCATAATATTTGGTTACATAGGTAGTTTTTTAGCAGGTAGAGTAATATCTCTTTTAGGTTCTACACTAAAGCCAGAAGTTTCTATACCAGTTGTTATAGGTGCAGTTGTAATATCTAGTATTATAGGTATTATATTTGGGGTATATCCAGCTAGCAAGGCAGCTAAGTTAGACCCAATAGAGGCTCTTAGATATGAATAAAGGAGTGTGATAATATGAATATTTTTGAAAATATATCTGCTGCTATATCTAGTGTTTTTTCTAACAAAATGAGAACATTCCTTACTATGATAGGTATTATAATAGGTGTGTCTTCTGTTATAACTATAACAGCACTTGGTAAAGGGTTTGAAAACACTATTTCAAGTACATTTGAAATATTAAATTCTAAAGCAATGCAAATAATGAAAAATTGGGGAGCAGGGCTTACTGCCAAAGATAAAATACTTTTAGAAGATTCAGAAAATATAAAAAAACATCCTAATGTAAAATATAGCTCAGCATACCTTACATTAAGAGGGAGCATAACTTTAAAGAATCCAGATGAAGAAGAAGTATTAAGTATGTTTGGCTCTGAAGTAGAGTTTTCTCATATGCAAAAAAACTTTTTTAGAATTAAATATGGAAGAGTTTTTACAGAAAAAGAAGATGATATTAAGGCAAAAGTATGTATTATAGATGAAGATATAGCTATGAAAGTTTTTGGGAGAAAAGATGTTGTAGGTGAAAAAGTAAATTTATTTATTAATAATAAAGATTATGACTTTGAGGTAGTTGGTGTTACTAGTGCAGAAAATGCAGCTATGATGGGTAGCATTATATCCATGCCTATTAATACTGCTCTTGATATATCTGAATCAGAAGAAGTTGATATGCTATATGTAGAGCTTAATGATACAGAAAATTTAACAAGATCAAAAAATGAAATTGTTAGAATGTTGGCGGCAAATCACAATACAACAGATGATAAATATATGGCTGTGTCTAATATAGAACAGGTAAAAACTATTGAACAAGTTATAAATATGTTTACTATATTTATAGGGTTTGTAGCAGGGATTTCTCTTTTAGTAGGTGGTATAGGTGTTATGAATATAATGCTTGTAACAGTTACAGAAAGAACAAAAGAAATAGGTATAAGAAAGTCTTTAGGTGCTACTAATAGTAATATAAAAACACAATTTTTAATAGAATCTATGTTTATATGTGCTTTAGGTGGTATTATTGGTATACTATTAGGATATTTCGTTAGTGTAATATTAGGAGACTCTCTAAATGTTTTCTTTACAGCTAGCACGGGTATGGAAATGAAACCACCAGTTTTATCTATAACAGTGGCAATAGGAGCTATGCTTATATCTACAATAGTTGGTGTTATATTTGGGGTATATCCAGCTGGTAAGGCAGCTAAATTAGACCCAATTGAATGTCTTAGATATGAATAAAATATAAAATTAGGGATATATAGATGGATAAAATAATACATACAGATAGACTAATATTAAGACAGTTTACTAAAGATGATATAGAGGCAATATTTGATATACAAAAAGATAAAGAAGTAAATACATACCTTCCTTGGTATCCTTTAAAAACTTTAGAAGAAGCAGAAAAGTTTTTTTATGAAAAATATGAAAATGAATATAAAAATAATAATCCATATAGATATGCTATATGTTTAAAAGAGGATAACATACCAATAGGATATTTAGGGATAGCTAGTAATGAAAGTTACGATTTAGGTTATGGGCTAAAAAAGGAATTTTGGCATATAGGTATTGTTACAGAGGCAGTAAAGGGTTTTATAGAGATGATTAAAAAGGAAAATATACCATATATTACTGCTACACACGATATTAAAAATACTAGAAGTGGTGGTGTAATGAAAAATGTAGGTATGAAATATTGTTATACATACAAAGAAATGTGGCAACCTAAAAATATATTAGTAACTTTTAGAATGTACCAACTTAATTTTGATAATAATAAGAATAGAGTATATAAAGAATATTGGGATAAATATCCAGAGCATTTTATAGAAAAAGATGTTTAAAAAAGGGGTATATATGGAATATTTAAAAAAATTAAAGTATAATTCTCCAGTTATACTTACTTTTACTTTAATATGTTTAATAGTTTTAGGACTAGGAACTATAACAGATGGATACACAACAGCAAAATTATTTTGTGTTTATCAATCATCTCTTACAGATCCATTATCTTATGTAAGAGTTTTCACACATATATTAGGACATTCTAACTTTGAACATTTTTTCAATAACTTTTTAATAATTTTAATAGTAGGACCTATGTTAGAAGAAAAGTATGGCTCTAAAATGTTATTAGCTCTTATTGTTATAACGGCTTTTATAACAGGCATTGTACAGGTTATTATATCAGAAAATGCCCTTTTAGGAGCTAGTGGTATAGCTTTTATGCTTATTATTTTAACATCTTTTACTAATGTTCAAGATGGGAAAATACCTATAACTATGATACTTATTACTATGATGTATCTTGGTAAGGAAATATATTATGGTATAGTTTATAGTGACAATATATCTCAAATAACACACATTATAGGTGGTATTTGTGGTATAATAATTGGTATAATTATATCTAAATATTATAAAAGGAGAAATTAAGATGATAAAGCTTGAAATTGAAGAATTTATATTTGAAGTAAAAGATGAAATACTAAGCTATGAAGAGTTAGGGAAAGAATATGCAGATAAATGGGAACAAGCATTTTTAACTTGGCTTAAAGATGAAAAAATAAAAAAGAAAAACATAAAAAAAGAAAAAAATATTACTTATTATTTAATAGATGATGAAAGTGAAATTTTTGATATAGCAGACCAGTATTATTATGCGGTAGAGGATAATAAGATAGATGAATATTGGAAAAAATTTCAATAATGACTTTAAATTTGGTAAATAGATAGAGTGCTTTATATAGCATTCTATCTATTTGTTTTATAAAAAATAAGATATAATAAAAATATATAGATTAAATGCTTGAAAATTATATTTTTTTAATATAAAATTATAGTGTTATATTTTGTATAAATATAACTAAAATAAAATTTTAGGTGAAAAGATGAACGCTAGAGAAATTGCAGTATATGCACTAATAGATATATTAGAACAACAATCTTACAATAACTTAACGTTAAAAAAGATTTTTAATGAAAATAAAAATATAAGCTCCCAAGATAGAGCTTTTATAACAGAGCTTGTAAATGGTACTCTTAGAAATATTATTTATATAGATTATATAATAAATAGTTTTTCTAATATAAAAACTAAAAAAATGAAACCACTTATATTAAATATAATTAGAATATCTGTTTATCAAATAAAGTTTATGGAAAAAATACCTATTTCTGCTGTATGTAATGAGGCAGTAAATTTTACTAAAAAGAAAAAATTTAATGGGCTTAGTGGATTTGTAAATGGTGTTTTAAGAAATATAGCTAGAAATATTCATAATATAAAATTGCCAGATGAAAAAAATGAACCAGTCGAATTTTTAGCTACTAAATATTCATATGAAAAGTGGGTAGTTGAAAAATGGATAAAACAATTTGGTTATAGCAAAACAAAAGAAATATGTAAAGCTAATATATTAGTACCTAAAGTTTCTATATGTGTAAATACTAATAAAATAACAAAAAGTGAACTTAAAGATATGCTTATAAAAGAAGGAATGAATGTAGAAGATGGTAGTATATCAAATAATAGCCTATATATAACAAAAACTAAAAATATAGCATCTAGTGCTTCTTTTAAAAAGGGTTATTTTCATATTATGGACGAAAGCTCTATGCTTTTAGTAGAAATATTAAATCCTAAAGAAGATGATGTTGTAATAGATGTATGCTCTGCTCCTGGAGGAAAGTCTTTTTATTGTTCCTATCTTATGAAAAATAAAGGTAAAATATTTTCAAGGGATATACATAACCACAAAATAGATCTCATGCAAGATACTATAAAGCGATTAAATATAGAAAATATAAAGCTAGAGCTTAAAGATGGAACAAAGTTTTATAAAGAAGATGAAGAGGTTGCGGACAAAATAATAATAGATGCACCTTGTTCTGGATTTGGTATAGTTAGGAAAAAGCCAGATATAAAATATACAAAAACAGAAAATGATATAAAGGAGCTTGTAAGTATACAAAGAGAAATATTAAAAGCATCTTATAAATATGTAAAAAAAGGTGGAACACTTTTATATAGTACTTGTACTTTATTTGAAGAAGAAAATATAGAAAATATAAAATGGTTTTGCAAAAATTATGGTTTTGAGCTTTGTAGTATAAATAGTTCTTTAGAAATAGATGGACTTGAAAAGGGATATATAACAATTTTACCTAATATGTTTAATACAGATGGATTTTTTATTGCAAAATTAAAAAGAATAAATTAGAAAGGTAATTTATGGAAAAAATAGATATAAAAACTCTTACATTAGATGAATTAGAAAAAGAAATATTAAATATGGGAGAGGCAAAATTTAGGGCGAAACAAGTTTTTAGCTGGTTACATCAAAAAAATGTTTCTTCTTTTGATGAAATGACAAATATATCTAAAGATTTTAGAGAAAAATTAAGTAATAAATTTAAAATGACAGAAATAGAAATAGTAGATAAATTAGTATCTAGTGTAGATAAGACAACAAAATATTTATTTAAGTTAGAAAATAATTACATTATAGAAAGTGTATTAATGAAATATAGCTATGGAAATGCTGTTTGCATATCATCTCAAGTAGGTTGTAGAATGGGCTGTAAATTTTGTGCATCTACATTAGATGGACTAGAAAGAAGTTTAAAAGTATCTGAAATGGTATCACAAATATATGAGATACAAAAAGATAGTAAAGAAAAAATAAGAAGTATTGTTCTTATGGGTAGTGGTGAGCCTTTTGATAATTTTGATAATTTTTTAAAATTTATAGAAATAATAAATCATAAAGATGGATTAAATATAGGACAAAGACACATTACAGTTTCTACTTGTGGTATTGTACCAAAAATATATGAGCTTGCAGATAAAAAAATGCAAATAAACCTTGCGCTATCCTTACATGCCCCAACAGATGAAGATAGAAAAAATATAATGCCTATTGCTAGAAAATATACTGTTAAAGAAATAGTAGATGCTTGTAAATATTTTGCCAACACTACAAAAAGACGTGTAACTTATGAATATGCTCTTATTGCAGGTGTTAATGACAGAGAACAAGATGCTAAGGAAATAATAAAGTTATTAAAAGGTAGCCTTGCACATATAAATCTTATACCAGTAAATGATGTAAAGGAAAGAAATTATATAAAAAGCTCAAAAGAGCAGATTAAAAAATTTGCAGATACGCTTATTAAAGCAGGCATAGAGACAACTGTAAGACGTGAACTAGGAAGCGATATAAATGCAGCTTGTGGACAGCTTAGAAAGAGCTATAAATATTAGAAAAGAGGTGTTGTTATGATAGGTTTTGGTAACACTGATGTTGGTAAACTTAGAAAAGTAAATCAAGATTATGTATATATTAATAATGAACCGATAGGTAGCCTTGATAATTTGTATATTGTTGCAGATGGTGTTGGTGGGCATAAGGCAGGAGAAGTTGCTAGCGAAGTTGCTATAGATTCTTTTGAGCAATTTATATATGAAACAGAAGATGATGAAGTATTAGACCTTTTAGTATCAGCATTGGCATATGCTAATGAGCAAGTTTTTAACCTTGCAAAGACGAACAAACAATACGAAAATATGGGAACAACCCTTTTGGCAACAACTATTAAAAATAATAAAATATTTATAGCACATGTAGGTGATTGTAGACTATATGGAATAAGAAATAATAAAATAGCACAAATGACATCAGACCATACGTATGTTATGGATTTATTTAAAGCTGGTGTAATATCTAAAGAAGAGGCGGAAAACTCTAAAGAATCTAATGTTTTAACAAGAGCTTTAGGCACAGAAAAAAATGTAAAAGCAGATGCTTTATTTTGTGATGTTTTTGAAGACGATATTTTTATAATGTGTTCAGATGGCTTAAGTGATATGTTGACAGATGATGAAATATTTAAGTTAGCATCTAAAAAAAGTGTACCTACACAGGAAAAAGTAGAAAATCTTATACAAGAGGCAAATAATAATGGTGGAAGAGATAACATAGCTGTTATTATTATAGAGAAATAGAGGTGATAATATGAGACTGGATAAAAAAACAGTTGTTAGCGATAGGTATGAGATAATAGAGCTAATAGGTGTAGGTGGTATGGCCAATGTATATTGTGCAAAAGATTTAAAGCTTGATAGAAAAGTAAGTTTTAAAGTTTTAAAAGAAGAATTTATAGATGAAGAATTTATAGGAAAGTTTAGCAAAGAGGCTAGAGCAGCTGCAAGAATAGCACATGTTAATATAGCAAATGTATATGATGTGGGAAATGATGGCAACATATATTATATTGTTATGGAATATGTAGATGGGTATACGTTAAAAGATATTATAAAAACAAAAGCACCATTTACTAATGAAGAAGTTTTAGGTATATCTATACAAATTGCTAATGCTTTAGAAGTTGCACATAGTAATAATATTGTCCATAGGGATATAAAACCACAAAATATATTAGTAACTAAAGAAGGCGGTATAAAGGTTACAGATTTTGGTATAGCAAGAGCAACAACATCAAATACTATAACAACAGATACAATGGGAAGTGTCCATTATTTTTCACCAGAACAAGCAAGAGGTGGATATGTAGATTTTAAAAGTGATATATATTCCCTTGGGATAATAATGTTTGAGATGGTAACAGGTAAACTACCATTTGATGGAGATGGTGTTGTTCAGCTTGCTATGAAGCATATAAATGAGCCTTTGCCGGATATGAAAGAGTTAAATCCAAACATATCAAATAGTTTAGAAAAGATTATTTTAAAGGCTACAACAAAAAATCCAGATAATAGGTATTCATCTGCAAAAGAGCTTAATAATGATCTTAAAATGGCTTTATCGGATGAAAGTGGAAATTTTGTAACAGATAATAATTTTATTGATGAAGATAGTCCAACTGTTGTTATAAAACCAGAAGAAATGGAACAAATAAAAAATATGGCTAATAAAACAAATAATGATAAACCAAAAGATAAGTATGAAGATAAGGAATATATGGATAAAGAAAAGATTAAACCATCAAAATCTACAAAAAGTGTAGAAAAAATAGGTATTAGCAAACAAATACCAAGTAATAAAAAAGACATTAATAATTCTGCACCATATAATATAGACAATCAAAATGATAAGAGTATAGAGCGAAAAGTTACTATATGGGCTGTTGTAACATCACTATTGCTTGTAGGGATAATAACAGGATTTTTAATAGTATGGGTGTTGTCTGGTGGAAATTCTAAAGTACCAGATTTTACGGGTAAAACTTGGGAAGAGGCTGTAGCGCTTGCTAAAGATAAAGAAATATATATAACAAATATAAAAGAAGATTATAGTGATACTATAAAAGAAGGGGCTATAATAGAGCAAGATATAAAGGCTGGAGAAAAAGTAAAAAAAGGTAGTAATATAAATGTTACTCTTAGTTTAGGGAATGGACAATTTAAAATAGAAGATTATGTAGGGCTTGATATATCTGAAGTTTATAAAAAAGTAGAATCTTTAGATGTAGACCTTAAAGAAGAATATATATCCGATGATAAAGTAGAAATAGGTAAGGTTGTAAAACAAAGACCAGAGGCTGGTAGCAGTTTAAAACCTAACGATTCTTTAACTCTTTATATAAGTAAAGGTTCAGAAGAAGAGGATAATAATGTACAAGTCCCTTATTTAATAGGGCTTAGTGAAAAAGAGGCTAAAAATAAGATTAAGTCAGAGGGCTTATCTGTTGGTAGAGTTAGTAAGACAGAAAGCGATACTGTAGAAGAAGGCAAAGTTATAGAGCAAAGCATTGCATATGGTGAAGAAGTTTCTGAAGGGACAGCTATAAGTATTGTTGTTAGTATTGGTAAAAAAGAAACTACAACCGAAAAGCAAACAGAAACAACAACACAGCCAATAGTTGAAGATACAACAACGCAAGATACAACGGTAGAACAAACAGAAACTACAACATCACAACCTGTTTTAAAATCTGAAACATTAGTTGTAAATCCTACTTTGCCAGAGGGTACAGAAAGTGTGGAGGTAAAAGTAGTAAAAGTAGTAGATGGACAATCTACTGTAATATGGTCTAGTAATCATAATGCCAATAGTTTTCCTTTACCTATAACTGTTACAGGAGATAAACCAACTCAGTTTGAACTTTATATAGATGGTAAACTAATAGGAACAGAAACTAAAAATTTTAATTAGTATAATAAAAAGTATCTTAAATACAAGTGTTTAAGATACTTTTTTATTGTTTAAATTTAATATTACCTATTTTGATATAAAAAGATAAAAATATAACTATATTTACAAAATAATATTTTTAAAGTAAAATATAATAGACTATTAAATAAGTCTATTTTATAATAATTGATATAAATATATAAACGGAGGTAAAAAATTTGGGTAAAAGAGAAGAAATACAAGTTTCTGAAGAAGAGCTTTTATTGCAAAAACAATATATAGAAAAAATAAAGAAAATAAATGAAGATTTTGAAAAAGCTAATGGTAGAAAAAAGAAAATGCTTATATCTACATTTGGCTGTCAGATGAATGCTAGAGATAGTGAAAAATTAGATGGTATGCTTAAAGATATGGGATATATAGATGCCCAAGATGAAAAAGATGCAGATTTTATTATATATAATACTTGTTGTGTTAGAGAAAATGCAGAAAATAAAGTTTATGGTAATTTAGGCTATCTTAAAAAAGCTAAAGAAGAAAATAAAGAATTAAAAATTGCTCTTTGTGGTTGTATGATGCAACAAGACATAGTTATAGAAACTATTAAAAAAACATATAAACACGTAGATTTAGTTTTTGGTACATTTAATTTATATAAATTCCCAGAGCTTTTATATACTAATTTTGAAACTAATGAACCAGTATTTGATATATGGAAAGAACATAAAGAAATAGTTGAAGATTTACCTAGCATTAGAAAATATAAATTTAAAGCTAGTGTAAATATTATGTTTGGTTGCAATAACTTTTGTTCTTATTGTATAGTACCTTACGTTCGTGGTCGTGAAAGAAGCCGTAAGAGTGAGGATATTATAAAGGAAATAAAAGAGCTTGTAGAAGATGGTGTTGTAGAAATTACTTTACTTGGACAAAATGTAAACTCTTATGGTAGAGGTCTTGAAGAGGATATAGATTTTGCAGGACTTTTAAGAAAAGTAAATGAAATAGATGGGCTTGAGCGTATTAGATTTATGACTAGCCACCCTAAAGACTTATCTGATAGTTTAATATATGCTATGAGAGATTGCGAAAAAATATGTAATCACATACATTTACCTTTCCAAGCTGGTAACAATGAAGTGCTTAGAAAAATGAATCGTAATTATACTAAAGAGCATTATCTTGGACTTATAGAAAAAATTAAAAAGGAAATACCTAATATTGCTATTACTACTGATATTATTGTAGGATTTCCTGGAGAAACTCTAGAACAAGTAGACGATACTATAGATGTTGTTAAAAAAGTAAGATTTAGCGGTGCATTTACTTTCATATATTCTAAAAGAACAGGTACACCAGCTGCTAAAATGGAAAATCAAGTAGATGAAAAAGTAATTAAAGAGGGATTTAACAATGTTTTAGAAGCTTTAAATCCTATTTTATTAGAGATTAATAAAGAAAAAGTTGGTAATACTTATAAAGTATTGGCAGAAGAATATGATGATGAAACTAAAACTTTAAAAGGACGTCTTGAGGACAATAGCCTTGTACACTTTAGCGGTGGAGAAAGGCTTGTAGGAAATATTATTGATGTTAAAATAATAGATTGCAAAACGTTCTATTTAATGGGTGAAGTTATATAAAATATTAAAAATTTTTAGGAGGAAAAAATTATGAATAATCTTTTTGAACAAGCAAGAGAACTTGCAAACGCTTTATTAGAAACTAAAGAAGGTAAAAAATATCAAGAGGCAAAATATATCTTTGAAGGAGATAATGAATCCATTGAGATGTTACAAGAATACGCTAAAAAAACTCAAGATTTTCAAATGAGAATGCAAAGAGGAGAAGCAGGACCAGAATTTGAAAATGCTAGAGAAGAGCTTAATAAGTTTGTTATGCAAATGAAAGAAAATACTATTATAACAGAACTTTTTAAAGCCGAAGGAGAATTTAACCAAATGGTAAGTAGCGTTATGGATATATTTAATGCAACTCTTATGGGAGAAAGTGAACAACAAGGCGGAGGCTGTTGTGGTGGAGGCTGTGGAGGTTGCTCTGGTTGCCACTAATTAGGAGGAAAATATGATAGAATACACACCTATGATGAGCCAGTATTTAGAGATAAAGGAAAATTATAAAGATTGTCTTTTATTTTTCAGACTTGGAGATTTTTATGAACTATTTTTTGAAGATGCTGTTATAACTGTTTCAGAACTTGATATTGCTCTTACTAAAAAAAGTTGTGGTAAAAAAGATGGCGAGCCTTTAAAAGTAGATATGTGTGGTGTTCCTTTTCATTCAGCAGATGGTTATATAGCAAAATTGATAGAAAAAGGACACAAAGTTGCTATATGTGAGCAAGTAGAAGACCCTAAAAATATGAGTGGTAAAATTGTAAAAAGAGATGTAGTAAGGGTTGTTACAGCAGGAACTGTTATAGATACTAATATTTTAGAAGAATCTAAAAATAATTATATTATGTGCCTTTTTGAAAACAAAGCTGGTATAGGGGTTTCTGTTTGTGATGTTTCTACTGGAGAATTTTTAACTATACAATTTAGCCTTAGTGAAAAATCTAAAGTTATAGACGAAATTGCTAAATATAATCCATCTGAAATTATATGTAATAGTAAATTTAGTTTAGTATCTAATGTAGAAAAAGTTTTTGGAATTAAAATTTATAATTGTCTAGACTTTTATTTTGAAATAGATAATGCTAAAGATACTCTTTTAAAACATTTTGATGTTTTAAATTTAAGCGGGTTTGGTATAGATGAAGAACCAATATTAATAAGTGTTAGTGGAGCTTTAATGAGGTATCTTTTAGATACTCAAAAAAATAATTTATCTCATATATCTAATGTTAAAAAATATACAACTAATAAATATATGTCTTTAGATATATCTTCAAGAAGAAATTTAGAGCTTACAGAAACTATAAGAGAAAAGTCTAAAAAAGGTTCGCTATTATGGGTGTTAGATAAAACAAAAACTCCTATGGGGGCTAGACTTATTAGAAAGTGGATAGAGCAACCATTAATAGATAAAGAAGATATAGAAAATAGGCTTTTAGCTGTAGAATATATAAAAAATAACACTTTAGATAAAATTGACTTAATAGATTATCTTTCTAAAATAAAAGATATGGAAAGACTTATTGGTAAAATATCTTATCAAACAGCAAATGCTAGAGATTTAATATCTCTTAAAAACAGCTTTAAAAATTTGCCAGAAATAAAACAAATTTTATTAAAATCTAATACACAGCTAATAAAAAATATATGTGATGATTTTGATACTCTAGAGGACTTGTATAGCATAATATGTAGTGCTATACAAGAAGAGCCTCCTTTTAGTATAAGAGAGGGAGATTTAATAAAAGATGGATTTAATGAACAAATAGATAACTTTAGGGAGGCAAAAAATAAAGGGACAAGCTGGCTTTTAGATTTAGAAGAAAAAGAAAGAGAAAAAACTGGTATTAAAAATATAAAGATAAGGTATAATAAAGTTTTTGGTTATTATATAGAAGTTACTAATTCTTATTTATCATTGGTGCCAGATGACTATATTAGAAAGCAAACTTTAGCTAATTGTGAAAGATTTATAACAGAAGAGCTTAAAAAGATAGAAGAGGCTATATTGGGCGCAGATGAAAAGCTAGTGGAAATAGAATATGAAGAATTTTGTAAAGTTAGAAACCATTTAGCAGATAATATAGGGCGTATACAAAAAATGGCTAATATTATTGCTACATTAGATGTTTTATTATCTTTTGCAGAAGTTGCTATTAAAAATAATTATAAAAAACCTAATGTGTTAGATGATAAAAATGGCAATATAAATATATCTCTTGGTAGACACCCAGTTGTTGAGCTTTTAGTAGAAGATAGCTTTATACCTAATAATACTATGTTAGATAAAGAAAAAAATAGGTTGGCTATTATTACAGGACCTAATATGGCAGGTAAATCTACATATATGCGACAAGTGGCTCTTATTGTTTTAATGGCTCAAATAGGTAGCTTTGTACCTTGTGATAACGCTGATATATGTATTGTAGATAGAATATTTACAAGAGTTGGAGCAAGTGATGATTTAGCAACAGGACAAAGTACGTTTATGGTAGAGATGTCGGAAGTTGCTAATATTCTTAATAATGCAACAGATAAAAGTCTTTTAATATTAGATGAAATAGGACGAGGTACAAGTACATTTGATGGGCTTAGTATAGCGTGGGCTGTTTTAGAGCATATAGCTGAGAGAATAGGTGCTAGGACTCTTTTTGCAACACATTATCACGAGCTTACAGAAATAGAAGGTAAAATAGATGGAGTTAATAACTATTGTGTTGAGATAAAAGATAATGGCGATGATATAATTTTTTTAAGGAAAATTATAAAAGGTGGTGCAACAAGTAGCTATGGTATACATGTTGCAAAACTTGCTGGTATTCCTAGCAGAGTTATAGATAGAGCTAATGAAATATTAGAAATTTTAAATGTTTGTGATGCTACTAAAACATCTAATGTAAATATACAAAATTTAGATGAAAAAAATCAAGATGAAGAAGATTTTTACTATAACGCATCTACTAAAAGAACTATACTTTTTGTAGATGAGTTAGAAAAAGAATTTAAAAGTCTTGATATAGATAATATATCTCCTAGGGAGGCTTGGCAAAAGCTTTTTGAAATAAAAAGTAAGTTACAAAACCTATAAGAAATGAGGTATGATTTTGAAAAGAGAAATAAAGCTTTTAGAAAATAATCTCATTAATAAAATAGCAGCGGGGGAAGTTATAGAACGCCCCGCTTCTATTGTTAAAGAGCTTGTGGAAAATTCTATAGATGCTCTTAGCAAAAATATTACAATAGAAATAAAGAATGGTGGAACATCTTTTATAAAGATACAAGATGATGGGATAGGTATAGAAAAGGGTCAAATAAAAACTGCTTTTTTAAGACATGCAACAAGCAAGTTAGAAAAAATAGATGATTTAGATAGTATATTAACTCTTGGATTTAGAGGGGAAGCATTAGCTAGTATTGCATCTATATCTATGGTAGAGATGATAACAAAAACAGAAGATGATGTTATAGGGAATAAAATAACAATAGAAGGTGGGAAAATAATAAGTGAAGAAGAAGTTGCATCTTTAAAAGGTACAACTTTTATTGTAAAAAATATATTTTTTAACACCCCTGCTAGAAGAAAATTTTTAAAAAAGGACTCTGTAGAAGGTGGCTATATATCTGAAATAATAAATAGACTTGCATTAGCACATCCTAATATATCTTTCACTTATATAAATAATGGGGTAGAAATATTTAAAACAATAGGTGATGATGATTTAAAAAATACAGCATTTTATATATATGGTAAAGAAATATGCAAAAAACTAATTCCTATAAAAGCTAGTAAAAATGGATTTAATATAGAGGGACTTATAGGGTTACCAGAATTATCAAGGGGAAATCGCTCTTATGAAAACTTTTTTATAAATGGTAGATATATAAAAAGTAATATAGTACAATCTGCCATAGAAGAAGGATATGAGGGTAAATTAATGATTGGAAAGTTTCCTATATTTATTATAAATATGACTGTACCAGAAAATACTGTAGATGTTAATGTTCACCCTGCAAAGCTAGAGGTGCGTTTTGAGGATGAAAATTTTATTCATAATTTTTTATGTGATGCAGTAGAAAAAACATTAAAAAAGGAAATTTTAATACCAAATATAGAAATAGAAGAAAAAAATACATTTTTAGATGTAACAGAAACAAAGCCTTTTAATGTTGAGGTACAGAAAAAGCTAGAAGATTTATTAATAGAAGATGAAAGTGATATAAAATTAGAGCCCTTAATAATAGAAGATAAAAGTAACATAAATATAGAGCCTTTGATAGTAGAAGATGAAAACGATTTAAATATAGAACCATTAATAATAGAAGATGAAGATTATAAAAATATACAATATAAAGATAACCAAAAAAATAACTTTATATTAGATGAAGAGCCAAAAGAAGAAGTTAATATACCAAATAAAACTATTAAAGATATAGTATATAATAAATATTTAAGAAAAGATGATAATTTAATATTAAAAGAAGAAATAGAAAAAGTAATTAAACAAAAAGAAGACCTTAAAGAAGATAGTCATAAAAGGCAAAAGTTTTTTAATAATTACAAAATAGTTGGGCAAATATTTAACACTTATTGGATTGTAGAGCAAAATCAAGAAATGTTTATGATAGACCAACATTCTGCACATGAAAGAGTTATATATGAAGACCTTAGTAAAAAGTTTAGAGAAGAAAATATAAGTAGTCAAAGGCTTATAGAGCCAATTATTATAAATGCAACACATTTAGAAAAAATAACAATAGAGCAAAATATGGACTTGTTTTTAAAATTTGGTTTTGATATAGAAGAATTTGGGCTTAGTTCGTATGCTATAAGACAAGTCCCTTTTATATTTAAGTCGCCAGTAGAACCAAAATTTTTTACAGATTTATTAGATATGCTTGTAGACAAAAATGTAGCTAATATTTATGATATGAAGATAGAAAAAATTATATCTATGAGTTGCAAAAAGGCTGTAAAAGCTAATGATAGACTTAGCTTTATAGAAGCAAAGGCTCTTATAGAACAAATATTAAATTTAGAAAATCCTTTTAGTTGTCCTCACGGTAGGCCTACTATTATAAAGATGACTAAATATGAGATAGAAAAACTTTTTAAAAGAATACAAAACTAATGGGGTGATAAAATGGATGTCATTTTACATTATATAATAACTTCTTTGGCAGCTTTAGTATGTATAACAGTAATGGGATTTACAAAAGCATATACATCTTATAAGTTAGGTGATACTACAGTAAAAAATATGGGAAAGGTATCTTTAAATCCAAAAAAACATTTTGAAATAATAGGATTTATTATATTTGTAGTTTTTGGGTATGGTTGGACAGCACCTGTTGATACATCTGCTTTATATTATAAAGATAGGAAAAAAGGTAACATTTTGGTTAGTATTATGCCTTTTATAGTTGCTTTAATACTTTCTTTTTTAAGCTTTTTTATATTTAAAATATTAATCGAAGTAGTAAATTTAAGTCCACTTAACTTTATATCAGTATTTTTTAATAATTTAAGTGTACTTTTTATAAATTTTTTAGTTTTTAATATTTTGCCTGTATATCCACTTTTTGGACAAAAACTTTTTCAAACAATTTTACCAGCTAATAAAGCTATTAAATTATCTCAATATGAAAAGATATTACAAGTATTAATTATATTTTTATTATTATCTGGGATATTAAATGAAATTTTAAATGTTGTATCTATATCTATATTTAAAGTTATAGCTAGTTTATTAAGTTTTAGTTTAGAGGGAATGTAAAATGTCTATATTACAAATAAAGTTAGAAGAATTTGAAGGACCTTTAGATTTACTTTTAAAATTAATAGATAAAAATAAAATAGATATATATGATATACCAATATCTAAACTTACAGATGATTATCTTTATTATATAAAACATAGCAATACAATAGATATGGAAGAAATGAGTCATTTTATAGTAATGGCTACAACTTTATTAGAGATAAAATCTAAATTGTTACTTCCTAAAGAAAAAGATGAACAGACAAATGAAGAGATAGACCCTCGTGAAGAACTTGTTAAAAAGCTTATAGAATATAAAAAATATAAAATGATAGCAGAAAAGCTATATAATACAGAAGTTTTTGCAGATAAGGTTATATTTAAAAATGCAGATAAAAATGTTATTGATAATATAAAAATAAAAATAGAACCAACTGTTGATGAAATGTTAGAGGGTATTACATTAAAGGATTTATACAATGTGTTTGAAGAAGTATTGAAAAGAAAAGAATTAAAGACAGATAAGATAAGAAGTAGTTTTAAATCTGTAACAAAAGCTCTTTATAATATAAATGATAAAATAAATTATATAAAAGATTTGATAATATTAAATAGTAAAATAAGCTTTAATAAAATATTTGAAGAAAGCTCATCTAAAGAGGAAGTTGTTGTTACATTTTTAGCTGTTTTAGAGCTTATAAAAACAAAAGATATAAAAGTTATACAACAAGATATTTTTGATGAAATAATTATAACTCAAGGGGAATAATGTATGGATACAAAGAATACAGAAAGTATAATAGAGGCAATATTGTTTGCAAAAGGTGAGCCTGTATCTTTAAAAAATATTGCATATGCTTTAGGAAAAAAGGAAGAAGAGGCTAATCATATAATAGAAAATCTTATGTATAAATATGAAAAAGAAGATAGAGGGCTAAAAATAATAAAGGTAGATAATAGCTATCAGATGTGTACTAACCCTAATTATTTTTCTTATATAAAAAGTTTATATAATGTGCCACAAAAAAAGACCATATCTCAAACATTATTAGAAACTCTTGCTATTGTAGCTTATAAACAGCCTATAACAAGAGCTCAAATAGAGCATATAAGAGGGGTAAGCTGTGAACATGCTATAAACAGTCTTATAAAGTATGAACTTATAGAGGAAAAAGGTAGAATGGATACTATAGGCAAGCCCATACTTTTTGGAACAACAGATTATTTTCTTAAATATTTTGGCTTTAGTTCTTTAGAAAATATGCCGAATATAGATAATGAAGAGGATATAAAAAAACAAGTAGAAGATGAAATATTTAATTTAAAATAGTATAGAAATATAATATTTAGTATGGTATAATTAAATAGTAATTTGGCAATAAAGTTATATGTTTTAAAAAGATATAAATAAAGGGGGCTTTTTATGAGCGAGAAAGAACATAAATGTTGTGGTGGCGGACATAGCCACGAGGGTTGCTGTGGAGGACATCAGGGGCACGAAGGCTGCTGCGGGGGACACCATCACGACCATGATCATGATGAGAAGTATCTTACTGTTTTATTAGAAAATGATGAAGAGTTAAAGTGTAGCGTTTTATCAATATTTGAAGTAAATGAAAAAGAATATATTGCCCTTTTACCAGTTGGAGATGAGCAAGTTTTATTATATCAATATGTTGAGCATAGCGAGGAAGACTTTGAACTTTTAAATATAGAAACAGATGAAGAATTTGCAGCAGTTGAAGATGCTTTTTTTAACATATTTGATGAAGAGCTTTTTGAAGATGAAGAAGACTATGACTATGATGATTATGATGATGAAGAGGATGAGGAATAATTAATATAATAGAAAGGAGAGGGGTAATATGATATCTACTTTACACTATTATAACAGCTATAAGCCTTTTATATTAGATAAACAAAGAGCTAGAGAGAGAAAAGCCTCTCCTTATAAACAAACTCAAGGACAAAAATATAAAGATACAGAGCTTACGTATTTTCTTAACAAATCTTTAAATGACAATATAAAATCTTATATGTTTGAGCTATCATCTAATTTTAATGGGTTAAAAAATGTAGCTAACAATATATATGAAAAAATGTATTATGGATTATCTTTAGATACTCTAGATGAAAATTTTGAAAAATTTACACATACATATAATAGATTTAAAGGATTTTTAGAAGAAAATACAGAAAATAGTGGAAACTTTACAAACATTTTAGAAAAGACCAAAGATATTATTAATGAGAATGTAGATATATTAGATAACATAGGCATAGATATTTCCGAAAATGGTTTTTTGAAACTTAGAAAAGATGATGATACAAAAAATTATAATGTGGAAGATGGGCAAATAAAGAAATTTTATCGTAATATATATGAAAAAATGTGTGAATTTATGTCACAGCCTATGTCTAGTCATATGGAGTTTAGAGACTTTTCTTATTATTTTAATTATAGCGGGAACTATGATAAAAATAATTCATTTAAACTAATAGAGCAGGGGATACTTGTGGATATATCTATGTAATAAATATGTAATATAAATGTAATATATTGGTGTTGACTAATGTTATTTAATGTAGTAATATATATTATAGATACATAGCATGTTTATGTATTTATATATATGTATATATAAAATTTTATGGAGGTATTAAACTTATGAAAAGAAATTTATCTAGTCAAGCTATTAGAGCTATGGCTATTGGTATGGCAGTTACTCTTGGTAGCGCTACTGCTGTAAGTGGCGTTGTAACAGGTACTGTTGTTAATGTTTATGCAGCAGCTTTTCCTGCATTTACTAATGTAAAAGCAGTAAAAGAAAGTGATAATTTAAAAATAACTATTCCTAGAGAAAAAACAAATGTTTTTAAATTGGAAAATACAAAAAAACTTACTGGATTAATAGTTACAACTGAATCGGGTACATCAGTTTTTTCTAGTGATGATGGTGGAACAATAAATAATGTTATTGTAGAAGCAGGAGCAAGTAATGAATCATTAGTTATTAAAATACCAGTTGCAGATATAAAAGATGGAAGTTTAGATGGTAGTGAAACAGCATTAAAAATAACAAAACTTACAGGAACTGATGTTAAATATGGCGCGTCTGGTAGTGAGTCAGCAATGGATTTCAGTGGAAATTTAGACGTAACAGCAGATAATGCTATTGGTATTGACAAAAAAGCTCCAACTTTAGTAGGTGCTAATGCAACTTATGCTAACACTTCTGGTACTCCTACAGTAGAAGTTACACTTACAGAAAATTTAACAAATCGTGATGAGCAAACAGATGAGACTAAATTTACAATTGTAAAAAAAGGAACAGGTACTGATAATGTAAAGGTTAGCAAATATAAAGCTGAAAATGGTAAATTAGTATTAACTTTAGATAAAGAACTTGCAGCAGACACTTATACAATAACTTATGCTGTTGAAGATGCTGAACTTAAAGATGCTGCTGGTAATAAATTAACTCAAGCTAGTAATAATACAGTAGAAGTTACAGTAACAGCTGCTCCACCAGTATCTAGTGCACCAGTAATTACTAAAGAAGCTAATTATGATAAAGATACAAAAACAATAACTCTTACTTCAGATAAAGAGTTAAAAAATCAAAATGCTACTGCTGATAAAGATACACATGGTTTTGTAGTTAAAAATTCACAAAAACAAGAGCAAACAATAAAACAAGTTACAGTTAGTGGTAAAAATATTACTATTGAATTAGAAGGTAAAGATGCTCTTGCAGATGATACTTATACAGTAGGTTATACTAAAAAAGGTGGTTCAGAGTTTATCACTACAACAGATGGAAGTGGTAAATTAGATACAAATGAAAATTTAGCAACTTTTAAAGTAAGTGCTACAGTTAAACCTCCTGTTAGTGGTGACTTTACTGCAACTACAGCTGATGGTAACTATACTTTTAAAAAGGTAGGAAGTAATGATAATGAAGTAGCTTTAATTGGATTTACAGCTGTTCAATCAAGAGCTGCACAAACTGTTACATTTGAAAATGGTGTACTTAATGCTGAGGGTAAAACATATACTTTAACTCAAATTGGTGATGATAGTAAAACAGCAATTACTGAATTAACAGATAAAGCTTTAGATGGACATACTAGCAATGTAACAACTATTAAAGAAGAAGCATTTAAAGGTAATACTAAGATTACAAATGTATCTTTCCCTAAAGTTACAAGTGTAGGAGCAAATGCGTTTAACGGTGCTACTGCTTTAGCTAGTATTGATTTAGGAAGTGCATCTACAGGACTTACAGTGGAAGCAAATGCATTTACTGGTGCTTCTGGTCTTAAAGCAGTTGCTACAAGTGATGCAAACAAAACTAATGTTGAAGCTGCTATTAAAGGTAGTAATTTACAAGATACAACAGTTATAACAGATGAAAACTCTAATGCTACTGATGCTACAATAGCAAAAGATAAATTCTACCAAACAAAAGAAGGTTTAATATTTAAAGGATTATCTGACAAAGAATTATCTTTTGAAGGTAAAGATAAATTTACTGCTCCTACTAAACCAAATGGATTAACTGGAGAAACTAAAGAAAAAGCTTATTTAGTAACTTACAAAGATGGTGTTGTTTCTTTAAAAGCTGGTGAAAGTACACAACCACCTGTTCAAGAAAGCTTTGATGTTACTGTTCAAGGTAAAAAATTAACATTTAAACCTTTAGATGATGGTCAATCAGTAGCTTTAGTTAGTGTTGGTGCTCCTTCTCTTTTCCGTGCAGCTGCAGCTAATACATTACAAAATGGTGTTTTAACTGTTAATGGAAAAGCATATAACTTTACTCAAATAGGTGATGGTACTACTTCTTTAGGTACAGATTTTGACGCTAATACAGTTTTAGCTGGCAACCTTGATAAAGTAACTACTGTTGCTAAAGATGCATTTAAAGACAATACTACTTTAACAGAAATTTCTTTACCTAAAGTAACAACTATTGCAGAGGGTGCATTTAGTGGTACTTCTAATTTAGCAAAAGTATTTTTAGGTGATGGAGTAGTTACTGTTGGTAATAATGCATTTAAAGGTACAAAAGATGATATAAAAGTATCTAGTAATAATGAACAAACTATTAACAATCTTAAAGGTAATAATACTGGTTTAGATGCACAAGATGTAGAAAACGCTGCACCTTTTATTACAAGTGCTGTTATAAATAAAGATGCTGCAAATAAAGTTGTTGTTACATTCTCAGAAAAAGTTTATGCTCCTTCAAGTAATCCAAGTGATTTCATAATTGAAGGTGGAGCATATACTGTAGACAGTATAGAAGATTTACAAACAGAAAAAAGTAGAGCTACAGATACTATTAAGTTAGTCTTAAATAAAGAGGTTAAGGCTGGAGAAAAAATTACTCTTAAATATACAAATTCAGGTTCTAAAGATATAAAAGATACTGCAGCTCAAGAAGCGAAATTAGAAAATATTTCTACAGGAGTTAGCATTACTAATAATCTTGAAGATATTGTAGTTCTTCCTACAGTTAAAAGTGCTGTTGTTAAAGATGGAGCTAAAAAGGATATAGTTTTAACTTTAGATAAAGCTCCTACAGAGGCATTTAAAGATGCAGATAAAACAGATTTTCAATTAACAGTTAAGGGTGGTACAACTACAGATCAACAAATTCAAACTGTAACAAGTAATGATAAAACAATTACAATTACTTTAAATAAAGAGCTTAAAGCAGATAACACTGATATTAAATTATCTTATACTGGTAAAAAAATAAATGTTTTAAATAATCAATCTGTAACTAATGAGATTGGTAAAAAACAGCCAGTTGAGGTAACACTTGGAGATGTAAAAGTTGATGGTACTACTTTAACTATTAATGTTAGTGGTAAAACATTAAAAACTGAACCAACTCTTGGTAAAGATGGTTTTACTGTTACTAAGGGAGATAATGATACTCCTGTAACTGTTAGTAGCGCGGAAGCTACTGCTAATGCTATTACTTTGACATTAGATAGTAGTGGTATCGAAGCTAATGATACATCAATAAAAGTTAAATATGATGGAAATAATTCAAAATTAGTTGAAGATGGTACAAGTGCCCCTATAGCAGCTATTAAAGAAACATTTGTTATGAATGAGAAAGATACAACTGCTCCTACATTTGCTGATAGTGGTGCGGCAGCTAATGGTTCTCAAACAACATATACTATTACTTTACCAGTAAAAGAGCCTATTAAATCACAAAATGATACTATCACTAGCACTAATACTGTTGTTACTATAACTGGTACTAATAGCAATAGTGCTGCTGTTACGAATACTGTTGCTAAAGTAGGTTCAGATAATAAATCTTTAGTTTTAACAGTAACTACAGATAAAGCATTAACACCAGGTAGTCACACATTTAAGGTTTCTTATAAACAAAATGAAGAAGTTAAAGATTATGGAAAATCTGGTGGTAATAAGTTAGCAGCTAAAGATATCAATGATATAGCTGTATCAGCATCAAGAACAGCAGCTATTGTATCTAGTTCTGATTCAGACTTAGTAGCAACTAGTTTATTAGAAGCAGCTGAAGTTCAAGTTTTAGATGGAAAAGTAACAGTTGTTAATAGCTTTAAAGGTACAAGTCAAACTGAAATTCAATCTATGTTAACTAAAGATTTAACAAAAATAGCTAGTGGTGCGTTTAATGGTATTTCAGGTATTACTTTAGATTTAAGTAATATTTCAGTAAGTGCAATTGACACTGGAGCATTTAATGGTGCATCAAATCTTAAAATTAGCTATAAAGGTTCAGAAAAAGATACTTATGAATTAGCTAAAAAGCTTGGTAACATTGAAGGAACTACTTTAAATAATGAAAAACCTAGTGAAGTTATAAAAGATTACGAAAATAATAGTAACAATGGTTCAGGTGGTGGTTCATCATCTGGTGGATCTGGTGGTGGAAGTGGTGCTAACATAGGTACTATTACTAACAAAGAGCCTAATACAGAAGAAACAACTTCACAAGGAAATAACAACAATGAAACAGTTGTTGAAAATAAACAACTTGGATTTGACGTTATTAAATTACCAAGTGTTGAAGGTGAAGCTAAAGTATTTGGAGATGTAAGTGCTAATCACTGGGCTAAATCTTACATTGATAAATTATCTACTGCTGGAATTATAAACGGTTCTAATGGTATGTTTAACCCTAATGGTCAAACTAAACGTGCAGATGTAACTGTTATGCTTGTTAACCTTTTAGGTTTAACTCCAGAAGCAAATAATAAATTTGCAGACGTTAACGCTTCTGCTTACTATGCTCCTTATGTAGGTGCTGCATCTACTTATGGTATAGTAAATGGTTCTAATGGTATGTTTAACCCACAAGGAGTTATCTCTAGACAAGATACAATGGTTATGATAGCTCAAATCTTAAAAGGATTAAACTTAAATGTTAATGCAGATACTACATCATTAAGCCAATTTGGAGATGCTAGCAAAGTTTCTGCTTATGCTAACGAAAGTGTAGCTATATTAGTTAACTCTGGTATTATAGCAGGTAATAATGGTAAATTAAATCCAACAGCACCTGTAACTAGAGCTGAAATGGCTACTATAATGTCTAAATTATATGATGTTTTAGCTAGTGCTAATAAATAATATATACAATTATAAAAAAAGACTATGAATTACTCATAGTCTTTTTTTACTTATTATATATCTATAAACTGCGCATATATTGACTTTTATATATAAATATGTTAAAATTATCTCAGTGTTTTTATATATAATTAATATCTATTATTACATATATGAAGGGAGATTTTATCTTGAGTACAGGTGATATAATAATTGTTATTACTATAATTGTAGGTATTATATTAGGGGGTCTTTACTGGCTTAATAAAAAGGCTACTAAAAAAATGGGCGATCATCAAGATATGATAGAACGAGCTAAACAAACTACTACAATTTTTGTTATAGATAAGAAAAAGGCTAAAATAACAGAAGTTAATATGCCTAAGATGGTTACAGAACAAATGCCTAAAATATATAAATTTTTAAAGTTATATTTTGTACAAGCAAAAATAGGACCTCAAATTTTAACTTTAATGTGTGATAAAAGAGTTTTTAATGCTATACAAGTCAAAAAAAATGTTAAAGTTGAGCTTGCAGGTATATATATTGTTAGTGTTGTAGGTATGAAATCTGAAAAAGAGCTTAAAGAAATTAAAAAGGCTAAAAAAGAAAAAGAAAAAGAAGCTAAAAAAGAAAGTAAGAAAAATTCTTCTAAATAATAAAAAGCTATATAGTATACTTATTAAGTTATATTATATAGTTTTTTTATTTTATAATATAATAAAAGGAACAAAAAATTAAAGGATACGTTTAATAAATATAAACAAAAAAATATTTATTAAATTAAATTTAAAAGGAACAAAAAATTAAAGAACACGTTTAATAGATATAAACAAAAGATATTTATTAAATTAAATTTTAAATATGGAACAAAAATAAAAAAATTACGTTTAATAAATATAAACAAAAATAAAAAATAAAAATAAAATTTGTTGACATAAATTAGGAGGAATTATTATGAAAAAAAATATTAAAAAAATTATACCTATGGTAGCTATTGCTGCATTAATGACAACTAGCGTTTTTGCTAATAGTCCAAAAAAAGAAAATACTGCATTAGAACAATCTAATGTTAGAGAAAATTCTATATATATAAATGGACAATTATTAGAAAATGCTAACCTTATAAAAGAAAATGGAAAAACTTTAATGCCTGTTAGAGCTATATTTGAAAAACTTGGATATGAAATAGACTATGATGTAAATAATAAAATTATAAGTATGTCTAAAATGCCACACTATATCACTTTTTCTACAACAAAAGATGCTTATACATTTTCAAGAATGGCTCCTCAACCTTTAGGTCAAGCCCCTATTGTTAAAGAAGGTGTTACTTATGTTCCAGTAGAATTATTTGATTTAATGGGTATGGAGGTAAAATTAACATCTAATAATGTTTTATATATTGGAGATGGTTTAGAACAAGAGGAAAGCACAAGTGCTAAAAAAGAGCAGATTATAATAAAAGAAATAGATGAAAAAAATAATACTATCACAGTTGAAGATGATAAAAGAGGAATTGTTGTATTGAATATTAAAGATGTAAAAATTGATTATACAACAGAAGATAAAGATCTTATGGTAGGGCAATCTTTAAATGTAGAATATGGGGATATTATGACTGCTAGTGAACCACCTATAAATGTCCCAAAAAGTGTAAAAGTTGTTGATAAATTTTCTTATGGAGAAGTTTTAAATGTGGAAAAAGATGATAAAAATAATACGTTAGTATCATTTAAAGATGAAGAAATAGGTGAGGTTGTTTTAGTATTAGCTCCAGATTTTAAAGTAGATTACACAACAGAAGATAAAGAGATTAAAACTGGACAATATTTAGAAGTTGTTTTAAGTAGGGTTATGACTATGAGCTTACCACCTATGAATACACCAAAAAGCGTAAAAGTTATGGAAAATGTAGCTGTAGAGCAAGAACAAGATAAACAAGAAGAAACTATAAAAGGTACTGCTACAATTAAAACTATTGATAAAGAAAATAAAACAATTTTAGTTACAGATGAAAAAATGGGAGAAGTTGTTTTAAATTTACATGATGACTTAAAAGTTGAATATAAAAATGGTGAATCAGAATGGATGGTAGAAGGTCAAAAATTAGAAATAGAATATAGCCCTATTATGACTAGAAGCTTACCACCTATTAATAATCCTATTAAAATATTAGTGTTAAATTAATTAAAAGGAGCTTGAATAACTTCAAGCTCCTTTATCTTTATATATATTAAAATTAAATATTATAAGGCTTATATTGTAAAAATTTAAAATATTGTGTAAAATAAAAAGAGAGAGATTAAAATAAGTTATAAGGAGAGTTATATATGAAAAATTTTTTTAAATTTATTATATGTTTTTTAATAATATCTATTACTGTATTTAATGTATTTGGAAAAGAAGAACAAGAAAATATATTTTTAGAAAATGATATTCCTTTAGGATGTAAATTAGTTTTTGATGCTAAAAATGAAACAGTTATTGATTATGAAAGTTTTATGGAAAATATTGATGAATATCATAAAAAGTATTTATTTAGTGCAGAACCAGATAATTTTGAGATGGTAATAAGTAATTTACCTGAAGAATATAATATAAAAATTTTTACAATAAAAGAAATTGATAAACAAAATTTAACTTTTTTAGTGCAAGAAAATGATAACTCTTATTCTATTGATAAAGAGTCAAAAGTAAAATTTATATACCCGCATAAATACGATAGTAATAAAAATATATCTAATTTTAAAGATGTAGAAAAAAATACAAAAATTTTATTATATTTAGATGATAAAAATAATGTAAAAAAATGTTTTGTAACACCTTTTAAATCTTTATCTAAAAGCATTATTAACAATAAAGCTATTAATATAGAAGGAAGATTTATAGAACAAGTGCCTTATTTTATAAAAGATAAGTTATATTTGCCTATAAGACCGGTAGCAGAAGCCTTTGGGTATAGTATACATTGGGATAGTAATACTAAATGTGCTATTATAAAAAAAGATAATCAAAAAATAACTATAAAAACTAATTATGAAAATTTTATAAGAGATAGTTGTATATATGTACCTAAATATTTTATAGAAGTATTTTTAAAAATAGATGTAGAAGAAAAAGATAACATTATTTATATAGGCTAATTTTTTAATTAGACTTGCACAAAATATACACCTTTAGCATATTATATAAAATAGCTTTGTTGGGGGTGTTTTTTTGTTTTTTTCATTTTTTAGTTGTTTTTTTATGTTTTCTTGCATATCTGGGGGAAATACATTTCCTAAACCTTTAACATCAGAAGAAGAAAAAGAATACTTAAAACAATATAGTGAAGGTAGCATAGAGGCTAAAAATATACTTATAGAAAGAAACTTAAGGCTAGTAGCTCACATAGTAAAAAAATATACAAATTATCAAAAAGATAGTGAAGATTTAATATCTATAGGTACAATTGGGCTTATAAAGGCTATTACAACTTTTAGAAATGATAAAGGTATAAAGCTTGCAACATATGCTGCTAGGTGTATAGAAAATGAAATATTAATGTATATAAGGACAAATAAGAAATACAATAGAGATGTATACTTACAAGATACTGTGGGGATAGATAAAGATGGAAATGAGGTAACGCTAGAGGACAAGATAGCCGATGAAGGTATGAGCATTGATGAGGAAGTTGCCCTTAATATACAGAGCAAAACACTATATGAAAAAATTAAAAAAGTTTTAAAGGGAAGAGAGAAAAAAATAATAGAACTTAGATATGGGCTTGTAAATGGAGAGGAACTTACACAAAAAGATATAGCTAAAATGCTTGGTATAAGTAGAAGTTATGTATCTAGAATAGAAAAAAAGGCACTTGAAAAACTTTATAAAGAAATGGAATAATAAATAAGATTTTTACTAATTTATATTTAACTTTTTATAAAAAAGAAAAAAATAAAAGTTTTTAATTAAAAATTAAAACTATAAGGCTTAAGCTTTATAGTTACATAAATTACCAACAAAGCTAAGTCTCTTTATATAAAGAGACTATTTTTATATTATTTTGATTTATAAAGTTTTGATAATTACAAGTGATAATTGACTAAATATTATTAGCTAAATTAAATAATAACTCCTTTGTTGTTTCTATGCTTATACAAGGGTCTGTAATAGATTTTCCATAAGTTTTACCAGTAGGATCATTACCTTCTTTTATGTAGCTTTCTATCATAAAACCTTTAATAATATTTTTTAATTTATTATTTTTTGACATACTATTTAAAACATTGTTTACTATTTCAGGCTGTTTATAAAATAATTTTCCAGAATTGGAATGATTAGTATCTATTATTATTGATTTATTAGATACATCTAAATTACTATATAGATTTTCAATATTTAAAAGATTTTCATAATGATAGTTAGAAAAATTATTGCCACATAAGTCTATACCACCACGTAAAATACTATGTGCAAAAGGGTTCCCAGTTGTATCAACTTGGTATCCATCATATATAAAATTATGGCTTTTTTGTGCTGTATTCACAGCATTTAACATAACTGATATATCTCCACTCATAGGATTTTTCATACCAACAGCACATTCTATACCACTTGCAATTAATCTATGATGTTGATTTTCTACACTTCTAGCTCCTATGGCTACATAGCTTAATAAATCTTCTATAAATGGATATGTAGATGTATATAACATTTCATCAGCAATAGGAAAACCATAATCTTTTATTATTTTTATATCTAGTTTTCTTATAGCTATTATTCCTTCTTTCATATTAGGCTCATTATTAATATTAGGTTGATGTATCATGCCTTTATACCCATCGCCAGTTGTTCTTGGTTTGCTAGTATATATTCTAGGAACAATAAAAAGTTTTTCTTTTACTTGTTCATTTATTTTATAAAGCATATCTAAATATTCACAAACAGATTTTTCACTATCAGCAGAACAAGGTCCTATTATTACTAACATTTTGTTAGATTTTGAGGATAGTATATTTTTAATTTGTTTATCATTTTCTTTTTTTATATTTTTTAATGTTTTATCTAAGGGTAATAAATCAAATATTTCTTCTTTGGTTGGTATTTTGCATATTTTCTTAAAGCTCATATTTTTCCTTTCTTTAGTATATATTTTTTTCTGTTATAACAATATTTACATTTTCATCATAATAGTCTTCTTTAAAATCAACTATAAATTCGTCAAAGCATATGCCAATAGATGCTAAAAATGTATTATTTTTTAAAAAATTATCATAATATCCACCACCATATCCTATTCTATATTTATTTTTATTATATACAAGCGCAGGAACTATTATAAGGGTTTCTTTATCACTATTTTTTTCTTCTTCATACAAAGGTTCTAAAATATTAAATTTATTTTTTATAAGATTTTGTTCATTATATTTTCTAAAAAGCATCTCTCTTTTATTTTTTGTTATAACAGGACAGTATATATTTTTATTATTACTATGTGCATTTTCTATTATATATTTAGTATTTAATTCTTTTTCTTTGCTTAAATATATAAATATATTTTTGCATTTTTTATATTCAGTTAAATCAAATAATTTATAAGATATTATTTTGCTTATATTATTTATGTACTCATTAGAAAAATTATTTCTTATTTCCATATATTTATTTCTTATATTTTTTTTGTGACACATTTTTAATTACACCTTTCAATATAAGTACAATAATAGTTACATTAGGGCTTATAAAAAACAATAAAATATAAAAAATAGTAGAGAATATAAAATATTTATTACTTTTATTTTTAGGGTTATTTTCAGACTTTAAAATAGGGGCAGGTTCAATATTTATTTCTTCACAGTTATCTATATTTTTATCGTTAGTATTTTTATCATATTTAACTTGTTTATATTCATTTTTTTCATATTTTGAACCCGGTTTAATATTTTTAGTGTTATGTCTATTAATACTAATTTTATTATCTTTATAAATATTTTCAGATGGTTTGTTATCAATAAAATCAAATATATCAAATACACTTTTATTATTACTTTTTATATTATTTGTTTTTAACTTATAGCCACACATAACACAGTTATCATCAGTTAAAAGACAGTTGCAAATAGGACAAATATCCATAAAATCACCACACTTTATAAAGATTGTTATTGTTCAAGTTTATCAGAATATTTAGTTTTATTCAATAGTTAATATAAAATAATTATATCTTAATAATAGTAAATAATAAAAATACCCCTTTTTATTAAGAGGCATTTTTATTATTTATTTTATTATAAACTATTGTTTAATAACATTTCTAATATTTTATTACTTCTTTCTATAAAGTTAGTCATAGAGTTCATATCTAAATGTTTATGGCTCATTGTAGCTAAATCATATATTTGATTGCAAATAATGTTAGTTTCTTCTTTTTTATTTTCATCATCTTTAACTTTTAAAAGAAGTTTAACAACATTATTATTGCCATTTAAAATTAAAGTTTCATCAGCTGGCATAGCACCAAAAGGCATATTCATACCATACATTTTAGCCATTTCTTCCATTCTTCTAGCTTGTTCGCTAAGTTGGATAACACCAGATATATCCGTAGCTTTAAGATTTTCTACTTTAATTTTAAGATTATCACCTTTATTAAGGTTATCTTTAAATAAAGTTTCTAAAGACTCATTAAGTTCTTTGTTTTCTTCTTTGGAGCTATCTTTTAATGTATCGGATAAATCGCTATCTATTCTAACAAAGCTAATACCTTGATTATACATTTCTAATGTAGACATATAAGGATTATCTAATTTGGTATCTAATATAACAGCGTCCATATTGTTATCTTTAAACATTTTAATATATTGTGCTTGTTGATTTTCATCTGTAACATAAAATACTTTGTTTTCGTGGTGTTCTTTATTTTGTTCTAAATATTCATTTAATGTTACATATTTATTATTAATAGTTTTAAATAATAAACTATCTTTTACTTTATCATAAAAATCTTTTTCTCTAAGACAACCATATTTTATAAATTGGCTTATATCGTCCCAAAAGCCCTCAAATTGTTCACGTTGTTTTTTAAATAAGCTGTTTAGTTTATCTGCAACTTTTTTAGTAATATATTTACTCATTTTTGTAACATAGCCATCATTTTGTAAAAAGCTACGACTTACATTAAGTGGTAAATCTGGGCAGTCTAGTGTACCTTTTAAAAGAAGTAAAAATTCTGGAATAACTTCTTTTAAATTATCGGCTATAAATACTTGATTGTTATATAATTTAACTTGTCCTTCAATAGAATCTAACTCGTGTTTTAATTTTGGGAAATACAAAATACCTTTAAGTTTGAAAGGGTAGTCCATATTTAAATGTATCCAAAATAATGGTTCGTTAAAATCTGAAAATACTTGATGATAAAATTCTTTATATTCTTCATCAGTACATTCGTTAGGTTGTTTTAACCATAAAGGATTAGTTTTATTTATAGGAAGAGATTCTTTAATTTCATCTTCGTCTATTGTATCATTTTCATTTTCTTTTTCTGCCTCTTTTTTCATTTCTTCTAAGTCTTCAAAGAAAATTTCTATAGGCATAAAGTAGCAATATTTATTTAATATTTCACGAAGTTTAAAAGCATTTAAAAAGTCTTTTCCTTCTTCTCCAACAAAAAGGGTAATAGTTGTACCACGTTCTGTTCTATCACTTTCTCCTATTTCATATTCTATACCACCATCGCATATCCATTTAGCAGGTGTTGCACCATCTTTATAAGAAAGTGTATCTATCATAACCTTGTCTGCCACCATAAACGCAGAATAAAAACCAAGACCAAAATGTCCTATAATATCGCCATCATCTTCTAACTGGTCTTTATATTTATTAACAAAGTCACTAGCACCAGAAAAAGCTATTTGTGTAATATATTCTTCTATTTCATCAGCAGTCATACCTATACCATTATCTATAATTTGTATAGTGTTATTTTCTTTATCAAGTACAACTCTAATGCTAAATTTCTCATTATCATTAAGGTTAGCTTCGCCCATAGTTGATAATTTTTTTAATTTATTTATAGCATCACAACCATTAGACACTAATTCTCTAATAAATATGTCAGAATCAGAATAAAGCCATTTTTTTATAATTGGTAAAATATTTTCGCTATTAATTGAAAGATTGCCTTTTTTCATTTTTATACCTCCTAAAAATTTTATATTAACTATATTTTAATATGATAAATGTCAAATGTCAAGAAAAAAATAGCACTCTTTTGAAAAGAGTGCTAGCAAGATTACAAACTATTAATAATAGCTTCTGCGCATTTTATACCATCGACACCAGCAGATACAATACCACCAGCATAACCACAACCTTCCCCACAAGGATAAAGTCCTTTATATTTTATAGATTGTAGTGTTTCTTTATCTCTAATAATTCTAATAGGGGAGGAGCTACGGCTTTCAACAGCAGTTAAAAGTCCATTTTCATCTCCAAAGCCTTTTATTTTTTTATCCATTTCTATAATACCAAGTTTTATAGATTCATATATAAAATTTGGAAATATATCTCTAAAATCCGAAGGAGTTACGCCTGGCATAAAAGTAGGCTCTATATTACCAATAGATGTTGATGGGACACATTTTAAAATATCTCCTATTTTTTGAACTGGTGCAAAATAGTTGCTACCACCTGCTATAAAGGCTTTTTGTTCAAGTTCTCTTTGAAAATCTATACCAGATAAAATATTATTAGCATCTAAATCATCTGGGTAAACTTCTATTAGTAATGCACTATTTGCATTTTTTCCACCTCTATTAAAATAACTCATACCATTAGTAACAAGTCTATTTTTTTCAGAAGAAGAGTTTACAACATATCCTCCAGGACACATACAAAAAGTATAAGCACCACGATTATTAGGCAATCTTACAGACAATTTGTAATCAGCCGGTGGAAGATAACAAGCAAATTTACCATATTGAGCATTATTTATAAAATCTTGATTATGTTCTATACGAACACCAACTGCAAAAGGCTTTTTTTCTATTGGGTGATTTTTATTGTTTATAAGCTCAAAAGTATCTCTAGCGCTATGTCCTATTGCTAATATTACTTTATCAGTATTAATATTAAATATTTTATTATTTTCTAAATTTTCAACACTAACACCTATTATATTGTTATCTTCTGTTAATAAATCTACCATTTTATGTTCAAATAAAATTAATCCACCTAAAGATATTATTTCTTCACGGATATTTTTAACCATTGTTATAAGTTTATCTGTACCTATATGAGGCTTGGCAGTATATAATATTTCTTCTGGAGCAGATGCTTTAACAAACTCTTCTAGTAATACTCTACATCTATAATCTTTTATACCTGTTGTAAGCTTACCATCAGAAAATGTACCAGCCCCACCTTCTCCAAACTGTACATTAGAATTTTCATTTAATACACCAGTTTTCCAAAAGGTATCGATATCTTTTTTACGTTTTTCTACACTTTTTCCACGTTCTATAACAATAGGTTTAAGCCCAGAGCGAGCAAGAATTAATGAAGCCATAAGACCAGCAGGTCCAAATCCTACAACAACAGGATTTTTACTGCATTGTTTTTTAGGTATATTATATATAAATGGTTCTACCTTTGAAACATCTTTTATTTTTAAATATTTTTTTTCATCTTTTATATCAATATCTACTGCAAGAACATAAAAACCACCTCGTTTTTCTCTTGCATCTATAGATTTTTTGGCTATTTTTAAATTTAAGATATTTTCAATATTTGTTTTTAATGTTTTACAAATAATAGATTTTAAATTATCTTGTGTTATTTCTTTTTCTAAAGGATACTTTATATTAGATATTCTTATCATTTTTTTACCTTTCTAAATCATAGATTTTATACAGGCTTTTGTAGCAACATAAGATGAAGACCAAGCCCATTGAAGATTAAAACCACCACAATCTCCTAAAACGTCTAATATCTCACCAGCACAATATAGCCCTTTTATTATTTTAGATTCTAAAGTTTTATCATTAAATTCACTTGTTTTTAAACCACCAGCAGTAACTTGGGCATTGTTAAAGCCATTTGTATCTAATATTTCTAGTTTGTAGTTTTTTATTAGATTTGCCATATTTTTTAATATATCGTCTGTTAAATGTTTTACTAAAAAAGATAATTTTTCTATACCACTATTTTTAGCTATAATATTGCCTAAACGTTTATTTAAAAGTCCATTAAAATAGTTTTCCATATTTGTATAATTTAGTAGTTTTTTTCTATCTTTTAATATATTAAATACTTCTTCTTCTGAAAAGCTAGACATAAAGTCTATGTATGCTATTAAGTTTTTATATCTAGCAAATAGTGTAGATAGCTGAAAAACAGGAGGACCAGATATACCATAATCTGTAAATAATATTTCTCCATAGTCTTCTTTTAAAAAGTTAGAACCATTATACATTTTTAGAGTACCAGTTATTTTTATACCTTTTAAAGATTTGACTTTTTCTGGGGGTGTTTTTAACTGTACTAGGGCAGGGGTAAGCTTTGTACAACTATGACCTAAAGACTTTAAAAGATTTATACCACTACCATTAGATCCTAAGTTTTGACTAGACATACCACCAGTTGCAAAGATTATTTTATCGGCTATTATAGTTTCATTTTTTGTAGATATAATTTTAAATTTATTATTTTTTTGGGTTATATTTTTTACATCAAATTCTGTTTTTATAGGCATATTTAAGTTATCTATTCTATTTCTTAAAGCATCTAATATACTTGATGCTTGTTCGCTATATGGATAAACTTTCCCATTTTCTAAAACAGTATGTAGAACGCCTAAATTGTAAAAGAAGTCTATTGTATCTTGTGGAGAAAATTGTTCTAAAAAATATTTAGTAAAAAATTTATCATCTCCATAAAAGTTTTCATATGTTGCATAAATATTTGTAAAATTACAGCGACCATTACCAGTTGCTAATATTTTTTTTCCAACTCTGTCCATTTTTTCTAATATTATTATATTTATAGAGCCTTTTGACATATTGTAGGCGTGTATAGCAGATGAAAGACCAACAGCTCCACCACCTACAATAGCTAATGTTTTTTTCATTTTATCACCTTTAGTTTATATTTTTATTTTAAATATAGCCACTACAAAAGTAGTGGCTAAAGTTATTAATTAGATGAGTTATCATCTGATATTTGGGTTGTATTTTCTTTTAATTTTTCATCTGTTCCAAGTACTATTGTTATGTCATATCCAAATTCTTGTGTTTTTTGAGGATTAACCATTATTTTTGAATTTGTAAAAAACTTTTGTAAATCATCGCCTTGACCAATAGTAGCTACATATATTTTAGTTTCTTCTGATTTAGCATCTTGGGAATCCCCAATATTTCCTATTATATATCCATTATCTTCTAAAAGCTCTTTAGTTTTACTAGCAAAGCCAGTTTTATAGCTACCGTTTAAAATTTGTATAGATTTATCAAAGCTATCTTCATAAACGATATCTTCTGGGTTAATGGTAGGCTTTTTAAATATTTCATAAGCAAAATCTTTTACTTCTTGTTCATCTACTATTACAAATGATACACCACTTATAGTTTCAGTTGTACAAGGAAGAGTATAAGTTTGAGTATTAGAAACATTAAGTTCTTTAATTTCTCCTACATATTTTAAAGCGTCTGTAACAGTAAAGTTTGTATCTATATATTGTGTTAATGTTGTAAAATATGCTTTAGGATTAGATATAATAGAGTCTAAACTAACAACTTTTTCAAAGAATTTTTTCATAAAAGCTTGTTGAACCTCTACTCTTTTTAAGTCTCCTTGTGGATAGCTTCTAAAACGTAAAAGTTGTTCAGCTTTATCTCCATCTAAAAGCTGTACACCTGGCTTTAAGTTTATATATAAATCTTGAGTAGGGTCTGAATAATACATACTTTGAGGAACATCAAATTCTATACCACCAACAGAATCTACTATATATCTAAATCCCTCAAAGTTAAAGTGGGCATAATAATCTATTTTTACATCAAGTAAATCTTCTAAATAAGTTTTTAAAAATTCTATTCCTTGTTCTTTACCATAGTTAGGTATAGAGTTTATTTTTTTAAAAGATGGGTCATCATAAGCTATACTAGGTTCGTTTTGTACCATAACTTCCCACATGTCTGGAGGAATATTAACTTTTGTATCTCTAGGAATAGAAACAACAGATATTTGATTATTAACAGAATTATAATCGACAAGCATTATACCATCTGTTCTACCTTCACCCTCATCTGTACAAGCTATAAGGGCTAATGTCCTTTCTGGTGCTTTAGGAGCAACTTTGTTTACAACTTTGTCTACAAAGCTATCATTACTACTAGGTTTATCAGTTATAAAGGCATATACAAAAAAGCATACAACACCTATAAAATATAACGTAAGGATAGAAAAAACTATTCTAAAAAATCTTTTAGCAAGGCTTTTTTTCTTTTTCCTTCTATTCCTTTTTTTTCTTTTATTTTGCATATTTCCTCCTTAGTATACTTTTAGAAAAAATCTAAATAATAATAAAATAGCTAGATTTAATCTTTTAAAGTAGATATTTTATTATTTATATTTTGTATTAAATAATTGATAACTAAATTATATGTTTTTAGTATGCCATTTTTTAGAAAATATTCTTGAAAAATAGAATGTAGATCTAAATATCCAGTCAATATACATACCAACCCATATACCATATATACCATAATTAAAATATACACCTAAGAGCCAAGAAAAGAATATTCTAAATATAAAAAGGCTTGTTACAGATATATTCATAGTAAATTTTGCATCACCAGTTGCTCTTAAGGCACTAGGTGTCATAAAAGATGTTGCCCAAAAGATAGGGCTTAATATTAAGAAACTATTTATAAGATTATGTGAATATTCTAGTACTTGGGGGTCATTTGTATATAATAAATATATTTTGCCACAAAATATGTAAAATATAACATTCATTATAAGTTGGGATATGTTTGCACATAAAGTTTGACTAAGCATAACTTTTTTTGTTTTTTGCATATCACCACTACCATAAGCATTACCAGTAGAAGGTACGCAAGTAACCTGAAATGTTTTACCTGGTAATTGTATAAAGTTTGATATCGAGTTACATATAGTATTAGCAGATAATGCTGCTGTACCCATACCAGACATAAATACTTGAACTAAAAGTTTTCCACCATTAAATATAATACCATCAATAGAATTTGGGATAGCAATATCTAAAACAGGCTTTAATATGTTAAAATTAATTTTTATAGTAGGTTTAGGCATTTTTAATATACGAGGTTTAAAGTAAACAAAAAATTGTAGTATTGAGCTTGAAATAAGACGAGATGCCAAAAGCCCATAACCAACGCTACTTATACCAAGCTTTAATACTTTTATACAAAATATAGTTATTATTACATAAAAAATATTGGATAAAAATGCACCTATAAGAGGGCTTAAATTATCTCCAGTTGCACGTCTTATACCAGTAAAAACATTAAATAATGTTAAAAAAGGTAAAGATATAGAGGTAAAAAATAAGTATATACTGGCAGAATCTAAAACTGCTTGTTCTGCCTTGCCAAATAGTATATTTAAAAGAGGGACTCTAAATATTATAAGAAAAATACTTATAATAATAGACGCATATATAGATATGGTAATAGAATGATTAGCACATTCTTGTGCCTTTTTTATATCACCTTTACCTACACATTGAGAAACTATTGCTGTAATACCTGTTGCTATACAAGTTAAAATATTCATAAATACAAAGTTTATTTGATCTACCATACCAATACCAGCACTAACTGCTGTACCAAGCCCACTAACTAGCATTGTGCCAAGCATAGTAGAAACAGTAGAAAGAGTTTGCTCTAGCATAACAGGTAAATATAAGTTTACAAAGCGATAAGCCCGCAAGCTTTTCATAAAAATTGCCCCCTAAAAATTTTGTTTATAAAAATCAAGGTTTAAAAGAACTTTTTAAAGACACTATTCTATTAAACACAAGGTTATCTTTTTCAAAATGCTTACTATCTGCTACAAAATATCCATTTCTAATAAATTGAAATCTATCCATTTTATTAGCAGAAAGTATAGATGGTTCTATATAAGCATTATTTAAAACGATTAAAGAGTTTTTATTTTCTATAAGCTCTTTTTCATTATCTAAAGATGGAACAACAAGGCTATCATATAAGTTTATAGTAGCTTTAACAGCGTGTTTTGCAGATACCCAATGTATTGTTCCTTTTACTTTACGTCCTGTAAAACCAGAACCACTTTTAGTTTCTGGATCATAAGTGCATCTAAGCTCAACAATGTTGCCATTTTCATCTTTTATAACTTCATTGCACATTATAAAATATGCACCTTTTAGCCTAACTTCTTTACCTACTGAAAGGCGAAAAAACTTTTTAGGAGCATCTTCTAAAAAATCATCTCTTTCTATATAAAGCTCACGAGAAAACATAACTTCTCTATTTCCTAGGTCTTCGTTTTCTGGATTATTCTCAATAGTTAAGGGTTCTTCCATATCTTCTGGATAGTTTGTTATAACAACTTTTATAGGGTCTAACACTGCCATAACAACATTTACTTTAGCTTTTAAATCTTCTCTTATACAGTATTCTAACTGAGCTGTATCTACAACGCTAGATGCTTTAGACACACCTACCATTTGACAAAAGTTTTTTATAGATTCTGGAGTGTAGCCTCTTCTTCTTATACCAGATAAAGTAACAAGACGTGGGTCGTCCCAACCATCTACTTTTCCTTCTTCTACTAATTGTCTTAAATATCTTTTTCCCATAACAGTATTAGATAAATTAAGCTTTGCAAACTCTATTTGCCTTGGTTTAATTTTAAAATCTAGCTGGTTTATAAACCAATCGTATAAAGGACGATGGTCTTCAAATTCCATTGTACAAATAGAATGAGTTATTTCTTCAAAGGCATCTTCTAAAGGGTGGGCAAAGTCATACATAGGATATATACACCAATCATTACCAGTTTTATGGTGTGGTATATGAGCTATTCTATATATAACAGGGTCTCTCATATTTATATTAGGAGATGACATATCTATTTTTGCTCTTAAAGTTTTTTCGCCATCTTTAAATTCACCTTTTTTCATACGACTAAAAAGGTCTAAATTTTCTTCAATAGAACGGTTTCTATAAGGACTTTCTTCTCCTGGTGTATTTAAAGAACCTCTTTTTTCTCTAATTTCTTCTGGTGTTAAATCGCATACAAAAGCTTTGCCTTTTTTTATAAGCTCTACTGCACATTGGTACATTTTTTCGAAATAACTAGAGGCAAAATAAAGTCTATCTTCCCAGTCAAATCCAAGCCATTTTATATCTTCTTTTATAGAACGAACAAATTCATCATCTTCTTTAGCTGGATTTGTATCATCAAAGCGAAGGTTGCATTTTCCACCATAATAGTCTGCAAGCCCAAAGTTTAAACAAATGCTTTTGGCGTGTCCTATATGAAGATATCCATTAGGCTCCGGTGGAAACCTAGTGTGTATTTTGTTAAGATTTCCTTCAAGGTCTTTTTGTATATAATTATGTATAAAATTACCTGTTTGAGATAGATTGTTATTTTCATTTTCCATAATAAAAACTCCTCCTAAGTTAAAAAGATTTACTTTCAAAATCATAATAGTAAAAAACTTTTTTACAATGTTTACATATACCAAATTTCATAATTTTATCATTATCTTCATTTGATAACTTAAAATCTAAATTTACTTTTATATTATCACCAGTTTTTTTACAAATATGATTTTCAAAATAATAATTTTTGCTTTTTTCAAAGCTATCAGCATTTAATATAATGTCTTTTAGAGTGTCTAAAAGTTCCATATTTTCCTCCAAATTATATACTAACTATTAATTTATTATTATATTATAAAGACTTAAAAAGGTCAAATTTTTTTGAAAAATAAAATATTAAAAATTTTTTAAAAAATTTTAAAAAAAGTGTTGACATATTTAAAGTTATAATATATAATTAATTTTGTTGTTAAACAAGCCCAGATAGCTCAGTCGGTAGAGCAGAGGACTGAAAATCCTCGTGTCGGCGGTTCGATTCCGTCTCTGGGCATAGCTATGGGTCACTAGCTCAGTTGGTAGAGCACTGGACTTTTAATCCAGGTGTCCCGGGTTCGAACCCCGGGTGACTCATTAAAAAGGGGTGTACGCTGTGTGCGTATGCTTTTTTTTGTATATAATTAATTTTTTAATATTTATAGATATATTTTTTACTTTATGTTAAAATTATTTATATTGGATATAACTATAATATGAAATTTATTTTATATAATGTATAATTCATATTATTTTATAAATATTTTTTATACCATATATAGCTAAAAATATAGCTAAAAATTTTTTAAGGAGAATGATATGGAAAAATTAATGCTTATTGATGGACATAGTATAATGAATAGAGCTTTTTATGCAATACCTCTTTTAACAAATAAAGATGGTCAACATACAAACGCTATATATGGCTTTTTAAACATTTTATTTAAGCTTATAGAAGAAGAACAACCTACATATATAGGGGTTAGCTTTGATTTACCTAAGCCTACATTTAGACATTTAAAATATAGTGATTATAAGGGAAATAGAAAAAAAACTCCAGAGGAATTAAGAAGTCAAATACCTTTAATTAAAGATGTATTAAAAGCTATGAATGTTGTTATATATGAAAAAGAAGGGTATGAGGCAGATGATGTTTTAGCAACAGTTGCTAAAAAAGCAGAAAGTATAGGTATAAGCCCTATAATTGTAAGTGGTGATAGAGATTTATTACAAGTTGCCACAGATAACATAAAAATAAAAATGCCTAAAACAAAAGCAGGTAAAACAGAGATAGAAGACTATTTTGCAAAGGATGTTATAGAAAAATATAGTGTTACACCACAAGAGTTTATAGAGGTTAAAGCTCTTATGGGGGATACATCAGATAATGTACCAGGTGTTCCTTCTATTGGTGAAAAAACAGCTATAAAAATTATTAGTGAGTATAAAACAGTTGAAAATGCTATACAAAATGCATCTAATATTAAACCTAAAAAAGCAGGGGAAAATATTTTAGAATATAAAGAGCAAGCTTTACTTAGTAAGTATTTAGTTAAAATAGATACAGATGTACCTATAGAATTTTTAAATGAAAAAACAGAAAATATATTTAATGAAAATTTCTTTGAACAATGTAAAAAGTATGAATTAAAAACTATATTATCAAAATTTAAAGAACCTACAAAAGAAGAAAATATAGGCTTTAAACTTATAGAAAATATAGAACAAGCTAGATCATATTTTAATAACCTTAAAAAAGATGAAGAAATATCTTATAAAATGATATATGATGACAATATTTTTGTAGGAATAGGATTTACAACAAAAGATGATGTTGGTACTTTTATAAAAGTAGGTTATAATATAAAAGAACAAGAAATATTAAATATATATAAGCCATTTTTTGAAGAAGACTATAAAAAAATAACTATAGATGCTAAAGCAGATATTATATTTTTAAATAAACATAATATAAAGTTAAATAATTTAATATTTGATGTTATGATAGGAACATATATTTTAGATCCTACAAAAGATAAATATAACTATAATAATATTGCAGAAGAAATATTAGACATAAATTATGAAGATAAAGATGAATTATTAGGCACTAGAAAATCTAAAAAATTTATTTATGATATAGATGAAGAAAAATGGTTTAAATATTGTGTAAGGCAAAGCTATGTAGCTTATAAATGTAAACCTATTATTAGTAAAAAAATAGAAGAAAATAATCAACAAGAGCTTTTCTATAATATAGAAATGCCTCTTATAGAAGTTTTAGCAAGTATGGAGATATATGGTATAAGGGTAAGCAAAGAAGAGCTTATACAGTATCAACAAGAGCTTGATAAAGAAATAGAAGAGCTTACAAAAGAAATACATTGGTTGGCAGGAGAAGAATTTAATATAAATTCATCTAAACAATTAGGAGAAATACTTTTTGAAAAGCTTAATTTAAAAGGTAGTAAAAAAACTACAAGAGGTTGGTCTACATCAGCAGATGTTTTAGAAAAATTATATGATAGCCACGAGATAATACCTAAAATATTAGAATATAGAACATATGCCAAGCTTAAAAGCACATATGCAGATGGGTTATTAAGTGTTTTAAATGAAGAAACAAGCAGAATATATTCTAACTTTAACCAAACAGTAACAGCAACAGGTAGGATAAGCAGTACAGAGCCAAATTTACAAAACATACCAATAAAAATAGAGCTTGGTCATAAAGTTAGAAAAGTTTTTAAACCAGAAAAAGATTACATTTTTGTAGACGCAGATTATTCTCAAATAGAGCTTAGGGTTCTTGCACATTTATCTCAAGATGAATACCTTATACAAGCTTTTAATGATGGTCAAGACATACACAAAATAACAGCGTCTAAAGTGTTTAATAAATCTTTAGATGATGTTACGAGCTTTGAAAGAAGTGCTGCTAAGGCTATAAATTTTGGACTTATATATGGAAAACAGGCATTTTCTTTAGCACAAGATTTAGGTATAACAAAGGCTAAAGCAGAAGAATATATAAACGATTATTTTGATAAATATCCTAAAATAAAAGACTTTTTGGATAATATAGTAGAAAGTACAAAGGAAACTGGTTATACAAAAACAATGTTTAATAGAATAAGATATGTACCAGAAATAAATTCTTCTAATTTTGTTCAAAGGGGCGTTGGACAAAGAATAGCTATGAATACACCTATACAAGGAACAGCAGCAGATATTATAAAAGTAGCTATGGTAAAAGTATATAATCGTATGAAAAAGGAAGATTTAAAGTCTAGATTAATTTTACAAGTACACGATGAGCTTTTAATAGAGGCTTATAAAGATGAAAAGGATATTATAAAGGAAATATTAAAAGATGAAATGGAAAATGCTATAAGCTTTTCTGTTAAACTTCTTATAGATATAAATGAAGGTGAAAGCTGGTATGATACAAAATAGCCCTATTATAATAGGATTAACAGGAGGAACAGGCTGTGGCAAATCCACAGTTTGCTCTATTTTAAAAAATTATAGTGCATATATTATAGATGCAGATAATATATCTCATAATATTACAAAAAAAGGAACTAAAGCTTATTTTGAAATAATAGATTCTTTTGGAATAGATATCTTAGATAATAAAGAAGAAATAGATAGAAAAAGATTAGGAATCATAGTTTTTAATGATAAGGAAAAATTATCTTGTTTAGAAAATATAACACATAAATATATAATAAAAGAAATAAATGATAGCATAAAAATAGCAAAAGATAAACAAAAATATAAATATATAGTTATAGATGCACCTCTTTTAATAGAAACAAAATTACATAAAATAGTAGATGAAGTGTGGATAGTCCATTGTTCTTTAGATACTAGAATAAAAAGGCTTATTAAAAGAGATAATTTGTCAGAAGATATATTAATGAAAAGAATAAACAACCAAACACCTTTTGAGCAAAATAAAAAGTATGCAAATTTTATTATATTTAATGAAGATGAAACTAATCTTGAAGAAATTATAAAACAAAGATTAAAAAAGGAAGTTTGATAATGTTTTATGTTTTAAATGGTAAAAAAATAATAAAAATTTTTAAAATATTAATATGTTTTATTATATTAATATTATTGGGTAGGATATTTATTAACTATATATTTCCTATAAAGTATGAAGATATAATAGAAAAATATGCTAAAAAGTATGACATTGAAAAAGAGTTAGTTTTTGCTGTTATAAATGCAGAAAGTAGATTTAATAAAGATGCTTTATCTAATAAAGGGGCAATAGGACTTATGCAAATAATGCCAGAAACTGGGGAATGGCTTTCACAAAAAATTAAAATGGAAAATTTCTCTAAAGAAATGTTATACGAACCAGAAGTTAATATAAATCTGGGGTGCTATTATTTATCATATTTAATAAAAAAATTTCAAAATGAAACATTAGCCCTTTGTGCATATAATGCAGGAAGCACTAATGTTTATAGGTGGCTTAGTAATGATAATTATTCTTTAAATGGGAATATACATACAATACCTTTTAAAGAAACAGATAAATATGTAAAAAAGATAAAAATATTTAAAAAGGGTTATAGTATATTAATAAAAATTTTTTCTAAAGATAAAATATTTTGGAGGAAATATGAAAATATATAAAATATTTTTTATTATTTTTGTAGTTGTTATTTTATCTGGTTGTAGTAATATTATACCAGAAAAAGCAAGTACACAATCTAATAATGTAACAGAAGGTAACAAAGATATAAAAACTGAAGAAGTAAAAACAGAAACACCAGTTGAAGGTGGTCAACTAATATTGTCTATGCGTATGCCAAAAACATTAAATCCGTTAGTAAATGAAGATGTAACAGTAGATAACATATTGAAACTTATTTTTGAACCGTTATTTAATATAGATAGTGATACTTTAAAGCCAGTCCCTAATATAGCTAGTTCCTATTCTATGTCAGAAGATGGTAAGACAGTTTATATAAATATTAGAGATGATATATATTGGCACGATGGTAATAAATTAACTGCTAAAGATGTTGTATTTTCTTTAGATACTATAAAGGCTACGCCAAATTCTTTGTATACAGGTGCTTTAAACAATGTATCATCATATAGTAACCAAGGGAATCAAGTTATCATAAACTATAAAGAGCCTTATAGTTTTTATATATACAATTTATGTTTTCCTATTATACCTAGCCATTATTATAAAAATAGTCTAGATATAGAAAATAATAAAAGTCTAAAACCAGTAGGTAATAGTAGTTTTAAATATTCTAGTTATAGATTAGCAAATGAGCTTATACTAGAAAAGACAACATCTTTTAAAGGAACACCTTATATTGACACTATAAAAGTAATAGTAACATCAGATAGTCAGACAGATTTATATGCCTTTGAAAAGAATGTAATAAATAGCTTAACTATAGATTTTTCTAACTGGGGTAACCTAAATTATAAAAGAGAAAAAATAAGCACAGGTATAACAAGTAACAACTTTGAATATTTAGGCTTTAATTTTGATAAACAAATATTTAAAAATATAGAGCTTAGAAAGGCAATAGCTTATTCTATACCTAAAGACGAAATAATAAAAAACATATATTTAGGTAATGGGCAGAAAACTTTAACGCCTATAAACCCTAAATCATTTTTATATTATAAAGAAATGGAAAACTATGAGTACAATGTATCAAAAGCTATAGAGGCTTTAGGTAAAGCAAATCTTACAAAAGATATGACTAATTTTAATTTATTAGTTAATGAAGAAAATAAAGAAAGAGTAGAAATGGCAGAGATTATACAAAAAAGGTTATCACAAATAGGGCTTAATATTAATATTATAAAAAAGCCTTTTGAAGAGTATAAGCTAGATTTAGAAACAGGTAATTTTGATATGTTTTTAGCAGGTATAGATTTTGGAATAATACCTAATTTACAAAGTTTTTTAATGTCATCTGGTACAGGTGAAGGTGGTATTAATTATCAAAATTTTAAAGATTCTAAAATGGATTTTTTAGTTGGAAATATATATAATGCTACATCTGAAGAAGCTTTTATTAAAGCATCAGCAGATATGCAACAATATTTTGCAGAACAACTGCCAGTTGTAGGTATATTTTTTAAAGATCAAATTCTTCTTACAGATTATACTGTAAAGGGGGATAAAAAGCCTAATATTTATAACCAGTTTAATAATATAGAGAAATGGTATATAGAATAGGAAGTGGAAAATGATTAAAAAAAATTTTTTAACTGGAGAGTATGTTATTTATTCTTTAGATAGATTAAAAAGGCCACAAAGTATTAAAAAAGATATACTTATAACTCCAATAGAGATATGTCCTTTTTGTATAGAAAATAAACATATGATATGTAATCCTATATATGCAAGCTTTAATGATGAAATAAGATTAATATATAACAAATATCCAATAATATATGATAATCAAGAAAGTTATGGCATACATTATGTATTAATTGACACAAAAGACCATCAGAAAAATATAATAGACTATACAGATGAACATATGTTTTATTTAGTAAAATCTATAAAAGATATATTAAATATTTTATATGAAGATAAAAAACTTAAGTATGTCCAAGTTTTCAAAAATCAAGGTATAAATGCTGGTGCCTCTCAGTCTCATTCCCACTGGCAAGTATTAGGATTATCTGTACTTCCTAATAAACAAAAATATATGTTAAACGCTCTAAAAAAATATGAAAGATATAATGGTAAGTGTTATTTTTGTAATATTAATTATAGTGATAACTTAGTATATGAAAATGATTATTTTTTAGCTTTTTGTCCTGATGATAGTTTATATTGTTATGAAATAAATATTATATCAAAAGAACATATTACTAATATTAGAAATTTAGACGATATAATGTTAAATGAGTTAGGTATTATATTAAAAATATGTCTAATTAAATTAAATTTGATATATAGCAATTTAGACTATAATATAGCTATATATAATGGCTTTAGGGATGAATATGAGTACCATTTTTTTATACAGATTATACCTAGAATAGGTAATTTTGGAGGATTTGAAGTTTCTACTGGTATGTTTGTAAATTCTGTTTTACCAAAAGATGCTGCAAAAAATTTACGACAAATATAGTTTATAGCTTGGGGGGATATTATGAAGATTAACCTTATGATTTTAAAGGGTGGTATGTCTTTAGAAAGAGAAATATCTTTAAAGTCTTTTGAAAATGTTATAAAAAATATAGATGAGCAAAGGTATAATATATTAGATATTGATGTAAAGGATATAGATACACTTATAAATCATATAAAAGAGTTTAACCCGCATATTGTTTTAAACCTTATGCATGGTGGTATAGGTGAAGATGGAACTATACAAGCCCTTTTATCTAGTATAGGGGTAAAATATGTAGGGAGCAAGGCTTTATCAAGTGGTATATGTATGGATAAAAACCTCTCTAAAACTATATTAAAAGCAAATAATATACCAATTATAGATTATGTTTATATAAAAAAAGATGAAAATCCATATTTATATAAAAATGAGATAGATGAGCTTATTTATCCTGTAATAGTTAAGCCCAATAAAGGTGGCTCTAGTATAGGAATAAAAGTTGCTAAAAATATAGATGAAGTTTTTAACATTATAGAAGATATAAAGACTTTAAATGATGACATTTTAATAGAAAAATTTATAAATGGTAAAGAGGCTATATGTAGCCTTATCCAAAATAAAGATGGAATCCGTATTATGTCAATATTAGATATTAATCCAAAAAGTGATATATTTGATTATAGTGCAAAATATGATGAAGATACTAATATATATTTTTCTAAACTACCTAAGTTTTTACAAACAATGATAGAAGAAGTTGCAAAAAAAACTTTTAATGTTTTAAACTGTGAAGGATATGCTAATATAGATTTTATTATAAAAGATGATGATATATATGTTTTAGAAGTAAATACAATACCAGGACTTACTAATAAAAGTTTACTACCTAAAGCTATAAATTTATCAAAGGATACTTTAAAAGACTTTTTAAACGAAATTATAGATTTTGCAATATAGTATATTACAACAGAAGGCGGTGTTTTTATGAAACAAAAGATAATGATGTTGTTAGGGATAAGTTTGTTTATATTATTTTTGGTTGGAACTATAATTAGTTCATCAAGAAATAGCATAAGTATAAGAACAAATGGTGGAAATGGTAGAGGCATTACTATTAATAATAAAAATAATAGTAATGATGGTAGTCATAAAAACAATAAAAATGCTAATTTAAAAAGTACATTAAAAGGTAATGGAAGTGGACAAGGTGATGAAGGTAGTATAGATTATTTTATGATAGCTATTATATGTTTATTATTAGCAACAGGTATGTCTATTATTTTAATAATAGTTTTAGTAATATTTTTAATTTTTAGGCATAAAAATAAGTATAAAACAATTTAAAGATAATATATTGACATAAAAATATTTAGATGTTATTATATAAAAAATGATAGAGGTGCGTTTTTTATAAGTAAGTATGTAGATGTATTTAGGTACAAAAGAAATATACTAAAAGGAAAAAATGCCGAAGGATTAAAATACCTAAATATTTTAACCCTGGTTGTATTAGTTAAAAGCTGTATGACTGTCGTCTTTTCTGACGGAGAGCTATCTGAAAGTTAGAACAATTGTATCCTTTATTAGCCTTTTGGCTAGTTCTATAAAATTTTCAGACTGGCTTTTTAGTCAGTCTTTTATATTATGTTTTAGGAGAGAATATTTATGAAAAAAGTTGATTTGGCTGTTGTTGGTGTTACGGGTATGGTTGGAAGAACTTTCTTAAAAGTTTTAGAAGAAAAAAATTTGCCTATAAATAATTTTTATGTATTTGCTTCTAAAAGAAGCGCAGGCAGGAAAATAACTTTTAATGGTAAAGAATATGAAGTGGAAGAGCTTAAAGAAGATTCTTTTGATAGGGGAATAGACATAGCATTATTTTCTGCAGGTGGAGAAACAAGCCGTATATATGCTCCAATAGCAGCTAGCAAAGGCTGTATTGTAATAGATAACAGTTCACAATTTAGAATGGATAAAGAAGTGCCACTTGTTGTACCAGAGGTAAATCCAGAAGATATTGCTAAAAATAAAGGTATTATAGCAAACCCTAACTGTTCTACTATACAAGCAGTTGTTGCCTTAAAACCTTTAAATGATAAATATAAAATAAAAAGAATAGTATATTCTACTTATCAAGCAGTTTCTGGTGCTGGTAGAGCTGGTGTTTTAGATTTGCAAAATGGATTAAAAGGGGAAGAACCTAAAATGTTTTTACACCCAATAGCAAATAATTGTATACCACATATTGATAATTTTTTAGATAATGGATATACAAAAGAAGAAATGAAAATGATAAATGAAACTAGAAAAATATTACATAATGATAATTTAAAAATTACAGCTACTACTGTTCGTGTACCAGTAGAAAATTCCCATAGCGAATCTATAAATGTAGAGTTTTATGAGCAGTTTGATATTAATGAGTTAATAGAAGAATTAGAAAATATGAAAGGTGTTGTAGTTTTAAATGATTATACAAAAAATCAATATCCTTTAGCTACAATATCTAACGGGACAGACGAAGTTTACATAGGAAGAATAAGACGTGATGAAAGCCTAGATAATGGTATAAATATGTTTGTTGTGGCGGATAACATAAGAAAAGGTGCAGCTTCTAATGCTGTTCAAATAGCTGAATATATTATAAAAAATGAAATGATTTAAAATAAATAATTTAAGAACCAATAAAAGAGGTGTATAAAAATGAGTATTTTTACAGGGTCAGGTGTTGCAATAGTAACCCCTTTTAAGGAAGATAAGACAGTAGATTTTGTAGCATTTGAAAAGCTTATAAATTTTCAAATAGAAAATGACACAGATGCTATTATTGTATGTGGCACAACAGGTGAGCCTAGCACTTTAACAGAAGAAGAACGTTTTGAAGTTATTAAATTTTGTGTAGATAAGGTTGCAAAGCGTGTTCCTGTTATAGCTGGTGCAGGTTGTAATGACACAATGCAAAGTGTTAAAATGTGTAAAAGATGTGAAGAAATAGGTGTAGATGGACTTTTAATAGTTACTCCTTATTATAATAAAACAACTCAAAAAGGTATTATAAATCATTATAAAATAATAGCAGAAAGTGTAAAATTACCTATTATACTTTATAATGTTCCTTCTAGAACAGGACTTAATATTTTGCCAAAAACTGTTTTAGAATTATCAAAAGTAGATAACATTGTAGGTATAAAAGAGGCTAGCGGAAATATATCCCAAATAGTTGAAATAGCTAGTATATGCAAAGAAGACTTTTATATATATTCTGGTAATGATAACCAAATTTTACCTATACTATCTATTGGCGGCAAAGGTGTAATATCTGTTATGGCTAATATTATACCTAAAGATACTCATAATATTATACAAAAATTTCTTGATAATGATTTTGAAGAAAGTAAAAAAATACAGCTTTTATCAGTAGAGCTTGCTAGTGCTTTATTTTGTGAAGTTAGCCCTATCCCTGTGAAAACAGCTCTTGAAATTATGGGATATGGAAAAGCATATTTTAGAGAACCTCTTATAGATATGGAACCAGATAATATTATAGTTTTAAAAAATGCTATGAAAAACTATGGGTTAATAAAATAGCATAATTTATATATTTTAAATGTTTATTAGCCTATTCTAATTTTTAGGATAGGCTACATTAAAAATAACAATGAAAAGGTGATAATATGATAAAAATAATAATGCACGGTTGTAATGGAAAAATGGGACAAGCTATATGTAAAATAGTAGAAGAAGATAAAAATAGCGAAATTGTGGCAGGTGTAGATATAAACCCTAATAATGCACCTTTCCCTACTTTTACAGATATAAATGATTGTAATATAGAGGCAGATGTTATAATAGATTTTTCTACGGCAACAGCTGTTGATAGACTTATAGATTATTGTTTAAATAAAAAAATGCCAGTTGTTATATGTACCACTGGTATTAATGATGAAACTATTAAAAAAATAGAAGATGCATCTAAACATATACCAGTTTTTAAATCTGCCAATATGAGCCTTGGTATTAACCTTATAGCTAGTTTATTAAAAAAAGCATCTGCTATATTAGATGAAAATGGCTTTGATATAGAAATAATAGAAAAGCATCATAATCAAAAAATAGATGCTCCTAGTGGTACAGCATTATTACTTGCTGATGCTATAAACGAGTCTATGGATAATAAATTTGATTATGTGTATGATAGAAGTCAAGTAAGAGAGAAAAGAAGTAATAAAGAAATAGGCATATCTGCTATTAGAGGTGGAAATATTGTTGGTGAGCATTCTGTTATATATGCTGGAAAAGACGAAATAATAGAATTTACTCATTTTGCACATTCTAAAGAGGTATTTGCAATAGGTGCAGTAAAAGCTAGTAAGTTTTTAGCTAATAAACCTGCTGGTAAATATGATATGCAAGATATAATGGATAGTTTATAATTTTTGACAGCTAGAAATAGCTGTCTTTTTTATTATTAAAATTAAGGTATGGATTTTTATTTATATAATTTAAAAAATAGATATTGACAAAATTTTGAAAATCGTATATAGTGTACATATAAAATATATACAGTGGGAGGTTATATGTGGAAATAATTATATCAAATAGCTCGGGTAAGCCAATTTATGAACAAATAGCTTATAAAATAAGAATGGAAATTTTAAATGGAACTTTGAAAGAGGGGGATAATTTACCTTCTATAAGGGCATTAGCAAAAGATTTAAAAGTAAGCGTTATTACAACAAAGAGGGCATATGAAGATTTGCAAAAAGAAGGATTTATATCTACTGTTTCTGGAAAAGGCACTTTTGTTTCTTGTACTAATAAAGAAAGATTAAAAGAGCAAAATTTTAAAATTGTAGAGAAAAGTCTTACAGAGTGTATATTTATTGCTAAAGCATCTGGTATTACATTAGATGAATTTAGAGAAATTGTTAATATTATTTTTGAGGAGGAGTAGTATGGAAAATATATTAGAAGTTAGAAATTTAACTAAAAAATATAAAGATGTAGGTATAGAAAATATTACTTTTAATGTGCCAAAGGGGAGCATTGTTGGGTTTATAGGTAGAAATGGTGCTGGTAAAACAACTACAATAAAAACAATATTAGATATATCAAAAAAAGATAGTGGAGAAGTTGTTATATTAGGGGATAGTGAGCTTACAATAGAAACGAAAAATAATATAGGGGTAGTTTTTGACGGGGATACTTTTCCAGAAATATTAAACATAATAAAGCTTAATAAAATACTTAAAAATATTTATAAAAACTGGAATGAAGAAGTATTTTTTAAATATGTTGAAAAGCTTGATTTACCTACTAATAAAAAACTTAAACAATTTTCTAAAGGTATGAAAACAAAGTTATCTATAATAGTAAGTTTAAGCTATAATGCCAAGCTTTTAATTTTAGATGAACCTACAAGTGGTTTAGACCCTGTTGTTAGAGATGAAATTTTAGACATATTTTTAGATTTTATGCAAGATGAGAATAAAGGTATTTTAGTATCTTCACATATTACAAGTGATTTAGAAAAAGTAGCAGATTATATAGTTTTTATAGATAAAGGTAAGGTTATATTTTTTGAAAGTAAAGATAAAATAATTTATGAATATGGCATATTAAAATGTAGTGAGGACGATTTGGACAAAATTGATAAAGGTTGTATTTTAAAGAAAATAAAGAAAGGTTATGGTTATGATGCTATTGTAAATAATAAAGAAGAAATAAAACAACAATATCCTAATTTAGTTATTGACAATTGTACAATAGATGAGTTAATGGTTATATATACAAAGGGGGATAATTTATGAAAGCTTTAATAATAGAATTTTTTTATGAAAAGATATCTATTTTATTTGCAATATTTATAATTTTATTTCTTTATTTTATATATATACCTATTTTCCAAGACCCAGAAATAATAATATCTTCTTTAGCGTCTTATGTATTTGCTAGTTTATATGGAGGCATAGTGTATAAAAGAAAAAATACAAATTTTGAGATATTTTTATCTAGCTCACCTTTAGGAAGAAAAACAATTATAAACACAGGGTATATAATAGGTCTAGTATCAAGTATATTTATAACAGTTACTTTTTTAATATTTTATTTTATTAGAAAATCATTAATGGATTTAGAACCTTTAAATTTTTTTAGTTTAATGCCAATTTTATGTAGTTTTAGTACTGGGATAATTACAAATGCTATTTTATTTCCAACTTATGTATTACCAGATAAAGAAAATAAATTTTTATTAAATTTAGTAGCATTTTTAACTCTTTTTATATGTGGAAGTTTTTTATATTCTTTTATAATTAAGTTAGATTTTCTTAATATGGTTATAAGGACATTAATATATTTAGGTATTTCTATTTGTATTTATATAGTATCTTATTTAATAACTACTAATAAATATTTGAAAAAAGAGTTTTAGGAGAGTGGAAAAATATGAAAGGTATGTTTTTAAAAGAATTTTATCAATTTAAAGATAATATTCCAGTTTTTATTCTTACAATAGTTTTTTTTGCAGTAGTATACAGTTTTTTTAATGTTCCATTTCTTGAGCTAGTTATAGTATTTATTATGTTTATTACAGCATCAACTACTTTTTTTAAACAAGAAATGCTAAATAACGAAAATAATTTTAATAGGTATTTAAAAACATTACCTATAAATTTTAATAAAATAATAATGGCTAAATATTTATTTATGTTGTTTATAGCAGTATTGCTTTTATTTATCTCTATTGTATGTTCACTTTTTATTAAAGAAGAAATGGAAATATTATATCAAATAAAGTATTATTTAGGTTATATATTTTTGTTTAATTTTTGTTTTATATATTTTCCTATTTCCTATTTAATTTTTTTATTTTTAAAAAGCAATTTAATAGCTAGTTTAATTTCAAATTTGGTTGGAATTTGTATTTCAATGGCAATAAATTCTTTATTAATAGCATTAATGATATCTTTAATTAGTAATATTTTTAAAGTTGATATTAATAGTAGCTTATTTCCTAAAAATATATTTTTAATTGCTGGATTAATAAGTACTTTTATATTAGCTATAATAGTTTATATAATTTATAAAATAACTTGTTTAAAATATAGAAAAATTTCAGAATAAATAGAAAAGATGTGATTTTAAATCACATCTTTTTTAATTTTAGTTACTGAATAGTTAACATAGTATAAATCATTTGTGCAGATTCACCTCTAGTTGCGTTTGCTTTAGGAGCAAAGCTACCATCTGGTCTACCATTTATTATACCAGCTTGTTGAACTTTAGCAACAGAAGAACTGGCATAGCTAGAAATATTATTAGTATCTGTAAAGTTTATTTGTGCTTTATTATTATTTAAGTTAAAGTTTTTGTAATTGCAAAATCTTTCTATCATAACAGCCATTTGCTCTCTAGTAATATTGTTGTTAGGGGCAAACGTGCTAGCAGTTATACCACTTGTTATACCATTTTTAGCTGCCCAATCTATATAAGGATTAAACCAAGCATTGTCAGGTACATCTGTAAAGTTTTCTGCCTTATATTTATTTATATCTATATTGTCCATTTTTGCAAGGAGGGTTATAAATTCTGCCCTAGTAATATTATTATTAGGAGCAAATTGGTTATCATTCATACCATTTATAATACCTCTATCTGCAAGATATTTTATAGGTTCATTAGCCCAATGATTAGTTGTATCTTTAAAATTAGATTGTTTAATAATAGGATACATAGTATTTATATCTATTTTATTATTGTCATTTTTATTATTATCTTTTATGTTGTTACTATCTTCTTTTTTATTTGTATCTTGTGTAGTAGATTCTGTTTTCTTATCAGAAGAATTACCTACATTTGCGCCACCACCACTAGAAGAACTAGAAGAGCTATTAGAACTAGTAGTAGTTTCTGTTTGATTATCTGTATCATTTTTAATATTTATATTAGCTGTAATATTTTCAGATTGTCCATTTAAACCTTCATCTAAATTTACAAGCTCTAATGTAGCATTTTTAGATAAGTTAGGTTTATTTTTAAATGTTAATGTACCAACATCTAATGTGCCATTTTCTGTAAGGCTACTGCTATTATCTAAAACGATTGATATAGTAGTTTTTCCATTTTCATTATTTTCTTTAACTATACTATAATTAAATTTTTTTGATGGATTAAAACTTATGTTAGTATTGCCACTTTCATCAATTATGTCTAACTGTAATGCGTGTATATTTTTATTTATACCTGTTAATTTTATAGTTGCAGTATTATTGTTTATATCTATTGATAATGTTGTATCCGATGCAAAAACATTTGTTACAAAAAATAAAGTTATTAAAATGCTAGATAACAATTTTTTTATCACAATAAAAACTCCTTTTTTAGTATTTATCTATCACCTTAAAAGGTGATAGATATTATTGTATATTTTAATGAAAATTACTTAAATTCTACATTTAAGTTTTTTTGGTCTCCTTGAAGAACTATTGTTGGTAGGCTTTCATCAGTAGGCATAGTAATCCAAGCTGTATCACTTGTTAAACGTTCTTTAGTAAATGAGCCATCATCATTAAATGTACCTTGCCACATTTGTGCCATAATTTCTGTTGGTAAATCACTTATACTTTCGTGTCCTTTATCTGAACTCTCACCTTGTATTTGTGGTACAAATATAAATATACCTTCAGCTGTGGAAGATGTAATAGTACCATTTTCATCTACAGTATCAAACATAAGAGTATAACCACCAACTGGTCTTTCTTCTGTTTTAGGTTGTTCATTTAGTGAATTTTCTGTTGAATATATACCTTTAACATAAATGTTGCTTAAAATAGAGTTTCCTCTATATTTACCTACAATAACTAATGAGTCTTTAGGTATAACATCATCTGTACCTTCTCCATATTTGTAATCAGCAGATAATCTACCAATTCCCATTTCCATAAATTCTACATTATCTCCAGGATAAGATAAAAACTCTACATTGTATTTACTAAAATCAAAGTTTTCTAATTTTAACCTATTAACATCATAAGCCCATATTTTATCTTCAGAAGAATTTGGTTTATTAAAGTAGTTAATATATGTATTAGACTCAGTTGCAAAGTTATTTGCAAAATTGCCATCTTTAGCTAATATAAACCCATCATTAGTAGTTTGTGAAGATGTAGGAGCTATATTATCAACAACATCAGCATAGACTTTATATTTGCCTGTTGGCATTTGTTCATTACCTTTAGGTGTAACTTTAATACCAGTAACAATAGTTGGCTCAGTAAATGTTACAATACCTGTTTTTTCATCAATTGTATATAAAGATTTTTCTATTGTGTTATCATAAGATATTCTAACTTGGCCTATTTCTTTTTGTGGACTAATATTACCTAAAACATCTATCGGTTTAATAGCATATGTAAATGTTAAGTTATTAGCAGAACCTATATAATCTGTATAAGTATTTGTTGTAGTAAATCCAATAGGTTTAAACTCTTTATCACCACTGCCTTTTCTTAATATTTCATATCCTTGAACATTATCACTTTGGCTAGTTATTGTAATAAGTACTTCTTTTGCTTTATCATTTTCACTATCTTGTGATTGTTGAAGTTTTGCATTTGCCTCTACATTAATATTTTTATTACCAGGGTTGTTATTTAATCTTTGTCTTCTAGATTCATCATTAAGATAATATATAGCTCTGTCTTCTTTAGGAAGTTTACCAATCTCTGTTTTAGCTTGTTCAGATAAATCTACGCCCCATCTTGTAAAGAACTCTGTTAAGTCTTTATTTGCTATTTTACTAGCTGCAATGGCAAAATTATTTATATCTCCAAGATTTTGTCCTTTATATTGTTTATGAAGTTCATTATAAAACTTAAATGGATTATTTGCATCATCATAAGCTAAATGAAGTTGCCAGTACATAGCAAGATGTGTAAATACATCGTTAGGTACACCTTCTTTACCATCAGAAGCTTTTTTAAATGCTTTTTCATAAACATTGCTAAGCTCTAATCTAGATTTTAATATATTTGTTTTTCCATCATAAGTTTGCCCCATTAATGAATAAATATTGTTAGTAATTTCAGCTTTACCTAATTTATCCATAACGTGACCTATTTCGTGAGCTATTCCCCAACCAAATAAATTATTTTGTTCTTGTCCTTGAATTATATCTGTTGTAGGTTTTCCATTCATTAGACCAGAAGCAGAACCATATGGTATACCAATATGATTTCCAGCAGCATACATAAATGCACCAGAGAACATTTTCATATAACGTATATTATTTCTAGTTTGTAGGCTATTGTTTTTATGGTCATCTATGCCATGAGTTTTATACATAACACCCATAAGTTCTTCCCAAGACTGTACATTTTTATACATTTTTTCAACTTTTTCTTCTTGTGTTGATACACCTTCATTTATACCATCTAAAACTTTTGTAGCAGGTAGTGATAATAAAACATTAGGTAAAGATATTTCTGTATGATTAAGATTTTGTATTTCTTTATTTCCTGGTAAATTATATGGGTTATATTCTGTAAGTTCTGTTATAAAATTACGTATTCTTTCTTTAGCCTCAGTTTCACTAATTTTGTGGAAATCATTAAGTTCAAGATAAGGTATTTTATGACCTCCTATTATTTGCAATTTAATATCAGAAGCCCTGTTTCCACTATATGTTAAATATAATGAACCACCTCTATCAGTATTAACATTACCTATTTTAGGGATAGTTATAATATTTCTACCATTTTTTAAAGGTATAGGAGAGCTAGAAAGTGAATTTGCTTGTTCAAAAAATTGTGTAGGAACAAGAGAAACTACTTCGCCTTCTGGTATATCAGCATATATAGTAACTTTTTCATTAGCAAGGCCTACAATACCTAATGGTTGCCAGTCATTTATTGCTTTACCAAATTTTTGGTTATCAACTTGAGGATTTATAGAATATAAATTATTTTTTATAATTCCTAAATTGTCTGTGTTTTTATTTAATAATGAATCTGCTATTTCAAGTTCTTTTAATAAAATATTTTTATCAACAACAAAACCTTCTGTGCTAGTTACTTCGGCTTTAAGATTATTTATTTGATCTTGAGTAACATTAGATTTTAGTTCTGTTCTTGAGCTATTAGCAAAAAGATCAGCTACTCTATCTGCTATATCATTATATTCATAAAATACTACTTCTGAAGCATTTACACGTATTTGACCTGGTGTTTCATTTAATTTTACTGAAATCTTTTTAATATTTTCTGTTTTAGGAAAAGTAAGAGCATAATATCTATTGTCTTCAAAGCGTTCAGTTATTTTTACATCATTAGCTACAACCGTACCTTGTCCATCTATATTATCTTCTGTCCATACTTTTATAGTATATGAATCATTGGCATTTTTGTAGTTACCATCTAATCTAGGTACCCATATTAAATAATCCATAGTTTTAGGTTCTTTAAAAGTAAATATAAATGTATTAGTTTCCCAATATTTTCTTGCAACCCAGTTAGTATAGAAGTTTTCATCTATTAACCATTTAGGGTCAAATCCATTTGGATATAAACCAGGGTCTACATTATCTTTATGTCCCATTTGTATATCTAATATATTATCATTGGATATTTTATTTTTTGTAGGTAATGTAGGTATAATTATTTCTTCTTTTTTTGGTGTTGCTTGTACAGGCTCTGAAAATCCACTTTCTCCTACGCTATTTTGAGATGTAACATAAACTGTATATTCTATATCATTTGTAAGATTAGTTAATTTATAATTTGTATTAGTTATTCCGCTTTCAACTTTTTTAGGAGAAGAGTCTTTTTCTGTTTTTACATATACATTATATGTTTTAGCATTTTTTGCAGGTTTCCAGCTAAGAGATATAGTGCTATCACCAGCTGTACCAGTTACAAAGTCTGGTCTTTCTGGAGCGCTTTCTGGTTGAGGTGTAGCTGAAATAACACTAGATTTATTACCTTCCCAACTACCAGATGTAGCACTTATGCTAAAATAATATGTTTCAAGATTTTTAAGATCAGATATTGTAATGCTTGTAACATCTGTTGTTATAATATTATCTAAGTTGTTAGCATCTTTACCATAATATACTTTATAGCCAGTAACATTAGGAACAGCTCTCCAAGATAAAGTAACTTGACTATCACCAGCCTCGGCTTTAATATTTTTTACAGTATTATCTTGTACTATATCTTCATTAACAACATCACCTAAAATTTTAACTTCTTCTACTTCTACATAACTACCATCTTTGTTTGGTTTTACATTGATAGTTATCTTTTTAACTGGTTTTCTCGAACCAAGATTAACAACAACAACCTTTTCTTCATTTTCTTTTGTTCTAGCAAGATTTTGGTCAGATGTTATATCAGAGTCATTTTTAGCAAGCCCTAACATACTAGAGTTTTGATTAGATGTTGATATAACAGAGCCGCTTTCGTCATATAAAACAATTTCAGCATTTTCAGCTCCAGTTGGAATTTTAACCTCAACACTAGACATTTCTTGTGGAGTATTAAATTCTAAAGGAATAGATATATTATCTTGTGAATTTTTAGGTTTAAAAGAAATACTGCTATTACCAGTAAAAAGATTTTCTAAATTACCATTTATCTCTTCTATATTGTTAGTATCATTATTAGTAATGTTACTAAATGCGTCATTATCTATATTGGAAATAACTTTAGACTTAACTATTTCTGTATCAAAGATTTCAGCAGAACTAGATTCTACCATATTTGAATTAACGATAGATATATCAGATACTGTTATTTTTCCATCATTATTAAGGTCATACTCTGTATTTTCTGCATTAAGATTATCTTCTAATAGCTTTCTATCAGAAGTATCTACTTTGTTATCTTTGTTTACATCACCTAAAATCATATTTGTAGCTGTGCTAACATTTACTCTTTTAGAATAATTGCTAGTGCTTAAATTTACAATAGTTGTTACATAATTTTTACCTTCTAATTTAAGGTTGTAACCATCTTCAGCAGTTAATCCACTTATTTTAAATTTTAAAACTGTAACTTTGTTATTTTCTATTGTAGTTTCAGATGTAACATTATAGCCATTAATATCAATAGACTGACTAGAATTTGTTAAAAAGTCACTTAAATTTATATTTAAAGTTTCAGGACCAGTTAAAGTAGCTGTTAAATTTTTTGATTTTAAACTTTCTATAGTTTCTGGATATTTAAATCCTATAGCAGTTTCTATGTATGTTTTATCATCATTTGATGAAATGCTATTAGCAAAAGCAGGTGTTATAGCGCTTAATGCTAATGTTGAAGACAAACCTAAAGTTAAAAGTTTTTTCTTCATAAAATATATACCTCCTCAATAATAAAAATTATTTATTAATTAAAATAAATATTAAATTGTAAAATTTATCTAAAATATTATATCATAAACAAGTAAAAAAGTCTATAAATTTGATAAAATATAGACTTTTAATAATTATAAAATTTTATAATTTATTCTAAAGGTGCTTGATAAAATCTTCCATAAAATTGTTCTGTTTTAAAGCTGTTAATAATAATATATGGATCTACCATTTTCATTGTTTCAACAATATCTGGAACTTCATAAGAAGATACAACAGTGTGAATAACAGTAACACTTTTTTTACTATATCCACCAATAGCATCTACACAAGATAAACCGTGTCTAAAATTTCTTATATAAGCATCTACAACAATATTAGGCTTAGATGTAGTCATTTGTAATGTAACCCTTACATATCTCTGATGGAATGTAGATATAGTTTTAGTTGTAACATACTGGAATAAAATAGAATAACCAGCTTCAGTCCAACCAAATAAAATTCCAAATATACATAAGAGAATTACATTAAATATAAACACATAGTTCCAAATTGATTTACCTTTTTTATTAGATACATATAATGCTATAAAGTCTGTACCACCAGTAGAGGCACGTCCTTTTAATGCTAAAACGATACATATACCATATAAAAATCCACCAAATATAACATTTAGTATAGCATCATTTGTTCCAAAAAAAGGTTTAAAATTTAAAATGTCTAAAAATGTACTACTAAAAAATACTTGTAGCAAAGAATAAAATACAAATCGTTTACTAATAGATTTAAAACATAAAATTGCAACTGGTAAATTTAAAGCTATTAATAAAAATGAAATGGATATGGAGTGCCCAAAAAATGCTGTTGATATTTTATCTATTAATAGAGCAATCCCCGTAAATCCACTTGATAATAATCCTGCTGGTTGTATAAATGCTTGTATTACAAAAGTTTGTAATATTGATGATATTATTACAGCAATTATAGAAATTATATGTGCCATTGTTTTGTTATTTTTAATATGTTTATCCATTTTATATCACACTTTTAAGCTCCTATTTTAGTTGTTATATAAATCTTCCATTTTTATTTCGTGCCTATTTTTGTAAACTCTTTCTAGTTCTTGAGAAAGGCGTTCTTCCATATTTTTTGTTATATATGTAATTTCCTTTAAAGAGTCTTGTAAGATTTTTTCTACATCTAAAAGACAGCTATCTGCATAATTTATAGCACCATCTCTCATTTCTGTAACGTATTCTTTCATTTCTTTTCTTTTGTTTTCTTCCATTAATTTTGCCATTTTAGTTATGTTATGTTCACTAACCATAGCCTGTGCGTCTTCTTCTGCCATTTTAATTATTTTATTTGCCTCTAAATTAGCATCTTGTAATATTTTGTCTGCATTATCAATTATTTTTTTAGCTTCTTTTAATTCTCTAGGTAAATTATATCTAATATCTTCTAAAATGTTAAAGGCTTCGTCTTTATCAATGCCTCTACCACCAAAAATACTTCCACTTTTGCTTTCGCTTATTAAGTTAAATAATTCATCTATTAAATCATCTACTTTAGTATATTCTTGCATATTAATATCCTCCTTTACTAACTTTTTTTTCTAATCTATATTTTACGCTTTTGGGAACCATATCATCATATTTTCCACCGAATATAGCAATTTCTTTAACAACACTAGAACTTAACCAAAGATTTTGTGTGTCTGTTGGCATAAAAAGTGTTTCAATTTCTTTATTTAAAGTTTTGTTAGTAAGAGCTATTTGAAATTCGTATTCAAAATCTGTTAAGGCTCGTAAGCCTCTTATTACTATTTTACAGTCCATTTCTTTACAAAAATCTACTAGTAAGCCAGAAAAACTAGCTACTTTTACATTTGGCATATCTTTAGTAAGCTCTTCTAACATTTCTATTTTTTCTTTAGTAGAAAACATAGGCTTTTTTGAAGGATTATTTAAAACGGCTACAATAAGAATATCAGCTAGTTTACTAGCTCTAGTTATTATATCTAAATGACCATTTGTAGGTGGGTCAAAACTGCCAGGGTAAACTGCTTTCAAAAAATAACCTCCTTTTTAAATTAATTTTTATACTCTAAAAAAACCATTTTTGTTATTTTATACTCTTTAGTCCTATATGTATATAGTTTATCTAAATTTATTTCAGGTTCATTTATATGTTGTTCACAAATAATAAATCCATCATCTTTTAACAAATCAAGTTGTTCTATCTTTTTTAATGTAGGTAACAATAAGCCTTTATTATATGGTGGGTCTAAAAATATTATATCAAATTTTTGGGTTTTTTTAGATAGGGTGTCTATAGCATTTAATACATCTAAATTATATACGGTAGATTTTTGCTCTAGTTTTGATAAAGATATATTTTGTTTTATTATATTTATACTATCTCTATTAAAATCTACAAATGTAGCATCTTTTGCACCTCTTGATAATGCTTCAATACCTATTGAACCACTACCACTAAATAAATCTAAAAAAGAACAGTCATATATATAAGGTGAAATTATGTTAAATAAAGATTCTTTTATTCTATCAGCAGTGGGTCTTGTATTTAACCCTTCTGGAGATTTTAGCTTAAGGCCTCTAGCAGAGCCAGAAATAACTCTCATAAAAAATTCCCTTTCAAAAAATTTTAAATAATAGTTTGATATTTAAATCATTATGTTTAATTATAACTAATTTTTATATATTAGTAAAGTAAAAGTTAATAAAAATATAGACAATTTTTATTAAAAATAGACAAAAAAATAAAATATTATAAATGTTTATTTATGTTAATATTGCTATAATGAAACAGTATTATCCATATTATTAAAAAATTGGCTAATTTTTTCTTTTAAAAGTTTATTTACATTACTTGTAAGGAGTGGGTCTTTTTTATATAGATTAATAGATGATTTTTGTACTTGTTTTAATATTTCTATATCTTTATATAGATTAGCTATTTTCATATCTGGTATGCCGTGTTGTCTTGTACCAAAAAAGTCGCCAGTACCTCTAATTTCTAAGTCTTTTTCACTTAAAATAAATCCATCACTATATTTTACCATAGTGTTTAATCTTTCCTTTGACTTATTACTTTTGCTATCACTTACTAATACACAATAAGATTTATCACTACCACGTCCAACACGACCTCTAAGCTGATGTAGTTGTGATATACCAAATCTTTCAGCGTTTTCTATAATCATTATTGTTGCATTAGGAACATTTATGCCAACTTCTATAACAGTTGTAGATATTAAAATATCTATTTCACCTTTGTAAAATTTATCCATTATTTCTTGTTTTTCATTGTTTTTCATTTTTCCGTGTATACATTCTACACTATAATTTAAAAATATTTCGGTTTTCAATTTTTCTGTGTATGATAAAACAGCTTTAAGCTCCATTTTTTCATTTTCTTCTATCATAGGGCATATAATATAAGACTGTCTCTTTTCATCTGAATTTTTTTTAAGAAAATTATATATTCTAGGGTAATATGTGGAATTTACAAATATAGTATCTATTTTTTTTCTTCCTGGGGGTAACTTATCTATTGTAGATATATCTAAATCACCATATAAAATAAGGGCTAGTGTTCTTGGAATAGGGGTTGCTGTCATAACAAGTGTATGAGGGTTTTCTCCTTTTTTTGATAAAATTTCTCTTTGTTTAACACCAAATCTATGTTGTTCGTCTGTTATAACAGTGCCTAAATTATTAAATATAACTTTATCTTGTATAATAGCGTGAGTTCCAACTATAATTTTAGCTTCTCCAGATTGTATAAGAGCATAATTTTCTCTTTTTTCTTTAGCTTTTTGGTTACCAGATAAAAATACACATTTAATATTTAATTTTTCAAATATATTTTTAAAACTTTCAAAATGTTGGCTGGCCAATACATCTGTTGGAGCCATTATAGCTACTTGGTATCCATTATTTACTGTTATATATGAAAGTATTTGTGCTATAACAGTTTTACCAGAGCCAACATCTCCTTGTATAAGCCTATTCATAGCTTTATTTTTACCTAAGTCGTCTATTATGTCTTTTAGCACATTATTTTGAGCATCTGTAAGGTTAAAGGGTAATATATTTAAAATAGGAGCAATATTTTTATCTTTTATGTTTATATTACATTTTTTATGTTCTAAAATACCTTTTATTTGCAAAAGCTTTGTTTGTAATAAAAAAAGTTCTTCAAAAACTAATCTTCTTCGTGCTATAAAAAAGCTTTTATTGTCTTTTGGAAAATGTATATTTTCTATTGCAAAATGCCTAGAGCAAAGGTTGTTTTCTTTTAATATTTCATCTGGCAAAAATTCTTTTATTTGGTCTTTAACAGCAAATAATGTTTGATTTATTACTTCTCTAAAAAGTTTTTGTGGAAGTTTATATGTAGATGCATATATAGGCACTATACGCCCGTTAGATAATAGCTCTCTTTCATCTATTATTTCATAATCTGGTGTTTCCATTTGTATTCTACCATATTTTTGTATTACTTTTCCAGTAAATATATAGTCAGATTTATATTTAATAGTATTTTTTAAATAAGGTTGGTTAAACCAAACAATTTCTAAAAAACCAGTACCATCATCTATACGTATTTTTGTGATAGATACATGTCTAATTTTTGCTGTTTCTGGGTTAGATATAACTTTACCTTTTACAGTGTTTATTTTATTAAGCTCTATATCTTTTATTTTGCAAACATTACTTCTATCATCATAATCTCTTGGGAAGTATTCTATAAGGTCATTTATTGTAAATATTCCTAGCTTTTGTAATTTTTTAGAGCGTTCTTCCCCAATGTTTTTTATAGTTATAATATTATCAGATAGTAACATTTTAACCTCCTTAAATTTATAAAAGGAGCTATATAGCTCCTTTTATAAATAATTATATAATTAAAGTATCAAAAAATTTATTAGTTTTATTCTATAGAAATTATATAATAATATAAAGGTTGGCCACCATATATAATTTCTATATCGAGATAGTCATATTTTTCATTAATATATTGTTCTAGTTTTATTGCTTGTTCTTCTTTTATGTCTTCTCCAAAGTATATAGTAATAATGCTAGGGTCTTCTGCTTTTTCAATCATATCATCAATAAGTTTTATTGTACCGTTTTGTATATCTTTATCTACATTGTTGATTTTGCCTTCAAGCATACATAAAATATCATTTTCTTTTATATCAAAGCTATCAATTTTTGTTTCTCTAACAGCAAATGTAACTTGGCCAGTAGATACATTTTCAATTGCAGATTGCATATTTTGGATATTTTCTTCTAAACTAGCAGTAGATAAAAAGCTAGTAAGAGATGCAAAGCCTTGAGTTATACTAATAGTTTCTATAACACAAATATTTTTTTTATCATATGCTTCTTTAGCTTGTTTTGCTGCTAATATAATATTTTTATTATTAGGAAGTATAAATACATTTTTTGCATTAACTTTTTCAACGGCAATTAAAACATCTTCTATACTAGGGTTCATAGTTTGACCACCTTGTATAATTTCATCTACTCCAAATTCTTTAAAAAGATTATTTAATCCATCACCAATAGATACAGCAACAAAACCAAATTCTTTTTCTTCTAATGTATTGTCTTTATCATCAGATTTTTGTACATTAAAGTCTATAAGGTTAGTATGTTGTGTTCTCATATTTTCTATTTTTATATTATCTAAACTACCAACTAATAAAGCCCTTTCTAAAACTTTACCAGGATTATCTGTATGAACGTGTATTTTAATAAAATCGTCATCACTAGCAATTACAATAGAATCTCCAACACTTTCTAAAAAGTCTTTTAAATCTTTTTCAGTTTCTTGGTTATTACTATTAAGATTAATAAAAAATTCTGTACAATATCCATATTTTATATCTACGTTTTCTATATTTTTAGGTGTTATATTTTCTTTAGGTTGATTTAAGTCAAGCTCTATGTAGTCATCATTATCAAAAAAACCACCTTCTAGTATGTTTAAAAGTCCTTTTCCACCAGCATCTACAACTCCAGCTTGTTTAAGCTCTGGTAACATATTAATTGTTTTATCTAAAACATTATTAGCATAAGATATTACTTCTTTCATCATTTCCATAATATCCTCTGTTTTTCCAGCCATTTCTAAAGACTTGTCGCTTATAGCTTTAGATATTGTAAGTATAGTACCTTCTTTTGGTTTCATAACAGCTTTATAAGCTGTTTCCATACCTTTTGTAAAAGCATTTGCAATATCTTTAGCATTTGCAATGTCTTTTCCCTCTAAAGCTTTAGAAAAGCCTCTAAAAAGCTGAGATAATATAACCCCAGAATTGCCTCTAGCACCTCTTAAAGAGCCAGAAGATAGGGCTTTAGCAACATCGTGTATATTAGGTGAATTTATTTTTGATACCTCTTTAGCAGCAGCTAAAACAGTTAAAGACATATTTGTACCTGTATCTCCATCTGGAACGGGAAAAACATTTAAAGCATCAACATTTTCTCTATTTTTATTAAGTTTATTAGCTCCTGATATAATAAATTTTTTTAGTTTATGTCCATCTATCATTAATAATTTCAATTTCTTATAGCCTCCTATATTTAATCGTTTATTTTTATGCCCTCAACAAATATGTTTATAGAAGAAACATTCATACTTGTAGCCTCTTCAACTTTATATTTAACTGTGCTTATAATAGTTTCTGCTACAGCTCTTATATTAGTTCCATATTTTACTATAATATGCAAATCTATTATAAGTTTATCATCTTCTATTTTAAGTTTAACACCTTTTGTAAGACTTTCTATTTTTAAAAGCTTAACTATTCCATCTTTCATATTTTTACTTGCCATACCAACTATTCCGTAACACTCTGTTGTAGCAAGACCAGCTATTTTAGCAATAGCTTCAGGTTCTATATTAATTGTGCCTAATTGATTTTGTTTACTAGCTATCATATGCTTTACCCCCATATAAAGTTTTATTATATTATACACCAAAAATTATATATTTATCAACTATTTAGATTATATTATAAAAATAAAGTTATGTATTATTTTAGGGTAATAAAAATATAGTAAAAAAATTTAATATAAAGGTTGATTTTTATAAAAAAATCTGTTATAATCTTAAACGATGACTTTTAACCTATTTAAGGAGGTGTATTAAATGGCTAAATGTGAAATTTGTGAAAAATCAGTTCGTACTGGTCATAGAATTAGCATTAACCGTAGCCAAGTTTCTCGTCGTGCTAACAGAACTTGGAAACCTAATGTTAAGAAAACTAAAATTATTGAAAATGGGACTGTAAAATCTATAAATATTTGTACAAGATGTTTACGTTCTAATAAAGTTACTCGTGCAATATAATATTTTAGGCTTTTTGTTGATTGTTTATTTTAACTATTGACAAGAAGCCTTTTCCAATTAATTAAAATTTTTTTATTAAAATTATTATAAAGAGGTAGATTATGAAAAAACCACTTATAGTTATTGCAGGACCTACGGCTTGTGGTAAAACAGCATCATCAGTTTTACTTGCCAAAAAAATAGATGGAGAGATAATATCAGCAGATAGTATGCAAGTATATAAATATATGGATATAGGTACTGCAAAAATAAAACAAGAAGAAACAAAAGGTATAAAACATTATCTTATAGATGAGTTTTATCCAGATGAGGACTTTTCTATTGCAGTATTTAAAGAAAAAGCAACACAATATATAAATGAGATATATAATAAGGGTAAAATACCTATATTAGTAGGAGGCACTGGATTTTATATAAATTCTGTTATATATAATAATGATTTTACTGAAACTAAAAGAGATGATACTTATAGAAAAGAGTTAGAACAACTGGCTATAAACAAAGGAAATGATTTTTTACATAATATGCTAAAAACTGTAGATTTAAAATCATCAGAAGATATACATAAAAATAATGTTAAAAAGGTTATAAGAGCTCTTGAATATTATAAACTAACAGGAGAAAAAATATCTACACATAATGAAAGAGAAAAGCAAAGAGAAAAAGAATATAACACAACATTTTTTGTATTAAATATGGACAGAAAAAAATTGTATGATAGAATAAATTTAAGAGTAGATATAATGATAAAAGATGGTCTTGTAGATGAGGTAAAAGATTTATTAAATAAAGGATATAAAAAAGAGCTTGTATCTATGCAAGGACTTGGATATAAAGAGATAGTAAAATATTTAGAAGGTGAATATAGCCTAGATTATGCCATAGAAATAATAAAAAGAGATACAAGACATTTTGCGAAAAGACAGCTTACATGGTTTAAGCACCAGGCAGAAGAGGCTATATGGATAGATACTAATATGTTTTATAATGAAGATATATTATCAACATATATGCAAAATATATTTATGGGTAAAGGAGAATAAAATGGACGTAGCATATAATTATATAAAAGAAAAATTTAATGTAGATGAGAAAGTTTTAGTCTTTTGTAGAGATGCAGAAGAAAGTATTAGAGAAGTATTTGATAGTATAGATAAAAATGCAGAGATAAATCAATATAAAGTTTTACAAGCTATGCAAAAAAATAAACTTAGCGATTGTCATTTTGGTATAACAACAGGTTATGGATATGGAGATTTAGGTAGAGATACTTTAGAAGAAATATATAAAGATGTTTTTAATGCAGAAAGTGCTTTAGTAAGAGCACAAATAATATCCGGTACACACGCTTTAACAGTTGCTTTATTTGGTAATTTAAGATATGGAGACGAGCTTTTTTCCCCAGTAGGAAAGCCTTATGATACTTTAGAAGGCGTAATAGGACAAGCTAGAGAAACAAAAGGTTCTTTAAAAGAACACGGTGTGTCTTACAGACAGTTAGAGTTATTAGAAAATGGAAGAGTAGATTTTGATAATATAGCTAAAAATATAACAGATAAAACAAAAATGGTTACTATACAGCGCTCTAAAGGCTATAGTTATCGTCCTAGTCTTACATTAGAAGAAATAAAAAGAATAATAGAAATAGTAAAAGGTGTAAGAAAAGATATTATATGTATGGTTGATAATTGTTATGGTGAGTTTGTAGATATTATAGAACCAACAGAGGTAGGGGCAGATTTAGTTGTTGGCTCTTTAATAAAAAATCCAGGTGGTGGGCTTGCACCAGTTGGAGGTTATATAGTAGGTAAAAAAGACTATGTAGATAACTGTGCATATAGACTAACAGCACCAGGTCTTGGTAAAGAAGTAGGACCATCACTAGGTATTAGTGGGTCTTTAATACAAGGGTTATTTTTAGCGCCAACTGTTGTTGCTTCTAGCTTAAAAGGGGCTGTATTTTGCGCTAAAATATTTGAAAATTTAGGATACGATGTAATGCCTAAATCTTTAGAAAAACGTAGCGATATAGTACAAGCTATAAAAATGAAAGATGCAAATAAAGTTATAGCTTTTTGTCAAGGCATACAAAAGGGAGCACCAGTTGATAGCTTTGTAGTGCCAGAACCTTGGGATATGCCAGGATATGATTGTCCTGTTATAATGGCTGCAGGAGCTTTTGTGCAAGGTTCATCTATTGAGCTTAGCGCCGATGCACCTATAAAACCACCTTATACTGTTTATATGCAAGGTGGACTTACTTGGTTTCATAGTAAAGTTGGTATAATACTTGCAATAGACGAAATGTATAAAAAGGGAATAAATTTAGGGTTATAGTTTTTATAAAAAAATAGCATACAATAAGATTTTTTTAGTATATTTATAAAAAATAGATAAGGAGAATAATATGAAAATTCTAAAAAAATCTTTTTTTGTTATGCTTACTTTTGCTTTAGTAGGCTGTTCAAAAGGAAATGTTACTAATGATGACTATGCTAGCATACAAGATAAATTTGTTAATATGGAGTCTTATTCTTGTAATGCAAATGTAACTTTTTATTCTAATAAAGGAGAAAATACATATACAATAAGTCAACAAGCTAAAAATGATGGTAGATACTACATAGAAACAAAATCACCTGAAAATGTAAAAGGAAATATAATACTTTTTGATGGAAATATCCTTTGGCAATATAATCCTAGTTTGGATAGTAAAATATCTGTTGGTGATAAAGACAAAATGGCTAGAAAAGAAATATGTCTTTTTACATTTTTAGAAAATCATTTGAAAAGTAAAGATATATCATTAGAAACTGCTAATATAGATGATAATATGTATTCTGTTTTAGAAGCTAAAATATCAGGTGGTAACAAATATTTTGATAGTGAAAAACTTTGGATAAACAACGAAACAAAATCTCCAGAAAAATTAGTTATATATGACATAGAAGGTAAAGAAAGAGTTTTAGTTACATATGAAGACTTTGTTTATAATCCTAAAATAGAAGATAGTAAGTTTAATATAGAAAATATTGCAAATACACCAAAAAATTAGTATTATATATTATTATAAACTTTAGAAGGTGATACTTATGATAGAATATGAAAGAGTAGTAGCAGAGATAAATTTAGATAATATAGCCTATAATATGATTAATATTAGAAAAAGTGTAGATAAAAAGACTAAAATAATGGCTGTTGTAAAAGCAGATGCTTATGGACACGGAGCAGTTGAGGTAGCAAAAACAGCTCTTTATAATGGAGCAAATTGGCTAGGAGTAGCTATAATAGATGAAGCAATAGAGCTTAGAAAAAATAATATATTTGAACCTATTTTAATATTAGGACACACCATAGAGTATAAGCTTTTACAAGTTATAAAATATAATATTACACAAACTATTTTTTCTTATGATATGGCAAAAAAGCTATCTAATGAGGCAACAAAAATAGGAAAAAGTGTAGATATTCATATAAAAATAGATACAGGTATGTCTAGGCTAGGGTTTTTACCAATAGAAGAAAGTATAGAAGAAATAATAGCTATAAAAAAATTACCATATATAAATATAACAGGTATATTTACACATTTTGCAACAGCAGATATGGAAGACAAAACATTTGCAAAAGAACAGTTTGAAAAATATATGTGGTTTATAGATAAATTAGAAAAAAAAGGTGTTAGTAATCTTATAAAGCATATATCTAATAGTGGTGCAATATTAGATTTAGAAGAATATAGATTAGATATGGTTAGAGCTGGTATTATATTATATGGTATGTACCCATCATCACAAGTTTTAAAAAATATAAATATAAAACCAGCTATGAGCCTAAAAACTCATATAAGTTATGTAAAGGAAATAGATAAAAATATTAGTGTTAGTTATTGTCGTACATATTTTACTAATAAAAAAACTAAAATAGCAACTATACCAGTTGGGTATGCAGATGGCTATGCAAGAATATTAAGTAATAAAGCTAGAGTTTTTGTAAATGGGTATTATGCAAATGTTATTGGGAATGTTTGTATGGACCAATTTATGATAGATGTAACCCATATACCTAATATAAAAGAAGGGGATATAGCTATACTTATGGGGCAGGATATAACAGCAGAGGAATTAGGTAGTTTACAAAATACTATAAACTATGAAATAGTGTGTAACATAGGTAAAAGAGTGCCTCGTGTTTATATAAAAAATAATGAGTTTTTAAAGATAAAAAAATAAATTTTAAAATACACTCGCAAAAGAATAAATAATTTAGTTAGTTTATATAAGTATAAATATTTTCAAATATGTTCATAATAAAATTAATAAATTAATTAGTAGGTGATATTATGAACGTATGTATACAGATTGAATTTGATGCGGAGTGTGAAAAAAAATGATTGTGAAAAGAGGGGATATATTTTATGCAGATTTAAGTCCTGTTGTAGGCTCCGAGCAAGGTGGCGTTAGACCTATTTTGGTTGTCCAAAATGATATAGGAAATAGATATAGCCCAACTATTATTTGTGCTGCTATAACATCTCAAATAAATAAAGCAAAGCTACCAACACATATAGAAATAGATTGTAATAAATACCCATTAATAAAAGACTCTGTAGTTTTGTTAGAACAAGTAAGGACTATTGATAAAAAAAGAATTAAGGAAAAAATAGGTCATCTAGATGATATTATAATGAGCAAAGTAGATAAGGCATTATTAATTAGCTTGGGACTTAATACATAAGCCAAAAAACACCCATAATATTTATTATGGGTGTTTTTATTTTATAATTTTAAAATATATTATGAGATATGTATTTTTTTGTATTCGGCAGGGGATAGACCATAATATTTTTTAAAACTTTTGCTAAAGTGGTAAGCGTCATCATAGCCAACAATAGAAGATATTTCTTTTATGCTTAAATCTTGTTTTTTTAATAGTAGGTCTTTTGCATTTTCTAATCTTATTTTTATAAGGTAATTTATAGGTGTTTCTCCTATTTCTTCTTTAAATACTTTGGAAATATAGAAAGGGCTTAAATATAAATTTTTAGCTATTTGTTCAAGGGATATTTTTTCAGAAAAATGCTCATGAAAATAAGCTTGTATCTCTTTACTAATAGTAGATTTTTTATTTTCAGAAACTGTAGTATTTTCTTGTTGTTTTTCTCTAATAGATAATAAAATAAATTGTGTAAGATAAGATTGTAGCATAAAATCTTTTCCTGTTTGATTTAGTTTATTTTCTTCCATTATATCATTTATTAAGTCTAAAAATTTTTTTCTTGAAGATGGAGTAGTTTTTATAATAGGGTATTCATTTAAAAATAAAGTGTTTTCTATCATATTGTTAATTTTAAAATTTGAAAATCCAACAAAAAACTCTAAGCTAGGTTTTTCTATGGACATGGGGACACCATAGTGATATTGCTCTGGATTTATTAAAACAATATCACCTTCTTCTACATCATAAGAAATACCATTTATATTGAAAATAGATTTACCAGACATAATGTATGCAACTTCCATATGATTGTGTTTGTGACTACATTCTTTTGATTGTCTAATACCTTTAACACAAAATAGCATATTGGGATTAAAGTCTGAAAAGTCTATATTTGTTATATACATAAAATCACCTACAATCTGTATGAGTATATATTGTTAACTATATTATACAATATAAAAAAATAATTATCAATTAAAGTGTAAAATAGTAATATTTTTGTAATAAAACAACATAAAGATAGTATAAAGATTATATAGTATTATATTAAAATAATATAAAGATAAAGCACAATATATTACATTATTAAGGCAAGAAACTACATTTTTTTTTTAATAAATATGTTTATAATGTAAAAATATATTATAGTTTATTAAAATAATTTTAAAAAATAACAGGAGGAGAATAATATGGAAGCCTTTAAATGGTTTTATTCATTTTTTAAGCCTTATAAAAAAAGATATGCTTTTGGTCTATTTTTAGTTACATTAGCTACTTTATTATCATTTGTTAATCCATATGTAATAGGTATATTTGTAGATGATGTAATGCAAAAAGGCAATATAAGTATGCTTAAATATGTATTAATAGGCTTAATAGGCTCTACAATAATAAAAACTTCTATAAGATGGTATTATTTAGTATTGTTTGAGCAATGTTCTCAAGATATTTTATACAATATGAGAGATAAAGTGTATAGAAAATTTATGAGACAAGATTTTTCATTTTTTAATAGAAACAGAACAGGGGATTTAATGTCTAGACAAATAGGTGATATGGACGCTATCAGACACTTTACAGCTACATTTTTTGCTATATATGAAGCCATTATATATTTTGTCGTAGCACTTATTATGTGTTTTACTGTAAATGTAAAAATAGGTCTTTATATGATATTAGTATTACCTTTTACACTTGTTTTAACATTAATCCAGTTTAAACATGTAGAAAAATATTTTGCCAGAATAAGAGATTGTTTTTCTAGTTTAAATTCATTTGTGCAAGAAAACATTAGCGGTAATCGTATGGTTAGAGCTTTTGCAAAAGAGGACTATGAAATACAAAAATTTAATAAAGAAAATGAGGCTTATAGAGAAAGCCAACTAGAGTCAACAAGAGTATGGAGCAATTATATACCAATATTTGAATTTTTATCTAATGCTTTAACTGTTGTTTTAATGTTTGTAGGAGGGAAAATGGCTATACAAGGTAGCATAACAGTTGGTGGATTAATAGTTGTTTATAACTATCTTTGGATGCTAAACTACCCACTTAGAATGTCTGGTTGGTATATAAATGATACTCAAAGATTTTTAACATCTTTAGATAAAATATATAAAACTATAAAAGACCAGCCTAAAATAAGAAAACCTATAGAGGCTGTATCTAAACCTAATTTATATGGAGATATAGAGTTTAAAAATGTATCATATCAACCAGAAGATGATAAAAACTTTGATATATTAAAAAATGTAAGTTTTTCTATTAAAAAAGGGCAAACTTTAGGTATAATAGGTGCTACAGGTGCTGGTAAATCTACTGCTGTAAATCTTTTATGCAGATTTTATGATGCAACAGATGGTGAAATAACAATAGATGGAATACCTATAAAAGATATAGATATATACTGGCTTAGGGACAATATAGGTATGGCTATGCAAGATGTATTTTTATTTTCAGATACAATAGAGGGAAATATTGCTTATGGTGACCCTAATTGTCCTTTTGAAAAAGTGGAATGGGCAGCTAAAACAGCAGGTGCTCACGACTTTATAGAAAAGATGCCAGAGGGTTATGACACAATAGTAGGAGAACGTGGCGTAGGGTTATCTGGTGGACAAAAACAAAGGATATCTCTTGCTAGGGCTTTATTAAAAGAGCCATCTATACTTATATTAGATGATACAACATCAGCTCTTGATATGGAAACAGAGCATATGATACAAGAAAACTTAAAACTTCTTGATAAAGAATGTACAAAAGTATTAATAGCTTATAGAATATCTTCTATTATGGAGGCCGATTTAATCCTTGTATTAGATAAAGGAGAAATAGTAGAAAGAGGTACACACGAGGAGCTTTTAGCTCAAAAAGGTTATTATTATTCAGTATTTCATCATCAATATGGAGATTTTAGAGAAGGGAGGTTATAAAAATGGCTAGAAATACTTATGAGATAGATGAAAATTTAGAAACCCCTTTTGATATAGAAAAGTTGAAAAGGATAGGAAAATATGTAGCTCCATATAAAATGACAATAGTATTTATATTATTTCTTATGGCTACATCTAGTATAGCTACTATGTTTATACCAGTTATATTTATGAAAGCTATGGATGTTTCTATACCTAACAAAGATATGAATCAAATAGTAAGACTTAGTATATATATTTTAGCTATATCATTATATGTGTCTATCGTTTTAAAAGTAAGAACACAAGTAATGACTAAAATGGGTCAAAACATTATATTTGAAATAAGAAAAGATATTTTTGAACACGTACAAAGGTTACCATTTACATATTTTGATAATAGACCACACGGAAAAATACAAGTAAGAATAGTAAATTATGTAAATAACTTAAGTGATTTATTATCAACAGGGCTTGTAAACGTTTTAACAGAGGCGGGTTCATTATTTTTTATAGTAGGATTTATGTTATATATAAATGTTAGATTTACATTAGTATGTATGTTAGGGTTGCCAGTATTAACTACTCTTGTGTGGTATGTAAAATCTAGACAGAGGAAAGCTTGGCAAGAGGCTAGTAATAAACAATCTAACCTTAATGCTTATATATCTGAGAGTATAAATGGAGTTAGAATAACTCAATCGTTTGTTAGAGAAAAGGAAAATAGACAAATATTTAATAGACTTAGCAATAATTATAGAGATAGTTGGATGAAAGCTGTTAAATATAACTTTTTACTTGGTCCAGCTGTAGAAAATATATCTGCTATAACAACTGCTATAATATATGTTTTAAGTGTATATTTAGTAACTGGTGGTTCTACCATTATAACAGCAGGTACAGTTGTAGCGTTTATATCATATATAGGACGATTTTGGGCGCCTATTAATACTATTGCTGGTTTTTATAATAGTATAGTTACGGCAGTATCTTATCTTGAAAGGATATTTGAAACAATAGATGAACCAGTAGAAGTAAAAGATAGAGATGATGCAGTAGAAATGCCAGAGATAAAAGGTGAAGTTAAATTTGATAATGTATGTTTTGCTTATGAAGAAGGTCAAAATATATTAAATGGTATTAACTTTAAGGCAAATGTAGGTGAAAGTTTTGCTATAGTTGGTCCAACAGGGGCAGGTAAAACAACAATAGTAAATTTATTAAGTAGGTTTTATAATATAAATTCTGGTCATATATATATAGATAATATAGATATAGAAAGTGTAACTATAAAATCTTTAAGAACACAGATGGGTGTTATGATGCAAGAAAGCTTTATCTTTTCTGGGACTATAATGGATAATATAAGATATGGTAATCAGGAAGCTACAGATGAGGAAGTTATAAGAGCAGCAAAAGTTGTTTGTGCACACGATTTTATAATGGCTATGGAAGACGGCTATAACACAACTGTAAAAGAAAGAGGTAGTGGTTTATCTGCTGGACAAAAGCAACTTATATCTTTTGCTAGAGCATTGCTTGCAGACCCTAAAATATTAATACTTGATGAGGCTACATCTAGTATAGATACAGAAACAGAAATAGCATTACAAGAAGGTCTTAAAGGATTATTAAAAAATAGAACATCATTTATTATAGCACATAGATTATCTACTATAAAAAATAGTACTTGTATACTTTATGTAGATAAAGGACAAATAGTAGAAAAAGGCTCTCACGATGAGCTTATAGAAAAAAAAGGTGCTTATTATAAACTTTATATGTCTCAATATGAGTTTTTGAAAAAAGAAGATGAATAAATATAAAGTATTATAAATTTTATTATAATAAAAAAGGTAGGTTTTATTAATAACCTACCTTTTTTTATTTGAAAAATTATTTAATATAAATAAAAAATATTGAAAATAGAATTATAAAATAGTTATAAAGTTACAATTATATAAAAAATATATATAAAAGTATACAAACTTAATAATTATATATTGACAATAGTAAAAAAATAATATATTATCGACATATACGTACAAGTTAAATGAAAGGAGTATTTTTATGGGTAAGTATGTAGAGGACTCAAAAAAATTATTAGAATATGTAGGTGGTAAGGACAATATATCTGCTGTTACACACTGCATTACTCGTATGAGATTTGTTTTAAAAGATTCTGAAAAGGCAGATAAAGAAAAAATTGAAAGTTTAGACTTTGTAAAAGGTACATTTTTACAAGCGGGTCAATTTCAAATAATTATAGGTAATACTGTTTCACAATTTTATAATGATTTTATAGCTGTTGCTGGTATAGAAGGTGTTAATAAAGAGGAAGTAAAAGAGCAAGCAAAATCTAATATGAAACCTATACAAAAATTAATGGCTAATTTAGCAGAAATTTTTTCACCACTTATACCTGCTATTATAGTTGGTGGTCTTATATTAGGCTTTAGAAATATAATAGGTGATGTTAAATTTTTTGAAGATGGAACAAAAAGTTTAATAGAAATTTCTCAGTTTTGGGCGGGAATACACAGCTTTTTATGGTTAATAGGTGAGGCTATATTTCATTTTTTACCAGTAGGTATTACTTGGGCAATATCTAAAAAAATGGGTACTACTCAAATACTTGGTATAGTTTTAGGGATAACTTTAGTATCACCACAACTTTTAAATGCTTATTCTGTATCTACTACTGCAGAAATTCCTTTTTGGGATTTTGGTTTTGCAAAAGTAGAAATGATAGGATATCAAGCACAAGTTATACCAGCTATTTTAGCAGGTTTTGTATTAGTTTATTTAGAGAAATTTTTTAGAAAGATATCTCCAGCCTCAATATCTATGATTATTGTTCCTTTTTGTTCCTTAATACCAACAGTATTAATAGCGCATACAATTTTAGGACCTATAGGTTGGAAAATAGGAGATATAATAGCACAAGTCGTATATACAGGACTTACATCTACATTTAACTGGTTATTTGCAGGAGTATTTGGGTTTATATACGCACCACTTGTTATAACAGGGCTACATCATATGACAAATGCTATAGATTTACAATTAATGGCACAGTTTGGAGGAACTATGCTTTGGCCTATGATAGCTTTATCTAATATAGCACAAGGTTCGTCTGTTTTAGCAATGATATTTTTACAAAAAAATTATGAAAAAGAAAAGCAAGTTTCTATACCAGCTTGTATATCTGCATATTTAGGGGTTACAGAGCCAGCTTTATTTGGTGTAAATTTAAAATATGGCGTGCCTTTTATATGCGGTATGATAGGCTCAGGTTTAGCTGCTATAATATCTGTTAAAGGTAGTGTTATGGCAAATGCTATAGGTATAGGTGGATTACCAGGTATATTATCTATACAACCTAATAGTATGATAATTTTTGCTATTGCTATGTTAGTTGCAATATTTGTACCATTTGTATTGACAATTTTAGCTTATAAAAAGAAATATAAATTAGAAAAAAGATAATATATTATGAGGAGATATTATAATGAGTAATTTTAAAAAAAGTGTAGTTTATCAAATATACCCTAAATCTTTTAATGATTCTAATGGAGATGGTATAGGAGATTTGCAAGGAGTTATACAAAAACTTGACTATTTAAAAGAGTTAGGTGTAGACTATATTTGGCTAACACCATTTTATAAGTCACCTCAAAAAGATAATGGTTATGATATATCAGACTATTATAATATAGATGAAATATTTGGTACTATGGAAGATTTTGAAAGTCTTGTAAAGGAAGCTAAAAATAGAAACATAAATATAATGCTTGATATGGTATTTAACCATACATCGACAGAGCATAAGTGGTTTAAAAGTGCTATAAATGGTGATGAAAAATATAAAAATTTTTATATTTTTAAAAAGGGCAAAGGCGATGAACCACCTACAAATTGGCTTTCTAAATTTGGTGGTAATGCTTGGGAATATGTAGAAAAATTTGATGAATACTATTTACATTTATTTGATGTTACTCAGGGAGATTTAAACTGGGATAATAAAGAAGTTAGAGAAGAAATATTTAGAGTTGCTAATTTTTGGTTACAAAAAGGTGTAAAAGGTTTTAGATTAGATGTTATAAATTTAATATCTAAACCAGAAATATTTGAAGATGATAATGTAGGAGATGGTAGAAAGTTTTATACAGATGGTATTAATATCCACAAATATTTAAAAGAGCTTAATGAAAATACTTTTGGGAAATATGATAATATAGTAACTGTGGGAGAAATGTCTTCAACATCTATTGAAAATTGTATTAAATACTCTAATCCAGATGAAAAAGAATTATCAATGGTATTTAATTTTCATCATTTAAAGGTTGATTATAAAGATGGTGATAAGTGGACTTTAATGGACTTTGATTTTATGATGCTAAAAAAAATATTTAAAGAATGGCAAGAAGGCATAGAAAAAGGTAACGGGTGGAGCGCTACTTTTATGTGTAACCACGATCAGCCAAGGGCATTATCAAGATTTGGTAATGATAAGGAATATCAAAAAGAAAGTGCTAAAATGTTAGCTACAACTATTCATATGATGAGGGGCACACCTTATATTTATCAAGGAGAAGAAATAGGTATGACTAATCCTTATTTTGATAGTATAGATAAATATAGAGATGTAGAAAGTATAAACTATTATAATATATTAAAAGAGCAAGGTATAGACGAAGAAACTATATTAAATATATTAAAATGTAAATCAAGAGATAACTCTAGAACGCCTATACAATGGAGTGATGAAGAAAATGCTGGGTTTACAAAAGGAACGCCTTGGATGCCTATATCAAATAATTACAAAGAAATAAATGCACAAAATTGTTTAAATGATAAATTTTCTATATTTTATCACTATAAAAAATTAATACAGCTAAGGAAAGAATATGATATTATATCAAATGGAACATTTAAAATGATTTTAGAGGATAATAATAAAATATTTGCTTATATTAGAGAGTATAAAAATGAAAAACTATTAGTTATAAACAATTTTTATGGAGAAAATGTTAATATAACTTTAAATAAAGAATTAATAAGAGAAAATAAGATATTAATATCTAATTATAAAGAACAAAATATTTTAAAAGAAAATATGGAAATAAAGCCATATGAATCTATAGTATATCTTATTAAGAATTAATAACTTTTTAGTATTCTAATTAACATTAAAATATGATAAAATATTTATTGGGTGATTTTATGAATAATAAATATTTAACTATATATAACGATTTGGCAGAGAAAATAAAAACTGGATATTATAAAGCAGATGATTTGTTACCTTCAGAAAGTAATCTTATGAAAGATTATAATGCCTCAAGAGATACTATTAGAAAATCTTTAAATATTTTAACACAAGAAGGATATATTCAAAAATCTAAGGGAAAAGGTTCATTTGTTTTAGATATAAATAGATTTGCTTTCCCAGTATCAGGAGTAGTTAGTTTTAAAGAAATTGGTAAACAATTAGGAAAGAAATTCAGTACAGAAGTAAAAATATTACAATGTATATTACCAGATAAAACTATTTGTAATTATTTAAATATTAATAAAAATCAAAAAGTTTGGGAAATATTTAGAACAAGAAAAATAGATAGAGAAAATATTATACTAGATAAAGATTATATTTTACAAAAGTTTGTAAATAATTTAACTTTTGATATTTGTAAAAATTCTATATATGAATATATAGAGGATATTCTTAATTTAAAAATAGCCTATGCAAAAAAACAAATAACTGTTGAAAAGTCTACAGAGGAGGATAAAAAATATTTAGATTTAGATGGATACAATATGGTTGTTGTTGTTAGAAGCTGCACTTATTTAGAAGATACAAGTCTTTTTCAATATACAGAGTCTAGACATAGGCCAGATAAATTTGTTTTTGTAGATTTTGCTAGAAGAAATAAATTATAAATTAATGGTGTAGATATAATCTACACCATTTTAAATTAAAGGTTATTTATATATTTAATATCTTTTTAATATTATTTTATTTATAAATTTATATTTTAATATTTATGAATAAAATATAAGTTTTAGTAAAATATAAATTTATAGGTAAATTTTATGGGAGGTTATTATATGAATAAAAAAATATTAATCTTTTTAATGTTATCAATATTTATTTTTAGCAGTAGTTTTACAATTTTTGCAAATGAACAACAGGCAGAACAACAGACAGAAAATTTAGATGTATTAGCAAAGTCAGCAATACTTATAGAGGCTACAACTGGTAAAGTGTTATATGAGAAAAATCCAGATGAAAAGCTTCCACCTGCTAGTGTTACAAAAGTAATGACGCTATATTTAATATATGAGGCTATTGATAGTGGTAAAATAAAATGGGAAGATACCGTAACAGTTAGTGAATATGCAGCTAGCATGGGAGGTTCTCAAATATTTTTAGAGCCTATGGAAAAACAAGATGTAAAAACACTTACAAAGTCTATAGCTATAGCATCTGCTAATGATGCAGCTGTAGCAATGGCAGAGCATATAGCAGGTTCTGAACAAGAGTTTGTAAAACTTATGAACGAAAAAGCAAAAGAACTTGGTATGGAAAATACTAATTTTGAAAATGCTTGTGGGTTAGATACAGATACAGTAAACCACTATATGAGCGCTAGAGATATAGCTATAATAAGTAGAGAACTTATGACAAAATATCCAGATGTAAAAGAATTTACAACAAAATGGCAAGATACTATTACACATAAAACTAGAAAAGGAGAAACAGAATTTGGGCTTACAAACACAAATAAGTTGTTAAAAATGTATGATGGTGCAACAGGACTTAAAACGGGTTCTACAAAAAAAGCTTTATATTGTTTATCTGGAAGTGCAGAAAGAAATGGACTTTCTATTATAGCTGTTGTTATGGCATCACCAGACCCTAAAGTAAGATTTCAAGAAGTAGCTAAAATGTTTGATTATGGTTTTGCTAATTATCAAGTTGTACAATGTGATGAACAAGGTAAAAATATGGGGTATACAAATGTTTATAAGGGAGAAAAGCCTACTGTAAATGGTATTATAGAAAAACCAGCAAGTTTTGTTATTAAAAAAGGTGCATCTACCGATATACAAAAAGATATACAAATGATAGAGGGTGTAAAAGCTCCTGTTATTAAGGGAACAAAAATAGGAGAGGCTATTTACACTTATGAAGGAAATGAAATTGGTAGGATAGATATTTTGGCAGAAGAAGATATTAAAAAAGCATCTTTAAATGATATGTTAAAAAGATTAATAATTGATTGGGTGGTATAATATAATATTATAAAAGTAAGTATAAACTTATTAATAAGTTTATACTTACTTTTAATTTATATATAACTATGTTATAATTATATATAAATTTAATATAGTAATATAAGATATATAAAGGTGTTATTTATGAGTAAAAGTTTAAAAGTTGTAAATTTTATAAGAGTTTTAATAAAAAAGACATTGGAAAATGAGCTTATGTTAATGTCTAATGCTTTAACATATAAGCTACTTATAGCAATATTTCCTTTTATAATATTTCTTATGACACTTCTTGGATTTTCTAACCTTAATGTAGAAGATTATATTATAGAGGCTAGTAAAACACTTCCAGAGCCTATTGAAAATATATTAATAGTATTTGTAAAAGAGGTTGTACATACAAAAAGCGTTAGCTTATTATCTACTAGCTTTTTGGTAACTATATATAGTGCATCTACGGGGTTTAACTCTATTATACAAGGTCTAAATAGGGCATATGGACAAGAAGATACTAGAAATTTTATTTTAAAAAGAGGGACGAGCGTGATGCTTGTGTTTATATTTGCTATATTAGTAAACTGCTCTTTATTATTTTTTATATTTAGTGATTATATAGGTAAACTAATAATAAAATATACACCTTTAGAGTTTATACCATATTTTTTAGATAGTATATTTTTATATATATTTATAGGACTTGTTTTATTAGTTATGGTTTTAGTTATATATAAAATATCTATATCAAGAAAAGTTACTTTAAAAAGTATATTACCAGGAGCTATAATATCTGTTTTTAGTTGGCTTATATTATCTAAAGGATTTAATATATATATAAATAATTTTTCTAAGTATTCTAAAATATATGGAAGTATAGGAAGTATATTTGTGCTTGTTATATGGTTAAATATGATTTCTTTAGTGTTATTATTAGGCGGACAAATTAATGCCATTTTAGAAAAATATAGTATGTTTAAAGTAGATAAATGTTGAAAAGACAAATAAAATGTGTTAAAATAAAAAAACATATTAATAAAGGTTTAAAAGTAATATATTTTGAAAAAATTTTGTTTTTTATAATATTTGATAAAATATATATAAACTAGTAAAATATTATTAGGACTAATAAATAATATTTTATGAGGGGATATTATGATAAACTTTGATAATCAGCTGGATATTACAAAAAATATTAAAATGATAGAAATATTAAAAGGGCAAATATTAGCAGGTGTATCGGATTTACACAATAGTTTTATACAACCAGATAGCACAGAGGCAGAAAAAATAGAAATATTTGCAGATTTAACTATATTAATATATATACTTGCTAAAAAAATTGGTATAAGCCCAGAAACATTACTTTTAAAAATAAATAAAAAGTTAAAAATAGGTGTTTTAGATGAAACAGATATTTTTAATGAAGATGTTAAGGAGCTTTTAAGATATTTTAATAAACTATAATATTGAAAATTATTTTTCTTAATCTTTTTGCTAAAGATTTTATTAGAGAGGATTTATTATGAAAAATTTTGATAATATACCTTTTAGTGCTTTAAAGATAGCACCAGATGGAATATTTGTTTCTTATAATGCTGTTTTCGAAAAAAATATTTTACCTTATTTAGAAGAAAAAACTAATATTAAAGACATAATAGAAGATTTTGCTTTTAATAAGGAAGAACAACAAGTAATTATTAATCAAAAGGGGTATAATATATTTGTAAGAAAAAATGAGCAAAATTATGACTTATTTTTTAGCGAAATAAAAATGCTTGATAAATATAAAACAACAGTAGGATTACTTGTTATAGATAACTATGATGAAGTTTTAGACAGTTTGGAAGAGTTTAGACATCCTCTTATACTAGCTATTGTAGATAGAAAAATAAAAAAAATGGCTAGGGATTTAGGAGGAGTTGTTAAAAATTTTGAAAAAGATAAATATATACTTATTTTATCTCAAGAGAGTTTAGATGAACTTAAAAAAAATAAATTTGATATATTAGACAATATTAGAGAAATAGATATGGGTAATACTATACCTGTTACATTATCAATAGGTATAGGAAAAAACGGGGAAAATTTAGATGAAAATATGGAGTTTGCTAGAGTGTCTTTAGACCTTGCTCTTAGCCGTGGTGGAGATCAAGTTATTATAAAAGATGGCGAAAATTATCAGTTTTTTGGTGGACACACTAAAGAAGGTAATAGAAACTCTAGAGTTAGAGCAAGGGTTAAGGCATATGCTCTAACAGAGCTTATAGAAGATGCATCAAATGTTATTATTATGGGGCATAGGCATACAGATTTAGACTGTATGGGGGCAGGTATTGGAGTATATTCTATTGTTTCGGCATTAGATAAAAATTGTAAAATAGTTTTAAATGATGTAACATCTTCTGTATCATATTTATATGATAGAGTAATAAAAGATGAAAAATATAAAGATGTTTTTATATCATCAGAAGAGGCTTTAAAGCTTGTTAATAGAAAGACACTTTTAATAATAGTAGATGTATATAAACAAGGACTTTGTGAATGTCCAGAGCTTGTAGATAAGGTTAAAAAAATAGTAGTTTTTGACCACCATAGAAAAGGGACAGACTATATAGAAAATGCTGTTTTAACATATCACGAGCCATATGCTTCTTCTACTTGTGAGCTTATAACAGAAATGCTTATGTATATTAATAAAAATATACCTATAAAACAAGTTGAGGCAGACTCTATCCTTGCAGGTATTATTGTAGATACTAAAAATTTTGCATTTAAAACAGGTATTAAGACATTTGAAGCTGCTGCATTTTTAAAGAAAAAAGGTGCAGATACTATTAGGGTTAAAAAACTATTTAAAAATAGCATAGATTGTTATAATGCTAGAGCAAATGTTGTATCTAATATGAAGTTATATAGAGAAAATATGGCTATAGCTATTTTAGAAGATGAAATAGATAACCCTCTTTTAGTTGTGGCACAAGCTTGTGATGAGTTATTAAATATAGATAATATAAATGCTAGTTTTGTACTTTGTAAAATAAATAATAATATATCTATTAGTGCCAGAAGCTTTGGAGAGATAAATGTTCAAATTATAATGGAAAAGCTTGGTGGTGGTGGCCATCAAGCTATATCAGCAACACAAATAAAAGATGTTACAATAGAAGAGGCTGTAAATATGCTTAAAGGTGCAATAGATGAATATTTTAAGGAGGAAGAATAAATGAAAGTTATATTACTTGAAGATGTAAAAGGTGTAGGTAAAAAAGACCAAATAATAGATGCTAATGATGGATATGCTAAAAACTTTTTATTACCAAAAAAATTAGCTGTATTAGCAGATAAAAATAACCTTACTAAAATGGATAACATTAAAAAAATAGAAGATGCTAAAAAGCAAGAAGAATATGATAACGCAGTAGCTCTTGGTAAAGAAATAGAGTCTAAAACATTAAAAATAAATGTAAAGCTTGGTAGCAATGGAAAGCTTTTTGGGACTGTTACAAATAAGGAAATAGCTAGTGCTTTAAAAGAACAATCAAATATAGAAATAGATAAAAAGAAGATTATTTTATCAAGTCCTATAAAAACATTAGGAGAAAAAGAAGTTACTGTTAAATTGCACCCTAAAGTTAGTGTTACATTAAAAATAGCTATTAATGAACAAAAATAGGTATAAATATGGCAGAGATAAATCCTAATATAAATCCAGAAATACCACCTAATGATTTTGAGGCAGAACAAGCTGTTCTTAGTTGTATGATATTTGATATAGATGGTATATCTATTGCCTATGAAATGCTAAAAGCAGAAGATTTTTACCGTCCGGAGCATAAAATATTATTTGAGGCTATGATAAGTATGTATTCTAACAGCCAGCAAGTAGATGTTATTACATTAAAAAATAAGCTTGAATCTATGAATATGCTTAATAATGTAGGTGGTTATGAATATATAATAGAGCTTTATAATATAGTTTCTACAAGTGCTTTAACAAAACAATATACAGATATAGTGAAAGAAAAGTCTATAAGACGAAAAATTTTAAAGGCATCTAAAGATATAAATGTTTTGACATTTGATAATACAGAGCCAATAGAGAATATAGTAGAAAAGGCAGAAAAAATAATAGAGAGTATAGGAGATAGTAATAATTTAGATGACTTTTCTCCTATTAGTCAAGTTTTAGAAACTTCTATTGAAAATATAGAAAATCTATATAGAAATAAAAGTAAAGTTACAGGGATAGAAACTGGGTTTGCAGATTTTGATATGAAAACATCAGGACTGCAAAATTCAGATTTTATACTTATAGCTGGAAGACCTTCTATGGGTAAAACAGCTTTTGCAATAAATATAGCTCAATATGCAGCTCTTCGCAAAAATGTTACAACAGCTATTTTTAGTTTGGAAATGTCTAAAGAACAGCTTGTAAATCGTATGATTTGTACAGAGGCTTTAGTAGATGCGCAAAAGCTTAGAACAGGTGATATACAATCAGATGATTGGTATAAAATAGCAGAGGCTGTTAGTTCATTATCAGAGGCACCTATTTATATAGATGATAAATCTTCAATAACTATACCAGAGCTTAGAGCAAAATGTAGAAGATTAAAAAAAGATAAAGATTTAGGACTTGTTGTTATAGACTATCTCCAGCTTATGAATGGTAATACTAGAAATGAAAATAGACAACAAGAAATATCTGCTATATCTCGTGCTTTAAAAGGGCTTGCTAGAGAATTAAATGTACCAGTTGTTGCATTATCTCAGCTTAGCAGAGCTGTGGAGCAAAGAAAGCCTCCAAAGCCAATGTTATCAGACCTTAGAGAATCTGGAGCAATAGAGCAAGATGCCGATCTTGTTTGCTTTTTATATAGAGAAGAATATTACAACCCAGAAACAGACAAAAGAGGACAAGCTGAAGTTATTATTGCTAAACAGAGAAATGGCTCTGTTGGAACAATAAACCTTAGCTGGCTTGGACAATACACAAAATTTGCTAGTTTGGAACGAACATATAATGATTTATAAAAAATAGCCTTTATCTTATTAAGACAAAGGCTATTTTTTATAGATAAATTATTTTAAAGCTTCTAAAGCAGCATCAAAGTTTGGTTCACTTTTAACTTCACTACAATATTCTACATAAATAACTTTGTTATTTTCATCTATTATAAAAATAGATCTTGTTAATAATCCAAGTTCATTAATGTATGTTCCATAGTTTTCACCAAAACTTCTATGTTTATAATCAGATAAAGTAGTTATTTTATCTGAACCAGTTGCACCACACCATCTTGCTTGTGCAAATGGTAAATCCATAGAGATAACATATATAGAAACATTATCTAATTTAGATGCTTCTTCATTAAAACGTTTTGCAGACATATCGCATATAGGTGTATCTAAAGAAGGTACAACTACTAATACGCGTTTACCATTAGTATCTGCTAAGGAAACATCATTTAAGTCATTATTTGTTAATAAAAAGTCTGGAGCTATATCTCCTACTTTAACTTCTTTACCTTTTAATGTTAAAGGATTACCAGCAAAAGTTATATTCATAAAAATCAATCTCCTATCTAATATAAATTAATGTATAGTAAAATAATACACTTTAAATTAAAATAAGTCAAGAGTAATTTAAAAAAATATTTATTTATTATATCTTTTGTATAATTTATACAAAAATACAGTTATTAAATTTTACACTAAATAAAATTAGGTCATACAATAAAAGTATAACCTATATATAATAAAATATTAGATATGTTTTTCAATTTTTATTTCTTGTGGTTCTTTAGAAAGAGTTGTACTAAAATTTATTTTACCTGAAAGGTTTGTTTTTATTTTATCTATATTAACATCGTTTATAAATAAAGAATAGTTGGTATTAGGTTCAAGCTCTAATGTTATAAGAGTATCTCCTAAGCCTTCTATAGAAAAATTAGCTTCTTTTTCTTTTATAGAAAGGTTATGTATTGTAGCTCCAGGTACTGTTTCTAATAAAAGGTTACCATTTTTAGAAAGCCTTGTAACTTCGTTATGTGTTCTAATTTTATATATATTACCATCTACGTTAAAATCTGTAACTTTAATTTTTTCTGTAACTTCATAATTGCCAAAGCTTAATGTTTTGTCTTCATTTAAAATAATTCCTTCTTTTATTGCAGACATATTTTAATCCTCCTGAATAAATTTTTATAAAATAATCGACATAATAAGTAAAATATATTATAATTATACCAAAAGACCAATGATTTGTATATAAAAAAATATAGAATATTTTAGGAGGAGAACAAATGGCACTTGTTAGGTTAGATAAATTTTTGTCTAATGCTGGTATAGGAAGTAGAAGTCAAGTTAGAGATTATATAAAGTTTAGAAGAGTATGGGTAGATGGTACGCCTTGTATAAAAGCCGACACTAAAATAGATATAGAGAAAAATGTTGTAACTTTTGATAAAAGAGTGGTATCTTATGATGAATATACATATATTATACTTAATAAACCAAAAGGGGTTATATCAGCAACAGAAGATGAAAATGAAAAAACAGTAATAGACTTATTAGATGAAAAATATAAAAAAATGAAACTGTTTCCAGTTGGTAGGCTTGACAAAGACACAGTAGGGCTTTTAATACTATCTAATGATGGTAGATTTGCTCATAATACACTTTCTCCTAAAAAACATATAGAAAAGTCTTATTATGCACATATCAATGGAAAAATAACACAAGAGCATATTGATAAGTTTAAGGGGGGAGTTGTTATTAAGGGAGGATATAAATGTTTACCAGCTAAGCTTTCCATAGAATATAGTGCAGATAATTTTTCTAAAGTTAATATTATTATAAAAGAGGGTAAGTATCATCAAATAAAAAGAATGTTTGAAGCTTTTGATAAAAAGGTTGTTTACCTTAAAAGAACTGGATTTGATGACATAAAGTTAGATGAAAGCCTTAAAGAAGGTGAATATAGACTAGCTAATGACGAAGAAATGAAAGTTATTGAAAAATTTATCGAAAAATAGCAAACTTTTTTATATATATTACGTTTTAATTAAAAGAAGATAATAAATTAGGCATATAATAAAAGTGAGGGTATAGCAATGTTTGATCAAGAAGTAGAAAAGAAAAGTAAAATAACACCAGGATTATTAATTGTTTTTGGTATTTTTTTTATGAGTATAATTGTTATTATAAATGATAATATGGTTATAGATAATTTAAATGATAATATTAAATATGTAAGTGAAGATAAATAATAAAAATAAAAGGTTGTTTAAATACAACCTTTTATTTTTATTAAAAAAATAGATTATGCTTGTAGCTTTAGTTTAAAGTCTTTTTCGGCTTCTCTTTTTTGGTCCTTTTTAGCTATATCATGGCGTTTGTCATATAGCTTTTTACCTTTTGCTATTGCTACATCTACTTTTACATAACTACCACTAAAATATATTTTAGTTGGGACAAGTGTATGCCCATCTATTGTAGATGCACCTATTAGTTTATTTATTTCATATTTGTGGAGAAGAAGCTTTTTATCCCTTAAAGGATCGTGATTAAAAATATTGCCATGGTCATAAGGGCTTATGTGCATATTTTTAATATATGCTTCATTATCTTCTATTTTTATATAGCTATCTTTTAAGTTACATCTTCCTGCTCTTAAAGATTTTACTTCTGTACCTTTTAAAGCTATACCTGCTTGATAAGTTTCTAATATAAAATAATCGTGAAATGCCTTTTTATTTTGTGCTATTATTTTTACACTATTTTTATCTTTCATAATTACCTCCTTATAGATTTTAGATCTTCTAATAATTTATAATCTATTTGTTTTTCTAAAAATATATTACCTAATGATACATTTGGTCTATTTAAACCGTGAAAATCGCTACCACCTGTTATTTTTAAATCATATTTTTGGGCTAAAGATATTAAAAAATTAGTTTGGCTTAAAGTATTTGATGGATAATAACATTCTATACCTTTAAGACCACTATCTTTTAAATCTTTTATAGCTATATCTAAATCTTTGTTTGATAACTTATATATTATAGGGTGGGCTAAAACGGATATACCTTTTGAATTATATATAAAGTCTATTGCCTCTTTATGTGATATTAAAACTCTTTTAACATAGGCAGGTTTGCCCCTGCCAAGATATAAGCTAAATGCTTCATTTCTTGTTTTTGCATACCCTTTTTCTACTATTGCAGTTGCAAAATGTGCTTTTGTAATTAATCCACTACCAGATAAAGATTTTATATAATCAAAAGATATATCAAGACCTATACTATTTAACTTTTCTATAAGTTCTAAGTTTCTTTTATCTCTTGTTATTTTTAAATCTTTTAATAAATTTAAAAGTTCTTTATTATTTATATCTAAAAAATAGCCTAAAATGTGCATTTCTATACCTTTATAATCTACGGAAAATTCTATCCCATTGATAAGTTCTATATTAAGCTCTTTTGCTTTTTCTTTAGCATAATTTATGCCTTCTACTGTATCGTGGTCTGTTATAGCTATTGCTTTTATTCCATTTTTATAAGCTAATTCTATAAGTTCTGTAGGGCTATATGTGCCATCTGAATAAGTTGTATGTGTATGAAGATCTATCATAAAAAACACCGCCTTAAATAAATTATATAAATAAACTATTAATATCATAAAACAAATTATAAATTAATACAATAGTAATAGAAAGTTTTTTATAAAAAATTATATTTATAGGAGTGATATTTATGGGGGACAATAAAAAACCTAATAGCAACACAAAGTCTAATAATACAAAATCTAATAGTGCTATAATATCTTTAACAAAAGGTGCTATATTTGCATACTTGTTAACTGCTGTAGTTTTTGTTGTATATGGGCTATTATTAACATATACAGAAACTACAGAAAAAAATATTCAAATTGTTGTTATGATGACTACTGTTATATCTGTATTAATAGGTGGAATTATAGCTTCTAAAGGGGTAGATAGTAAGGGGTTATTTTTTGGAATGTTAGTTGGAGTAGTGTATGCTCTTATTATGATTATGGTAGGACTTTGTATATTACCTGTTATGAAAATAACATCTAAAATGATAATGATTATTGTTTTATCAATATCTGCTGGTGGTATAGGTGGTATTATTGGTATAAATACTAAAAAAAGTTAAATTAAGTGATTAAATTGTTAAAAAAATGTAGAAAGAATATAAAAAGTATGTTATAATGTTGTGTACATATATTAAATTAAGCATTTTTTAGGAGGATACAAAATGAAACATATTAAAACATTAAACACTAGATTATTAAAAAGCACTATGGCAAAAGGTGGTTGCGGTGAATGCCAAACATCTTGCCAATCTGCTTGCAAAACATCTTGCACAGTTGCTAATCAAAAATGTGAAATGGTAAAATAGTTGCCTAACAACCATAGCTTAAGCTATGGTTTATTATTGATTACAATTTATATTTTATAATAAAAATTATAATGTTTTTTAAAAATTGATTTAAGTAATATAAAATTTTTAATATATGTGTTTTAATGTTATATTATTAATTATGTTGTACCTTAAATATTTTATTAGAATGTATTTAGGTCATTATTGAATAAAAGTAAATTATTAATTAGCTTAATTTGAAAGGGGATTAAAATGATACATAAGTATAAAATGAATGATTTAAACATTGTTTTAGATGTTAATAGTGGTTCTATTCATTGTGTAGATGATATTTCTTACGATATATTAGATTATTATAAAAAAGAAAATATAGAAAGTATAATTAATATATTAAAAGAAAAGTATAGTGATAGTGATATAAGAGAGGCTTATGAAGAATTAAAAGAGCTTGAAGAAAATGAAGTTTTATTTTCTCCAGATGTTTTTTCTAATATTATACCAGAGGTTGATAACAGAAAACCTGTTGTTAAAGCTCTTTGTTTACATATAGCACATGATTGTAACCTTAAATGTAAATATTGCTTTGCAGAAGAAGGAGAATATCACGGTAAACGTTCGCTTATGAGCGTTGAAGTTGGCAAAAAAGCTATTGACTTTTTAATAGAAAATTCTGGTTCAAGAAGAAATCTTGAAATAGATTTTTTTGGTGGTGAGCCTTTAATGAATTTTGATGTTGTTAAGGAAATAGTAGAGTATGGTAGAAGTGTTGAAAAACAGCACAATAAAAACTTTAGATTTACTATGACAACAAACGGAATTTTATTAAACGATGAAATATCCGATTATATAAATAAAAATATGCATAATGCTGTTTTAAGCTTGGATGGTAGAAAAGAAATAAATGATAAAATGCGTGTTCGTGCTGGTGGACAAGGTAGTTATGATAATATTGTTCCTAAGTTTGTAAAAATGGCAGAAGATAGAAATCAAATGGATTATTATGTAAGAGGTACTTTTACAAGAAATAATCTTGATTTTGCAAAAGATGTACTTCATCTTGCAGATTTGGGATTTAAACAAATTAGTATAGAACCAGTTGTTACAGATGAAAAAGAAGACTATGCTATAAGAGAAGAGGATTTACCTGTTATATTTGAAGAATATGAAAAATTGGCTAAAGAGATGTTAAACAGAAGAGAAAAAGGGGAATGGTTTAATTTCTTCCATTTTATGATAGACTTAACTGGTGGTCCTTGTGCACATAAAAGATTAGTTGGTTGTGGCTCTGGTACAGAATATTTAGCTGTTACGCCAGAGGGAGATTTATTCCCTTGTCATCAGTTTGTAGGACAAGATGAGTTTAAAATGGGGACCGTTTTTGATGGTGTTTTAAGAAAAGATATTAGGCAAGATTTTGAAGGAATAAATGTGTACTCTAAACCTGCTTGTAAAAGCTGTTGGGCAAAATTTTATTGTAGTGGGGGCTGTGCTGCTAGCTCTAATAATATGCATAATGACCTTATAACACCTTATGAGATAGGTTGTGAACTTCAAAAGAAAAGAACAGAATGTTCTATTATGATGAAAGTTTATGAAGCAGTAAATGAAGAAGTATAGTTTAAAAAAGTTTAAACTAATAACTATAATGTAATTATTAAATAATTATTTAAAAAATATAACATAATATAAATATAGCAAATAATTATAGTATTGTCTAAATGTTTAAATAACATTTAGACAAGAAAGGAAGAGTAAATATATGAAAACTAAAAATAAAAATGTTTTACTACTTTTTATAATATTTATTATTACTGGTGTTCTTTTTTATACATCTTATAATGGGTATGGTGATGGACACATACTTAGCTATAAAAATATAGAAAAAGGGTTAGACTTAAGCGGTGGTGTTTATATTGTATATGAGGCACAAGAAGAAATAGAAAATGAAAATGCAGAAATATCTAGTGAAGAAAGCTCATCTTTAGAAGAAAATACTAATGAACAAACACAACAAGAAGAAAGTTCATCTGAAGAAAGCTCATCTAATGAACAGGCAGAAGATGTAGAATCTTTAGGTGAGGCATCTTGGGAAGAAAAAATGGATTCAGCTGTTTCTATGATACAACAAAGACTTGATAGAAAAGGTTGGACAGAGGCCAATGTTTATCAAGAAGGGGACAAGAGAATAAGAGTGGAAATACCTGGTATTGATGATGTGGAAACTGCTGTATCTGAAATAGGGCAAACAGCTAAGTTATCTTTTGTAGATATTAATGGACAGGTTGTTGTTAAAGGCGAAGATGTTATTAATGCTAAAAAGCAAGCATATTCAGACCAAACTGGGCAATCTAAAATAGTTGTAAGTTTAGAATTTAATGAAAAGGGTAAGCAAGATTTTAAAAGTGCAACAGAGGCTAATATAGGACAACCTATATTTATTATGCTTGATGACCAAATTATAAGTGCACCTACAGTTAATGCAGTTATACCAGATGGTAAGGCTATTATAGAAGGTGGATTTGATATAGATAGTGCAGAAGAGTTAGCATCTTTAATAAGGGCAGGTTCTTTACCTTTTGAACTTGAAATATTGGAAATGAACACAATAGGAGCTACACTTGGTGCTAATGCTTTAAATACAAGTATTTTAGGTGGTGCTGTCGGTATAGCTTTAGTATTAATATTTATGCTTGTATTTTATAGAGCAAAAGGTTTTGCAGCAAGTCTTGCGCTTATTATATATATACTTTTAGAACTTATATTCTTAAATGGACTTAATATAACTTTAACTTTACATGGTATAGCTGGTATTATATTATCTGTTGGTATGGCTGTTGATGCCAATGTTATTATTTTTGAAAGAATTAGAGAAGAACTGGCTCAAGGAAGAACTTTAAAGCTTGCCATAGATAAGGGATTTTCTAGAGCATTCCCATCTATCTTAGATAGTAATATTACAACACTTATAGCTGGTGGTGTTTTATATTGGTTAGGTAGTGGTCCTATAAAAGGATTTGCTCAAACATTAATGCTTGGTATTGTTCTTTCTATGTTCACTGCTTTAGTTATTACAAAAATAATTATTAAAACTATGGTTAATGTGGGTATAAAATCACCTAAGCTATATGGTGGTAAATAAGGAGGCTTAAAAATGAATATAATAAAAAATAGATATATATATATTGCTATATCAATTATTATTATAGCTATTGGTATTTGTTTTATGTTTTATAACAATAGTCAAGGTAAGGGTTTTTTTAATTATGATATACAGTTTACAGGTGGTACATCTATTGAAATATCTTTAAAAGGTAAAGAGTTTAATAATGATGATATAAATAATATACTTAAAGAAAGTATAAATATAGATAATGCTCAAATACAAATTGTTGGTGGAGGAGAAAGTGTTATTATTAAAACACGCTCATTAACTCAAGATGAAAGAGCTACTCTTACAGAGGCTATATCTAGTAAATACCAATTAAATGATGGTGATTATTCAATTAGAGATATAAGCGCCACTATAAGTAATGAAATGAAAAAAACATCTTTTTTAGCTGTTTTAGTATCTTGTATTGCTATGCTTATATACGTTTCTTTAAGATTTAAAAATTTTAAAACGGGTGCTAGTGCCATAATTGCGCTTTTGCACGATGCTTTAGTATTAGTATCTTTTTATGCTATATTTAGGATTCCTTTAAATGATGCTTTTATAGCTGCTATTCTCACTGTTCTTGGTTATTCTATTAATGCTACAATAGTTATTTTTGATAGAATAAGAGAAAAGAAAGGGCGAAATGGTAATGTTGATGAGAAGGTTATAAACGAGGGGATAAACCAATCTTTAAGACGCTCTATATTTACGTCTTTAACTACATTTTTTACTGTAATTAGTTTATATATTTTTGGTGTAGAGTCTGTTAAAATATTTGCTTTGCCTATTTCTATTGGTATTATTTGTGGAACTTATTCATCTATATTTATAGCAGGACCTATATGGTATATGTTAAATAATTTAAAAATAAAAAATAGTTAATAATAAAGTAATAATTGATCACTCTAAAGCCACCTTAGAAGGTGGCTTTTTTATATAAAAAATGCTTGATTAGTAATATATATATTGTTAAAATAACAATATAATAATTAAGAAGGAGATAAAAATGGCTAAATGGAGAATAAGAAATCCAAAGGCTAACATACCTAAAATGGTTGAAGAATTTGGTATAAGTGAGATTTTTGCAACAGTTTTAGCTAATAGAGATATTTTAACAGCAAGAAAATTAAATACATATTTATATACAGATAATATGTTTTTTTATAATGCTTTAGATATGAAAGATATGGAAAAATCTTTTATTAAAATTATAGAAGCTATATCTAAAAATGAGCTAATATGTATATATGGCGATTATGATGTAGATGGAGTTACTAGTACAGTTATTTTGTATAAGGCTTTAAAACATATAGGAGCTAATGTTATCTATTATATACCAGATAGGGAAGAAGAAGGTTATGGTCTTAATATTAGTGCTATAAATGAGGTTATAAAAAAAGGTGTTGATATTATTTTTACATGTGATAATGGAATAGCTAGTATAGAAGAAGTAAAATATATAAAAGAGAATAATATTGATATTATTATATTAGACCATCATGAGCCTAGATTTTTAGAAGAAGATAACAATAAAATAGAAATATTGCCAAATGCAGATGCTATAATAAATCCTAAGCAATTAAACTGTGAGTATAAATTTAAAGCATTATCTGCTGGAGGGATTAGCTATAAATTTGTACAAGGACTTTATAATTATATGGAAATAGAAGAAAATTTAGAAGAATATTTAGTTTTTGCCTCTATTTCTACAGTATGTGACATAGTTGATCTTTTAGATGAGAATAGACTTATTGTAAAAATGGGTCTAGATATATTTAATAATAATAAACAAATAAATAAAGGGCTTTTTGAGATTTTAAAAGTTAATAATATAGATGAAAAGGTGATAAATGAAACAGATTATGGGTTTATTATTGGACCCTGTATAAATGCTAGTGGTCGACTTGAGAGTGCCTTAAAAGCGGTAGAATTGTTTACAGAAGACAATGAAGAAAATATTAAAAAATTGGCAGTAGAGCTATTAAATCTTAATATTGAAAGAAAAGAACTAACATATAAAGCTGTTGAAGATATATTTTGTATGATAGAAAGTTCTAATATAAAAAATGATAAGGTATTAGTTGTATATAATGATAAAATACACGAATCTATAGCAGGTATTGTTGCAGGAAGAATAAAAGAGGCTTATTATAAGCCAACATTTGTTATAACTAAATCAAAAGATGGGGCTAAAGGTTCTGGAAGAAGTATACCATCCTATAATATGTTTGAGGAGCTTTTAAAATGTTCTGATTTATTACAAAAATTTGGCGGGCATAAAATGGCTGCAGGATTATCTTTAACAGATGAAAACGTGGATATTTTTAGAAATATTATAAATCAAAATTGTATGTTATCTAGTGAGGATTTACAAGAAACTATTACAATAGATAAAGCTTTAAAATTTTCTGATATAACACTAGATTTAGCTAAAGAGTTATATAAAATGAAACCTATTGGAAAAGAAAATAAGGGGGCTATATTTGCAACTAAAAATGTAGAAATAAAAAATATTAGATTTGTTGGTAAAGAAAATAATATAATACAATTAACTTTATATGATGGTATATCTAATATTAGGGCGATAAGTTTTGATGGATATAATAAATTTTTAGATATATTAAAACAAAGTATTTGTGATGATGAAATAGAAAAACTTATATTAGGTATAAAAAAAGTTATTGACTTAAAATTAGATGTAGTATATTCTATTGAAGTAAACATATTTAATGATATTGAAAATGTGCAATTAATTTTAAAAGATTTTAGGCTTTCTTAAAAAGGAGAGAATAGTATGGATTTAAAAAATATAATAAGAACTATACCTAATTATCCGATAGATGGTGTTTTATTTAGAGATATTACAACTGTTTTAAAAGATAAAGAAGCACTTAGAAAATCGGTTGATGAAATTACAAAAAGTCTTGAAAAAATTGAATTTGACTATGTTTTAGGACCAGAATCTCGTGGTTTTATATTTGCTATGCCTATTGCCTATAATATGAATAAAGGATTTATACCTGTTAGAAAAGCTGGAAAGTTACCTGCTGAAACTATAAGTAAGGAATATGACCTTGAATATGGTAGTGCTGTTTTGGAAATTCATAAAGATGCTATAAAAAAAGGAGATAAAGTTATTATAGTAGATGATTTATTAGCAACTGGAGGCACTTGTAAAGCTATTATAGAGCTTGTTGAAAGTATTGGGGCAGAGGTTGTTAGCCTTAATTTCTTTATTGAGCTTGAAGAATTAAATGGACGTCAACTTTTAGGAGATTATAATATAAGTTCGGTTGTTAAGTATTAATACTTAACAATCAAACTTATTTTTTTATAAATTTACAATAAAATTATTTTATCTACAAAATATTAAAAAGATATTGACAAAGTTAATAAGTTTTGATAAAATCTTTAAAGCACTGAGTTAATTATTTTAAATTAAAAAATAAAATTTTAAAAAAGTTAAAAAAAGTGTTGACATTATAAAATAGATATGATATTATAATCAAGTCGCTAAAATAAAATAGTTAAGAAATGAAAAAACTTTAAAAAAGGTTGAAAAAAGTTCTTGACAAGATTAAAAAATAGTGATAAGATAAACAAGTCGCTAAAAAGACAAATTAAGTTAAGAAAATAAAAATTTAGTAAAAAGTTGAAAAAAGTTCTTGACAAAAATAAAAAAGTGATTATAATAGAATAAGTAACTTAAAATAAAAAGTTATGAAAATTATAAAAGATAAGATTGAACATTGAAAACTAAATAATCAAAAAAAGTGAATTAAACGACCCGAAAA
>JAHALF010000032.1 GCA_018371275.1 Clostridiales bacterium
ATTATTTATGTGTACATTAATAGGTGCTTTAAGTGCATTTTTTTCAATTATGAAATCAAAAAAAGAATCGGATATGCGTATTGGAAAAGTGGACACAGAATTACTTTATTTGTCTTCTAAAATCAACAGTCTAGATAATGACTATAATAAAATGTATAATGATTTTAGCAATAAAATAGATAAACTTGAGAATAAATATGAAAGTATGAATAAAGAAGTTATGGCTGAATTAAAAGCAATTTCAAGTAATCTTAGTGAAATAAAAGCTGTTAATGACTTTTTAAGGAAATTTTTTGAAAAAGACTAGTATTTATATATAAATGAACTTAATAATGTATATAAAATAATGTGTAAAAGTTAATAATTTAGTTGACAGTTTATATATAAATGACAATAAAAAGGGGATATAAACCCTTTTTATTGTAGATATATTTTATTATTTTCAAATTATACATGAAAAAATCAATAGTTTAACTAGTAATTTTAATAATATTAAAAAATTAATTATATTAAATATTATAATTAAGTTAAAATTAAGTTAAAAAGTAAAATATTGTAATTATATTATAAAAATGATATAATATTTAAAATTATTATATAAAATTAAACCTATATTTTAAATGTTAATAGGAGAAATATAAATGAAAATATTATTTTTGCATTTAAGTGATATACATTTTAAAGAAACTACAAATTATAATAATATTAATATTAAAGGAATAGTAAAATCATTAGTACAAATGGATAATTTTGATAAATGTATACTAGTTTTTTCAGGAGATATTGCTCATTCAGGAAAAACAAATCAATATAAGATAGCAAAAACTTTTATAGGAAATTTAATTACTGAAATTAGAAATAAATATAATTTAAGGCATAAAACTATAGAAACATTAATAGTTCCTGGAAATCATGACAATTTATCAACTAATTCAAGTCGAGGAATTGAAGAACTTAAAAATTATTATACTTTAAAAAAAGAAGAAGAAAATTTTTATAAAGATTTAGAACAATTAAATAATTTTTATAGCTTTTCAAAAAGAAATAAATGTTATATTAATGAAAAAGTTATAGATATAAGAAATATTGTGATTGATGAATTTAAAATTAAAGTTAATCTTATTAATTCAGCTCCATTTTCTCTATTATGTAAGGCAAATGAAGATAAGGGAATGCACTACTTACCAGATAAAGAAATTGAAAAATTAGATTCTGAAATCAATCAAAATTATACAATATCTATTATTCACCATAGCCCAGAATGGTTTAATGATAAATGTAAGCAAAAACTATACAATAAATTATATGAAACATCAGATTTCATATTTATTGGACATGATCATTTTGCATTAAATGAAAATAAAATAGTTAAAGGTAAAAATATAAATGTTTCAAGTGGGGTTGCTCTATATGGAACCAACACTGAACATGGATTTAATGCATTTATTTTAGATGTTAAAAACCTAAATTTATCTGGTAAAAAATTTATTTATGATGGTTCAATTTATAAACCTGAAAATTTGATAGAAAATAAAAAAGTACGATTTAGGGGTAAAAATAAATTTACTCCAACAGAAGAATTTGAAAATTTTTTAAAATCAGACATTAAAACAAGAAAGGAAAAAGTTTATTTAGACTATTTTGTATTTCCATCATTAGAATTAAAGAATATAAATAATAAATCTAACGATTACAGTGTATCCTCAGAAGAACAATTTATAGAACTTCTAAAAAAAGAACATAAAATTTCTATTGAAGGAAATAGTCAATCTGGAAAAACAATCCTTTCAAAATATATTTGTAATATCTTATTAAATGATTATGTACCTTTATATATTAATGCAGAAAAATTATCAACAAAAAATAATAAAAATGCTATTAAAAATATTTTAGAGGAACAATATGGTAAAAATGCGGATATAGATGAATTTTTTCAAATGGATGCAAATAAAAAAGTTGTTATTGTAGATGAATATGATTTAATAAAAAAAGAACGTTGGCAATCATTTTGGGATGAATATCAAAAATATATAGGATATTTAGTTTTATTTTGTGAAGTAAAGTGGGATTTAAATATTAAAGAAAAAACAATAGAAGAGTTATCAAAAGATAGATTTTTACAGTTAAAAATATGTCCATTTTATTATTCTAAACGTGAAGAGCTAATAAAAAAAATTTGTAACAATCATTTACAAGATAAAACTAACATTAATGAAAAAGTAAAAAAAATAAATGAACATATAACAAATGAAATAAAATATTTTCAATTAAATCCTGATTTTATTCAGCAATTTGTAGAATATTATATAAACTATCCAACATTCAATGACAACCAAACAAATATATTTAGTAAAGTTTTTGAAGGAAACATTTCTTTTAGAATTAAAAAAAATATTTATGAAGAAAATATTTCAGAAGTTATGATCGCTTTAGATTTTATAGCATATCATATTCATTTTAATAAGAAGTACCCTTTTTCCATAAAGGACTTTATGGAAGCTATTGATGAGTATAACAAACAATATGATAATCAGTTAAAATGGGATAATATTTATAAAATAGCAAAAAATTCAAATATAATAAGAGATGTTAATAATTATAATGAATCGGGTATTGAATTTTGTGATAAGAATTTATTAGCATACTTTGTATCATTACATCTTAATAGGGCTCTTAATGAAGATCTAGGTATAGAAAAATTAATATATGTTTTAGATAATATATGCTTTCCACCTAATGGAGATATACTTTTATTTTTATCCTATATAACAAGTAATGTAAAAATTTTAGATCCAATAATGGCAAGTATTATCAATCATATGGAAGATTGGAAAGAATTAGATTTTGATACTAAAAATATTAGGTATCTTTCAAAAATACGAATATCAGATGAAGTTAAGATTCCAACAGAAAAAGATAAGAAACAAATTAAAGATAAAAAAAATAATATTGAAAAAAATATTATAGAAAACGAAAATAAAGAATCTAATAAGCTTTATTCTTATGATGAAAGTAAAATTCATAATTTTTCAAATAAAATAAAAAAAAGCATTAATTACTTAGAATTAGTTGCTAAAATACTTCCTAATTTTAGGTATATGTTAAAGTCTGAACAAAAGAAGAAAATTATAAATATTTTATATACATATCCAAATAAACTATTATATTTTATGTTAAAGGATATAGATATTAATTATGATGATATTATTAATGAAATATTAAAAAGTGCACCAAAGACTGAAAAAGGAAAATTAATTACAGAAGGTATAGTATCTCAAGAATTACAAAATCAATCATTAGGATATATTCTATCTATTTATGATTTTATTGCATGTACAGTTACTAGTAATGATAAAACTATGACTGATTTAAACAAATTTGATTATTTTAATTACAAAAAAAATACTAATTATATGATACAAAATATAATGATGGAAGAAAATGTAGGAAATTTTTCAGCTCTATCAGAAAAAGCAATAGAATTATACAAAAATACAAATTTAGATATATATAAAAAAATGATATCACTAATTGTTAGAAAATATTTTTTATGTCATGATATTCAAATTACTGGTAAAGCTCAAAGTACTTTAGATTTTTTCTTTAGCAAAAATGAAAAACAGAAAGAAGAAATAAAGATTTTACAGGCTAAAAATAGAACTATAAAAAAATAGTAATCGTTATGTTGGAGTTTCACCAACAGGTCATTTAATCATAAAAGATAATGACCAACTTTTATGATTGTCATACACATATTTGTGTTTATAACGATTACTAATATATTAAAGTATATACAAAAATAAAAAAATTATTCAGTAATATACTTAAAAAATAAAATATTAAAAATATATATTAATATTAATATAACTATAATATAAATATACGCAATAAAAATGTATTATATAAATTATTTCTTATGGCAATGAGAAAATTAGAAATCACCAAAAAATCTATTTAATGCCAATCATGTAATAGTAGTATGATTGTCAGACCAATTCAAAACATCTTTAGATACTACTACAATAAATAATCTTTAAGAATTTAATTAAACCACCAGTTAAACTTGGTGGTTTTGATTTTAAATTATTCCTATAAATAATTTTCTAATAAATAATCAACTATATATGCCCTACTCTTACCTATTTCCCTTGCAAGCAAATCTAACTTTTCTAAATTTTTATTTTTTAAATTAATTGTTATCTGTGTTTTATTATTTTCTAAATTTTTTAATTCATCTTTTAATTTGATTGATTTTTCACTTAATTTTTCATTTGTATTTACATTTATTTTTTCAGTTTGTTTTACACTTAAATTTTCAATTCTTTTTTCACTTTGCATTTTTTTTAATTCTATAGCCTTTGAAAACCTATTTGTACTCGACATAAATAACATAATTCTCCTTTATACTATATTTTTCATATTCAATTCTTTTAATAATTCTTGATAATTTATATGTTGTTTAGAACTATTATGTAATACATTAATTGGCAAATGTTCTAATTCCGTTTCCTTAATTTTTACATTGTTAAAGATTATATTTTTCAATGTTATACTACTTAAGTTTTGATTGCTATGACAAAAATCAATTAACTCTTTAGATAATTTAATACGTTTATCTAAATTGTTTAATATTAATGTATTTATATTATTTTCTTTACCTAAATTTTGTCTTATGTTATCCCATAAAGCTATAAAAAGTTCTGCCCCTTGAATACCATTTAATGATACATCAGACAATAAAATTATTTCATCTGCTATTAAAAAAGCGTTTTGATTTGTTATACTAAAACTTGGATTAGTATCTATAATAATATAATCGTATCTATTGAATTTATCCTTATTCTTTTCAAAATATCTTTTTAAAATACTTTCTCTAGCTGTATAAGAAAATATTTTTAATTCCATTTCATATAAAATAAGATCTGATGGTATTAAATCTAAATTTGGTAATTGCTTTATTGGATTACTTATTAATACTTTTTCTAATTCAATTTCATTTTCAAAAACATCTTTAATAGTATATTTTTGTTCTGTTATATCTACACCTACATTTAATGTTAAATTGGATTGTGGGTCAATATCTATTAATAATACTTTATTATTCTCTGACAGCATTCCACTTAAATTAAAAGCAAAATTACTTTTACCAACCCCACCCTTTAATGCACCAATAGTAATGATTTTCAAATAAATCACACTCCTTATATATTTATATTAATATAATATCAAAAATAATTATTTTTTTCAATTATTTTATAAGTTTAATATAAATTTTATTTTTAAGTTTATTTTTAATTTTAATAAAAATTTTAAAATTAATTTCATTTATACTCTTTATTATAATTCTATTTTTAAATTTATTATTAATTTAATTTTAATTAATCAACAGGCTTATTATTTTTAAGTGAATGTACTTTTCTTTTAGCTTTTTCACGATAAAGAGTACGCTCACTAATACGCAGCATTTTTTCAACTTCCTTGTATGTGTGGTTTTCTAATAATTTCATAGCATAGTCAAGTTGTGTTTTAGTAAACTTAGGTGGACGTCCTTCACGGTAACCATTTTTAGTTCTAGCTATCTCTTTACCTATTTGTGTACGCTCAATAATTAAGTCTCTTTCAAATTCTGCAATAGAAAAAAACATATTAAGCATTAACCTACCTGTTGGGGTATCATCTAATACCCCACCAAATTCAATTATATGGATTTTTACTCCCTTTTCTTTTAACTCTTGTATAATTTGTTTACCGTGTAATATGGAGCGTGCTATACGATCTAATTTTGTT
>JAHALF010000033.1 GCA_018371275.1 Clostridiales bacterium
ATTTGGAGAAGCTTTAAGGATTGTTCAAGATTATGTTGATAGTAAAAGACAGTTTGTAATAGAAAAGCCTAATTTTATGAAGCCAGGTTGTGGCTGTAACAATGGATTAAGACCAGAGCCAAGAATGTAATTTATATTAATAGAAAAAGGGAGTTTATACTATTTTAAACTCCCTTGAAATTTATATAGAAAAAATTTAATCTGTTATTTTATATATGTCAAAAAGTTGGCTAACAACAAGCCAATTTTGAGGGAAATATTTCATAATATTCCAATAGCTAATACCAGGGAATCCATAGTTAAAGGCAGTTGTAACTTTTGTGTATATACTTCTAGCATCTTCAAACCATACAACGTGCTCTAAACCATTATCATCATAATAGTAAAAATAAGGTGCTTGTGATACTTCATCAAATAATATTTCTGCACCTCTTTCTCTAGCTAGGTTTACAGCTTCTACATTACCAATACTTTTAGCTTTAGTAACTCCTCTTTCAAATGGTAAAGTCCAATCATAACCATAATTTGGTATGCCCATAAATATTTTGTTATTAGGTATAACTGTTATAGCATAGTCTAATACTTCTTTAACTTTATTTATAGGTGCAACAGCCATAGGTGGACCATAAGTATAGCCCCATACAGCCTAACTGTTATTTATTGTTTTAAAAAACTAGGATAAACAGTTATATTAAATATAGCGAAATCTCTTTCATTTTTCTTGGTTTTAGTGTTTCTTTCATAAATAATTTTTGAAATAACTTCACTTAATAATTTATTTTTTAATCTAGTATCTTCTATTTTTTCATATAAACTTATTAAGTTTTTAACTTTTGGGATAAATTCTTTTTTTGTTTTTTCCATAGTATTAATTTTGTTTTCTTCTTCTATTAAATTAAGTTGTTTTTGGGATAATTTAGATAATTCACTTTTTAATTTTTTATCTCTAGCCATAAATGTATCAACACTATATATACCTTGTTCTAAAAGATTATGAATATTTTCTATTTGTTTATTTGTTTTATCTATCTCCTTATTTATAAGTATTAATGAGCTATGAATTGTTGATAAGTCATTTTTAATATTTTCTTTTTGCTTAAATATTAGGCTTTCATCTTCAACCCACCATTTTAGTATTGGGATTAGATGACTTTCTAATAAGTATATAGGTATAGGGACAGTTTTACAATTTTTTGTTGGACACTTTAAGCTATAATATTTGTCTTTTGTATTGCTGTTAATTCTAGTTAATTTAGCTTTACATACACTACAAAAAACTAAATTAGTAAAGGGGTTTTTAAGCTCTTTATTAGAACATATAGGAGGGTTATAATTATTTTTAAACATTTTTTGTATTTCATAAAATAAATCTTCTTTTATTATAGGAGGGTGCAACCCATCAATTAGTTTATAGTCTTCATTATATTTCCTTGACTTTTTTATTTTTCCATTTTCATATGATTTGTTTTCTTTTTTATACCCCCAACGTATTTTTCCAATATATATAGGGTTTGTTAAAATATCTTTTATTGTAGATTTAGACCAACATTTTGAATTTAAAGGCTTACATATTGTATCTAGTTTATTGGCTATTGCATTTAATGACATACCTTGAGAGTACAATTCATAAATAAGGCTTACTATTTTAGCTTGTTCTTCATTTGTTTTTAAGGTATACCCTTTACCTAGCTTAATTTTTTCTTTTTCATATCCATAGGGTGCTATACTAGCAATATATTTACCTTCACTTACAGAGGTAAGCCTACCTCTTTGAATTCTTCTATTTATTACTTTATATTCACGTCTTGCCATAAATAACCCAAATTCAAAATATTCTTCATCAAATTCATTATTTGGGTTATATGTTTTATAAGGTGTTATTATTTTTGTGTTGGAGCGCTTAAATGTTTCTGCTACTATACCTTGGTCTATTGTATTGCCACGAGCTAAACGCTCCACCTCCATAACTAAAACACCATCATATGTATTATTAGATACATCTTCTAATAGTTTTTGCATTTCTGGTCTTGTATTTATACTTTCTCCAGAAACAACTTCTTTATAAATTTTATCTATTTTTATGTTTTTTTCTTTAGCTAATTTTAATAGAGTATTATAGTGTCTTTGTAGTGTTTCTAATTCTCCTAAAGTTTCTAATTCTTCATCTTTTCTAGATTTTCTTAAATAAATACAGTAAGACATTTGTTTTACTCCTAAATAATTAACTTATTTTAAATATATTATATATTTAAAATATTAAGTATTAAAAATAAGTGGTTGGCTTACACCTCATAGAAAGGGGGTGTGGCCTATGTCTAATTTTTAAATTTTTCTTCTGCTATATTAAAAATTATGTTATATAAAATTTACTGAAAATGTTATAGTATATTTGTATAATATACTAATTGATTACAAATTTTAATTATACTATAATAGACATATATTAATATAATAAAATAATTAATTTAAAAGGAGTATTGTTTATGAAGAGAAAAATTATTTATTTATTATCATCCATATTTATATTTGGTAATACTTTTACAGTAAATGCTCAATCAAATATAAAAAATAATACAGAAATTATAAAAAATGAAGAAAATACAACAAATCTAACTAATTTAAAAGAAGAATTAAAAAGACTAGACTATAAGTATGATAATATAGAACTAATACTTGATTACAATGAAATAAAAAAATTTAAAAATAATAATATAAAGCCATTATTAGAATTTGAAACAATAGAAGAATTTGAAGAGTTTTTAGAAAAGAATAATAATGAAAATAAGACAGAAATAATTAATATTAATGAAATTAAAGAAGAAAATATTTCAAGTTATAGCTATAATGGTGTAGAAACTATACAACAATGGAAACCTTTAAATATTTTTAATATTGCTTGCTTCTTTAATATGGATGTAAATTACACTTATGATTATAATAGTAAAGGTCAAAAATATTTTATAAGTGGTAAAGGAGTTAATTCTTATACAAGTGGATTAAATATAGCATTAAGTTGGGTACAAACATCTACAAGTCAAAATGTAACAAATTCGGGTAAAAAGCTTGAAAGTACAGTTAAAGGTTATTGGATAAATGGAATAAAAATAGGAGATATAGAAATTGGATTTAAAGATAAAAGAACTTATTTAGGAGTACTAAGTCTTGAATAATAAACAAGTGTTAATAAAAATAACATCAATAACAATATTATTATTTTTATTTTCTTTTATATTTGTTAATATATCAGATTTTAAATTAGAATTTGGATTTCCAATTCCATTTGTTAAAATAAATTTATCAAATAATATAGTAAATCCTATTGATTATTTAAAAAGAACTTCAATAGACATTTTACCATTATTATTAGATATATTAATATATAAATATATATATTCAATAATATATATATTTATTAAAAAAATAAAAAATACAAAAAGAGATGTATCTAATTATTAGATATATCTCTTTTTGTATATAATTTATTTGATATACTTTACTTTTAGTATAGTAAATAAAAAATCTATAAGCCTATAGAAAATCAATAAAATTAACATTTTTTAATAAATTTGCTCTCTTATATATACACATAGTTAGCTAAAAGTATATCAAGTATCAAGTAGTATTTTTTATTTTGGTTCCCCTTAAAACTTCGAGTTGTGTCTACTAACACTATTGTAAAAAATCTTCACCTTTAGATAAATCTATCATTGACAAATTTTTATAACAACTTTTTTAAGCAATTAAGGAAATTATAAATATTTATATCCATAAATGGATAATAACTTAAATTAAATTTTTATTTCTTTATTTTTATTAAGTTGTTGTTTAAATCTAAAAATTTATACTGTCAATGCTAAATTACTTACCTATTAATTATTTAATCTTTTTAAATTAATGTTATGTTTTAATAAATATTAAGCATTAATATTTGTAATAGGACAAATTGTAAAAATAATAAATTTATTAAAGGAGGTGGGAATATTGGCTATTATAAAAACTATAAAAAGTGGAAATTGTACAGTTTATATAGATGACGAATATGCAAAAACACTTACACCAGAAGAAAAAAGAAAAAAATTAGAAAGAATAGGGGATATATACTACGAGGCTTGGAAAATGGGAAAACTTAAAGACCACAATTAATATTGTGGGTTATTTAATCTATATGGGACAAGCTATATTGTTATATTATTCAATTACATAGTATCATATTTTTTACATTAGCAAAGAAAAATAAAGTTATAGAATATTACTAAAATAACAATATGAAAATCCAAACTAACATAGAGGTTAGCATATGGTGGAGGTAATAGTGGAACAATTTTTTAAATTGTATAAAGTGTTATTTGAAGAAGAATTTAACAATATGTCACTAGGTGCAAAAGTAATTTATTCTATTATGATGGATAGAAATGAGTTAAGTATAAAAAATAATTTAATAGATGATAGTGGTCAAGTTTATATTTTTATGACAATTAATGATATTAGGGATAAAATAAACTGTTCAAGGCAAACAGCACATAATATATTAAAAGAACTAGAAGTTAAAAATTTAATATATAAAGTTAGACAAGGCTTATGTAAGCCTAATAAAATATATGTACAAAAAATAGATATCAATAGGTCTAAAAATCATACTTCTAAATGTCTAAAAAATAGACTTCAGGAAATACAAAATTTAGATGCTAATAAGACTAATATAAACAAGACTAAATATAATAAGACTGATATTAATAATAATTCTGGAGCTTTAGCTCCAGATAAAGAAACAGTCTTTCAAATACCATTAAAAGATAATAGTTATTACAGTTTAAACAAACAAGATATAGATACATATAAAAGCCTATATCCTAATATTGATATGGAACAAGAGATAAGAAACATAATTGGTTGGAATATAGCTAACCCTAGTAAAAGAAAAACAAAAGAAATCATTAAAAAACATATAAATACTTGGCTTAGTAAAGTTAATCAAGAATATATTAATAGACAAGATATATCACCTAATAACCCAACAGCAGAAGATTTTAGAAGACTTATACAAGGATAATATATTACTATTATTTAAAATTTAATATATGAGAATAGACTTAGTGATAAGTTGGGATAATATAGATTTAAGACGAGCTTAAATATTCCTAATTTTTACATTAAAGGGGTATTAAAAAGTGATAACCTTAAAATTGTACTAGAATAAAATACTATTTTTATAATTTTAAATATAAACTTTAAGTAAAAACATTAAATTTAGTTTTAAATATACTATACAAAGTGAAAGATTTAATATTAATAAGGAGGTTAATTAGGTGTTAAGAGAGGAAGATAGATTTACCAATGAAGAAGATATAAAATATCCATCAGTTAATGATTATGTAGATATAAAAGTATTAAATAACAACACTAAACTTTTATATGAAAAAAAAGCAGATATAACTAGTTTAAATAATGTAGCACGAGAAAGTACACCTATGGCTATTGAAAATGCTGTAAAAAATATAAGTAATGAAGTATCTCAAAATTTGCAAGGTGTAGCTAAGGAGAGAAGTGATTATAGTATTGAAGACAAGGTTAAAGAATTAAGTGTTGAATTAAACGATATTAAAAAAAGATTGACAAAATACTATACATTGCCTAATTTAAAAGCAAAAAGAGTAGATATTAAGCAA
>JAHALF010000013.1 GCA_018371275.1 Clostridiales bacterium
TCATTAATAAGACGATTCCACACATCAATATTATTTTCTAATATATCTTTCGAATTATTATCAGTTAATATAATATTTTTATTTATAAAATTTACAAATTCAACACCCCAATATTCCTTATCTAAATTCCAATAAGTGCTAATATTTTGTGAGTTAAATTGAATTTTATCATTTTTAAAAAGACAATTTGATATATCACATTCACTTTTTAAGTTATTAATCTTACTTAAATCTGTGATTTCAGTTTTATTATTTTCACAATATTTTACTTTAAGTTCATATTTTATATTAGAATTTAGTATCATAAATACTTCATTTTCTTCATTAGCAAATTTATTTTCTTCATCTAATGAATTTATATATAAACTAATAAAATTATCAAAATTTTCATTTATATATTCTTTAACATATTGTAGTTTATCATCGTTATCATCTATGTATATTTTACTTATTAGTTTACCATACTCAATATCTTCACCTAAAATAACCTTAACTATACATTTAACATTATCTAAATTTAATTTATATGCTTTAATTTCTTGTAATTTTAAAATAGCATCTTTATTATCATTAAGTTTTTGAATATCATTAAACTTAACATTAGCTAATTTTATATTTTTATAAAAGTTTTCAATATCTTCATCTTCTAATCTTGATATAATATTTTCATTATCTTCAATATATAAATTAAATTTATCAAGTTTAGGTTCTTCAATATTTTCACTTTGTTTAAAATATAAATAAAACTTATAAAAGTTATTTTTTGTAATATCTTCTATTAAATATATATTAAGCAAAATATCATCATATAAGTTAATTGAAATAGAATTATATATGTCTTGTACTTTACTATTATCAAAACCACCTAGAATATTAAATAAAAACTCATTTAAAGTATTATATAATATATTTACATATTTTTTCAAGTTTTTAGCTTTTAAATTATTAAGAAGTTTTATAAATTTTATTAATTCATAATTTTTTTCTGTAATAAAATCTACCCACCATCCATCATAAAATTCACAATTTTCTTCTAATTTTTTGTTTATAATATTAAGTATATAATTAAGATTATTTTCTAAACAATACTCCACTATATTTTTATTTAAAATATTATCTCTATTAAAATCATTTTCATTTAATCTTTTTACAATGTTTTCAGGATTTTCAACTTCTAATAGTACATCTTGTGGTTTACCTTCTAATAAATTTTTTAGATAAATTTTATCATTTTTACCTAAATAACCTTGATAAAAAATTTCTTTATAATAATAATATGTTTCATCAACTAAACCATTTAAAATAAGAAAATTAATAAAATCTAAATAATTTTTATTTTCAATTTGTTCTATGTAATCATTAAAAATTTGCTCTTTTTCATTATATGGTATATTGGATAAAATTTTTTTAATAGCTTGTAATTTAATTTCTTCTAATTTTGAATTTATTTCTTTTTTTTCTATTTTTAATATTTCTATTTCTTTTTCTTTATCTTGCTTTATTTTTTGTGATATTTCTTTACTATCTTTTACCTTTATATACTTTTCTATAAATTGATAATAATTGTATTTATAATTTGTATCACCATCTTTTATTTCTTTAGAATCTTCTTTATCTTCATACCATTTTTTTAAGATGTCTACCCAAGGTTCATCTGTTCTGATACACCTAACATCTGATGGTAACATAAGTGATATAAGTTCAAATTCATCAAATTCTATTTCATTATTTAAAGTATTAATTCTTTTTTCTTTATCATTTATTTTATTCTTTAAAAATAATGTATAATATTCTTTTGTTTTATTTAAAATTTCATAAATATAACCTTGATTTTTCTGCAAATCATCAAATTCTTTAGGGCAAACATTTTTAAGAACAATAATAGCAAATAATTTATCTATATTTAACTCTAATTCATCTATAGATATAATATTTGAATATATTTTAAACTCATTTACTATATTTTTTAATAATCTCATATCATCTATATAAAGAGAAATCTTAAATATTACATCATCACTAGGTTTTTTATCTATATGTTTTAATAATTGTAATAACATATTTTCTGAGTTACTAGAATTAATAACAGGAATAATAGGAATTATAAAGTCAAAAAATTTAGTTCTAGTTTTGGCATCAAATAATTCATCTTTAATCATATAAATAAACTTTACAGTATGTTTTAAATGATAAGTTTTATTATATTTATTAACTAGAAAATTTAATTCTCTTAATTTTGTAAAAATATCTAAATTATCATATCTATCTAAATCTTCAAATACAACAATTTTTGTTTTAGAATTACTTAAAATATATACTAATTCTTTAATATCTTTATCAAGTATAGTTTCATCATTTTCTTTATCTTCACTAAAATTTGCCTCTGTTCCTTTAACATTTATTTTAGAAAGTTTAAATTTACTATTACTATAAAATTTATTAAAAAAATAGAATAAAGGTATAGCTATAATAAATCCCCATATTATCATCAATAATAACTTTTTATCATCATCTAAGTTTTTTATAGAATTTAAAATAGTCAATTCTTTTCTTGATAACCAAATAAAAATCCCTATTATAAGTAAAACTGTATTTATAGTATTTAAAAAAACATTTTCTTCACTATTATTAATTTTAAATTTATACTTACTTAATGGTATACTATCTTGATTGATTTGTACTAATATTTGATTTATTAGTTGTTTCTCAACCCTATTTTCAACAACACTTTCATTTTCTTTAGAAATATCTTTATAATTGCCTAATGATATAGTTATAATATTTTCAAGATTATTTTGCCTAACATAGCTTTCCCATATAGTAGTTTTACCTGAACCATAAATACCAGATATAGCAATATTTTTTATATCTTCATTTTTTAAAGCATAGTCTAAAGCCTCATTATAAGGAGATTTTTCTTCTAAAATTTCTGGTATTAATTTATGAAATTTAAAATTATTCTTTTCTTCCTTTTCATTATTTATATTAGTTAATTTTTCTTCTTTATTGCTATTTGTATCAATCTGTTTTTGTTCTTCATCATTATTTGTGTTTATTGTTTTATCTTCTTCTGTATCTTGCATATATCACCTCATATAATATTATTGCATAGGTTTTATATTTTGTTTTATATAGTTTATTTCTTCTTCATCAAGTCCATATTTTTTAAATAATTGCTCATCTATTTCATCTATTGATTTGTTCCAATCAATATCAGAATTGTTAGTAAAATCTTGTATAGGTACAAATCTATATGTTTTAGCTGTTGCGTGTTGACTAGCTTTTGATATTGAATGAAGAAATCTTGCAAATTTTGTAGTTAGATATTTGCATAAATTCATAGACAATTCATTATTTAAGTTTAAATCTGCTCCTATAACAATATATGTTTCTGTACATATTGTATTAGGTTCTCCAACAAAAGCATTAAGATTATCATCTGAAAGTTCAGTTCCTATATTGTTTGTATACGATGTAAAAACTTTATAATTGTCTATCCATAAAGTATTGTTTTTGATTAAACTTTTTTCAACATATCCTATTGTTTTGCCTTTGCCATAACATAATATAGGTTCAATTAAATTATTATTATCTTTATAATATTCTTTACTTTCTGTAAAATTACCTTCTAATCCAAAAGGCTTTCTTGAAGATATGTGATGCATTAAACTTTCAAATTTTCCTAACTTATTTAAAATATCAATACTTATATTATCTCTAATAAAAATATCTAAATCATCAATTTTTAAAGGTCGTTTTGTATTGCTTATTATATTGCCATTTTTTATAGTTTTTAATCTGATACTATTATTATTATTTACTTCTTTATCCATTAAAAAATAACATACCCCACCCCTAATATTTGTATTAGGAAAAATATCTTCAGGTGTTAAACAATCACATATAAATATTAAATTTTTACAGTTAAGCATATTATCTCTAAATTTATCTAAACCTTTACCACCTACAAACCACCTACTAGGGGTAATAAATGATATATATTTTGTATTTATTTTTTGTGCCTCTTCTACAAAAAAATGATATAATGGTTTTGCACTTGATTGAGCTCCACCGTCCATTTCTTGATAAGGTGGATTACCTATTATTACATCAAATTTCATATTTTCACCCCAAATTTCAGCTATTTTTTCTTTTAAATCACCTGTTTTTACTGCAGGTACTAAATCTAATTCTTTTAAATTTTTACTATCAATATTTTCAAATTCTCCAAAAATAAAGTTTTTTGTAATATTATATACAATATTTGAAGGAGCAAAACCATATAATTGATTTTCAAATATCCATTTTATTCTTTCTTCATCATTTTTAATTTGTTCTCTTAAGCCTTTAAAAAGTCTTTTTGCTATTTCAGTTAAATATAAACCACTTTTTACATATAAATCTAAAAATTTTCTATTTTTATCTTTAAATATGTTAGGTTCATTTTCTTCTAAAGAATCTAACATCGTATTTACAACATTTCTAGGCGTAAATATTTGATTAGTCTTTTGTGGTGGTATATAATCAAAAATATCTTCTTTACTCTCATTAGTAAAATAATTTGAAAGTCTTGATTTTACCTCAAAAAATTTCTTTATACTAGAATTAAAAACATTTTCATCAAATAGTCCACTTATATATTTTTCTGTACCATCTTCTTGTTTTTTTATAAATCCATCTCTAAGCTTTTTAAATTCATCTATTGTTATATTGGTAACTTCTAAAAATACATCTTCACTTATATTTTCTTCAAAATTTTTTAAAGTTGTATTTTCATTACCATAAGCCATTAAAAACGCTGGTATAGTTCTTGCAAATCCTCTTAAATGGGCTCTAACTTCATCTTCTGTTGTTTTCTTTTTAGTTTCTTCTTCTAATTCTAATTGTTGTTGCACTATAGTATACACTTCTTGTTTAATATCTTCTTGTATTTGATTTACTAATTCTATTTTTATACTTTCTTTTTCTTCTTCGTTGGCATTTTTATATTCAGGTATAATTTCTTCTATCTTTTTCTCAATATTATTTTTAAAATTTGTTTCTAATTCTTTAGCTTTTTTATTTTTAATATCAAACTTTTCTTTTATAGTATCACAAAGTTCAGTTATTTCTTCTTTAAAAACACTTTTTACTGAATTTTCATTATCAAAATCTAATTCATCTAAATTGCTTGAATATAATTTTTCTCCAAATATATTATTTGAAGTATTTATAACTATATCTCTACTTATTTCTACATTGTTTTCATCATCAAGCATAACATCTTTGATTTCAATTTGAGTATATTTCCCCTCTTTTTGTGGAGCTATTTTATCTAAAATAGTTTTTAATTCATTAGAAACACTAAATATATTAGAAACATTATCAAATAAAAGATTACACATAAAACCTTTTCTAACTATTTCTTCTGATTTAATTTTAATTGGTATTGTTAGAATTTCTTCTACATTTAATTCTTTTAAAGTACCAGCATCATCTCTAGCTATTACAGGGAAAAAATTTAATAATTCCTTTATATTTTCTTTTCTATCTTCAGTATTTATTTTTTGTCCATTAGATTTAAGATTATTTGCAAATTCATCAAATAATGTTAATGTCCTTTCTGGAGCAAAATCAAATACATAAGCATTTTCTTTTCTCATTAATATTTTTTTATCTTCATCAAAATATTCGTATGGATTTTGTACTCTAAAAGCCGTTTGAAAATATAATGCAGGTGATGTAATATTACTAAGCATTAAAACTCCTGTCCATTCAGGTATAGTTACACCAGTAGTTAATTGTCCTACTGAAAGAGTAATTGTTCTATCATTATGTTTAATAGCTTCTTTAATTCTTTCTAAATTAGTAATTTTTTCATTATCATTATCTTTACCATTACCTGCAACTGATATAATTTTATAATTACTAAATAAACTATGTTGTTTTAATAATTTTTCTAAAGCATTAACACTGTCTATTCTATTTAAAAGCCAAAAAGTATGTTTTAATTCTTCTCTATGTTCACTTATTGAAAAAGGAAACTTATTTGTAGCTAAATTATCTAAAAATTTTTTAACTTCTTTTTTATGAACAAATTCAGAATTTTCAACCCTAAAAAATTCATTTAAATCAAATGTAAAATCAATATCTAAATCTTTAGATTCTTTTCCTATTTCTTCTATTATTAAAGAACTCATTTGATATGTAAAAAGATTTAAAGTTGGTAAATCTTCATAAGGGTTTTTATCTTCTTTATTCCAATTTTCTTTGGCTTTTTGCTCATCTATATAGCTCCAATTATAAATTTGATTTTCTTTAAATTTTTCATTTGCTATAGCTTTAAAAGGTGTACCTGATAAATGTAGAGTAAAATCTCTTTTAATTTTAGAAAAAGCTTTATCTGTTCTTTCTGTATCAACTCCTTCGTGTGCCTCATCTATAACTAAAATATCCCAAGGTAAATCTGCTATCCAAGAATATTTGTCATAATTTCCTCCAAATTCTTCAGCTCCTTTTAAATCTTGTAAAGAAATAAAATATACCATTTTATAATTTTCATCTTCTGAAACAAGACAAATATCTAAATATTCTTTTCTTGATAAAATACCCCTTTCATTTTTTAATATTTTAGCATCAGATACAAATTTTATATTTTTATATTTCCAAGCTATAAATTTATTAAAATCATCATACCAAGAATTAGATATAGTAGGACGATTAGTAACAAGTAGTACTTTATTTACATTTGATTTTAATATAAAATCATAAGTAGTTAATGTTTTACCAAACCTAGGCTTACAATTCCATAAAAACTCTTTTTTATATTCATTACTATTAAAATATTCTAAAGTTTTTTCTACTGCTAGTTCTTGCTCTTTTCTTAATTTATATTCAATTTTTTCTATAGATTCTGTTTTATTATCATATATATTTATAAATTCATCTGTTAATTTTTCTGCTTTTTCTGGTGTTCCATTAAAATAAAACCATTCTGTAGCACCTGTTCCAAAATCTTTTTTATCTATTCCATTTTGAATAAAATATCTATGTAAATCTTTATCGTGAAACCAAGTTCCATCTATTTTTTGTGCTCTTCTCTCAAATAATATATTTGCTATTAAACCTATAGTTTTAACTTGTTCATTAACTCTATCCTTTACTTTTCTAGTTGTTTCACCAATCTTAATACAACCATTATGTATAGGAGATTGTGGTAAAGTATATGCATAAATTTTAATATTTTGTGCTTCAAAAGGTTTTATAATAGTTTTATCTCTCATATTTCTCCATTTCCTCCTTATATACATTACATATACTACATTCTACATATTTATAAAAAATATCGTTTTTTTCCTTTTCTTCATCTAAATCTAAAATTTCTTCAAATAAAGACAACTGCTTAACTTCCTTTTTTACTTCTCTAAAATTAGAAAAAACATTCCCTAGTTCATTTTCTTTTTCATCAAATATTTCCTCTAATGTATATTCTGTTCTAATTACTTTTATATTTTTTTCATTAGTTGTATTGTTAACTTCTTTCCATTCACTTAAAATAATAGGTTTGTTATTAGCAGTTTTTCTAGTTAGGAAATTACCTTGAACTATATTTGAAGAAATTATTGTTTTAGCACTAGATAAAACTTTTTTTTTAGGCTTTGAATCAAACCTATATATAGCTTTATTATAATAATAATAAAAACACTCATAAATATTTATACCACATTTTTTTACATTATCTTCTAATAATTCTATACCATATATTGTACTCAAAGAAATTAAAGCATTATTTTCAAACTCTACTATATTAGAGCTTTTTTTTAATAGATTTGCAAAACGTCTTTTTAAAATTTCAACTAAAAATATACCTTCTCCAACAGCTGGTTCTAATATAGTGGCTCTTATATCTTCAATTTTTTCTTTTAATCCCTCCATATTTAATATCTCATTTACAGTTTTTACAGGAGTAAATACTTCTCCGTGTTGCCTAACACGATTTCTTGTTTTAATTAATTTTTCTTGTTTTTCCAAAACATTTCCTCCAAATTAATCAATTATTATGAATATAACCTATATTTTACATATAATTATATAATAATATTTATATCTTTTCAATATTAGACATAATAACCAATTAATTTATATTTAACTATAAAAAACAAATATATTTCTATCTTCCCCCACTTTTGCCCATATATTCAAGTTTATACTCAGGTATAGTAAAGTTTATATGCAACCTTTTAGCTCCAGCCATAAATAAGGCGTGTCCTCGTTTTTTAGCTAGTAATAAGTCTTGTTCTGCTTCTGTTAAATCATATAATTTAGTTGTTTCTTTTAAATTTTGTCCATCTGTTCCCATAAGTATTTTGTATGTTGGTATATCTAAAAGTGCTTGTCCATACTGTTTTATATTATCACTTAAAAAATCCACTACACTATGTGATATTACTGCCACGCTACCCTCATACTTTCTAACTCTTTTCATCATATTTCTTAAATACACAAGTGATTGAGGCACTTTTTCATCTATCATTAAATAACTTTCATCACATATTAACATTATTTTTTCATTTCTATTTTTGCATATCTTTTCCCAACAATAAGTAAGTATATTAAAATATTGCGTCCTTTTTACACTATCTGATGTACCTTGTAAGCCGTTTGTATCAAAACATATAAAGTTAGAATTATCTTCTACTGTTGTGTGTCCGTTCCATATAAAGCTATCACTTCCTATTGCTATATCTGACAATAATATTGATATTTGTAGTAATATTTCGTTTTGACTTTCTTTAAATTCTTCTAAAATCAAATTATATAAATCTTTAAATGTTGGAAAATCTTCTGCCTTTAATTTTGTTACATCTGTATCCCAATCTATTCCAAAATTTTTATAAAGTTTAACCAACATATTTTTTAAAATAGCCATTTGCATATCTGTTAATGAACTATTATATAAACTAAAAAATATTTCTAAATTTTTTATATGTAATGCTAAATCATTTATACCATCATCTTCATTAAATAACTTATCTGTTTCATTTTCATCATCTTTAGGTAGTGGTCTTATTTGTAGTGGATTTATTTTTCCTTTTGTTCCACCAACTGCGTTTATAAGGTTTCCACCTAAATTTTTACATAGTTCTTTGTACTCACTTTCTGGGTCTATAAGTATTATTTTAGTATTGTTCATATATTCACTAATTATTATATGTTTTATAACAGTTGATTTACCTACACCACTATTTCCCATTATTACAATATTTGAGTTTGTTCTGTCGCTTTCTCTTTTCCATATATCTGTTATAACAAGTACTCCGTTACTATCAGTAGCAAAATAATAACCTGAACCATCATTAAAGTCACTTCTTGCAAATGGAAAGCCACCTACAAATGTTGATATAGGAACGATTTTTTATAGTATATTTTCTATTTTTTCCTTATTTGTAAAAGTAGGATATATATGTTTAAATAATTCCTTTTGTAAGTTAGGTATTGCTCTCATCTTACATTTTAAAACACTTATCATACTTTCCGAACGCCTACAAACTCTCTTAAAGTCTTGTTCATCTCTTGACATTGTAGCTACACAAACTGTCATAAGTGCTACTGTTTCATTATCCCTGTCTATTCGTGCAATAATTTTTTCTCCATCTTCTGCCGATTTTTCGGCTCTTTGTCTAGTTAAAGGGTCTTTTGAAGATTCTGCTAAACTTCTATCGTATGTTATATTTCTTGATATTGATGTTATTAAGTTTGTATTGTCAATAGGCTTTATTCCTATTGTTACAACTGTATTAGGTATATTTGTTATTTTAGATAACTATTCGCTTTTTACTTTGTTAGGATATTTTATAATACCATAAATTTTTGTAAAGCTTTCGCCTATATGTAAAGTATTTTTGTTAAACCTTAAACCTATTGGTGTTAATATATCTAACATTGGATTAGTTTGTTTTTTCTTATTTTTTATATTTATTTTTTTAAACATTTTATTCTCCTTTTATTTGTAATAAAAAATAAGATAGTAATTGTTTTATACTATCTTATTTCCTGTTAAAGATTATTTTTTTCTTAATTTTTATTTTTTATTCCATTTAAAATTTTTATTTTTTCATCTTTAGAATATATATATTTTTCATATACTTCACCTCTTGATATTTTGCAAATATCTTCTTCATCAATTACATTACTAATATTTTGGTATTCATAAATAACTTTAGAAAGTATATATATTTGGGATAGATTTTCTTCATTTTTATCTATATAACAATCATCAAATAAAGCTAAATTAAAATGTTCTCTATTATCTGAATTTCCACAACCATATTTAATTCCAGCTACTTTTTTCTCTCTAAAAATATTAGATATAAATTGAGTAATTTCATATGATTCATCACTCTGATTTTTTACAGGCTCTATAAATTTAAGCATAATATACTCCATAAAAGCATATTCATTGCAATTTTTTAACTTTTCATTAGCATCTCCAAAATATTTTAAGTTAAAAATTATTATGTCTTGGTTTAATTTCATTTTTATTATACACATAAATTCATTAAATAATGGTCTTATTTCACTAAAGCATACTTCTTTATGACTTCCTAAATATAAGGCTTTTTCTTTTCTTTCTTCACTATTTACTCTACCAGCTTTTATATTTTCTTGAGGTGGACATAACATTTCATTAATTGTAAAACCTGTTAGTATATTCTCTCTTGTATTTTTAACAATTTCATCATAACTTATTATTCTTGCTCTATAAAATTCACTATCTTTAGTTATTTTCTCTGTATATTGAACTTTACTATCTATAAATTTTTTTAACTCATTTTTTAATTTATTTATATCATCTTTTTCCAAACTTTTTAATCGCTTGTATTCTGTATTTTTTGCCATTTCAAATAACATAATAAATACCTCCTAGTATAATAAAATATTAATTTATATTATACACTATTTTTTTATAAATGAATATATTTTTATTGTATTACTGGTATATCTTTTGTAAAATCTGTATCTTCTAAATGTGCATAGTAAGGATTATTTATTAAGTTTATAAACCTCATTATTTCTCTTTGATTTAATATTTCACAACCTATATTATTTATAGTAAATTTTTCTGCAAGTAACATAGCTTTTCTATGTATTTCTTTTTCAATGCCTTCTTGATATTTTTCCCATATAACTAGATAAAATTGCCTTTCTACTATATCCCCACTTAATGCAAAATTGTTCATCTCAATAATCTCTTTTTTAAGTAATTCCTTTTGATTATCATTAGAAAACTTTATCATTTCTTGCATATTGCTTATAATAGGGCTTATATCAACAGGTCTTGATACTGCTATAAACTTAAAAGGGTATTGTATTTCGGATAACTCTGCCGTTAAAGATTTCATCAAGGCTTCTTTTTCACTTTTACTATATAAATCTATACTTATACTATCTATCCTTAAATACATCATAACATTGCCTTCATTAGTATATAAATACTTGTCGTTTATATCTTTTATATTTATAAACTGTTGTGCCGTTTCCTTATCTAAATCTTGCTCATCTTTATATTTTTTATTAGTAGAATTATTTATGTAAAGTATCAAAATACTTCCACCTATAATTACACTTATTAATATTATTATTGGTACTATTAATGTTTCCATTTTTTCCTCCTTAAAGTATAATAAAAGGTAGGAACTTTCCTACCTTTTATTTAATAAACAAACTATTTTAATAACCTGTTTTAGGTAATTTACCCTCAAATGTTGAAGTTGTACTTATAACAGTTGTTGTAAATCTATCTTCGTGTTTTACTGTTTGCATATCGTATTTACCACTAACTGTAAGTATATTAGTAAATTGTTCATTTTTCTTAACATTGCTATTTACTTTTGCGTATATGAAAGGTTTTTCTATCCCCCTAAAACCTATTCCAACTTTATCAAACTCATATTTTAAGTCCGTTATATACTCTCCTTGTTGTAAGCCTTTAGTTAAGTCTATTTCGTATACTCTGTCTGTAAATAGATTATCTTTAAGTATTTTAAATTCACTATTTTTATTAGTTTTATAAGTAATTTTATATTTCATATTTTGGTTAAATGTACCTGTAAATATTCTTTGTACTGTTATAGCACTTGGTAAGCTTTCGTGGATATAAAAATCTGTTAAAGGAACAGTAGATAAGTTTTGAATATTATTAAAATCATATCTTATTGTATCTTCTGCTTTTGTTTGTTTAACAGTAGATTTTTCTCCACCTGTTTTTAACTCAACAGATTTATTTTCTACTTCAAGCTTAACAACTTCTTTATTGTTTTTAATAGAAACTTCAAATTCTTGTTCATTTAAAACATAATAGCTAGGTGCTTTAGTTTCTTTAACAATATATTCTCCATAAGGTAATTCGCCTGTTCTAGCTACACCTTGTGTATTAGTAACTACTTTTGTTATTTCTTTTCCTGTTGCCTTATCATATATTGTAAACTCTGCACCTTTTAAACTATCTCCGTCAAGTTGTCCTGTGATTTGGTTATTTTTTGAGCCTTTTTTGTGTATTTCTATTTGTCCAAAAATTGGAGTATTTACAAACTCTACTTTTGTTGTTTTTCCCCATTTAAGCTCAACCATTTTTTCGCCTTCATTAGCAATATATCCGTCTTTTGCTTTAGTTTCTTTAATGTAGTACGTTCCTTGCCCTAACTTATTTTCAAAATAAATTTTACCATCTGCGTCTGTTACAAATTTACCTACACTTTGTTTTTTACCATTTAACAATTCAAACTCAACACCACTTATTGGCTTTTTAGTTCTTTCATCTATTTTATTTATTTCAAGTGTAGCAAGTGGATAGTTTTCCCATTCAACCATTGTTTCAGTACCTACTTCAATTTTAACTTTTCTTACACCTTTATCAAGTGCATATCCTTGTGGGACTGCTATTTCTTCAATAAGGTAAGTTGTAGGCTCTAACATATTTACAAGGTTAATTTCTCCCCATTTATCTGTTACAAATTCGCCTACATTTTCTCCACTTTCTTTAGTTATTTTAAATTTAACATTAGGTATTGGCTTTCTTGTTACAAAATCAATCTTTTTAAGTCTTATACTGCCTAGTTTATCATTTTCAAATACAACTTGTGTATATTTATCTGACTTAACTTCTACATTTTGAACATTATTATTAAGTGCATAGCCTTTTGGAGCAGTTGTTTCTTTAACTGTATACCAACCTTGCTCTAAATCATTTATTGTAATTAAACCATTTTCATCTGTTATATAGCTAGCTCCTATAAGTTCGCCGTTTACTTTTCTAACTTCAAATTTTGCTCCTTGAAGTGGATTAGATGTTTTGCTATCTCTTTTTAAAATTTGAATACCTGTTTTCTTACTGTTGTATATTTCTACTTTTTGTGGCTCTCCTTGTTTTAAGTGAACAAGTTTAACTGTATCATCTAATATATAGCCTTTAGGGGCTTTAATTTCTTGCACCTTATAAGAACCTTGTTTTAAATTAGGTACAACAATAGTCCCTGTTATATCTGTTTTGTATTCGCCTATTAATTTATCTTGAATAGTTGAAACTTTAATTACTGCATCTGCCAAAGGCTCTTTTGTAACTGTATCAAGTTTAACTATTGTTAAACTATCATATTTTTTGTTAAACAATTCTACTATTTTTGATTTACCTTCTTCTAAATGTACAAGTTTAACTGTATTATCTAATATATAACCTTGAGGAGCTTTAATTTCTTGTACTTTATAATAATCTGTTTTTAAATTAGGTACAACAATAGTTCCTGTTTCATCTGTTCGATATTCTCCTATTAAAGTATCATTTCCTGTTGAAACTTTAATTACTGCGTCTGCCAAAGGCTCTTTTGTAACTGTATCAAGTTTAACTATTGTTAAACTATCATATTTTTTGTTAAATAATTCTACAACTTGTGGCTCTCCTTGTTTTACAACAACTGTTTTTGCCGTATTATCAAGTATATAGCCGTTAGGGGCTTGTATTTCTTGAACAGAATAACTACCCGATTTTAAATTTGGAATAACTATTCTACCTGTTTCATCTGTTCGGTATTCTCCTATTAACTGAACACTATTTCCTAACTTTTCAACTTTAATTACTGCGTTTGCTAAAGGTTCTTTTGTTTCACTATCATATTTTTGTATTATTAAACTATTTGTAGGCTTATTGTAAAATTCAAGAGTATAAACTTTACCATTATCTACTTCTATTGTTTGAGGCGTACTATCTAAAATGTAGCCATTAGGAGCTTGTATTTCTTGAACGATATAAGTACCTTTTTTAAGATTAGGCACAAGTATTGTACCATTTTCATTTGTTGTAAATATACCATTTCCGTTACCAACATTTTGCCCTTTACTATCTGTAACCTTAAATCTAGCACCTTGTAATAATTCTCTAGTTTCACTATCATATTTTTTAATTAGTATACTAGTTTTTGGCGTATTGAAAAATTCAACTGTATGTAGTCTTCCATTTTCAATATGCACTGTTTGTGGCGTATTATCAAGTACATAACCGTCTGGAGCTTGTATTTCTTGTATAACATATGCTCCTGTTGGTAAATTTGGTATATGAATAAAGCCTTTTTCATCTGTTCTAAATAGTCCGTTTGTTGTACCTACAACTTGTCCTTTACTATCTGTAACCTTAAATGTTGCGTCTGCTAGTGGCTCTTTTGTAATACTATCCATTTTCTTAATACCAAGCCCTGCATTTTTTCTATTTTCAAAAGTTACTTAACAGAAGAAGTATCGTCTTTATTAAGCCATACTGTTTGAGTTTGCTCTGTCATAACATAGCCTGTTGGGGCTTTTGTTTCTTCAATAATATAGCCACCTGCTTTAAGTCCTGTTACAACTGCAACACCATTATGATTAGTAATTACATTTGCAATAGTTGTACCGTGTGTTCCACTTGAATTACCGTCCGATATAATACTAATTGAAAAATGAGCTCCTGAAAGTGGCTCTCCTGTTTCTGCGTCAACCTTTTTAATTACTATTGCATTTTTTGCCACGTTTTCAACTGTTATTTCTTTGCTTTCACCTGCTTTAAGGTAAAATTCATAAATCCCTGTACCTTGTATTTCATAGCCTTGTGGAGCTTCTGTTTCTTGAAGTTTGTACCACCCTTCTTGTAAAGTACCTTCTTCAATAATTATTTTACCTTGTTCATTAGTTACATAATCTCCGATTTTTTCAACTGCTCCACCTTGAGTAGTTGCATAAAAAATACTAAATTTAGCACCTTGAAGTGGTTCTTTTCCAACACTTCCTATTTTATTAATAGTTAAGTTAGGCTTTTTAGCATTTTCAAATATTACTTCAACTGTGTTTTCTCCTGTTTGATTAGGTTCAAGGAAAACAAATTTTGTATTATCTTCTGATAATAAATAACCATTAGGAGCTTGTATTTCTTTGATACAATACCAACCATATTCAGTAGCCTCAATAGTTATTTTACCTTCGTCATTTGTAAAATATTCTCCCACTTTCTCAAGCAGTCCTTGTGTAGTATTATTTTCTGCTCTATATACTTCAAATTTAGCACCTTGTAAAACTTCTTTACTTTCAATATCTCTTTTTATAATAGTTAAACTTGGTTTTTTGTCATTTTCAAAAGTAATAGAAACTGTATTAGCTCCTGTTTGATTAGGCTCTAAAAATACAAATTTTATATTATCTCTAGCTAATAAATAACCTTGTGGGGCAATTATTTCTTTAACTGCATACCAACCATACTCAAGATTATTAAGTGTTATTTGTCCACGTTCATTTGTATAGTATTCGCCAACTTTTTCAATAAGTCCTTGTATAGTGTTATTTTCTGCCCTCCAAAGCTCAAATTTAGCACCACTTAAAGGCTCTCTTGTTTGGCTATCTATTTTATTAACTGTAATACTTGGCTTTTTACTATTTCTTATAGTTATTTCATTAACTCTGTTATTTTCAATAACTACTGTTCTTGGCGTATTATCTAATATATAACCATTAGGTGCTTGAATTTCAACAAGATTGTAAGTGCCACTCACTAAATTTTCAATAGTTGCAATACCTCTAACTGTTTCATCTGTAAAATACTCTGCACCACTTGTAGTATGATTTAATCTAAATCTAGCACCATTTAATTTTTCGCCTATTTCACTATCTATTTTAGTTATTTGTAAACTTGTTTTAGGTTGATTTTCATAAGTTATAGTTGTTTCTTCGCCCCATTTAACAACGGCAACTTTAGTTTCATTTGATAAAATATAACCATTAGGGGCTTTTATTTCAGAAACAGTATAATTTCCTTGTTTAAGATTTTCAATAGTTATAGTTCCATCTTCTCCTGTTGTAAACTCTTGTTCATAATCAAAAAGAGTATTTACTATTTTTATTACTGCATTAGGTAAAGGTTCGCCTGTAATTGCATCTATTTTTTTGATTTTTAAACTACCATAAGGGTTATTCATAAATCTAACTTGTGGATAAAGTGTAGCATTAGTTTCGCTTTCAACTTGTACAGTTTGTGAGTTTTGTCCTAAAGCTAAATCAAAGTTTGGTGGTGGAGTAATTTCAGTTATTTCGTATGTACCGACATTGATGTTTGATATTTCAATTACACCATCTTTACAAACGGCTCTACCACCATTTGTTAATGGTATCTCTGCTCCATTACTTGCTTGTATTTGTACGTTAAAGTCGTACACACCTTGAGAAATACCCCTTATTCTAAAAATAGCACCTGCTACAAGCTCATTTGTTTTTGCATTGTATTTAAGTATTTTAAGTCCACCTTTGCCATTTGGAGTTTCTCTTGTTGTTGTTTCTGTTGTTGTTAGTGTTGTCGTTTCTGTTGGTGGTTCGGGAGGATTTGATTTATTCCAACTAATACTTTTAGGAGCAGTAGCATTGCCTGTTGTTATAAGCATATAGTCTTGTTTATTACTATCTGTATTAGCTGTTTTATATCCTACTTGCATATTTCCACCAAAAAATTTGGCATTGTAATTTACACTATAACTTCCACTTTCTTGTGGTATTACCCTTTCGCCTGTTTCTCTATCTAATACAATCGTTATAGTATCACTTTTTCTACTTGCCTTATCTAATAACACACCTTCATAATTTTGTCCACTTATTGGGTGATTATCAAAGTATAATCTTCTTCCTGTTTTACCTTCTCCATCATAAAACTGTATTTTAGTATTACCTCCTGTTGCCCATTCTTTTATTTTTGGGTCATCAAACTGTAATAATAAATGAGAATACTTTATATCGCTTGTTAATGTTATTGTTATTATATATTCATTTCCAACTAAAGATAATTCTCCTGTATTTCCATTGTTATCTGCAAAATTTATACTAGCTATACCTTTTGTTTCATCATAAGGGTTACTTTTACCATTTACATATATTTGTTCTGCTATATTTATTATTTTTCTAGCCTTTTTTTGTTCTTCTGCACTTACACTAGGGTTAGGATACCAACGTGTACTATTCCAATGTTCTCCATTAAATTTTACATTTTGTTTATTTTTATATAAGTTAGGATATTGAAAAGCATAATGTTCCATTGCTATAAGTGTTGCATAGTATTGTTCTTGTTCACTTAATTCATTAAAACCTGTTATATTGTGTTTATTATGTGGATAACCTGCAATAGCTATTCCTAATAACTCTCTATCATTAGACGTAAGTGATTTTACTTCTGTTACTGTTGTAGTTCCATTTTCTTTTGCCCCTGGATAAAAAGGTGATATACAATAACCAACTGAAGATTCATCTCCATTATGTCTTGTTATATAGTCTATTATTGTATGTTGTTTTGCTCCTTTTTCATCTCCTTTAAATGCAACTATTGCCGTTGCTCCTTTATAACTTCCTGTAAGGTCAAATATTTTGTTTCCTGACTTTGTTCTCATATAGTTATTATAATTAGGAACAATAGGCACTTTTACTGTATATCCACTTTCTTCATTAAAACTTTCACTTAAAATTTTAGGTTGTTCTTCATTGTTTTCATTTTCATTGTCAATATTTTTTTGTTCAATGTTTATATTGTTATTAACATTTTCATTTTTATTAGATATATCATTATTAACATTACTACTAGTAGTAGTATTTTTGTTGCCATCTACATTTACATTATTATTTATAATAACTGTATTATCTACAAATACGTTGTCATTTCCATTTATAATTATTTCATCTCCACTTATAGATGGTATTTGCAAATCCCATTCATAAGCAAATGTACTTGTTACATTTGAAATTAATACAATTATACTTAACATTAGTGCTATTATATTTTTAAATATTTTACTGTTTTTTATCATAATTTTTCTTTCCTTTCATTTTTATATTTAATATTTTATTTAGATAAAGTTGTAAGGTGGACTTCTAATATTTATCATATAATTATCTCCTTTAAACATAAAAAAAGCACTATTAAAATTTTTTTAAAAGTGCTTTTTTTAATTATTATTTAATTTTCATTTGCCCATTTGTCGTTCATACTAAAATGTTGTGTCCAATATCCATTATTAAATCCAACACCTATATACTTATAGTTTGTATTTAAAATTTGTTCTTTATGGGGTTTTGAATTTAATAAAGTATTCATAGCAATACATGGTGATTTACCACTAACTATATTTTCCATTATAGTCCAATAATTATCTAAATTTTCTAATTGTTTATACAAAGTATATCCATCAGGATCTGTATGAGAAAAATAATTTCTTGTTGCCATATCATTAGACTTAAGTTTAGCAGTTTTCATTAATTTTTCTGATATTTCTAAAGGGTATAAACCGTGTTTTGCTCTTTCTTCATTTACTAATCTTACTACTTCTTCCTCCATTACTCTTATTTCTTCTTCTGTTAATTCTTTAGGTTGATTATTATTACTTACATTGCTATTACTTTCTATTTCATTAGTTGTAGGTTCTGTATTAATTATTGTATTACTTTCTTCTACTGCATTTTTCATTATTGCTGTTTTTGTACTTCCTTCCCATTCAATTTTTACTCCTAATCCTACATCTAATTATCTTAATGGTATAAATGTACTTCCATTTTTTATTTCTGTATATATTGGAAATCTTTCATTTGTGTCAATATCTTTCATTGTAATATCAAATTCTTCTCCATTTATATACATTTTACTTGTTCCCGATATAAACTTTATTTCTTTTCCTTTGTAATTTATTGTTATTTCTTTAGTTGTTGGGTTAAATTTTATATTGTTATCTTCTATTCCTAACGCCGTTGATACAAATCTTAACGGTATCATCATACTTTCACTTGGTTGTTGTATGTATGGGGCTATATTTAATGTTACATTTTCTCCATTTACATTTGCTACTTTATTATTTACGCTTATTTTCACTACCCTTTCACTTACATTTGCAAATACGTTAATACTATTTAATAATATACTTGTTGTTATTACTCCACTGCATAAAATTTTTATAAACTTCTTCATAAATCATACTCTCATTTTTATAATATTTTAGTATTATTTTTTAATTTCTCAATTTTTTCCACCCCATAATACCACACATAACCTATTATTGCAATATTTTTTTTATAAAAGATTTAAATTTATATTGTATGCTCTATTTTGTATATATAGTAGTATTATTATAAATAACATTAGTAAAAATGTAATATAAAATATTTTATTTTCTTTTATATTTATTATAGCCACTATGTACAATAAACAACTTATTAAAAATAAAAATAAACTTATCATATTTAGATTTGTACTGCTTGTACACATAACCTTTTTGTTTGTTTTTCTTCTATACAAGTAATCAATGTTATTCTATTATCTTGTGTATCTTCAAGATATGAAAAGTCTGTTTCTTCTATTTCTGTTTTAGTTGTTATCTTGTAAGTTCTTGTACCTAAATTAGTCCTATATGTTACTGTATCCCCAACATTTACATTTTTAAGCTCTCTAAAGTCTATTTTATAATCACGATTATGAGCCGATAAACCTACATTTCCATTAAAAATAGGTGTTTGGGCAAAATGTCCTACTGCACTTTTCATTACTGAAAGCATTTCACTATTATCCCTTGCGTCTTTAACAGGAAAATCTTTTATATTTGTTCCTTGAACAGTCAAGTAGCCTATTATTCCTTTAGGTAATGACGTTGGTATAGGTAAAGGGTTAGTTTTGTTTGTTTTAACATTCTGTGTAACCTTATTCATATCCCAACTATTAACTTCTAGTGCTTTTGAAAGCATTGTAACTGCTTCTGCTCTTGTTACAAACGCATTACCATTTAGTGTATTATTAGGGTAAAAATCAATAACTTTACTTGCATAAAGATTATTAACATCATTAAGTACCCAACTAGGAATATTATCTGTATCTGCATAAGGCAACTGCACTTTATCATAATTACTATTTCTAACAAGCATTGAAGTTATTTTTATCATTTCAAATCTTGTTATTTTATTATTTGGCTTAAATGTACCGTCCTTATATCCACTTAAAAAGCCATTTTCAGTAGCTTTTTTTACTGCTTTTTCAAACCAACCTTTACTGTCTTTAAAGTTTACATCTTCAAATTTTAAGTTGATTTTAAAGTTTGACAATACTTGAGATATTTCTGCTCTTGTTATCGTATTGTTAGGGCGAAAGGTATTATCCTCATATCCATTTATATACCCCTTATCAATAAATTTTTGTATATATTCTCTACCTTGTACATTATTTATATCAGTAAAATTACTTGCAAATGTTGTTGCATTCATCATTGTTGCAAATACCATTACTAATAAAAGTGTTTTATTTTTGTTATTATTAAATTTCATATTTATTCCCCCTAAAATGTAACATCTATAAAAGTATTTTCTTCATTAAATTCTACTATTTTCAACTTTGTTGAATTTACTAATGTAATATTTATTTCTTGATTATTTAATTTTTTTTGCAATATTTTTATCTAAAAGTATTTTATAAACATTACTTTTAGCTTTTATAGATAGTGTAGTTAAATTTATTGTTTTCTTTTTTTCTGTAATTTTGCACTTGCCTATTAACTCATATGCTCCATTACTAAAGTTATATACTTTTACATTTCTTTTTGTAAATAAAAATACTATAAAGCCAAAAATACCTGTTGCACTTGTAGTTGTTGCTACTGCAATAGGTATTGTATTATCTTTTAGTTTTTCTCCTTTATATGTAACAGTTATTATATTTTTTTCAAATATTTCTTTACTTATAATTCCCCTATAAGTTAAACTAACTTTATAATCTAATATATTTGTTTTTGTATTAGGTATTTTTTTATTATAACTACCTTTATATACTGCATTACAATTATAAAGAGTGCTAACTCCTGTATTTGCTACACTTGATATTGCCTCATTGTTTGTACTTACAAAGTTTGCATTTACTAAATTTAAGGTTACTCCATTTTTAGTAATAGTTTTAGGTATTAAACTATAATCATTAGATTCTAAACCATAGTAACTTTTATTTTCTGTTAAAGTTATTGTTTTATTACTATATGTAGTAATGCTTTCATTTTGGTTAGGCTCTACTTTTAAACTAAAAAAATCTTTTTCTAAAATTCCTTTATATCCGTCTTTTTCATAAGGCAACACATTTTGAAATAAATCTAATAATTGCTCATTATTCAATTTTTCTTTTTCAGATTTTGTAATTACTATACTTAAATTTTCCTGTTGTTCTTTTTTATCTTCTTTTGTAATTCTATCAACAATTATATTATCTTTTGAATATTTAAAGTTATCTTTTTCAAAATCTTCAAAAACAACATTTTTAAAGTCAATATCTTCTGTACTTTCAAATATTTTTATTGCTTTTGTTTTATCTTCATTATTTATTGACATTTCTAACTCCTTTAAATTTTTAGCATATATAGTAGTATTTAATGTCAGTGTAGTAAGCAAATATATAATGAATTTTTTCATACTATCACTCCTTTCAAATGATATTTTTTACAAACTCTATAAAATTGTTTCTTAAATTTTCATTTAATAAAACTGTTAAGCCTATACTTGAAAACAATGTTATACTTATATAAAATAAGCCTTTTATACAAATGAAAAAAGCACTTATTAAAAATTTTATTAAACTTTTAAAAGTGCTTTTATTTTCTATTATTATAGAGTGGTTATTAAATTGATTAGTAAAATTTTGCTCTAATAACTTTTTATTTAATAATTCTTGTTCTTTTAGTCTTTCTTGCTCCTTTTTTTCTTCTTCTTTAAATTTATTGTAAAATGTACTCACTTTTTACCTCCATTATTATATTTCATCAAAAGATAAATATTTTTTTAATATATCTTTGTATATATCCTCATTATAAACCTTAAATATATTAGGACAATATTTTGAAAAATAAACTTTTAACCCCTCCATATTTTTTAATATAAACTCCCTATCATCTTCATCTACAAAGTTGAAAATAAAATTTATATCCTTATATATATTACAAATTTTAAATACATTTTTCATATATTTTTCTTCCCAAAATTTAGCACCACTTACTACTATCCTTATATCTGCACTTGCAAAACTTTCTTCAGTTGTATTTAAAAATTCTCCATAATCAAATATAAATACTTCATAGTTCATACTTAATATATTAGGTAAATCTTCAACTTTTACATTAGCAAAAATATCTAACCCTTTATAACTTATTTTTCTATTTTTGTCATCAATAGAAACATTATAAAAGTTTTTAATACTACTTATACTATTTTTCCCATTAGCTTCTATATAACAAGTATTAAATTTATATTTTATTAAGTAGTTAGCTATTAAAAAAGCTTGTGTTGTTGTTCCCATTCTTTTACAAGTTCCACAAATAGCTATTTTTAGTTTACTTACATTTATTTTAGGTCTTATTATAATCTCTTTTTGGATAACTTTTTCTCGCTCAACAACTTTTTCTTTTTCAATTATTTGGACTTTAGGCTCTTTAGATTTAATTTCTTCTTTTATTGGTTTAGTTAAATCTTTTTTGAGTTTAGGCTTATTTATTTTACCTAAAAAATCTTTAAACATATCTAACTTTTTATTATTTTCTTTAGGTTGTTCTTGTTCTAAAACTTTAAATTTAACACAATCTTTATAATCATTGTTGCCTAAAACACATTTATATATTTCTTCATTTTTTAAAAATATATTTTCACTTATTATAAAGTTAAATATACTTTCTGCTACTAATTTTGAAAGTAGTATATCCCCAACTTTTCTGCCTATACCAACAATTATTATTTTAACATCATACAATTGCCTAAACTTTAAGAAAAAGTCTATTATTTCATCATTTGTATTTGTCAAAATAGATAAATCAACTGCTAGTATTTTACAATTTTCAAAGTTATTTTTTGAGTAAAAGTTATTTAAGTTAGTTATATTTTTAAATTTTATTATATGTATGTTATTTTCATTACATATATTGTCAAATATACTTTCATTTGCTCCACTTGTTATATATAAGCACCTTTATCACCTCCTTTAATAAACAGAATCAATTTTTTGAATACATAATATTCAAAAATAGGTATTCCTAAATATTCTTTATTAAATTTAAAACAAAATCATTTATAAATTTAATAAAAAAGTTATTAAGTCATATCTTAATTGTAATAAAAAAGAATATATTTATAAAATATACTCTTTACAATTATTTTTAAATATCTTATAATATTTATATAAGGTAAAGGTAACTGCTTAAAAGCAGTTTAGCCTATGTTGTGTTTTTAATTATACCATAAGCTATTGGGAGTAGTTTATGGTATTTTTCTCTTTTATTTTTTGTTTATGTAATTTAAAAGAGTGATTAATAATATCCCACCATTTATAAGTAAGCTTAAAGCTTCATAGGTAGTCATATATATCAACCCCCTTTCTACTACTTTATAGTTACGTAGTAAAAAGACTAAACCATAACTTCCAAACCGTTACCTTATTATTACTAGAATAGTATAACTATTCAGTAGACTAGAACAGTTTTACTGTTCAGTATTATTATATCATTTTTTGTATTTTAGTCAATATTTTTAAGTTTTTCTATTGCCTCATTTATATCAAGTCCATCTATTTCATTACCTAAACATACCCAACCATCTACTTTTTCTCTTGCAAATAATTCTACTCGTGGCAAATCTCCTACAAGCTCAACTATTTTTTCTCTTACTATATTAGGCTTTTTACTATGTTTTTCAATAGGCGTATCCACTATTTGATGAACAGAATTACTAACTCTTTTAATTTTTCCTTTTGTTGCTATTAAACATAATTCTGCATTAGCTCTCGTCCAGAACCCAAGCCCCCAAAAATATTTATCTGTTTGTTTTGGATACTTTTTCACCCAACAAAAGCCTACTGTTTTATATGTAAACCCCCAAGCCTTTATTGTTTCTAAACCTTCAATTAAGCAAGGAAATGTTACTCATAAAAACAATATACAGTTATCATCTGCTATACTTTGTATATCTATATTTTTTATATCTTCTATACTTAAAGTTTTATAATGATTTTCTGCACTTTTTCCTTTCCCCTTATTTGAGTATGTTTTATAACTTCAAGGTGGGTCTGCATATATTATATTAAATTTCATATTTATATCTCCTTTAAACTTTTTATTCTATTTATTGCTAAATAGTAATAATCTTCATTTATTTCTATTCCTATACATTTATAATTATTTTTTATTGCCCATACTAAAGTTGTTCCACTTCCTACATATTGGTCTAATATTATAATATTTTCACTACATATAGTTTTTATACTTTCTACTAACTCTATTGGATATGGAGCAGTATGTCCTATTAAGTTTTTACCATCTTTACCTATTTTTATTACAGGTGTTATATATTTTACATTATCTACATTTAAACTAATATTTTTATTTTTAGTAAAGAATAATAGGCTCTCATAACAATTAATAGGATTTATTATATATGGTATAAAATCTTGTACTAAATTTCTTTTAGATTGTACTTCCCCTTTATCCCATATTAAATTACCTTTAATATTAAAAACCTAACAAACTAAAAAATACAACACTATAACTACTTAACATTTGCCTTTTTTTACACATTTTTGATTTTACATAAATATTGTCCATTGCTACAATATCTGATATGTTATAAACATAGTATCCATTATCTTCTATTTTATCATATAAATATTTAGCATTTATTACCATATCTATAAAGTATAAAATCATATTTTCCCATTTAGAATAATCTCTTGCATTATAATAAGGTGGCGATGTTATTGCTATATTAAACTGATTTTTATTTAAACTATATAAAAAGTCTGTTGAGTTAGCATTTTTTATTAATATATCATCTGTTACTATGTAATCTTCTTTACTTTCTTTTATAGATTTAATTACACTAATCATAATCCTTATTATTGGCAATTTAAAAAAGCTATTTATATTTTTATCATCATATAAATAGCTTTCATAATTATAAATATTTCTTTCTAAAGTATTGTATTTTTCTATGTTAATATCCATATCGTATAGTAATATATTTTCATTTGTAAAAGTATATAGATATATTAAATGTTCTAGTATATCAACTTTTTTATCAAAAATATCTCTCCTAAAACTTTTATAAATTTCTTTAGGAACATAGTCTTTTTCTTTTAAATCAAACTTTTTATTTTGTATTTTAGCCGATAAAAATGTATATCTTTTCCCCCTTAAATCTCTATTTTTAGCTATACAATTATCATTTGAACACTCAAAACTTTTTTGTAAAAGTTTAGTATAAGAATTTCCTCCTACTTTATCACTAAAACAATTAGGACAAAAAACTATACTTTCATCATACTGTATTTTTTGTAGTACAAGTATATTTGTTTTGCTATCATTTGATATAAATAAGTCTTTAAAGTAAAAGCCATAAGAAATAGCAGAATAAAAATTTAATATTTCATTTTGTAAATCTTTATTAAAGTTTATATATTTATTAGATTTTAAATTTTCTTGTAAATCTTGTTCTAATTTTTCTTGTATTTTAATAAAAGGCTTAAAGTTTATTTCACTTTTAAAATTTTCACAAAACACACTTATTTTACTAATTAGCTCCCATTTATTTATGTAATAATCTTCATTAAAAACAATAACTAAATGACAATAATTATTTAGTCTATCATATAGACAATTTATAAGATTAAAATAGTAATCTATACCAAAAGATTTTATTTTATCATTTTTAATATTAATTATTTGTAAATGCTCTTTATCCTTTTCTTGTTCTTTTACATAGTTATTAAAAAGGATAGCTTTATCTATATAGTATTGTTTAATATTTGTTATACTTTTTTTATTATTTATTAGATTTTCAATTTTACTTTTTATTAAAGTTGGTTTATTACTAATAGTATTTAAAGCACTTTTATATCTTTTTTCAATTTCTTCTTCACTTATTTTTTCCCAAAATAAATAGTAAAATGGCTCATATTGTTCAGTATATTGTTTATGTATAAATTTATAGTAGACTTCATTTATAATAAACTTTTTTTCTACTGTTAAATAATTTTTATTTTTTATTTCCTTAAAAATACTTCTTATTACATCATCTAAACTTTTGTTTAGTTCAAGAATAATAGATTTTTTTATTTTTTCTATAACCATTCCTCCTTTCTAACTTCTAAAAATAATCTGAAACATAGTTATATACTTGTTGTTCTTTATAAAAGTTAATAAGGTTTATTAAATAGTCAAGTACGCTTTGATTTTGTGTGTCTTTAATACATAACATAATACTACCAAAAATACTTGTTAATATACTTACTATCAATATTGTTTGTGATGTATTAAATAAATATATAATAAATGATATAAAAAAACTTATACCCATTGTTATAATACTTCTTATTAACTCTTTTTTGCCAAAACCATTAAATATTTCCTGTTCTAGCTTTACTCCCATAGGTATATAAAGCATTATTTCTTTCTTGTTTTCTTGCATATTTCCTCCTTAAAATGTCTATATAATTAATTTTATACTATATTCGTACCTATCAAAATGATAGGTACTCATAGCAATACATTCGCCTTTAGCGACTTATTTTAGTAAAATTTAATCACTTTTCCTAAAATTATAAAATTTTCTTATGAAAATTTTATGTATTGCTAAAATAATAAAAGAGTATATCCTTTAATTGAAATATACTCTCTGCTATTATATAAAACACTATTAAATTTATAATTCTTTTCTTTATTCCCTCCATTTCATCATCTGCTTTTTGCATAGCTATCATACAAACTGTAAATCTTAATATAACTCCTGTTCTTATTATTCCTATCATTATTTTTGAAAGTTCATCTATTAACATAATTCTCCTTTATTTATTAAGGTTTTTTAGTTATTAAACTTTTAGCCATTCCTACAAGCCTACCTGTATTATAAATATTATTAACAAAATTTCCTCCACCTGTTGGTATTAAAAACTCTGCTAAAAATCTTGGCGTTTTTATAGCAAGTACAAGACAAGCTATTCCCCAAAACATATTAATATTTATCCCTACATTTAACATTAGCCCTATTCCTAACTTACATAAAGCTATTTGTATTATACTTGCAAACATTGATTGAAAAAACTTATTCATATAAGGCTTAAATATTCCTTTATCATTATCTAATAAACCTACACAAGCAAATGGTATTCCTATTCTTAAAATTAGTATTTCAAGTCCTCTCATTAAAAATTGAAAATATAACATAAAATAACATATTAAAAATATAAGTCCAAAAATTGCATTTACTAGTCCTAATGATAAAATATAATTTACCCACGTTTGCCAATCGTAATTAGTATCTGTTCCTACTATATTTAATATTTGATTTGTCATTTCTTCTGTTATTTCTGCCATAAACATATATAAACTTGGAAAACATATAGTTATTATTATTGCTTGTGCAAATCTTGTAAGCACTAATATAGGCTTAGAGTCTGCATCTACATCTGTCCATAACACATAACATTCAAAACCTTTTTTCAAAAATTTTAATATTATTAATGAAACTCCTGTGCCAAGTACAACATCAAATATTCCATTTACTAAACTGCCACCACCTACACTTGTCATATATTTATCTGCATACAAACATATATCTAAAACTCCTACAAGTAACTCATCTATTAATTTTATACTACCTGTTAGTACAACACCTATTAGCCCTAAAAGTATAATATCCATATTAATACCTACTTACTTCATAAAAATTTTTGTATATTTGATATTCAACTAATATTGCTCTATATATTTTAGCTCTTAAATCTTTATCTGTTATAAAGCATATATCTTTATTTTTTCCTTGCTTGTCTTTTCTTCTTCCATTAAAAGCGTATAGTTTTCCGTCCTTTTCTATTACTTTAAAGCCTGTTATATATATTTTATCTTCTATTATAAGGGTAGCAAATGCTTTTAAATTTCCCCTTTTAAATGTTTTATTTATATTTATTCTAAAATTCATAATTATCACTCCTTTTTTTTAATATAAAAAAGGTAACTGATTTCTCAATTACCTTTTTGCATTATTAATTATTGAAAGTACCCAATAGCCAAATCTATTATTACTGCTCCTAAAACTGCACCAACTGATGATATTACACAAGTTTTAATTCTATTATCCCACTTTTTTATATCCATTTCATCTGCCGAACCTCGTCTTATAAAAAAGTATATTACTAATATTGTTCCAACTGTTGGTATTATTTTATATGCCCAACTTGTTAAATCTTTTAATAGTTTATCAAGTCCTTTTGCTATTTGACTATTAGCTATATTACTTGCATATATTTTATTTAAAAATATAAAAAAAATAAATACAAAACTTGATGTACTTATTTTTAAAAATTCTTTTATCTTTTTTAACATATAAATTTATTCCTTTCCTAAAGTTACTTTTTTAGTTTTTAATGAATTATCTTCTTTTTCAAGATTTTTTATTTCTTTTTTAATATTTTCATTTTGGCTAGATATATTATTTTTCCTATTTGAAGCATTATCATTTTTATTGTTAAGCTCATTATCTTTAAGCGTATTTTTATTTTTTTCATTAATATTACCTCCATCTAAACCATTTTTTATTAAATATTTATATAGCTCCCATATTTCCCATAGTTCTATATCTTTACTAAGTTTTATTTCTTTTCTTTCATTTTCTCGTTTTTGTCTTATTAATCTGTTGTGTTCTTTATCTCCAAGTCCACACATAGTATTAAAATACCACTTACTTAAATCATCTGCAATAGACATACAAGGATAATTTCTTCCCATAACTATTTGATATGGTCTATTTATTCTCCTTATTTCATCTGTTGTAAGTAGTTCTCTTGATACTAGACTTAAACTATGAGAAGAGCTAGGATTTGTAAATTTTGCGTGATTGCTAGATAGTTGATAAGCACTTGTTGTATATTTTCCTAACTTATTACAAATAGACTGTAATGTTTCATCATCATCTGCTTGTAGATATACCCAATTCTGACAATTAGCTTTTATTATATGACTTTCTTCTTTACCATATTTCATATCTAATTGTTCAAAAGACTGTAAAAATAGATTAAAACGTACACCACGCCCCCCTGCAACAGTTAGCTTATTTGTAAAATCACTTATTTTAACAAAGTTACCAAACTCATCTAATATAAAGTTTACTCTATTTTCAAGTCGTCCTCCTCGTTCATCTGCTTGTCTTACTAATAATTCATATAATTGTGATACAACTAAACTTGCTACTTGATAGTATGTAGTTTTTTCATCGGGAAGAATAAAAAATATTGCTTGTTTTTTTCTTCCTATATCTTCAAGTTTACAATCACTTGTATTTGTTATGTTATATATAGATTTACTTGTAAATAGTTTTAATGTAGTAAGTGCTGATGTAAAAAAACTACCCCTTGTTCTACTTGGAGCTATTTCCGATATGGAAAGTAATGCTCTAGCTGGGTGGTCTTTTGGTAACTGTTCTATAAATAAGTCAATAGGATATTTATCTTCTATTTTTTTATTCATTTCTGCAATAAACCAATATACATTAGTTAAGTTTTGATATTTAGGTTCTGCCTTTTGGTAATTATGTAAGTTATTTATAACTACACTTAATATAGCTACACATATAACAGATTTTTCTCCATTTTCCCATATTTTTCATTAGAAACATTGTCCCCAACAAGTATATTAGTTATATCCCACGCATACATTTCTGCTTTCTCCATATCTCCATTATTTACTGCATCTATAACAGGTTGTAGTAGATTATATCTTGTACTTTTGTTAGGATTTTTATAATCAAGACAAATAACATCATAACCTAAACTTTTTAAATATTCATTTGTATATTGAAATAACTCTCCTTTATGGTCTGATATAACCATACTTTCGCCCGATAGTCCTATTGTATATACGCTCGGTATTACTAAACACCTTGATTTACCACTTCTAGTAGCTCCAACAACAAGCGTATGTACATCATCTTTTATATAATGTATTTTTTCTTTATCTCCCTCCTTTGTCATTCCTATTACAATACCACCTTCTTTTAGTAAACTACTTTCTATATCCTCCTTATTTAAAATATTTTTCAAGAATTTAGTGTTTAACACCTTATCCTTAAATTCATTAACCATATTTTCTGCATAAGTCTTTTCCTCCTTTATTTTCTTATATACTGATTTGAAAATATTATTTTGTTTATTTTGGTTTTTAATATCCTGTATATTTTGTTGTTCTTGTATACTGCTTTTTTCTTCATCTGTATTAGCCCCTTTATTCTCTTTGTTTTTAGTTTCTTCTTTTTTAGTAAGTGTTTGTTTTTTAACTTTTTCAATAGCTTTTTCTCCATTTTTTATAAGTTTACTTATAGCCTTATCTTTAGGATTTAATATAAAGTAAGCAAACTCTTTATCTTTTTCTTTATTAGTTAGCCACCTTGATGAACCATATTGATATTGTCCAACTTGTTTAGGAGTGTAAATATTATCTGTAATTTTTACTAGCTCTGATTGATAAGGCTTTTTATTTTGAGTAATAAAAAAAACTATTACTAAATACTTTAAACACTCAAGTAGTAGAAATAGTTTTCCTTTATCTTCATCTGTAAATAAACTTTTTAAACTAATAAAAAATTTTAAGTTATCAATATTTACATCATTACCTAAAAGTAATGTATTTAACATTTCACTTAAATAAACATTTGCTATAAAACCTGAAAAGGCTAACAATATAAATGTTAATATTTTTTCTTTTTTCTTCATTATCTTTCATATCCTTTATCTTGATTTTTAAGGTATATTTCTTTTTTAGCCTCCTTTGAAAGCTCTGTTACTATTTCATTTAATATTTTATTGTAATTTTCTCTTTCTCGTTCTCCTTTAACATAAAAAAGACTTATTAAATCAAATATACTTTGTTTAATAAGTCTTTTTTGTTTATTTTCTATTACTTCTTATTTTTTATATTCATTTTCTAACCTATTTATAGATTTTACAATACCTAAAATTTTATTAGCTATTATTTTTTCTATTTCTTTTCTATACTGTTCTTCTTGTATGTCAAGATATTTATCTGAATAGAAACTTGCAATATCTAGTTTAGCTTCTACATAATCATCTACTAATTTTTTTATATCTTCATTATTTTCAATTATATAACTAACTAGCTTATTCACTTCTTCTTTAGCACTTGGCTCTAAAAATTCATAAGCTATTCTGCCTTTAGGTATCATTTGTTTTATTTTGTAACTTTCATTAAATATATGTTCTATAAATTCATTATTTAACATTGAATTTTTACCTTTAAATATTCCTTTCTCTTTTAATTTACTATATTTTTTATTGTCAAGTAATTTTATATCATTTATAAAATCATCTACTAATTTGTCTGTAATTTCTCTAACATTTTTAACTGCTAAATCTTTTTCTTTTGCATATTTAAGTATTTCATCTGCAAAAGTATCTTTTATAAGTTGTTTTCTTATTTTATTAGATATGCTCCAATGTAAAAAATTTTTTTCTACTTTTTGAGATTTATCCCAAAAAAGTATATGAGTATGATAGTTATTAGGTTTTTCGTGTATAGCACATATAAACTGAAAATCTTCTCGTTTTATGTTGTTATGTTCTCTTATTGTATTTATATGTTTTGTTATGTAATTTTCCCAACCTTTTAAATCTTCTAAATTTAACTTTTTGGTATCTTCCTTTTTAATAGCTATCATACCCTCATATATAGTAATTCCTTTTTTAGTATTTTCTAAAACTAATTTAGCTATATCTTTACTATCTTTAAAGTGTAAAATTTCATTTGTAAATACTTTACCTATAAGTCCTGTCCTTTGCTCCATATTTTTTAATACTTTAGAACGATGCCCTAAATATAAAGTATAATTGTAATTTAACTTTGCTCTATGTTCCTTATTTTTTACTTCTAAATTTTTTATTTCTTGTGTGTAAACTATTTTAGATATAAAAATTACCTCCTATAAAAATAAAGCTACTAATTTTATATAGTAGCTTTATTTTATTAACTATAAATATTTTTTTACTTCTTCTTCTGTTATTCCATAATCATTAACAATTATTTCTATAATTTCTTTTTCATCTACATTATACTTTTTTAAAGCTTTTATTTGTTTGATTATTCCTTGTTGTATTCCTTTTCTAAAGTTTTCTTCTGCTATTTCTTGTTCTCTCATAAGTAAAGTCATATATTCTTGCCTCCATTCTTTATTATCTTTGATTTTATTTATTTTACTATTTATCATATTTATAAAATCATTATCATCTATTTGCCCTTCAATATATTTTAAAAATGATTTTAAATACATATTTTTTTCTTTTTCAAATGCTTTTGTATTGAAAAATACTTTATATGCTCCATCTTTTAAATATATTTCTTTATCTTCTCTACACATATTTTCAAATGTATATTTAGGTAGCATTTTATCAAATGGGTCAAATGTACATATAAATATTACATAGCTATCTTTTAAGTTTTTATAGTGTTCTCCTTTCTCTATATAGTTTAAATCTATCATACCTTGATAATATCTACTTCTCTTTGCTAAATCTTTCTTATTTACAACTTGCATTTCTATATTGTAGATTTTATTCTCATCTTCCACATAAATATCAAGTCTTATACTTTTAGCATCATATCCTATATTTATAGTTTTTTCATCTTCTATATATTTTATGTTAGAAACTTTAAAATTTAATAATATTTCTAATACTTTTTTACAAACTTCTTTATCTCTCATTAATTTAGAAAAAATAAAGTCGTTGCTTATATCTAATTTTTCCCACTTTTGTTCATCTTTTATTTGCACTAGCTCACTTCCTTTATACACTTATCTAATTATATTTTAACATAAATTTTTAAAAATTAAAATATCAAAAAATATTAATTATAAATTTTCGGAAATATCTTTTAAATTATCTGTATCTTGTAAAAAATCATTTATAGCAAAGTCTTTTTTCTGCATATAGTTTACACCATTTCTCATAGACTTTTCTAATATTCCATCAAACTTATTTTCATCTGCACTATCAACTATTTCTAAAAACATATTTATAAGTAGAAATAACTGTCCTGTACTCATTTTCCCTATTTTCATCATCATTTTTGCAAGTCTATTTGTTTGTTTATCTAATATTTCTTTTATATCTTCTAATCTATAAATAGAAGTTAATTCTTGTCTTATTATATCTGTTATAAAGTCTATATCTTCTCGGCTACTTTCTATGTTAAGTCCTTTGTCTATAAACATTCTTATAACTTCTGATATTTTAAGTCCTTTATTTATTGCTATCTTTTCTAACTTTTCTAAAGTATCTTTTGGTAAATAAATAGAACGTCTTATACATTTTTCACTCATTTTATACCTCCTTTACAAGTGAATACTTTTTTAACCATTTTGAATATACTTTGAACAACTATTTTTTTAGTGAACCCTGTTGTAGCCTTTGGCTACAAGCTGTTTTTCGTGTTGTGTGAACAACACTATTCCTGCCTAAAATTAATTTTAGTAGAGTTTAGCTTTGCAAAACATCTTATACTCGATTTACTCGTTAAAAATTGAATAAAAAATCTATCTTTGAAAATCATCTTCAATCTGCTCATTTAAATATTTCTTCTTTGTAACTAACTTTACTAAATCATCATTAAAGTCTTTATTTGTAGGCTTATGTATAAAGCATTTATACCCTTGTTCTTTATACATTCTTCCAAATTCTTTTGCCTTATCTTGTCCGTAGTTTTCCTTTTTATCAAAATCATTATCAAATCCAAATAATACATACTCTATATTTTTATGCTCTTTTAAATATGTATCTATTGCCATATTAAACAGTCCTCCACAAGATAATCTATTATCTTGTTTCCAGTCAATTTTACCCTCTAGTTTAAATAATGTCATATGACTTAACAAATCAATAGGACTTTCAAAAACATATAGTATATTACTTTCACCTTTAAAACTAAAGCCGTAGTTTTTATCACTACTTTCTATATCTTGCCTAAAATTACTTTTAGATGATGGACTTCTTAAACTACAATATTTAGCCACATTATTTTCATCATACCCTACAAATGCACAATTATAAAATATACCTTTTTTGGTTATTTCTTTAGATTGATATATTTTGCCTTCATTTATAAATAAATTTACTATTTCCTTATCTATTTTTCTTATATTTACTAAATAGTCTATTACTCTGTTAAAGTTTTCGGCTTTTGGTGGTAACTTAAAAGGCTTTTTTTCTTTTTCTTTATGTATATAAAAAGAGCTTACGTTTCCATAAGCTCTAATTCCTAAAATATTTTCTACCGCTTGTTTAAAGTCCATTCCTAAATATTCTTTTGCAAAATCTATTATATTTCCTTTAATTCCTGTTGTAAAATGATAAAAGCCTTTACCATTTTTAAAAATAAATAAACCACCCATATTTTCAACTTTAAATGTTTTCCTATCACTTTCTTTTAATTTAAATCCATTTCTAATAGCAAAATCAACAAGGCTCGTTTCAAAAACTTCTTTTATTTGTTCTTCTGTAAAAGGATATTTATTATTTATCATATTTCCTCCATATCTTGCTCATAATCAACTACTTGTTCTACTTCTTTACTTTCTCGGTTATTATTTTGTTCATTTCCTAAAACAGTAAATTTATCTAATTTTACATTTAAAGCTAAACTACTCCCATTTTGCCATAACATTTGTATTTGTCCTTTATCATCAACACCTTTTACAAATCCAACTAAACCTTTTGGCATATTTTTTCCTTGCATATTTTCAAGCATTATAACTGTACCTTTTGGATACATTTCCCTTATTTTCTCTACTGGCATATCTTTTTCATCATAAATATTACTTTCAACAACAACTTTTTCTTCATATTTTGTTTCTTTAACTATATTAGTTGATTGTATTTCATTTCCTTTATTTTTTAAATTTTCTATTGCATTTTTAAACTGTTCTGTTATATTTTTAAGCCAATCATTTAAAAATTCTTTTATTTCTAACAATAGTTTAGGGCTTTCTTTTATTTCTTCATAGTCTTGATATTCTCCTATATAATCATCTAAATAACTTGTAGGTATAATATTTTTATCTTCTACTTTAAATGTTATTTCAGGACTTCTCATTGCGTCCCCATTTAAAGTTGAATAATGGGCAAGAGAATATTCATCATTATCTATTTTTTCTAATACAAGGTCATCAAAACCATTAGCTTTTAATATTAAATAATCTTCTTTTCCATCTAAAACATCTTTACCAAAATGATAAGTCTATTATATATTTCTTTGCTTAATTTATCTTTATCTTGATTTATATCAATTTTAGTTTCTATTGAGTTATTTTCTAGTTGCTCATTTATAAATTTTTCAACTTTTTCTATTTTTATAGGTTCTTTTATTTCATCAGATTCAATAACTCTACTATTATCTATTTCTAAATCTTTCTTATTTATTTCTTCTGTTATACCATTTTCTATATTGTAGTCTATTTTTATTTTTCTTTGAATTAAATAAGCTAATCTTTCTTCTTGTTCAAAAGGCTTATTTATTTGCTCTTTTGAATTTTCTAAATCTTTTTTTACTTCATTAAGTCTATTTTCATATATAGGTAGTTGGCTCTCTATATCACTTGCTAAATTTTCTAACCTTGTAATATTTCCTATACTTGATACGCCTAACTCTTTTTCATAAGTTTTATTACCTATTAAATATAGTTTAGATACTCCCATTACTGTTGTAAAACCTACTTTTAAACCTGCATAACTTCCTATTTCTTGTATATTAGAAGTATTTGTTTCTTTTTCTAGTTTAGATTTTATTTCCATAAAATAATCTCCAGCTTTTGCTCTATCACTAAATTTAATATTATTTAATGTTATTTCAAAATCAGTAGTCTTATTATTTTCGTAAGTTTCTATATCTAAATTTATATTGTTTATAACACTTTTAAGTCTATTTATTCTAACAGGCAAAATATCTATATTATCCTTATACTTTTCTTTAGCATCAAGCCAATTTCCTTTTAATAAATTTAGTTTATTTATTTCAGTTTCTACTTGCATTTTTTCTTTCATAAACGGATTTTTCATTGCAAGTCCTTTAATTTCTGCATAGTTAAGTACAACTTCATCTATATCATCACAAACTCTAAGTGGTGATTTTTCTGTCATTACTTGAGAAATAAATTTTTGTTTATTTTCTAAAATTTGATAAAGGTATGAATCAAAACTCCCTTCTGTAATGTAATTAAATATTTCTACTTCCTTATTTTCATTACCTTGTCTTAATATTCTACCATTACGTTGAGTAAGTTGGTCTGGTCGCCACGGTATATCGAGATTATGCAATGCATAAAGTTTATTTTGTACATTTGTTCCAACTCCCATTCGTTCTGTACTTCCTATAAGTACCCTTATTTCTCCATTTCTAACTTTTTCAAATAGTTTTTCTTTTTGTTCATCTGTTTTAGCATTATGTATATAAGCTATTTCATCATTTGAAACTCCATTTTCTAAAAGTTCTTTTTTAAGTGCATCATAAAAATTAAATTTATCTTCTTTAGGTGTTCCACTATCACAAAATATAAGTTGTGTACTTTTATTTTCTGTTGTTTGATGATATATTTCTGCTACTTTTCTTGCACATAAATTTAACTTTGTATTAGCATTATAAGGTATTTCACTATCTAATATTCTAGGGTCTATTGATAGTAATCTAGCATCTAATGTTACCTTTAAAAAGTTATCTATTTCTGCATCTACATTTCCTTTTCTTATTTCTTCTGCTCTATCTACAAGTAAATCTACTATCAATTTTTGTTCTTCTGTTAGCTCTGCCTTTATTATTTGTTCTTTACCTGTTTTTAATGTTGGACGTGGCAAGTTTAATGTTTCTGCCGTTTTTACATCTGCTACATTATTAAATACTTTTATAAGCTCTGGTAAGTTATGAAACTTGGTTAATCTCATTTTCTTTTGGTATCCTATACCTTCTGGCTTTATTTCATCACTTTCTTCTACTATACCAAAAGTTGATACCCATTTATCAAAACTATTTATTCCTTTTTTCTCTAAATCTTTTGGTTGTAGTGTATTTTGTATAACATATAATTCACTCATTGAATTTGTAATAGGTGTTCCTGTTAAATATATAACTTCTTTACCACCATTTAAGTTACTTATGTATTGAGCTTTTAAATGTGTACTCATTGCAATCTCTGCTTTAGAAGTATTTATACCTGCTACTCTTTGCATTTTTGTATATATTTCTCTATTCTTGTATCTATGGCTTTCATCTATTACAAGGCAATCAACACCTAACTGTTCAAAATCTATATGTTTATCTTTAGTTTTTTCATTATAAATTTCATTATATTTAACTTCTAAATTATTTTTAAGTATTTCTAATTGTTTTACACTCCAATCTTTTTTCCTGCCAAACATTAAAGACATTTCTTCTAAAGATTTAGTAATATTCTCTATTTCTTCTTCTGTTTGTTTAAGTCTTGTTTCTTTAGATATTCCTATTTTTTCAAAGCCTGTATGATGTATAATTATTGCATCAAAATCATTCGTTGCTATTTTAGAAATAAATTTTTGTCTATTTTCTTTTTCAAAATCAGTTTTTCTAGCTACTAAAATATTAGCATTAGGATAAAGCCTTAAAAACTCTTTACCCCATTGTTTTGTTAAATGATTAGGTACAACAATTAAAGGCTTTTTTACTATACCAAGCCTTTTTTGTTCATATATTGAAGCTATCGCACTAAAGGTTTTACCTGCTCCAACCTCGTGTGCTATAAGTACATTTGAATTAGAATAAATAGCTCTTGCTATTACATTTTTTTGATAATCTCTAAGTGTAATATCTTTTGATATATTAGGTAATTCAAGGTTACTACCATCATATTTCCTACTAACAAAGTTATTAAATTTTTCATTATAAATGTTAGTTAAATATTCAAGTCTTCTTTCATCTTTAGTTATAAATTTTTCAAATTCATTTTTTATTTCTTCTTGTTTAACTTTTGCAAGTATAGTTTCTTTATGATTTAATACATATCTAGTTTTAAGCTCTCCTGTTTTATTATCTGTTTCTTCTATTTTATCATTAATTCTAATAGGTTTTAAATTTAATGTATTTTCTATAATTGAAAGTGCATTCATTCGTTTTGTACCATAAGTTTCATTTACTTTTGTACCTCCTAAACTTTTACCTTCAATATGATATTCTCCTATTTGTTCTAAATAACTTAATTTTGTATAATCACTAGAATATCCTTTAATATCTAGTAAATCATCTATAAATTCTTTATAAATATTAGGTGGTATCCAAGTTGAACCTAAAGTAAAGCCTATTTCACTAGGTTTTAATGGTATAGGTTGTACTTCTTCTAATGCTTTAACATTCTTTTCAAATATAGGTAACTCCCTTGCTTTTTCTCTTGCAATAGCTAATTTATCTTTTACATATCCTGTTAAGTATTCATCTGCCGTTACATAGCCTATATAAATATTATCTTTATTGTAAAGTATAGGGTCTTGAAATATTTTATTTCCTAATTCTTCTATTACTTCATCTTTAGATTTATTATAAAGTTTAGACATATATTCAATATCAACTCGTCCCAAGTTATTAAGACAAACTTTTAAACTATCTTCTGCATTTTCAATTTTTATTTCACTTTTTATTTTTATTGTTGGCTTATAAAATATATCTGTTTTTTCAAACTTTCCATTTGCTTCTTTTTCAATAGATGTTAATAATGGAAAATTAATATCATTTATAAATACACCAATATTAGCTTTGTCATTTATATAACCATTTTTAGCTACAAACTTATCATATTTTTCATTTAAAGTTTGTATTTTATTTTGTAATTCATTATTAAATTGTTCTGTTGTATAGTTTTGTATTATTTCATCTTTAGTTTGAAAATCTATTATATCTCTTAAAGCCTCATTTATACCTATTAAACCTGTTAGTCTTTCAGCTTTTTTGCCTGTTATATCTACTTTAGTTAATTCATTATTTTCTTTATAATAAATTTGATTATCAATTATCCCATAAGATAAATTTCTAATATTGTTGTCTATATTTACAATTTCTTTTGTATCTTCTTTTTCTTCTTTCACTTCATAGAATTTATAAGTACAATGTAAATTTTCTATTACATTATCTAAAAGTTCATAAAGATTAGCATTTTCAAAAGGTTTACAAGCAGTTAAATTTTCTGCTCCATACATACTCCTGTCAAATACCATTTCTCCCAAAATCATTTGAGGATTATCAATAAAATAATTATTAATAGGTATTCCGTTTTTATCTTCAGAAATATTAAGCCACCTTACACTTTTTTCTATTTCTAATAAAGGTGTTTCTCTTTTTTGAAAAAATATAATATCTGTTGTAACATCTGTATTTGCTATTTGTTTAAAAGCATTATTAGGAAGTCTTATAGCTCCAACAAGTTCAGCTCTTTCGTTTACATACTCTCTTAAACTACTATCTTTTTTATCAAGTACACCTTTAGTAGCTATTATTCCAATAATGCCATTTGGCTTTACTTTATCTATCATTTTTGCTATAAAATAATCGTGTATTTTAAAGTTACATTGATTATAAATAGGGTCATTTACTTGTAGATTATTAAAAGGTATATTTGACATAGCTACATCAAAATAGTTATTAGGGTAATTTGTTTCTTCAAAACCTTGTATACTAATATTAGCATTAGGGTATAACTGTCTTGCTATTCTTCCTGTTATACTATCCAATTCTACACCATAAAGAGTAGAGTTTTTCATTTTATTAGGTAAAACAGAGAAAAAGTTACCTGTTCCCATACTAGGGTCTAGTATTTTTCCTTGTTCAAAACCAAAATTATCAAGTGCTTTATACATAGCTTGTACTATTTTTTGTTCTGTATAAAAAGCAGTTGTTGTTGATTTTCTAGCAGATTTAAACTCCTCTTCTGTTAAAATATTTTTAAATGTTTGGTATTCTTCTTCAAAACCTACTTTATTACCTAGTGCATTTGCAATACCACCAAAACCATTATAACCTGCTAATATTTTTTGTTCTTCTTGTGTTACTTGTCTATCCTCTTCTTCTATTTTCTTTAATAATGTTATTATTTCAATATTTTTTCTTGCTCTTGTTTTAACTCCACCATCATATAGATTGTCTTCTTCACTATAAATATAATTTTGAGTTTGTTCTATATTATTATCTAGTGTAAAATCTTCTGTTATTTCATTATCTATATAATATTCATTTTCAAATAGTTCTTCATTTGAAATTTCTTGTTGCATTTCTTCGAATTCATCTGGTATATTGTAATCTCCTATATTGTTGATATAATCTTCATATATACCATCTTGAAAGTAATCATTAATAGTTTGATTAATTTCATTATAAGAAAATGTAACTCCTATATCTTGAATAATAAAATTTAGTCCATTTTCATTAGACTTTACTTGTATATTAATTCCTAAATTTTCATCATAGTATAATAAATCTAAATCTTTAAAAAATTCTTTTGTACTTTCAAGTTTTATATTATCATTATTTTGTATTAAATCTAAAATTTTCTTGTCATCAATTTTTTCTTGTCTTAAAAAATTTAACTTAATTTCATTGAATAAAACTTGGTTTTCTTCATCTAATTCATCATAAGTTAATATTTCTTCTGTATTTTTAGTAATCTCTTGTTCTTTTTCTTCAGTTTGTTCTTCAACTTGACTTTTTAAAGCATTATATATAGTTTCTACGCTTTCTTCTCTAAATATTGGATAACCACCATTTGAAAGAGTTAAAGATACTTGATTAAAAAGCTCATTAACTCTATAAATCAAATACTTACTATCTTCAAACTCTATTTCTTTACCTACATTACTTTAATATAGTTTAATATATCTTCTTGTAATACTTCTTCTATATCTTCAATAGGCTTTTCTTCAATAGAAAAAGAGCCTAAATCTTTATTAGGCTCTTGTATTTCTTCTATATTATCATTTATACTACTTTCTCTATTATATCCTTGATTGTCATCTCTTCTGCTATTTGGTGTATATGTGCTAGATGTGATGCTCTCTCCAATGTCTTGTCTGATGGTGGCATTGGTTGTTCCTCCAGTAATTGCTTGACTATTTTCTCCTTGTAGTTCTCTGCCATTTCCTGTATTTCTAACATTCTCTTGTTGAGTTCCCCTGTCATTACTAACGTTGTTATCTCGTGACGTTTGTTCTCCAGTAGGTACTCTTTCCACATCATTCCATAAGGTACTTGGCTCGGTTCTATCTCCATTTCCTCCTCCAATTCGAACATTGGATACCATAGTCCTGTTTCCTCGTCCTCGAAGTACTCTATCTCCCAACCTGTCGGTGTCGTTTCTATCTTGGTTCTGCCCTCTGCTATTGCCTTGTGCATTGCTTGTATTAGTTTCTCGTCCATTTTGTAATTCTCCTTTACGTTCTTTTTCTTTTTCAAGTTTTTTCACTTGTATAAAAACTTCTCTTAATATTTCCCTTGATACATCTGTTATTAAACTTCCTGTTTTTGAAAATACCTTAATATCTTTTATACTATCAAAGTCTAAATTATTTGGCAAGTCTATTTCATAATTACATTTTTTTAATAACATATAAAATACACTTTCAATTGCTATATTATATGCTTTATTTTGAGTTTCTTCATCTATTTCAATATTTTCAAAGTAATTATCTTTTTTAGCTATCTCTTCTACTGCTCTACCATATAAATAATCACTTAAATTTTCATAATCTTTTCCTAAAGTTTTATTTAGATTTTTTAATAGTTGTTGTTTATCTTCTTCTTTTATTTCCCATTTATAATCTAATACCTTTTTATAACTTGCATAACTTCCATTTGTATTTTTTAATTCAAATAAATGTTTATATGTAGGATAAGGATTTTCAATTTCTAAAACTGCTAGTCCTTTTGTTCCTCTATTTACTTGTCTACCAACATTGTTATTCCATACATCTATTGTTGCTAAAAACTCTGCATTTGGATTTTGATTATGTATTAGTACAATATTGTCAAAATGATATTTATTAAACTTAATAGCTGTATTTAATAAACTTTTAAAATCTTCATTTGTTTTTATATTATTTACTACTTGCTCATATTTTAATTTAAGCTCTTTTATTTTATTATTACTAATAGGCTATCACGCCTTTATTTTTAACTTGTTCGCCAATGGCGAACAAGTTGTGTATTAAGCCATTTTCAAGGCTTACAAGGTTTTAAAGTTACATTTGTGCCACTTGATTTTGACTAAAGTATAGTTCTAATGCTTTATTAATAGTATCATCTATTTCTTCTTGTTTGCACTTTTTGTCAAAGTATTTATCTATAATACCTCTACTAACTTTACTATATTTAACCCTAGTTCTTTTAGGCTTTTCTTCATTTTTTAAATAATCTTCTATGTTATCTATTGTTAGTTTATCATCTTTATAAGCATTTTTTAATTTTTCTGCCTTTTCTATATTTATTTTAATTTCATTATTTAATAATAAATTTATTTTTTCTTGTATGCTTATATCTTCTATAAATGAAATATTGTAACCAACTCTAATAGGTAATTGTTCGTTATCTATTTTTTCTAGTAAACTAGGTATAAGTTTTGCTAATCTCATATATCTTGCTACTGTATCTTTAGATAAGTTATATTTGTTACCTATTTTATATATGGACTTATTTTCATCAATACTTTCATAAGTGTCATTAAGCATTAAATTGCCTATTTCTTTTAATAAATCGTTCCTTTTACCTTGACTTTTTATAGCTTTATAATGTTGTTCTAGTATATAAGTTCTTTCTGAATGGGATAAATCACTAAAAGAACGTTGCATTAAGTTAGTTTCTGTTACAATTATTGTTGCTTCTTCAAGTGTCAAATTACTCTTTATAATACAAGGGACTTCTTTAATTCCAACCTTTTTACAAGCCTCAACTCTATTATGTCCACTTAATATAATATGCTCATTATTATTTTTCCATACAATTATTGGTAATAGTATTCCATACTCTTTTACACTTTGTATCATATCTTCAAGTCTTTCTCCACTATATAACTTGAATTTATGATTTGGAAACGACTTTAATTTTTCTATTTGTATTTTTTCTGTTTCCTTTTTATTTTGTTTTGCAGTAAAACTTAATAATGTATTAAAATCATCTAGTTGCATTGTATCATTATCCAATTTCTATCAACTCCTTTAAAAGATTTTCATAGGCTTTGCAAACTTTATTTGTAGGTAAATATTCACATATAATTTGTTTATAAACATTAGCCTCTGCTACTTTAATACTATTTGGTATAACAGTATTAAAAATATTAATATTTTCTTTAAAACTACTATTTAAAAGTTTCTTTACTTCTTTAGATGTTTTTGTATTTTTACTATCCATTGTTATAAGTATTCCATCTATTTTCAATTTTTCATTTACTCTTTTTATCATTAAATAGTGTCTTATTAATTCAGTTAGTCCTTTTACTGATAATATCTCTGATTGTGTAGGTATAATTAAACTATCACTTGCAATCATTACATTTATCATAGGTGTACCAATTTGTGGCATACAATCTATTATAATATAGTCATAGTATCCTTTTATATTATCAATAAGCTTTTTTAATATATATTCTCTAAAAGGTATTGTTGTTAATTTACTTTCTAATGAAAATAAGTTTGCATTAGATGGTATCAAATCTATACCTTTATTTTTAATTATTACTTCTTCTTTTTCTATTATATAATTTTTGTCTATAATATTATTTAATATTGTTGATATAGTTGTTGTTATTTGATTTGGATTTTTATTTCCAATTAATATAGTAGCATTAGCTTGTCCATCAAAATCTATTAATAAAACTCTTTTATTTTGCTTGCCTATTAAATAAGCTAGATTTGTTGCCGTAGTAGTTTTGCCAACGCCCCCTTTCTCATTAACTATTGCTATAACTTTACTCATAAAACTCTGCTCCTTTGTAAAAATTTTAAAAATAAAAAAATAGGACACAATTAAAATCCCTAAAATTTCAAGGTTTTTAATTATGTCCTATTATAGCATTATCATAAGTTTCAAATAAAGATCCTCCTGAATGTGAACCATCATTTGTTCCAAAAGATATATTTATAGCTATAGGCCTATTTAATTCTATTGCTCTATCTAAAACAAACTTTATAGCACGCATTATCTCAGTATTTCTTGCAAAAGATTCACGCCCTTTTTCTCCAAGTTTAACAACTATTATATCACTTTTAGGTGAAACACCTGTATATTTTTTATTAGAAGACAGCCCATTACCACAAGCTATTCCAGCAACAGCTGTCCCGTGACCTATATCATCATTAGTTTTTACAATACTAAATGGATTTTGAGATAATAAAGCATTATTTATTTCTTCTCTAGTATATAAAGTTCCAGAAGAAAACCCTTCTGGTGGATTTCCATCTTGTAAAGTTTGATCCCATATATAATCTATCCTAGTTGTTCCATCTTCATTTCTAAAATCTCTATGGGTATAATTTATTCCAGAATCTATAATAGCAACTAAGGTGCCTTCTCCTGTTAAATTATTTGGTGGTAGTTGTACTTGTTCATTACAACTACTATTTTTTGCGGTATCTAAAACAATATATAAACTTCTTGGTTGCTCTATATATTCTATTTCCCTATATAAAGTTAAAAGAAATATTTGTTCTTTTTTTAATGTAATTATAGCATAATTAGATGATAATATTTCTATACTTACACCCATTTCTTCTTCTATAATTGTTAAGTCATTATTATATTTTACTATAACTTCCCATAAGTTATTTTGTATATTATAACCTGTATTTATATTACTTTCTTCTAATATATTATCTGGTATGCTAAGTGCTGTTTTTAATTGACTATCTAATTTAAAATCATTAAACTGAGACATTACTATACCACCTTAAAAAACTTATTTCAATATATGCTAAAACCATAAATTTATACTAAATTTCCGTTGAATTTTATTAAAAATTAAAGTATAATTTTTTATTATAAAAATTTTTAAGGGGGATATTATGACAAGCTTCTATTTAAAGATAATTGCATTAATAACAATGTTTATAGACCATATAGGATCCGTTATATTTCCAAATCACTTCTGGCTTAGATATATAGGTAGGATAGCTTTTCCTATATACGCATTTTTAATATCTGAAGGTCTCAAAAAAACTTCTAATATAAAAAAATATTTAATAAACCTTTTAATGCTTGCTGTAACTTCTGAACTATTTTATGATTTATGCTTTAATAAAAATATAAGCCTCTTTTATAAAACAAATACAGTTTATACTTTATTTATAGCCAGTTTGTCTATATATTTATACAATAAACATTCTAATATTATATTAAAATATTTATCATTACTATTAGGGTTAAGTATATCATATATTTTAAAAACAGACTATGATATATTAGGCGTTTTATTAATATTTATTTTTTATTTTTTACATAATAAATATGAATATTTAATATATGGTATCATTTGGGTTAATATAAAATATTTAAGTAACATTTCTTACATACTTCAATATATATTTAATAAAAATATATATTTACCAAATATTTATGTAATAAATTCATTAGGATTATATTTATTTACAATCGTACCTTTTTTAATTATAATGTTTTATAATAATAAAAAAGGTAAAAATTTAAAATATACTTTTTATGTTTTGTATCCATTACACCTTTTTATACTTTACATTATAAAACTATTTATATTATAGGAGATTTTTATGAGATTAATAATAGACGCAGATGGCTGTCCTGTAACTAATATAGCTATTAATATAGCATTAAAATATAATATGGAAATAACAGTTGTATCAGACACATCTCATATTTTTGACTTTAAAAATGATAATATTTCTTATATAATCGCAGATAAAGGCATAGATAGTTCAGATTTTTTAATATTAAACAAATGTATTAAAAATGATATTATAATAACTCAAGACTATTCTTTAGCTGCAATGTGTCTATCAAAAAATTGTTTTGTTATTAACCAAAATGGTTATATATATACAAATGATAATATAGATGAGCTTCTATTAAGAAAACATATAGGTAAAAAACTTAGAAAAGCTGGTAAAAATGATTTTAAAATAAAAAAACGTACTAAAGAACAAAATGATAACTTTATAGAAAATTTTAACAAGTTATTAAAAAAACTAAAAGAAACTAAATTTATTTAGTTTCTTTTAGTTTTTTTGTTAATATATTAAAAATATACTTTGCAATATATATATTTCCTTTTTTGTTTGGATGTATACCATCAAAAAACCACTTTGGGTGTTTTTTTGTTAAAGAATATAAATCAATTATATTTACACCAGCTTCTTTTCCTATTTCTCTTATTATTGGGCATATTTCTTCTTCTATAACTTTGTTTTGTATACTTTTATCATTTTTTATTTTATCAAAAGATCTTGTAGGAGTCATAATATATATTTTAGAATTTTTATTTATCTTTTGATATATTTTTATAAGCTTTAAATATTCCTCTTTATATTTTTTAGCATTCCAATTTATAGCTTTAGAATCATTAGAACCTAACATTATTATTATAATATCTGGGTTTTGTTTTAAAGATTTTTCTATAAAATTAGTTTTAAAATACGGATGATTACCACTACTTAAAAGAGTTCTACTACTAGCACCATAATTTAAAACTTTATAGTTTTTACCTAATAATCTTGCAAGTATAGAAGGATATGTGCTAAATCTTCTTCTAAATTCTACACCTAAACCATATGTTATACTATCTCCTATACAAGCGACCTTTATATTTCCCTTGCCTATTTTTTGAATACTTGGATACCATATCTTATAAAACTTTATAAGAATAATTAAAAATATTATAAAAATATCTAATGATATTTTATACAGTTCTTTTAATTTATTTTTCATATATAAAATACCTCTTAATTAGTATATTTAATTAAATTTATAATCTATTATACATCTTCATGGAAAAACCCTATTAATACCTTTATATATTCTTGATTATATCTTTCAGGTAAATTATACATTTCATCAAGTACCTCATTAATATCATTTTTATCAACTTTTGATTTATAAGTTGTTTTTGTATCAAATGTATCTGCAATTCCCACAATATGCGCCTCTGAAAGTATTTCTTCACCTTTTAATTGCATTGGATACCCACTTCCATCTAATTTTTCATGATGTTGCTCTATAATAACTTCACTTATATGTGGTATTCTTACAGCTTTTACGGCTTTTACACCTAACACACAATGTTTTTTCTTTATATCAAGTTCTTCCTCATTAAGCTCCCACTCTATTTTTTCTAAAATTTCTTGGTCTACAAAGATTACACCAATATCATGCAAAAGTGCACCTATTGCAATTTCTTTTATAACTGTTTTAGAAAAACCAAGATTTTCAGCTAATAAAACAGATGTTATTGCAACATTTATACTATGTGTATAATACCAAGTTGCATACTCTGCAAGTGTATTAAGATAAGGTATCTTTTTAAAAATATCATCTTCAAACATAATATCACTAATAAGTGTTACAGCCTTATTAAAAGATTTTTCATCTACTGCATGATATCTTTGTTTAATTTTCATTGTTTCATCTTGAAACAACTTATGTTCTTTTTCCCTATTAAATGCTGCTTCTATACCTCTTATTTGATCCCATATACCAATTTCTTGGAAAAATTCTTTTCGCTCCTCATCAACTACAATATGTGTCCCTTTAGTTATATATATTCTTCCATATTTATCATAAATATCATTTTTAATTAATATTTTTTCATTTTTGCCTTTTATCATATTAATATTACCTTTCTTTAATATAAATAAGTATATAAATATAGCAAATATTAAAAAATATAATCTATTTGCTTATTAATTTATATATATATAATTATACCATATAATAACTATTATTACAAACAATTATTATATAGTACAATTGCACAAATAAAAGTTATTTTCATTTATAATAAGTATATATTTAATTATTTTTCTTTTTTGTAATAAAAATGTAACATTCATGAGTTATTATATTTTATAGTATAAATTAATTGGAGGATAAAACCTATGAAAGAACGTAATCTTTTATTTGATAACCTAAAAGGGCTTTTAATATTTTTAGTAGTTTTAGGTCATAGCTTAGAACTTTTAAAAAATAACTATAAAATAGCAGATATAATATATACATTTATATATATTTTTCATATGCCTTCATTTATATTTATATCCGGGTATTTTTCTAAAGATTTAAAAAAATCTCAAGATACTGCATTTGAAAAATTTTTAATACCATTTCTAATAATAACTTTACCTTGGAATATAGCTTTAGTTTTACTTGGAATTACAGACTTTTATTCATTTTTTACTCCTGCTTGGGCTATGTGGTATTTATATACTATGTTTATTTGGAAGCTTATTTTACCTTATATTTTAAAAATAAAAAATATATTTAAAATATCTATTTTTTTAGGTATTTTAGCAGGTCTATTTATAGAGTTTAACGATTTTATGTCTATATCAAGGACTATTACATTTTTGCCATATTTTTTAGCTGGATATTTTTTTGATGAAAATTTAATATATAAAATAAGAAATAAAAATCATATCCCATTTTTATTATTACTAATATTTACACTTTTATTATCCATATTTTTTTCAATATCAAATTTTATACCAACAGAATTTTTATGGTTAGACAGACCTTTTGTAAATCTTAAATATCCTATTAGACTTGGTCTAATAATAAGAATATCATTATATTTTTTAGGGTTTTTAATGACATTTACTTTAATAAACTTAACAACTTGTAAAAAGTGTTTCTTAAGCAAAGTTGGTAAAAATACTTTATCTATATATCTTCTTCACATATTTTTAGTAGGTTCTTTTTTTGGAATATCTAGAAATATAGAAAATAATCTTTTAAATTTATTTTTATGTATTATAAGTTCAATAATAATAACATATATATTATCTACTAATGTTGTTAATAATACTGTTTTTAAATTTTTAAAATTTGTAACCAATAAAGTAATGTATAAATAAGGTTAAATACTAATAAAATAAAAAATAAATACCCAAAATAAAGGTATTTATTTTTTATTAAATATTTTATACCATAAAATTAATATTGTTAATAATAAATTATTTTAATCATAATAGCTTATTTTTCAATAAATTTCGCTATAATAATTCATTATTAATAAATTTAGTTCATAATAACTTAGTAAAAAAATAGTAAAATAAACGGGTAGGTTTATGTATAAATATAAAATAAGCATAAAAATAAAGGGAGCAAATGCTCCCTATTTTTCTTTTTTATCATCTAAACTATCAACAACATTAGTTTCAGATTATTATTATAATTTAATTATATTTTATTTACAAATGGCATAATAGCCACTATTTTAAAATTTGTATACAAGAGTAAAAGAGAATACTCCTATAATAAATAATATTAATAATATATTAATTGTAAAATATTACAAATTAGTATATTATATATTAATTGTAAAATATTACAAATTAGTATATAATATATATTATGTCAAAAGTTATATTTTATTAATATACTAACGAGGAGGATGAAATAATAAATGAAATTAAAAGAATTTAATTTAGGTTTTTCTGATGCTAAAAATGAACTTTTAAGAACCCCTGAAATCTTAATTAACTGCTTTCATGACAATAATAATATTTTAGAAAAATTACTTAATGGAGATAAATATATGCTTTTAGGAACAAAAGGTGTTGGCAAATCTGCTTATAGTGCTAAAATACAACTAGAAGCTAAAAATAATTCTAATATATATGTATCTTCACTTGAGCTTAATGATTTTGACTTTAGCTTATTTTTTAAAACAAATGTTGATTCTAATTTTATAGGTGGCAAAAAATTTAAAGAACCATGGGATTTTCTATTGCTTCATATGATATATAAGGTTATATATTATGATATGAAAATAACTGAAGTACCTGAAATAATAGAGGTAATAAATTATTTAGAAAAAAATGGACTAAATTTAAAACTTAAATCTAAAGAGATTGTTAAAAAACTTAAATCCTTCAAAGTAGGAAAAGGTATTGAGCTTCAATTCGATTTAGATAATGAAAAATGCGAAAAATTTGAATATTCTACATTAATTAAAAATTGCATTGATAAGATGTTAGAAAATTTATCATATATTCATTTTAATGATAAAAACTTAAAAATACTTTTAGATGGTCTTGATGATATCCTTAGATTTAAAAAAGATACTATTCAAATTTTAACTAGTTTAATAAGAAGTACTGATTATCTCAATATGAATTTCTTAAAAAATAATATTCCTATAAAAATAATATTATTTATTAGACAAGATATATTTTCACTATTGATAGATCCTGATTTAAATAAAATTAAAAGAGATTGGTCAGAATATTTAAAGTGGACAGATAAAATAGATGATCTAAAAGAACTTGTTGAACTTAGATTATCATCTTCAGATAAACTAAAAAAATATGACAATTATTGGGATAAAATTTTCCCTCCTTTAATAAAAAATAAAGATTCATGGGAACATATAATAGAATATACACTAATAAAACCTAGAGATATTCTTCAGTTTTTAATAATTTGTCAAAATTTATTTCCAGAAAAAAAATCTTTAACTTTTCAAGAAATAAATATTGCTTTAAGAGAATACTCTTCTGAATATTTTATTGATGAAATGAAGAATGAATTAAGTGGTTTTGCAGACGATAAATTAATAAAAGAATTAGAACAAGTATTTCAAAGAATAGGGGATAATAAATTTAATTATAATAAATTTTTCACTTTATTAAAAGAAACGAATAAAAAATTAGATGAAAGTATTATTAAAGATATCCTGCTTAGGTTGTTTGAATCTGGCTATATCGGGCATCTACAAGAAAATAGTAGAAATAAAAAAACAAGTGTATTATTTAAACATAGAAATCCTACTATAAAAATTGATTATAAAGAATATTTTATAATACATAAAGGTCTCCATAAAGCTCTAGGCATAATATCTAATTAATAAAATAAAGTTAAGGGAGTTTCCGGCATCGCCTGTCGAAACCCCCTTATATATTAATACTCTAGCAAATGCCACAAAGTATTATATTTAAATTATATGCACATATTATAATATATATTACCATTTCTTGTCAACATAATTTTTCAATATGCACAATTTTTTCATAAACTTTTAATATTTTTTACATATTTTTCATACTTTATATACAATTATTAAATTTAATTATACATATTAAATAGTAAACAACTAAATTTTATATATAAAAATAATTTTTCGTATATTTATAAAAAATAGAATGGTTATTCACTCTCTTTTTTCTCATCTAAACTATCAACAACATTATTAACTTTTTTATCTATTATTTTATGCGTAGCTTCAAGTCCTTTTATTAGCCATTTAGGTACTAAGTATCCCTTATCAAGTTCAACCATATTTTCTAAAATACTTCTAAACTCATTTATTATACAATGAGCAAGTATAAACCACCCTATTGCTAACATTATATGTAAATTTATTCCTATTATTTTACCTATTTTCTCAAAGGTTATACCTAGTCCAAATCCCATAGCTACTAAACACCATAAAAGAAATTTTTTTACAAATCCTTTTGTAGCCTTTCTTGAGCTTTCTTGCTTTAAGTACCTTGCTTTTAGTATACCTGTTATATAGTCTATCATATTTAAACCTAATAAAAAGACAAATAAAAACCAGAAGTCTCCAAAAATAGCTGATAAAATAGCTGTTATAGTAGATATTATGTAGTTTATCTTTGTTTCAAAAATA
>JAHALF010000004.1 GCA_018371275.1 Clostridiales bacterium
GAAAGAAAGATTTAAAAATAAAATATTTTGGGTAAACACAATTTTAGCAGTAGCAACACCAATACTTGCTTATTTTGGAATTAGTGGAAGTGATTTAACAACTTGGGGAAGTCTATTCGGGTTAATTTTAGATGCATTAAAAAACCCTTATGTAGTAGGGCTTGTTTTAGTTTCTTTATGGAATAACGTTATAAACCCAGTTACAAAAGGTATTACAGATTAGGGGTGGTACATATGAAAATAAACAAGCTAATAGCACATAGTAGTAATTTTACTAAAGGAAGAAAACAAAAAATACAATTTTTAGTAATACACTATACAGCTAATAATGGAGATTTAGCAAAAAGTAATTGTAACTATTTTAAATCACCTAATAGGAACGCATCGGCTCATTATTTTGTTGATGAAAAAGAAGTTTGGCAAAGTGTAGAAGATAATGATATGGCTTGGCATTGTGGAACAAGTGGTAAATATTACCACAGTAAATGCAGAAATGATAATGCGATAGGTATAGAATTATGTTCTGAAAAGGATAGTAAAGGTAATTACTATTTTACTAATGAAACAATAAATAATGCAGTAGGTCTTGTAAAAATGTTAATGGAAAAATACAACATACCTATTGAAAATGTAGTCAGGCACTATGATGTAACACATAAAAATTGCCCAGCACCATTTGTAAATAATATTACTGCTTGGGATAATTTTAAAAATAATTTAGTGGAGGAATATATGCTTGTAACAAGAAATTATAGCTATAATGGTAAAGTTAAATCTTTTAATGTTATAAATGAAAATGGAGAAAACTTTATAAAAATAAGAGATTTAGCAGAGTTATTAAATAAAAATATTAGTTATGACAGCAATACTAAAATAACTATGTTAGATGATATATTTAACAACGTTAAAGTGGAAGTTGGTAATACAAAAACAACTGTACAAGCTATTAATAGTGGTGGTTTTAACTTTGTTAAAGTTAGAGATTTAGCTGACGTTTTAGGGTTCGAAACAGGATATAATGAAACTAATAACAGTATATTTTTCAAATTAAAAAAATCAATTATTGATAAGTTAAAGGTATTTAAAAAGTAGGTGTTAATATGAATATTTTTGAAATAAAGATAAACTATATAGTATCTACTATAACAGCTATTTTATCAGCCATTTTTGGAGACTTCTGGTTTTTATTTGTCTTTTTATTAGGCTTAAATATAATAGACTATATAACAGGGATATTAAAAGCAAGGTACTTAAAACAAGAAAGTTCAAGAAAGGCTACAAAAGGATTTGTAAAAAAATTTCTTTTATGGTGTTTAGTAGCTATGGGATTTGCACTAGGTATAACCTTTGAAAAAATAGGTAAAATAATAGGGATAAATTTACATATAATGTTAGCAATAGGTTGGTTTATACTTGCCCATTGTATAATAAATGAGTTTAGAAGTATTTTAGAGAATATGATTGAACTTGATAAGGGATATTTAGTACCTAAATGGCTAATAAAAGGACTTGAAGCTACGCATAAAATAATGGATAAAAAAGTTAATAATGTTGTTGATAGCTTAGATAAAAAAGAGGGTGAATAATCACTCTCTTTTTTATAAATATTCAAAAACTAAAATTTATATATGAATTTTTAGGACATAAGTTTTGTAAAAATCGGACACAAATTTTAGTTGCTTACAAATATAATGAAAGGTTTAATAATTCTATAAATGGAAATTTTGATTAAAAATAGCTACGCAAACTCGTGACTTTAGTCGTGAGTTAGTAGCTAAAAATAGTCAGCATACAGGGAAACTTGTATGTAGAGATAGGAAAAAACCTATCCAATACTACTTGAATTGCTGGGAAGTCCTAAAGCTAACTAAACTAAAACATAAAGTTGAAATAAACTTAAGTGTGAATGTTACGAAAGTAGAAAAAATTAGTTAGATTACATAAGGTTAAAGCCTAAGTGTTTATATAATGGGCAATCAGCAGGGAAGCTCCGAATAGGAGAACCTTCAACGACTATTCCTCTTGAGGGAAGTACACTACAAGCGATAGGTAGTGGAAGTGGGTAGGTCTTAACGGGTAAAGCCGAAGGATAAGATATAGTCTGTGCTTATATGAAAGTATAAGAAGTTCATAAGAGAACTGCATAAGAAGTAGCGAGCTTATGTGAACGACAATCTTAAACGACAAAGATAAGAGCTTATTGTTCTTACATATGTTATTTAAAATATAGACTAAATTACCTAATAAAATTGACAAAATAAGTTACATATATTACTATAATTACGGGTGATTAAAATGGAAATAACTCGTGGTAGAGGATATGTATATTCAATACAATACCATATAGTATGGTGTGTGAAATATCGATATCCTATATTAACAAATGTAATTGAAGAAGACTTAATTAATATATTGAATAAAATAGCTGAAGATAATAAATTTCAAATACTAGAATGTAATGGAGATAAAGACCACATACATTTATTAGTAAATTGTTCGCCACAGCATTATATACCTAACATTATAAAGGCATTAAAAGGAGTATCTGCAAGATTATTAATGAAAAAACACGGAGAAACTTTAAAAAGGAAATTATGGGATGGACATCTTTGGAATCCTAGTTATTTTATTGCTACTGTATCAGAAAATACAGAAGAACAAATAAGAAAATATATTCAAAGTCAAAAAGTCAAGTAAAATGAGGTGATAGTAGTGGAAAAGGCTTATAAGTTTAGAATATATCCAAATAAAAAACAAGAAGAATTAATTAATAAAACTTTTGGATGTTGTAGATTTGTATATAATAGATATCTTGCTAAAAGAATAGAAAGTTATGAGAATAATAAAGAAACATTTACTTATAAGCAATGTAGTTCTGATTTAACCAGCTTAAAAAAAGAATTAGAATGGCTTAAAGAACCAGATAAATTTGCACTACAAAATGCCTTAAAAGATTTAGAAAATGCATATAAAAAATTCTTTAGAGAAAAGATAGGATTTCCTAAATTTAAGTCTAAGAAAACCAATAGATTTTCATATAAAACTAATTTTACAAATGGAAATATACAATATTATGATAAATATATAAAATTGCCTAAATTAGGTATGGTTAAAATAAGAGATAAACAAATACCTAAAGGTAGAATACTTAATGCTACAATATCAAAAGAACCAAGTGGGAAATATTATGTATCATTATGTTGTGCTGATATAGATATTAAACCATTAGAAAATACAAATAGTTTTGTAGGATTAGATTTAGGTATAAAAGAATTTTGTATATCAAGTGATGGGGAATTTATAAAGAATCCTAAATATTTAAGTAAGTCATTAAATAAACTTGTTAAATTACAGAAAAAACTATCAAGAAAAACAATTGGTAGTAAAAATAGAAATAAAGCAAGGTTAAAAGTAGCAAGACTTCAAGAATATATAGCTAATCAAAGAAAGGATTTTTTACAAAAATTATCTACAAAATTAATAAAAGAAAATGATATTATTTGCCTAGAAAGTTTACAAGTAAAAAATATGGTTAAAAATCATAAATTAGCTAAAGCTATTGTAGATGTATCATGGGCAGAATTTATAAGAATGTTAGAATATAAATCTAAATGGTACGGAAGAAAAGTTATAAAAGTAGATAAATTTTTTGCCAGTTCTCAATTATGTAGTGAATGTGGTTATAAAAATAAGGAAGTAAAAAATCTAAATATAAGGGAATGGATTTGTCCTTGTTGTAATACACATCACAATAGAGATATAAATGCAAGTATAAATATATTAAAAGAAGGATTAAAACTAATATAAATAATATATGTAAGAACCGTAGGAACTACGGGGATAGCCTGTGGAGAATTAGTAAAACATATTTAAAATATGCAAAATTCTATGAAGCAGGAACCCCGCGACTTTAGTCGTGGGAGGTTCAGGAAAAAGAAACATATATAAAAAAAGTGAAAAATTGTTTAATAGCATTTGTACTCTCCTCATCTGTTTTTGTTGTAAAAGAAATTATAGAATATTACTTTGGATAAGGGGTGTTAAGTTTTGGAAGAAAAAGAAAAAGAGTACCTAACCAACAATTTGTATATGCCTAGCAACATATCAACTGAAAAAGAAATAATATCAGGAATAGGCACTAAAGAAATGAAACACTTTATGTATTTAATAGGTATTTCTTTAATTATAGGTACAGTAATAGGTATTTTTATTAACTTACAGTTGGGAATGATAATTGCTCTTGGTATGATTATATGTTCATATTTACTAGTAGTAAAAAATCCAAATATTAACTCGTCAACATTTAGTCAATTAATAGGAATATATGTTTATTATAAAAAACAAAATAAATACAAATACAAATATACAGAATGGTGGGAGATGTATTTAGATGAAGAAAGTCAAAAAACAAAAAAATGATAAAAAATTAACTTCTAACCAATATATAAATGTAGCAGATATAAAAAACAATATTTTATATACAAAAGATAATTATGTTATAGCATTTATAAAGGTTGGTACAGTGTCAACAAGCACAATGAGTAAAACAGATATAAACATACTTACAAAAACTTTAAGTAGTGAGTTTGCGTCAGTTAAAAATAATCTAAGAATGCTAAAAATATCAAAACCTGTAGATATAAGCAAATTAACTACTTCTTATAGAGAAATGTACAGAAATTCTAATGATTTAAAACAAAAGGAATTATTAAGAGAAGCTACTATGTTTTTACATAAGTATTCCACTAATGGTAACGAATTAGAAAATGAGTATTATTTTATAGTTAGAGAAAAACTTACTAATAATAGTGTATTAGAATTAGAAAAAATAGCTACAAGTATATCTAGAAAATTCCAAGCAGGTAAAATACAAGCTAATGTTTGTAATACTGAAGAAATAGCAAGGTTGTGCAATTTATTTACAAATACGTCATATGGAAATATTGAGGCTATGGAACTTGAAGATAGCATTTCGATAATTAATGATGTAATAATAGGGGGTGCTTATTAGTGAAAGGTAGCAAAACTGCCATAAATGAAAATTTATTAAATATAATAGCACCTATGATGCTTAAGTTTGATACTAAAGGGATACAAATAGGGGAAAATTTAGCGAGGTGTTATGTTATATCAAAATATCCAAGTAGTTTGGAGTATAGTTGGCTCGGAAAACTTAGTAATGTACAAGGAGTTATAATGCTTAGTGAATTTATACAAAAAGCAGAAGGACTTCTAATTAGTGCATTAAGTAGAAGTATAGCTGATAATAAAGTAAAAGCTATATCAGAAAGAGATGACTATAAAAGAATGCAAGCAGAAAAACGTGTTGAAGACGGACAAAATATATTAAAGCAAATAGAAGAAAATGGAGAAAGTATTGGTGTAATGGCTAATATTATGCTTGTACTTGGTAATAGTGAAGAAGCATTAAAGAGAAATAGTGAAAAACTTATGAATACTGCAATAGGACTAGGTTGTAACATAAGACCAATACCGTTTTTCCAAGAGGACGGCTTTATAAGTGTATCTCCATATGGACATACAACAGATATAATGAAAGAATTAGCAGGTAGAGTAACATTATTATCAACTTATATAGGTGGTTTCTTTAACTTATCGGAAGGTTTTAGTGATGAACAAGGATTTTACTTTGCAAAAGATATAAACAGAAAACTTATGATAATGGATTTATGGAAACGTGGGGGAGATAGAACGAACTCAAACATAGTGGCAGTAGGTGCTCCAGGTAAGGGTAAGTCTACTGCTATAAAGAAAATAATACTTAATGAATATATGTTAGGGACTAAAATACTTATAGTAGACCCTGAGAGAGAATACGATACTATTGTTAAAGATTTAGGTGGAGATTGGATAAATTTAGGTGGTAGTAATAAAGGAAATATTAACCCACTTGAAATAAAACCAATATCTTTAGATGATAATGAAAATGAAGATGAGTTTGATGGTGTAGGTGCATTAGCCCTACATCTTCAAAATTTAGAAGTATTTTTTGGTTTATGTTTATCAGATGTAACAGAAAGGCAAAAAACACTGCTTAATGAAAACTTAATAGAACTTTATAATAAATTCAATATTTTTTGGGATACAGATGTTAGTAATCTAAAAAATGAAGATTTTCCTATTATATCTGATTTATATGATATTTTAGTAAAAAATAAAGGATTAGAAAAAGACAAAAAAACAATAGAAGATTACAATGACTTAATTCTTTATATAGGCAACTTAATAAATGGACAAGACCAGTTTCTTTTTAACAAACATACAAGTTTACATACAGAGAGTAAGATTGTGTGTTTAGATACATATGATTTAAATAACTCATCAGAAAGAATAAAAAAGGCTCAATATTTCAATATAATAAGCTGGTGTTGGCAACAAATAACAAAAGATAGGCACGAAAAAATAATGCTTATATGTGATGAGGCATACTTGCTTATAGACCCTGAAATACCACAAACATTAATAGGGCTTAGAAATATAGCTAAAAGGTGTAGGAAATATGAGGGGAGTTTAGTTGTTATTAGTCAATCAATAATAGACTTTTTAGACCCTAGAATAAAAATGTATGGACAAGCACTTTTAACTTTACCTTGTTACAAAATATTTTTAGGTAGCGATGGTAAAGACTTACAAGAAATAGTCGATGTTTTTGAACTAAAGCAAATACATAAAGATATAATACAAGCAGGTGTTCAAGGACGTGGGCTTCTAATAAATGGTAGTAAGCACTACATCTTCAATATGGAATTAGCAGACTATGAGGCTAAATACATATTAGGAGGAAAAGGTGGTAGATAAATGTTACCTAAAATAGCTTATTTTATAATAAGGGACTTAATAGAAAAGTTAGTAAATAAAGAAGAAAGAGAAAAGTTGATAAGAAGAATAGTTATTGCTATAACTACAATTCTTATCTTTTTGTCTTTTATATATTATATAGTAACTTCTCCATTAAGTTTATTGCTAAAGGTTATAGGTGTAGAACTTGATAGTGATATAGCAAGCATTTTACAAGATTTCAAAAATGAAAATAATATAAAAGATGAAGCTATATATGAAGGTAGAGATATACCATTATTTTTCCAGTTTGATACTAGATGGGCTAATTATCCGTATGCAGGGACTACTATAAAGATAGGTGGTTGCGGACCGACAGCGTTAGCAATGGTTGTAGTTGGACTGACAGGAGATACTTCTGTAACACCTCTTACTATGGCACAATTTAGTACAAGTCGTGGTTGGGCAAATTCGGCAGGTAGTAGTTGGGAATTAATGACAACAGGTGCTAGAAACTTTGGGTTAAATGCAGAACAAGTATCCACAAGTGCTAGTAGCTTAGTAGAAAATTTAAGTCAAGGCAAGGTTATGATAGTGTCTACTTGTTATAAAGGATATAATACACCAAATGGTGTTAGTACAGGATATTTTACTAATGGTGGGCATTTTATAGTGCTAACAGGACTTACTGAAGATGGAAGAATAAAAGTTAATGATAGCTGGAGCGAGAAAAAATCAAATGAAACATTTACTCCTGAATTTATGCAAAATGAAATTAAAGGAGCTTGGGCATATAGCTATGATGATTTAATAATAGATGAAAATGTAGGAAGTAATACATAAAAAGGTGGTTTATATGAAAGAATTAAGATTTATAGAAGAAAATACAAAGGATAAAATCGAAAATATACTGAACAAGATAGCTAATAGAGAATTTTTAGTAGACCAATCTATACCATTAATTAATTTACATAAATTAGATAAAGAAGATTTTATAAAAAATGAAACAGCAACAGAAGAAATGCTAGACTTTATAAATCTTTTATTAACCTATAATACAAGTATGTGTATAGCAGGTAATTGTGGTAGTGGAAAAACAGTTTTATTAAATGAGATATTAGAAGAACTAATAAATAAAACAATATTTATTATTGAAAGTGGTTCTAGAGAGTTTGAGCTAAAAGATAAAGATACAAAAAATACTGTAATTCATTCAACAACAGTATATAACAAAGATGAAAATTTATCAATAAAAGTAGAAGATTTATTAGCAGTAGCAGTTAGTATTAAACCTGATATTATATGTTTAGGAGAGATGCGTAGCAAAGAAGTGTTTTATTTACAAGAAATTGCTAGGGCAGGTTATACAGTAATAGGGACAGTGCATTCTAATGATAGTATACATACATATAAAAGATTAGTTAATTTATGTAAAGAAGGAACAAATATAGATTATGACATATTAATGAAATTTGTAACAGAAGCCTTTCCAATAATTGTATATGTTAAGCAATTAGATGATAAATCAAGGAAAATAACTGAAATAATGGAATGTGTTGTTGATGAAGATGGGAATATATTTTATAGCACACTATTTAGATATAAAATTACAGAGAATATAATAAGAGATGACTATTTTACAGTAAATGGGTGTTTTGAAAAAGTTAATAATATTTCTAATAATATGAAAAAAAGACTTTTAAAAAATGGTATGCCTTATAGTGAGTTAGAAAAGTTTTTAAATACATAAAAAGGTGATTTATATGAAAAAACTAGTATTTTATATAGTTTTATTAGTAATAAGCATATTTATATATTTTAACTTATCTAATATAAAAGATTTAGATATTCCTGTAAAAGAGCCTAAAACATTTCCACCAAAAGAATATTTAGATAAGTTAGAAGAAATGCAAATTCAGTAATAGGGGGGATAGTATGTTATTGTATTTCTCATCAGATAAAAATATAAGTATATTTGATGAAGAAACAAAAGCCTTAGGAATTGATGTAAAGATAGAAACAGAAAGGTGTTTAACAGATTATATAAGAGTAAATATGAACAAGCTAAATCATTTAGAGTATTTAGCTATTGATTTAGAATACATAATAGACGATGACAGAGAAATATTAAATACCTTATCAGCTTTTAAAGTATGTAACAGTAGTATAACAATAATTATTGTAACTTTTGAAAGACACCAAGGAGATATACTTTTAGCTAGATTGTTTGCAAATGGCATATATAACTTTATAACAAGTAAAAATGAAATAGATATGTCTAGAGAAGTAAAAATATGTTTAGACCATACACAAAATAATAGTTATGCAAACGCTGTCGGCTTTAAGCTTGACAATATAGAAGAACCTAAGGAAAAAAGAAAAGGTTTTTGGGGCAATGTTTTAGATAACTTTAAAAGTAAAAACAAAAAAGAAGAAAAAGAATTTAAGGTTAAAGAAACAAAGCTCAAAAAAGAAAAAAGACCTAAAAAATCTAAAGAAGTTGTAAAAGATGATATACCAACTAATTCTCATAAAGAAGAAATTTATGAGAATAATTTTTATAATGAAGATGATTATATTGAAGATGATTATATAAAAGAAGAAAATACATCTTTAAGTAGTAGTATTACTGAAAAAGTTAAAAATACCAAAGAAGTCCAAGTAAATAATAAGGACATAGATATGAAGATAAATGCTCTTTTTAGTAAAGAAGAAGACAGCAATAGGTTTATAACAGAAAAAAGAAGAAAAAAACTAGATATAGAGAAGTTAAAAGATGATGTTTTTTTGTTCTACTATTATCAAAAGCCTGTTGGCATTATATCTAAAAATACTTGTATAGTAGATAAAATATTTGAAAAAGATGATATTATTAGATTTTTTGAAAGTCAAAATATAAGGTTAAAGTTTGAGGATAATGTTTTACAGGAAATAGCAGATATAAAATCTTATGTTGAAAGGGGGGATGTGTATGATTGTAATTAATTTATAAATAAATGTATTAAAAAATAAAATTGTAATTTAAAAATAAAGAATATTAATTTAACTTTTAGGAGGAATAAATATGAAAACTTTAAAAATAAAATTTAATATGGGAATAATAGCTTTACTTACTGTTTTAGTAACTGTTATAGCAACATCTATGACAAAAATTAAAGGTAAATTGCAAGAACAAAAAGGTGCAGATGGTACAACTGAAAAAACTGGTTGGATAGTTATATCATTAGCAATTGCAGGAATTGCTGTAACTATGCTTGTTAAAAAGTTTTTTCCAGAGTTTTTCCAACTTATTACTGATAAAATGAAAGAAATGTTCAATCTTATTCAGTTTAATTAAAATGGGTAATTTTGTAGTATTAATATTTTTATTAATAATAGCTATTATAGATATAAAAAAGAAAACAATACATAATAAAACAAGTCTATTAACATTGTTAATAGGCTTGTTTTTGTATAAAAAAATATATTTAACAGGGTTATTAGTAGCAACTTTAATATTAATTATATGTATTTTTATTGATGAAAACTACAAAGGTGGTGGAGATATAAAATTTATAGGTGTAATAGGCTTATTAAAAGGGTTTAATTTTACTATTGAATTTTATATTATTTCTGAAATTTTATGTGTTATTTATAGAAAAATAACTAAAAAATATAAAAAAGAAGAAATTGCTTATGCACCTTTTATGTTTTTGTCTTTTTTAATAAAAACAATTTTTTTATAAGGAGAAATTTATGAAAGAAAAATTAAGAAAATTAACAAAAAATAAAATGGTAGTAGGTATTTTTTGTATAGGTATAGCATTGGTATTTTCATTATTATCAATGAACTTAAAAGCAGGTGGACAAGGTGTTAAAAATGTTGTTGTAACTACTAAAGAAATAGGTGTAGGGGATAAAATAACAGATGAGATGATAGATTATAAAAAGCTATCAGGAGATATAACTGGTTTAGTAACTAATAAAGAAGATGTATTAGGTAAATATGCAAGTATATCAATGCTAAAAGGTGATTATGTAACAAATGGGAAGTTAAGTACAGAGGCTATATATGGTAGTGCATATCTTGAAAATCTAGGTGAAGAAGATAGAGCAATATCAGTAAGTATTACAAGTAATGCTAAAGGGTTAAGTGGTAAACTAGAAAGTGGAGATATAGTTTCTGTAATATTAAGTAGTACAGAAAATCAAGAAGATAAAAAAGATACATATATACCTGAAGAACTTAAATATGTTGAAATAATAAGTGTTTCTGACACTTCAGGGTATGATGTAGGTAGTAGTGAAGAAGCTAAAAAAATAGGAAGTACAGTTACATTGCTTGTTAGAGAAGAACAAAGTTTGATACTTGCTAATGCTGAGGGACTAAATGATATACATTTTCAGTTAGTACATAGGGGAAATGATGAAAGAAAACAAAAGTTATTAGAAGAACAAAAAAGAATAATAAAAGGAGAACCTTTAGAAGAAACGCAAAGTAATATTAACAATGTAGAACAATCAACTGAAAATGTTACAAATTCAGTAGATAATTCTAATACAAACACAACTATTGACCAAACTACAGTTAATACAACAAATTCAAAAGAAACAACATTAGAAACTACTACTAAAAAACAATAAGGAGGATAAAGTTATGGGGTTAAGACCAAAAAAACCAATTATAAATGAAGAAGAAATACTAGAAAATAATATTGGTGCTAAATCAATACTTTTATGGGGAAGTGTAGATACAGGAAAAAGTGTATTGGCTACAATAATAGCTAAAAAACTTATAGAAAAAAACAAAAATAAAAATGTAGCATTATTATATGCCGATGAAATAACTCCTATTATGAATTGTTTTTTTCCAAATAGTTGTTTTAATACTTTAGAAAGTTTAGGAACACTTTACACACCAATAAAATTAACAAATGACTTGATTTTTAGCAATTTAACGACACTAAAGAAGTATGAAAATCTAGGTTTACTTGGGTTTAAAAACTGTGAAAACTATGCACAATATCCTGAATGTAGTGAGGATATAGCTAAACAGTTAATAAATATACTAAAAAATGAGTTTGATTATGTAATAATAGATGGTTCTACAAGTTTTATATACAATCAACTAACTTCGGTAGCATTTAATGAAGTTGATGTGTGTATAAAAGTTTGCACACAAGACTTAAAAAGTACAAGTTATTTTAGTAGTAATGAGGCTTTTTTAGATACAGTTGATATAAACAAAAATAAGGAAATAGTGTTAATTAATAAAATTGACGAACGTGGAGTTTATGAGGAAGTATTTAATAAAGTAAACGGTTATGACTATAAATTACCTTATAGTAAAGAGTTAAAGGACATTGTAGAAAAAGGTAACTTATTACTTGATATAAAGGATAATGAGTTTAACAAGGGAATAGACCAAATGATAAAGGAGATGTTTTAAGTGGATTTATTAGAAGAAAATGAAAAACGAGATGTGCAAAGGGTAGATTTTAGGAATAAAAAAGTTTTAGAATATGAAAAAGCTTTAGAAATAGTAACTGATTACTTAACTCAAAATTTTTCTGACATAATACTAAATCTTTTTGATAATGAAAATAAAAATGAGGTTAAAAAGCAGATTTTTAGTAAAATAAAAAAGCATTTACAAGATAACTCCATAGCTGTAAAAAATATGAGTACAGATGAGTTAATTGAAAAAATATATATAGACGCTTTTGAATTTACATTTTTAAACAAATATATTTATGATGAAAATGTAGAAGAAATAAATGGTAATAGTTGGGACTGTATATATGTAAACTTTAGTGATGGAAGAATTGTAAAATTAGATGAAAAATTTCAAGATAAAGAACAAGCATTAAGTGTAATAAGAAGAATACTAGCCATATCAAATAATAGGGTAAATGATGCAGAACCGATAGCACTTGGGGAAATAGGAAAAAATAAAAGGATAACAGTAATGATACCACCTGTTGTAGATGAAGAAGTAGGGGTGAGTTTTAGTTTGAGAAATGTAAATTCAAGTTCAGTATCTAAAAAAACATTTTTAGAAAAAGGTACAGGAATACCTGAAATGTTTAACTTTTTAGAAGAATGTACAAGATATGGTGTAAGTATATGTATATCAGGTAGCACAGGAAGTGGAAAAACTACTCTAACAAGTTGGCTATTGTCAACTATACCTGATGAAAAAAGGATATATACTATTGAAAGTGGCTCAAGAGAATTAAATTTAGTAAAAAGAGATGAAAATGGTAATATAATAAACAATGTTATTTCAACTAAAACTAAAGAAAATAAAAATAAGGAATTTAGTATTGACCAAGATAAGTTACTAGCAATAGCTTTAAGATATCATCCCGACATTATATGTGTTGGTGAAATGCGTGATAAAGAAGCATATACAGCACAAGAAGCTAGTAGAACAGGGCACAATGTAATAACAACAGTACACGCAGAAAGTGCAGAAGACACATATGATAGAATATTAAGTTTATGTTTAAAGGCAGAAGCTAACGTAAATGATGAAAGATTATTCGAATATATAGTTAAGGCGTTTCCGATAGTTGTTTTTGTTAAACAATTAGAAGATAAGTCAAGAAAAATAATGGAAATAATGGAAAGCTATGTTGATGATGATAAAAAGATAAAATTTAATCCTATATTTAATTTTGAAGTTAATGATACTAGTGTAGTAAATGGTAAGACAGTTATAAAAGGAGAGCATAAAAAAATAGGTGGAATTAGTGAAAAATTAGCGAAAAGATTAGCTAATAATGGTATGCCAACAACAAAACTTAATAAGTTATTAAGAAAGGAGTAGAAGATGTTAGCAGGAATATTAGGGATAGTTATATTTTTTCTTATAACAATAGGGCTTTTTAATATATTTAATATAAATTTTTTGAGTATAACAAATCAAGGCTTAAATTATTTAATGAGTGATAAAAAGGTTAGTGTTAAAGAAAGAGTTAATATAATAAAAGGTAAAAATAAAGAAAACTATATAATTAAAGAAATAAAAAAAGTTAATTATATACTTGAAATTACAAATAAAAAGAAACAATTACCATTAATTTTTGCTATTGCGTGTATATGTGGTTTAGCAGGAATTAGCTTATGTATTGCTATAAACAATATATACTTAATGCCTGTTTTGGCAATAGGTTTATTTTTAGTACCATTTTCTGTAATGGAAACACAGATGAATTTATACAAAGAAGAATTAACATTAGAGTTAGAAACTTCAATGAGTATAATAACAACAAGTTATTTAAGGACAGAAAATATAGTAATGAGTGTAAAAGAAAATTTAGATTTTATAAATCCACCATTACAACAGTATTTTAGAGAGTTTCTAATAAATACGCAAGTAAATCCTAACATTGAATATTCTTTAAAAATATTGCAAAACAGCATAGAAAATAAAATGTTCAAGGAGTGGTGTGAGGCTCTTATTAGTTGCCAGTCAAACCATACATTAAAAACAGTATTAAATCCAATAGTTGCTAAGTTATCAGATTTACAAGTAGTTAATAGTGAATTAGATATGCTTTTTGCAAAGCCTAAAAATGATTTTTTAACAATGATAGGAATTGTAGGAACAAGTGTACCATTTTTATTATTTATTAATAGAGATTGGCTTATAGCAATATTAACTACAACAGTTGGTAAAATTGCATTAGCAATAGGGGTAGTATTAATATTTTATGCTGTATTTAGTGTAATAAAACTTGTAAAACCTTTAGAAGAATAATGAAAGGAGAAAAGTATGGAATTATTAGTAGGGTCTATTTTTGGATATGGGTTATATAATATTTTATGCTATACATTTAAAATACCAGATGGCTCATATGTAAAGCCTTTTAGAAGGTTTAAAAGTAAAACTAAAAGCGAAAATATAATAACAGAGTTTAAGGCTAAAATTTACTATAAAACATTAAATTATATAAAAATAGACGAACTTAAAAGGAAAAAATTAGAAAAAACATTGTTCTTAGCTAACATAGACAGAAAGCCTGAAGAATATATAGCAGAAGGGTTATCTAACTTAATATTTTATATAATAGTAAGTTTAGTATTATTGTTAATAAATCCTATGATGACATTTATAGTTTTAGGGTATGGCTTTTATTTATATAATAAACATAAAAAATACCCATATAGTCAAATATCATTTAACAAAATGCTTATAGAAAGTGAGTTATATAGATTTGTAACAACAATAGAGCAAGAGCTACTTATTGATACAGACGTAGTTAGAATAATTGAGGCTTTCAAAAATCGAACAAATGATGTTTTCAAAAGACATTTAGAAAGATGTTTAACTGAAATGAGGACAAGCAACGAAATATCCGCATTAAAAAAACTAGAAACAAGGATAAACTCCTCAATGTTATCTGATGTATGTAGGGGACTTATTGCATTATCCCGTGGGGAGAATAACAGAGAGTATTTTTCAAGGCTATCCACATCGTTTAAAAGTTTGTATATAAATCAAAAAAGAAAAGAAGCAAGCTTATTACCTGACAAAATTAAAAAGTATGAATTTGCAGTTTTAGTAAGCCTAGCAGTAATAGGTGTAACAGGTATGTTAATGGGTAGTTTACTTAGTATGTAAAAAGTAGGTGATTAAAGTGCTAATTAATAGGTTGAAAAGCAAGATAAAGGAAACAAAAGGTGCAGATGGAACTATTGAAATGGGAGTAATATTAATTATATTTATTTTGGTACTAACAGCTATAATAGGATTTAGCCATTTAATATATACAAACTACAAAGTAATGCAATTTACAAACGAGGCTGTAAGGTTAGTAGAACTTTATGGAGAAGTTGGAGAAAAAACAGAAGAAAATATTGAAAGGCTAAAAAAATCAATAGGAATAGACCCTATTGTTAAATTCGATAAAACTGGAAGAATAGACTTCTTAGAAGATGTTAATGTTACAGTAGAATTGCCATACAATTTAAAAATACCATTTGTTGATATAGGGGTTAAAATAAGAAAAACTGCAACAGGTACAGGTGAGGTGTACTGGAAATGATAAGGCAAAAGAGAAAAAGCATAATATTAAAAAGAATAAAAAATAAGCTAAAAGAAAATAAAGGTGCAAGTGCTACTATAATAGGTGTTAGCAAAATATTTTTAGTAATATTTATATTTTATTTAATATTTATTGTTACAACAGCTATTACACTAATAACTAATAGTAGAGATTTAGTAGAAGATGCAACAGTAGAAACGATACAAAGAAATTATGCTAAACTTTACCATACATCAAGAGAAAGTTATTCAGGGGGATATAGACCAAATACAGCAGGATTTTATGAAAGCTACATAGATGATAAGACAAGTATAATTAACAATCTAACAAAAAATGATAAACTTACTTTAGTTGAAGAAAAGTTAATTAAGGTGTCTAAAGATAATCAAGAATTATATAGTATATCAGAAATAAAAGTAGATGTAAATAATGAACCTATACAAAGTGGCACACAAAAATTTAGAATAAAAACAAGTTATACATTTGAGTATCCAGTAGTTTTTTGGGGAAAAGAATATGTATTGAAAGTGCCTATAACTGTTCAAGCAAAACATACAGCAAAATATTAAAGACAGACTTTTTAGTTTGTCTTTTTTGTTTTATAGAAATGAGATGGGAAATATAGAAAAAGAAATAAGTAGAAAAGTAAAAATAAGAGTAATAGAAAGAACAAGCTCAGGAACAAGGTTTTTAGATTTAAAAGGAAATATACTAAAAACAAAAGACCAATACATTTACATAGGAAATTACATAATAGATATGGACAACATAATTAAGATGGTTTATATATAAAAATATACTTTTTTAATATTGACAAATAAATATATATATGTTATAATAAATTATAACATATATATAAAATAAAAATTATATATATGGAGATGATAAAATGGAAAATATAAAAAAAGAATACAACAAAAAGCAAAAAATAAAATTAGCTAGATTAAGTAATACGTCTATTGAGATGTTAAATGAATTGGTAAAAGACGATGATGCAGAAGTAAGAGTTGAGGTTTATGGAAGAAAAGATTTTGTAGACATTAAAGGACTTATTACTGATTTCAATCAAGAAGAATATGAACTATTTATAGCCTCAATAAAACGTGAGAGAGAAAAAATCGATCTTGAGTATACCTTAAACGTAGTAAATAAAACTACAAAAATTACTATGGTAATATTAACATCAATAGTAGGCGTTTGTACGATATCTAGCATAGTATTAATCTCAGCAGTTAAAATAATAATTAAGTTAGGTGGGATATAAATGCGTAATAAAAGAATTATTTATATAATAATAGATATAATTTTAGGTATTGTTTTTATAAACTTAATAGTTAAGGGAAAATTCGCCATATGTTCGTTTATACTTTTAATACAATATTTATTTAGTTGCTATTATTCCTGTAAAATTTTACATAAATATAGGAAACAGGAAAGTATGTATTAAAAATTAGGTAGATAGATTTGCAGTTTTATATAATAGTTACTTAAATGCCTTTAATACTTTGTGCTATATTAATTAGGAAAAATATAAATAATTAAAACTTTAAAAACTAATTGTAAGATAGCTTCAAATAATGCTTCTTTCAAGGATTTAACCTTTATTTTATAGTACGCAGTTGATATTATATAGATTAAAAGTGCAATATAAAAAAGCTTATTTAAAAATTCTTGTGTAAAAATAAAATCAATAATTTAATAAGAAGAGATACCATCAAAAGTAGATTTTATAAAATTTTCTAAATCAAACATAGATAAACACCACCTAATTTATATTTATTTTTATATAAAACTGCAAATCATAGTATATTTTAACATAAAATGGTAAAAGGTGTTATATTATTTTATTTACTATATTAGAGTTGGCTTTTTTGTTATTAATAAGATTTATAGGAATTTATACTATTATTTTAAGTCTAATAATTATGCTAGTAGAAATTGAAATTTGTGAATTGACATACGAAAAGATAGATAATAAAATATAAAATAAATGGATTAAAATAAAATATATTAAAAATTAAAGAAGAAGAGAGGTAAAAATTATGAAAAAAAATGAGAAATCAAACAAAAAGGGTATTGTAATTGGAGTATCTGCTTTAGCATTAGTTTTATTATGTGGTGGTGCATACACAGTATTAAATAAAAGTGATAGTAAAACAGTATCTAACAATAAAGAACAAACAAGTTTTATAGAAAAAGATACAACAAAAAACAAAGATGAAGAAAAATCATCTAATGAAGAAGATAAAAACAATTTAGACAATAAAGAAAACAGTAGTAGTACTGTTGATTTAAGCACAGAAGAAACATCTACGCAAGTAGATACAACTATATCTAAGGAAGAACAAGGTAAAAAAGAAAATAATGACAAATCAACAGAAACTACATCTACACAAAAAGAAACACAAACTACGATAACTAAAAAAGAAGAAATTACAAAAAAACAAGTTGAAAATACAACTCAAGCAACAACAAAAGAACCTGTTAAGGAAACAGCAACACAAACTACTACTAAAAAACCTGTTGAAACAACAACAAAAGAACCTACAACAGAAACTACTACTAAAGCACCTGAAAATAATGGAGGTACAAGTGATGATGATTTTTGGAATAAAGCAGAAGAAATACTAGGACCTACTATTGATACTGGAGAAGTTGGTGGTGCAGAAGAATTTGGTAGTATACCTGCAGATGACCCAAGTTGGAACAATATAATAGGGCAATAAATATTTATTATAAAAGCATTTCAATTTATGAGATGCTTTTTTTGCGTATAAAAATATTATTAAAAAGGAGTTTATTTAATGGAAAATAAGAAGAAAATTATAATTATTACTTTTTTACTTTTTGTTTTATTTTCTACTATAACTGCTTATGGTATTAATAATAAGTTGGAAAAACAAAAAGAAGTAAAAATGAAAGCTATGAAAACATTAGAACAAACTATTAAATATTCTACTAGAGATGGCGATAGTAATATAGGAAACGGAGGTAACGGTGGAGATTATGATAATGTCAATGGAGAATATACTATATTAGCTAATGAACAAGATGAAGGTGTAAGGGTAACGTTAGTTGAAAGTGAAACTAATAAACCTGTTACAAGCCCAATAGATTTTGCAAACAACCCTAGACAACCTGTACAAAAATATTTAGGTGGTGGCAATAAACTTTATTATATAAATAATCAAATTATTTCTATTTATGATGGTAAAGGCTATAAATGGCAAACTCCTACTCACGCCAAATTACCTAAAATAGTTAATGGAGATTTATCAACAATAAAAAAATATTTTGCTTCAGAGGCATTTTCTAGAGATTTTTCTAAGTTAACAGGATTTAATTACGATGAAATGGTAAGTGGTAAATATAAGTTAATGTTAGAACCTGTTGGATATCCTAAAATAGCAGGTAAAGTAACTGCTTGTACTCCTACTGAATTATCAATACTTGATAAAAAAATGGGAGGTGCTATAAGAAAAAGTGCTATACAATTATTTTCACACTTAAATTTACCTATGGCAATGTATTTAGAACGAGATGAGTTTGGTATTAAAAAATGGACAGGAAGTGATGTTCAGAAACAAAGCAATGATACTATTATTGCTCAATTAGGTGTAGGGGCAGTTACGTTTAAGGAAAAAGAAGAAGAAACACCACCTGAAGTAAATTATACATATAGAACAGATACAGAAGTTATAACAACAATACAACTTAGTGGAATAGATTGTACTTTAAAATTACCAACTGAAGAAAAAGAAAATTTATATCCTGTTACTGTAAACTTTGAAATTAAAGGTAAAAATTACCCAGCTAGTAATGGGGAAATAGTATTTCCAGATGGTGCTAGTAGTCTTGCTTATCTTAAATGGAAAACACCTAAAAAGCCCCAAGAAATGATTATTAAAGCAACAGTTAATTATAAAGTTATAGATTATAGAGATAACGGAAATGGAGGTTCTATTGCTTATATAAAACCTGAAAAACAAGAGATAAACATAGGTGTAAAATTAGAAGAATTAAAAGAAAATGTACCACCAAATCCAGACGCAGATGATAGAAATGACTTTTTCTCAAATAATTATAAAGAAGATGATATAGAAAAATATACTGAAAATTTGAGTAATGAATGGAAAAGTTATGAGGCTTATTGGTTTCCTAAAATGGTTGAGGTTAAAAAAGATGTATGGGTAGATAGGGGTTGGTATAAGTTTAATACTATATATTACAATGCAGAATTAAAAGCAGATATGGACTTACACCCTGCAAGTACAGTAAAAACTGCAAAGGGAGATGAAATGAAAAGTGGTTATGGTGTAGACCAACTTACAAAGGCAGAAATAAAGGTTAGTGCAGAAATAGAAAGGGAAATAGAAGTTCCATTAGAAGATGAAGATGGAAATGTAGTAACTGACGCAGAAGGTAATGTAGTAATGACATATAAAAAAATAAAAGAACCTTATTTTGCAAATTCTAGTGAGTGTACTACAAAGGTACAAAATGGTGCGTCTTTCTTTTCTGATTTTTATTTTAAAACTTATTGGAGGTTGTTAGAAGAAACAAATACTAAATCTAGAACAGAAGCAATAATGCAATTCAAACCTAACAAATATTCAACATATAACAATAGGACACATTTTACTCCTATATGGTATCCTGATGATGAATATTATAAAGTAGCAACATATATATTTGATGGTTGGACACCTGTAGGAATGTTAAGTACAAATTTAGAAGACACTGTATATATAATGGGAAACCTTTGGGATGATTGGTATGTGCAACCATTACCTAGTGAATGGACACCTGAGAATGATATATTTGATTAAATATATTTTTTTGATTTATTGAGTTATTTAATAAAATGAAATAGCCTTGAGAAATCAAGGCTTTTTTAAATTTAAAATACTTGGCCAAGAAAATTAGCAGTATTTTAAATTTAAAAATATTAAGACAAAAATGTGAATAATAGATTATTTAAGAAGATTAAAAAACCTTGAGAATTCAAGGGTATTTTAAATTTAAAATACTTGGCCAAACAAGTTAGCAGTATTTTAAATTTAAAAATATTAAATCAAAAAAGAAAAATAATGATTTATTTATTTAAAATAGCAAAGGGGTATATAAATGGGAATTAGATTTAGTAAAAGTATAAAAATAGGAAAATATTTAAGATTAAATATCAGTAAAAGTGGAGTAGGAGTTAGTGTTGGCAATAAGTTTTGCAGAGTAGGGATAAGTCCTAAAGGGATAATAAGAAAAACATTAACATTACCAAAAACAAACTTATCTTACGTTGAACAAAGAAAAATAAAAAGGAAGTGAAAAAATGTTTTTATATGAAAAAGATTTAAGGTATAAATTTTGGAAGTTTTATAACAATAAAAATAGGTCTAAAAAATATCAGTTTGAGTGTCCTATAAGAGATGGGAATGCAGATTTAGTAACTATTGAAAAATATCAAGGAGATTATCAAGTAAATGCTTTTGAATTTAAGTTAAATGATATAAAAAAGGTATTTTTACAAGCAGAAACAAACCTTGATTTTGTTAATAAAAGTTGGGTAGTTGTACCAATAGAAAAGAAAAAACTTATATTAGAAAAATATAAAAATTATTTAGATGAAAAGAAATATATAGGTGTTATAGGAGTACATAGTGAGGGGAAATATGAAATTATATACCAACCAAAATTTAAAAAATATGCACTTATGAGCCAAACAATCTTAAATTTATGTATTATATAAGGAGGCAGATTAATTTATGAAAAGAAAAGTGACTTTACAAGGACTAGCTTTATTATTAGTATTAGGAGCAACAACAAATGTATTTGCAAACACTAAAGATAATATAAAAATAGAAGTTGTTGGTGGTGGGAATATTGATATTTACGACAATGATAAAAGTGAAGTTGCAAATAAAAAATTAAATCAAAAAGAAGAAAATAACAATATACCATATTCAAAAGATGAATATCAATATTTATTAATAAATTTCAAAGAACCTTTTACAGAAGAAAGGTATAAAGAGTTAGTAGAGAGTGGGATAAGTGTTGTAGTTAGTGATAGTAGATTAGAGAATACTATTAATTCTAAATCTACTATAATTTTGAATTCTAAAAACTTTCCTGATGAATATTTCCGTAAAGCTATTACAGAAGCTTTTGGCGTTAATGAGGGAGCAGACATTACAAGACAAATACAGTCTGCTAGAAAATTTGAACTTTCTAGGAAATTAACTCCACTTATGTATAATATAATTGGAATGGAACATTTTATTAATTTAGAAGATTTGAACTTAGGTGGTTATAGTAATGGCAGAATTGGAAATATAAATAATTTAAGCCCTATTAGAGACTTAACAAATTTAAGGGTTCTTGATGTAATAGGCAATCCTATTAAAGATTTAGAACCGATAGAAAATTTAGTAAATTTAGAGAAATTAAGTTTATCTGCAACAGATGTAAGTGCATTAAATCACATATCAAAATTAAATAAATTAACTTTTTTATCTATACACGATACAAAAATACCTAATAATTTACCTACTTTAAGGTACTTGCCAAAGACAGAAGAAACTTTAGAGATAACAGTAGACGGAGCTATAGATTTTCAGGCACATACACCTAACCATACTTGGTATACAGATAAATTATTAGATGCTCCTGTTACAAGTTGGGGACAATCTCAGTATGATTTCAAATATTATTTAGATACAAAAAACAATAACTTATCAATTGGAAGCGTTAATATTAGAGATAAGACATATGATGGTAATACTAATGCAACAATTGATAATGTTAATTTTACTGGTTTACTAGGAAAAGATACATTACAAAAAGGTGTTGACTATAATGTGGTAGCTACTTATGATAATGCAGATGTAGGTAATAGTAAAAATGTTACTGTAAATATAACACCACTAAATACAAGAAAAATGAGAAAGTACAACTTAATTAATAATAACTTTAGGACAACTGGTAATATAATAAAGGCTAACAGTAGCATATCAGGAACAAGAGTTTTAAATGGAAATAGTGTCGAAACAACAACATTTGATTTTAGTGACAGATTAGTAGTAGAAGCAACACCTAGATTAAGAGCTAACATAAATGAAATGGAGCTTGTGCTTAATAATCAAGTGGTAGCAAGACAAAATTCTACACTAGGCAATAAAGTAACTTTTAATTATGATTTAAGCAATTTGGCACTAGGGCAAGGTAGCTATGAATTAAAGTTAAGATATGGTGGAAACAATAATGTAAATGGAACAGAAGAAAGTTTAGGGAATATAACTATAAATAAAGTTAAACTTAAAGCTGAAATAAATGAAAGTATAGAATATAATGGTACCAATACATTTGAAGTTGGCTTAAAGAATATAAAAAACAAAAAAGATAACAATACAATAAATGGCATAACAGGTACTGCTACAATACAATTAAATACTAGTAATGTAGGAAATTATAATGCTTTTAATGTAAATAATATTAAAATAAATGGAGATACATATAATCATTATGAGTTTGAAAACCAAAATAGTGATATAACAGGGAATATAAATGTAACTAAAAAGCCTATAACTATTAATTCAGCAATAGTTGAAGATAAGACATATGATAGTAATACAAATGCAGTAGTAGACAATGTGAGTTTTAATGGGTTAGTAGGTGGACAGGATTTAGAAAAAGGTGTTGATTATAATGTTAGTGCAACTTTTAATGATGAAAATGTAGGAACTAATAAGCAAGTAACATTAAATATAAATTTATTAGGAACACAAAAGGCTAGTAACTATCAATTAACAAATAATACATTTCAAACAACTGGGAATATAATAAAGGCTAATAGTAGATTAGATAATATAAAAATAAAAAATAGTAAAGGTATTGCTACAACAACGTTTGATTTTAGCGACATATTAGTAGTAGAAGCTATGCCTAAATTAAGAATAAATGTTAATGAAATGGAACTTGTACTTAATAATCAAGTTATAGCAAAACAAAATGCTACACTAGGTAATAAGATAACTTTTAATGTAGATCTAAGTAATTTATCAATAGGGCAAGGTAGTTATGAATTAAAGTTAAGATATGGTGGAAACAATAATGTAAATGGAACAGAAGAAAGTTTAGGGAATATAACTATAAATAAAGTTAAACTAAAGGCTGAAATAAATGAAAGTATAGAGTATAATGGAACAAATATATTTGAAGTAAGTCTAAAAAATATAAAAACCAAAAAAGATGACACTATAATAAATAGCATAGCAGGAACTGCTATTATACAATTAAATAATAGTAATGCAGGAAATTATAATACATTTACTGTAAATAACATTAAAATAAATGGAGATAAACTTAATCATTATGAATTTGAAAATCAGTCTACAGATATAACAGGAAATATGACCATAACCAAATCCAATATAAAGGATATATCATCTGAAATATATGTAACTAATAAACTTGAAAAAGACTATATATTTAATTTAGAAGATAACTTGCCTGTCTTAGAAGATAATAAAACATTCGGTAACATAGAGTTTACTAATCTTATTTATAATGATATTGAAAAAGGGTATTTAAAGGAAACTCCAACAATAGACAAAAATATGTTGAAAATAAAGACTAATAAAAATGTTAGTGAAGAAGAAAAATTATTAGGAAAAATAACAATAGATGTAACTTCAACTAATTATAACAACTTCAAATTAAAGTTAAAGTTAAATTCTACAAACAAAGTAAAACCTAAGCTAAATGTAAAGCAAAAAGATATATTAACTTATGGGGACAAATTAAATAAATTAAATTTAGATTTTCAAGCTATTTACAATAATAAAGAAGTTGATGGTTCTATAAAAATAAATGAAGATTTAGAAACTATATTAAATGCAGGAAATCATAAAATAAGTGTTACATTTATACCTAAAGATAATAATAAATATGATATGGTTCAAGTGTATGTAGATGTAAAAGTAGAAAAGGCTCTTGCAAAAGCAATAGAACAACCTAAAATTACTGAAATAACTGAAAACGAAAAAACATTAAGTCAATCTAAATTTATAACAAAAGGAAAGTTTCAAGGTATTAATAATAAGATTATAAATGAAGATGATTATACTTTAGAATGGGAAAATGGAAATGAAATAGTTACTCAGGGTAAAGCATATAGTTATAATATGATAAATAATAACTATTATATTATAGAGAAACAAATACCGTTCAAAATTTTAGATGGCAATAATCAAAGTGGTAATAATGAAAATAATAATGGTAGCAACAACGGAAACAATAATAATAGCAATATAAATAATGGTAATGGAGCTGATATAGGAAATAAACCTAATACAGATGATAATTCAAATAACAAAGAAGATAATGAGATAGGTAACGACAATTTATTTGATGATTTACCTAATGACCACTTTGCTAAAGATGAAATAGAATACCTTTATAAAAAAGGAATAGTAAAAGGATATAATAGATTAATAAGACCTAATGAACCTATAACAAGGGCAGAGTTTGCAATACTATTAAATAATACATCTGAATATTTAGGAGTGAATACAAATAATCTTGCAGATGAAGTTTATATAGATGTTTATAAAGATAAATATTATTATAATGGTATTTATAAAGCTACATATTTAGATACTATGATAGGATATAATGATAAAACATTCAAGCCAGACAATAATATGACAAGAGAAGAAACAGTAGTGTCTATATACAAGTTAATAAGTTTATGTAATATAAATATAGAATTAAGTTATCCAACATCATTTACTGATTATAAAGATATATCAACTTGGTCAAAACCGTATTTTGACGAACTAAATTCTAAAGGTATTATAAAAGGTAATAATGAAAAATTTAGACCTAAAGAAAGTATAACAAGAGCAGAAGCAATGGTACTAATATATAACCTATTAAATAAGTAAGGTAAATAAGAAATAATTAAAGACAAAAGAGTATAGAAAGATAATAAGTTTTATACTCTTTTTATTTTTTGCTTTATCTCTATAATTAAGATAAAAAACAAAACAAAAAAAGAACTGAAAAATAATACAAATAATACATAAAAATTGTTCTAAATTGTCGAATAATGTACTCTTATATGATAAAATATAATTATAAAATAGAATATGGAGAGTATTTTTTATGTTAGAAAATGAGGTTATAGAAGAATTTATAGGACTAAATGGAGTAATAATTAATGACATAGTAAACGATAAAGAATATATAGAAATACATCTAAAATTGGAACAAAAGGAACATATATGTCCTAAATGTAATAATAAGGTAAATCGTGTACAAGATTATTATAGTCAAAAACTTAGAGATTTAGATGTTTTAGGAAAAAGAACATATATAATATTAAGAAAGCGAAGATATAAATGTAAATGTGGCAAAGCATTTCAAGAAGATAATCCATTTCTAAATAAAAGGCAAAGAATTACTAAAAGGTTACTTTTTACAATACTAGAAAAACTAAAGACAACTCACTCATTTACAAGTGTAGCAAGAGAGCTTAATATATCAGTAAATACAGTTATTAGAGCATTTGACAAGCTAGAATATCCAAAAGCAGACTTAGAAGAAGTAGAAGTATTGTCAATAGATGAATTTAAGGGTAATACTGGAGGGGAAAAGTATAATTGTATTATAGCAGACCCTAAAACTAAACAAGTATTAGATATTTTAAATAATAGAAAATATAGTGCATTATCAGAGTATTTCAAAAACAAAAAAAGAAAAAAAGTAAAATATTTTGTAAGTGATATGTGGCGACCTTATAAAGATATAGCAAAAACATTTTTCAAACAAGCAACTTTTGTAGTAGATAAATATCATTGGATAAGACAAGTAATATGGGCTTTTGAGAATGTGAGAAAACAAGAACAAAAGAAGTTTTATAAAGAATATAGAAGATACTTCAAAAAATCAAAAAGTTTACTAACTAAAAGATTTGATTTTTTGAAAGATGAAGAAAAATCTCAAGTAAACTTTATGCTATATAAATCGGAGAATATAAGAATTGCTCATAGCCTAAAAGAAGATTTTCTGAATTTATTAGACTTAGAAAATAGAAAAGAAGCAAGAAAGTTATTATCCGAATGGGTATTATATGCTCAAGAAAGTGGGTTAAAACCATTTGTAAATTGTTCAAATACAATGATTAGATGGAGTGATGGGATATTAAATTCATTTGATACTCCTTATACAAATGGGTTTATAGAAGGTTGCAATAATAAAATAAAAGTGTTAAAGCGTAATGCTTATGGATACAAAAACTTTAGAAGATTTAGAAATAGAATATTACATATATTCGCATATAAAAAGGAAGAAAAAATTTACATAAGTTAATACAATACTTATTAAAAATATATAAACAATACTATAAGTTAATTTTAAAAAATGAAGTAAAATTAGCTTTATTTGTGTGTTTATTGACATAAATAATATTTATATGATAACATATAATTAAATAAAAAATACTAATAAATCTAATGAATAAGGGATTACAATAGATTTATTAGTAAAACTTAACAAGGAAAAAATAATTGATGAAAAATTTGTTTATTAATATCGCCTAATTTAAGAAAATTTGCCCCAACTATTGACAAACAACCTTTTTAATTATATTTTATTCAATCCCCAATATTGCAATACCAATAGAAGCTATAAATATAATAATATATTGCTTTCCTAATAATTTTTCTTTTAAAAATATTCTACCCCAAACTAGAGATAATATACAATATGCAGAAATTATAGGAGCTGATAAAATAGCATTTGCTTCAATTGCAAAAATATATGCAAATTGTCCTGCTGTTTCTGATAGGGCTGCTACAATTTTAGATTTTTCTTTTAAAATTTGGATTTTTTCTTTTTTTATTATTGCTACATAAATAAAAGCCAATAAAGCCATAAATAAAAATGTAAATTCATATGCAATATTAGCTTGTTCGGCATCAATATATTTATCTAATAAAAGTCCATCTACAAATGTTCCAAGTCCATCTATTAAACAATATAATATTGGAAATAAAATAGCTAATATACTTTTTTCATATTTTGTTTCTGATTGTTGTTTAAGATCATCATCTTTTTTCTTTTCTATATATGAAAGCATAAATACACTTAAACAAACAATAAAAACTGCGCTTCCTTGTAAAAAAGTTACTCTTTCTCCTAAAAAAACAAAAAGTAGAATAACAGCAACTGCTCCTGATGAATTACATATAGGTGAAGATACAGATAACTGAATATATCTAAGACCAGCATAACCAAATATCATAGATAAAATATATAAAATTGAAGCTGGGAAATATGTAATAATGCTAGATAAATTAAATTCAACACCTTTTACAAATATCATATATAGTGCGTGTATCCCCATAACAACACCAACTACTATTATCATTTTCCAATGACTATATTTATCATCTGGTTTAGAACCTATTTTTGAAAATAAATCCGAGCCACTCCAAAATAACATAGCGATTAATGATAAAATAAACCAATTCATAAATTTTAGTCCTTTACTATAAAATTATTTAAAAATCCTAAAAAATTATATAATAGTATTTAAGTAGGATTTCAGAAAATGATTATATCATATCATTTAATATTAATCAATATATAATATGCCATTTTTATGAAAATTTTAATTTTCATTAATAATAACATATTGTTATAATGTTTAATAGGTTATAAAGTTAAATTATCTAACTTATTTTGATAAAATATAACCAAATTGGGTTACAATAACTAAAATTTATGAAATATCCTGTTTTCTAAAAATTATTAAATTAAATAGATTAATATACTAATGTAAATTGTTACTTCCAATTGTTTGTCCATTCATAAAGAGTTTTTCCACTATCTAAAATTTTAATATTTTCTAAATCATCTATATCTAATTCAAAATCAAATATATTTATGTTATGTTTTAAATGTTCCTTATTTGATGATTTTGGAACAACTGAAATATTATTTTGGATTAAATATCTTAATGCAACTTGATTAGGTGTTTTGTTATATTTTTTACCTATTTTTTTTAATGTTTCTTCTTTTTCTATATTTTTATTTCCGCCTGCTAAAGGGGCCCAAGCTTGTGTTTGTATTCCTTTAGTTTCCAAATAATTTTTTAAATCTAGCTGTGGATAAAAAATATGAGATTCAATCTGATTTAAAGCTGGTATAATTTCACACTTTTTTAAAAATTGTTCTAAACGTCTTTGGTTAAAATTAGAAATTCCTATAGCTCTTATTTTTTTATTTTTATAAGAATCATATAGGGCCTGATACATTTCTATTGATTCATCATATGGTTCGTGAATAAGAAATAAATCAATGTAATCAGATTTAAGATCTTCAAGTGATTTTTCGATTGAAAATTTAGTTTTTTCATAACTATTACTTAATTTATTAACTTTTGTAATTATAAATAATTCTTTTCTATTTATTCTAGATTGTAAAATTGCATTTCCAACTTCATTTTCATTTTCATACATTTGTGCTGTGTCTATCATACGGTATCCTAATTCAATTGCGGTTAATATAGAGTTTTCACCAGATTTACCTTTTAATCCAACTGTACCAAGTCCAATAATTGGCATATCTATACCATTGTTTAATGTTACTTTCATATATAATTAATTCCTCCTGTACACTCAATTAATTTTATAAAATTTAATAAATAATTAGTTTATATAAGTTAATATATATTAATTATAACATCTTAATATTATAATCACAAATTAATATTCTATAAAATATGTCTTGTCATATATCAATATATATGTTATGATATTTATAAATAATAATTTAAGAGAGGTATTTATAATGAATATTAAAGAAAAAATTAAAATGTTAAAAGAGGATAAAAATATTGTTATATTAGCACATTATTATGTAAACGGAGATATACAAGAAATAGCTGATTATACAGGAGATTCATTTTATTTAAGTAAGTTAGCAAACACATTAGAAAATGATATAATTGTATATTGTGGTGTGTCATTTATGGGAGAAAGTGCTTGTCTTCTTAATCCTGAAAAGACTATTTTAATGCCAGATATGAATGCTGATTGTCCTATGGCACATATGGTGTTAAAAGAGCAAGTAGATGAAATGAGAAAAAAATATGATGATTTGGCTGTTGTATGTTATATTAATTCTACTGTTGAAATAAAATCTTGGAGTGATGTTGTTGTTACATCAGCTAATGCAGTTAAAATAGTAAAAAGCTTACCTAATAAAAATATATTATTTATACCAGATAGAAACTTAGGTGAATATATATCAGAACAAATTACAGATAAAAACTTTTTATTTGTAGAAGGATATTGTCCTATTCATGAAAATATAAAAGAAGATGAGATATTAGAGCTTAAAAATAAATATAAAAATGCAAAAGTTTTGGCTCATCCAGAGTGTAGAAAAGAAATATTAAAATATGCAGATTATATAGGTTCAACAACAAGTATTATAGAATATGCTAAAAATAGTGATAGTAAAGAATTTATTATTTTGGCAGAAGAAGGTATAAGGTATGAATTAGAGAAAGAGAATAAAGATAAAAAATTCTATTTTACAAAAACTACTCCTCTATGTCCAGATATGAAATTAATAACATTAGAAAAAGTATTAGAAGTAATGGAAAAAGAAACAAATAAAATGGTAGTTTGTGAAGAAGTTGGAAAACAAGCAAAACATACTTTAGAACGTATGATGGAGCTTGCAAAGTAGGAAGTGTTAGTATGAAATATGATGTTATCATTGTTGGCTGTGGTGTTAGTGGATTATATAGTGCATTAAAAATAGGCAAAAATAAAAGTATTTTAATTATATGTAAAGAAGATAAAAAAAGTTGTAATTCAATACTTGCACAAGGTGGTATATGCGTATTAAGAGATGACACAGACTATGAAGATTATTTTGAAGATACAATGAAAGCTGGTCACTATGAAAATAAAAAAGAGGCATTAGATATTATGATAAAAAATAGTAGATCAGTTATAAATGATTTACTATCATTAGGTGTTAGGTTTGAAAAAGATGACAAAGGGAATCTAAAATACACAAAGGAAGCAGCACATAGTAAATCTCGTATATGTTTTCATAGAGATATTACAGGTAAAGAAATAGTAGAAACACTTTTAGAAAATATAAGCTATTATAATAATATTAATATTATGGAATATACAACAATGTTAGATATAATAGTAGAAGATAACATATGTAAAGGGATAGTTGCAAAAACCCAAGAAGGAAAAATTATAAACATATATTCAAAAGATACTATTTTAGCAACAGGTGGAATAGGTGGACTTTATAAACATTCTACAAATTTTTCAAGTATTACAGGAGATTCTATAAAAATAGCAAAAAAACATAATATTAAATTAGAAAATTTAGATTATGTGCAAATACATCCTACAGGTCTTTATAAAAAAGAACCAGGGAGACACTTTTTAATATCAGAGTCTACTCGTGGAGAAGGGGCTATATTAATAGATAAAGAAGGTAACCGTTTTGTAGATGAGTTACTTCCTAGAGATAAATTAAGTAAAGCTATTAGAGAAAAATTAAAGGAAGAAAACTCAAACTATGTAAGGTTATCTTTTAAAAATATAGATAAGGATATAATAAAAAATCGTTTTGAAAATATATACAATACTTGTTTAAAAGAGGGATATGATATTACAGAAGAGCCAATACCAGTAGTTCCAGCTCAACACTATTTTATGGGAGGTATTTCAGTTGATACATATTCAAAAACAAGTATGGAGCATTTGTATGCAGTAGGAGAAACAAGTTGTACAGGGGTTCATGGAAAAAATCGTCTAGCTAGTAATAGCTTATTAGAATGTTTTGTATTTGCAAAAAGGGCTAGTGAAAAAATTATAAATGAAAGTAGGTAATAATATGGATATTATAACTTTAAAATTAGTTGCTGATAAATATATAAAACTTGCTTTAGAAGAAGATATAAATAGTGAAGATATATCTACAAATTCAGTTATAAAAGGATATAAAAAGTCAACAGCACAGCTTATTTGTAAACAAGATGGAGTTATAGCAGGGCTAAATGTTTTTGAAAGAGTTTTTAAACTACTTGATGAAAATATTAAAATAGATTATAATATAGAAGATGGGCAAAATGTAAAATCGGGTGATAATATAGGTACTATAACAGGGGACATTAGGATAATATTATCAGGTGAAAGAACTGCCCTTAATTATTTGCAGCATATGAGTGGAATAGCAACATATACAAAAAATATGTTAAAAATTTTAGAATCTACTAACACAAAATTATTGGATACTAGAAAAACTACTCCATGTATGCGTATATTTGAGAAATATGCTGTAAAAGTTGGAGGTGGGTATAACCATAGGTATAATCTATCTAATGCAATTATGCTAAAAGATAATCATATATCTGCTGTAGGGGGTATAAAAAAAGCTATAGAAATGGCTAGAGAATATGCATCTCATATGCAGAAAATTGAAGTAGAAGTAGAAAATCTTAAAATGGTTAAAGAGGCCGTAGAGTGTGGAGCAGATATTATAATGCTTGATAATATGAGTATAGAAGAAATAAAAAAAGCTATAGAAATTATTGATAAAAGGGCAAAAATAGAGTGTTCAGGAAATGTATCTAAAGAAAATATTAAAACCTTAGCTAATTTAGGTATTGACTATATATCAAGTGGTGCATTAACACACTCTGCTCCTATACTTGATATAAGTCTAAAAAATTTACACATTATAGATTAATGGGGTTGATTAAATGACAGGAGAGCAAAGGCGAAATAAAATATTAAAACTTATAAAAGAAACTAAAAAACCATTATCAGGAACAAAATTAGGTGAAAAAACTGGTGTAAGTAGACAAATAATAGTTCAGGATATAGCATTAATTCGTGCTGAAGGACATAATATATTATCTACTGCAAGAGGGTATATTTTAGATGAGCCTAACAAAGTAAAAAGAATTTTTAAATTAAAACATACAGATGAACAAATAGAAGAAGAATTAAATACTATTGTAGATTTAGGAGGGTATATATTAGATGTTACTGTAAACCATAAAGTATATGGGAATATTACTGCTCCACTAAAAATAAAAAATAGAAGAGATATACAATTATTTTTAACAAATTTGAAAAAAGGTGTATCATCTCCATTAAAAAATATAACATCAGGATACCATTTTCATAGTATATATGCAGATAGTGAGATGATATTAGATGAAATAGAATATTCTTTAAGGGAAAAGGGATTTTTAACAGAAATATTTGAATATGAAAGGAATTAAACATGTAATTCTTTTATTAAATTAGAATTAATATGTTAAAAAATAAGAAAATAATTAAAATTTATAATTAAGGAGAATAATTTTTGCGTTAAGCTTAAATTTATAAAAATTATGGAAAATAAAATTGGTGAAAGAATTTATAAAACAAAGGTATTATCTTCTTTAGAAAAAGTTTTTTGTGATGAAGAATGTATTGCAGAAGAAACTAAAAGAGGAAGTATGCTTTTAAATGAGCGTTTTTCTTTTCAATTAGCTTTTGTTATTGAAGGGGAAAGATTAGACGATGTTAGTTTTTCTATTAATTCTGAAATAAAAGATTATGTAAATATTAGATTTGTTGAAAATGTTCCTTCTCAAATGCCCTGTTATCATAATCACGATGATAATATTTTAAGAGATAAACCGGGGCTTTATCCAGATGTTTTAATTGATATGCCTAAATCAGTTAGGTTATTAAATAAACAATGGAGAAGCATTTGGATAACAATAGACCCTAAATGTAATGTTAAAGCTGGCAATTATGAAATTGAAATTTCTATGAATCAAAATGATTTAAATTTGACTAAAGATACTTTTAATATTGAAATTATAGATAAAAAATTGCCAGAACAAGATTTAATTTTTACTAATTGGTTCCACTGTGATTGTATAGCTACATATTATAATATACCACTATTAAGTGATGAACATTTTAAAAGAATAGAAGATTTTATTAAAACTGCTACTGATTATGGTATGAATATGATTTTAACTCCACTTTTTACACCAGCTTTGGATACAGAGGTTGGAAAAGAGCGTCCTACTGTTCAATTGGTAGATGTATTAAAAAATGGGGATAAATTTGAGTTTTCTTTTGAAAAATTAAAAAGGTTTATTGATATATGTTTAAAATATAATATTAAACATTTTGAGTATTCTCCATTTTTTACTCAATGGGGTTCTAAATTTACACCTAAAATTATGGCAACAGAAAATGGAGAATATAAAAGAATTTTTGGTTGGGACACATTGGCTAATTCTGATGAGTATAGAAATTTTTTAAACCAGTTTTTACCAAAACTTATTGAATTTATAAAAAGTGAAAATTTACAAGATAAAAGCTGGTTTCATATTTCAGATGAACCTTCTTTAGATGATATGGAAAATTATGAGTATGCCTATAATTTGATAAAAGAATATCTTAAAGATTTTAAAACATTAGATGCTATTTCAAATTATGAATTTTATGAAAAAGGATATATTAAATATCCTGTTGTTGCAACAAACCATATAGATATATTTATAAAAAATAAAGTTGAAAATTTATGGGCTTATTATTGTTGTGCACAATATGAAGGTGTTTCAAACAAATTTTTTAATATGCCAAGTCACAGAAATAGGATTTTGGGTATACAGCTATATAAATATAATATAAAAGGATTTTTACACTGGGGGTATAATTTTTGGTATTCTCAATTTTCAAAATATCCTATTAACCCATATTTAACTAGCGATGCTGGTTGTGGTTTTCCATCTGGTGATTCTTATGTTGTATATCCTGCTGAAAATGGAGTAAATGTATCTTTAAGATTTGAAGTATTTTATGATGCCCTACAAGATTTAAGAGCATTAAAATTATTAGAATGTAGATTAGGAAAAGAAAAGGTTCTTGGAATACTTGAAGAGGAATGTGAAATAACTTTTAAAAATTATAAACATTCTTCAAAATGGCTTTTAAATGTAAGAGAAAAAGTAAATAACTTAATTAAGGAGTTAATTTAGAATTTTTTATTTAGTTTAAAGTAAGTAAAATGTAATAATTAAGAAAAAAGATAGTGAAAAGGATATAATATTTAAAATTATATCTTTTTTTAGTCTGTTTATTATCTTTTTATATTAAAAATCTTTATAAATATATTATGAAAAATGACAAAATTATCTTGAAAATTAAAAGGTATTGGAATATAATTAAACAAAATGTAATATATGTTTATATTTTTAGGTATGTCTAATTTTATGGAGGGGTTTTTATGAAAATCTTTATTGCTATAGAAAATTTAGTTTTATATGGTATTAAAAATAATTTAATACAAAAAGAAGATGAAATATTTATTAAGAATAGAATAGCAGAAATTCTAAAAATAGAAGATTTAAAAGATGTAAAAGTAGTTGAAGAAAGTAATTTAGAAAGTATTTTAAAAGATATTTTAGACTATGCTTGTGAAAAAGGCTTAATAGATAACAATATAGTAGAGAGAGATTTGTTTGATACTAAAGTAATGGGGGTTTTAATAGATAGACCAAGTAATATAAGAAAAAATTTTTTTGATAAGTATAAAGTAAGTCCTAAAAATGCAACAGATTTTTATTATAAATTAAGTCAAGATTCTGATTATATAAGAAGATATAGAATAAAAAAGGATATAAGATGGAAAGTTGAAACAGAATATGGTAATTTAGATATAAGTATCAATTTATCTAAGCCAGAAAAGGATCATAAAGATGTATATCTTTTAAAAAATTCTAAAAATAGTGATTATCCTAAATGTTTACTTTGCAAAGAAAATGAGGGATATATGGGTAGGATAAATCATTATGCTAGACAAAACCACAGAATAATACCTATAAAAATAAACAATGTAGATTATTTTTTTCAGTATTCACCTTATGTTTATTATAATGAACATTGTATTATTTTTACTAGTGAACATACACCTATGAAAATAGACAGAAAAACGTTTATTAATTTGCTAGAGTTTATTAAAATTTTTCCGCATTATTTTATAGGCTCTAATACAGACTTACCTATAACAGGTTGCTCTATTTTATCTCACAGTCATTTTCAAGGAGGAAATTATACATTTTGTATGGAAAAAGCTCCTATGGAAAAAGAATTTAAAATAAATGGTTTTGAAGATGTAAGTATAGGTATAGTTAAATGGCCTATGTCTGTTATAAGATTATCAAGTGATGACACAGATAAATTAATAAATCTTGCAGATAAAATTTTATCAAATTGGAGAAATTATAATGATGAAGAATGTTTTATATTTTCACATACAGGTGACGAAATACATAATACAATAACATCTATTGCAAGAAAAATAGGAGATAACTTTGAGCTTGATTTAGTTTTAAGAAACAATATAACAACAGATGAGTATCCTTTTGGAGTTTACCATCCTCATGAAGAATTTCATAATATTAAAAAAGAAAGTATAGGGTTAATAGAAGTTATGGGGCTTGCAATTTTACCAGCTAGGCTAAAAGTAGAAATGGATATTTTAAAAGAATACATTTTAGAGGGAAAAAATATTGAAGAAAGTAAACAAATAATAAAACATAACAACTGGGTAAAAAGTTTTATAAATAATTATAATAAAATAACAAAAGAAAATATAGATGATATTATAAAAATAGAAATAGGCAAAACTTTTTTAAATGTTTTAGAAAATGCAGGTGTTTTTAAGAGAGATGAAAAAGGTCAAAAGGGTTTTGAAAAATTTATAAATAGTTTAAACAATTAGAGTAATAAACTTTGTATTAAGTTTAATGTGAGGCTATTTATCAATAGTGTGATTATTGACAACTATTGACAAATAGTCTTTTTTAATAATTATAATTTATATTTTATAAAATTATTGGCTTTTAAGTTAAATTTTAAATAATATTAATATTAGTATATTATTATAAGATTTTAAAAATAATAAATACTATATTATAAAGACAAAGTTTAGATATTTATATAATATTATAAAAATATATGTAGTAAAAATTTATTAAAGTTTACAAAAATTTAATAAATAATAGTTGAAGAAATTATACAAATTCGGTATAATATTTACTAAAGCAATTTTAGCTTATTATTAAAAATTTATTTTTTTAATATTAATTTGAAGGGAAGGATGAAATGGATAATAATATAAATGAGCCTAAAAATAGTGGTTCTTCTAATAATAATAAAAAACCTAATAAAAATACTGCTCTGACAATACTTATTGTGGCTATTATCTTAACATTTGTATTTAATATGATGACAGTATCTATGATGACAAAAGGAAGTAGAGAAATTAGTTATAGTGAGTTTTTAAATATGTTAGAAGGTGGTAAGGTTGAAAAGGTTGAAGTTCAAGCTGGGAAAATTTTAATATTTCCTAAAAATGATGATAAAATCGAAAAAAATATATTTAATATAAAACCAAGTAGTCAACCTTTATATACAGGAAGATTTCCAGATTTTACTTTAAAAGAAGAATTAAAAAAATATGATGTAGAATTTAAAGCACCTATTGTAGAAAATAATGGGTTTGTAAACTTTTTTGTTTATTATATTTTACCTATTTTAATAATGTATCTTATATTAACTCTTTTATTTAGAGGATTCAGTAAAAGAATGGGTGGCGGTATGTTTGGTATGGGAAAAAGCAATGCCAAGGTATATATGCAAAAGGAAACAGGTGTAACATTTAAAGATGTAGCAGGTCAAGAAGAAGCAAAAGAATCTTTAAGAGAGATAGTTGACTTTTTAAATAACCCAGAAAAATATTCTAAAATAGGAGCTGTTCAACCAAAAGGGGCATTATTAGTTGGACCTCCTGGTACTGGTAAAACTATGCTTGCAAAAGCAGTTGCAGGAGAGGCTAATGTTACATTTTTATCTATAGCAGGATCAGACTTTGTAGAAATGTATGTAGGTCTTGGTGCATCTAGAGTACGTAGTCTTTACAAACAAGCTATTGAAAATAAACCTTGTATAGTTTTTATAGATGAGATAGATGCTATTGGTAAAAAAAGAGATGGTCATGGTGGTGGAAATGATGAAAGAGAACAGACATTAAATCAACTTTTGTCGGAAATGGATGGATTTGATAGTTCTAAAGGTATTGTTATACTAGCAGCTACTAATAGACCAGAAGTATTAGACAAAGCGCTTTTAAGACCTGGTAGATTTGATAGGCGAATAATAGTAGAAAGACCAGACCTTAAAGGTAGAGAAGATATATTAAAAGTACATGCTAAAAAAGTTAAACTTGATAAAAATGTAGATCTTAAAAAAATAGCATTAGCTACAAGTGGTAGTGTTGGTGCTGATCTTGCTAATATGGTTAATGAAGCTGCTCTTAGAGCTGTTAGATGTGGAAGAGAGCTTGTAAAACAAGAAGACCTTATGGAAGCTGTTGAGGTTGTTATAGCTGGCAAAGAGAAAAAAGATCGTATTTTATCTGAACAAGAAAGACGTATTGTTTCTTATCACGAAGTAGGGCACGCATTAGTATCTGCTATGTTAAAAAATACTAAACCAGTACAAAAAATAACTATTGTACCTAGAACTATGGGTTCTTTAGGATATACTTTACAAATACCAGAACAAGATAAATATTTACAATCAAATGTAGAAATGCTTGAGGAGATAATGGTTTTACTAGGTGGGCGTTGTGCAGAAGAGGTTGAGTTTGGAAGTATAACAACTGGTGCTAGTAATGATATACAAAGAGCTACTAGTATAGCTAGAAGTATGGTTACTTTATATGGTATGAGTGATAAATTTGATATGGTTGCCTTAGAAGATATAGAAAATAGATATCTTGATGGTAGAATGGTTTCAAACTGTTCATCAAAAACTCAAAGAGAAATTGATAAAGAAATACAATCTATAATAAAGGATTGTCATACTAAAGCTAGGAATATATTAAAAGAAAATAAAAAAGCTTTAGATAAAATATCAGAATATTTAATAGAAAAAGAAAATATTACTGGTGAAGAATTTATGACAATATTAAAACAAGTTTGTCCAGATTATATCGAAAGGGTAAATGATATAGAAAAGGAAAATACTAATACAAGTGAAAGTGAAAAAAAATCTATTAATAGTTTAATTAAAAATAAAAATAGATTTATAACAGAAGGAAGACGTAGACATAAAAGATTTATATATAAGATTAGAAAAAATAATAATAAAATTCAAAAAATATTAAAAAATAAAAATTAATGGTGGCTATAATGAATATAATTAACTGGAAAGAGGAGCTTTTTCCTTATAAACAAGCAACAGATGAACTATATATAAAGTTTAATAGTATAAAAAAGGAATATATAGACTTAGAACAGCATTCTCCTATAGAGTTAGTTCAAACTAGAGTTAAATCTATATCTAGTATATTAGGTAAAGCAAATAAAAAGGATATTCCTTTAACAAAAATATTTGAAACTTTAGAAGATATAGCAGGTGTTAGAATAATTTGTAAATTTGTTGAAGATATATATAAAGTTGTTCAGCTTATAAAAGATAGAGATGGTAAAGATCTTATTATAAAAGAGGAAGAAGATTATATAAATAATACTAAAAGTAGTGGATATAGAAGTTATCATATCACTATAAAATATGATGTTATAACAGCAAGGGGTGTTAAGCAAATACCTTGTGAAATACAAATTAGGACTATGGCTATGAATTTTTGGGCGACTATTGAACATTCGCTTAGGTATAAATATAATGGTAATATGCCGATTCATTTAAGGCAAAAATTAGAGGCTTGTGCTGAAGCCTCTTTTACACTGGATACAGAAATGGGTACTATAAGAGAAGAAATAATAGAAACTCAAAAAATAATACAAATAAAAGAAAATTTAGTTTATGAGATTTTGAAAAATATTCAAAACTTATATTATGTAGGTAAAATAGAACAAATGAATGAGTTTAATAGAGAATTTATAGATTTATATCAAGAAGGTGATATAGAAAAATTACATAAGTTTAATAGTAAGTTACATACTATAGCAGATTTATATAGAGTCACTTATTTATAATAAAATAAATTATAAAACAGCAAATATTTTAAATGCTCTTTACCGCTTTATTATGATAATATAAGTGGTAAAGAGTTTTTATTGCTATGATATTAATATTAAAATAAGTAAAATTTTTTATAGAAAAGGTCTATTTATATTTTGTAATATAGATAAAATAAAAGTAATAAAAATTTTATTATACAACATAAAAGCCTTATTTTATATGAAAATTTATGTATAATACTACCTCTTTTTAATTTAATTTTATATTTTTTGATTATGAGATTATTGTTTAGGTTAAAAACGTTTTACTAATTTTTAAATTATAAATAATATAAAAATTAATTATATTAAATTTTATTTTTTATCCTATATTCAGATGGGGATATACCAAATTCATTTTTAAAAGTTCTTGAGAAATTTAATTGGTTATCATACCCAACACTTTCAGAGATACTTTTAATTGAAAGGGAGGTTAATTTTAACTTTTCACAAGCTTTAGACATACGGTATTTTATTAAAAACTGCTGTAGGCTAATATTTTTATCTTTTTTAAAAATTTTTGTTAAATAGCTTCGGTTTAAGTTACACCAGTTAGCTATATCTTCAACTTTTATATTATTTTGGTAATTTTGTTCTATAAATGCTATTACTTCTCTTATATAAAAATCTTTTAATGTTCCACCTATAATATCTTTTTTAGGACTTGAACCTTTTATAAGATAGTCAAAAAATAAGTATAAATGTGCTATAAGGTTTAAAGAAGACTCTAAAGAATTGTTTACTATATATAACATTTCATCTTTTATATTTTTAGATATTTCAGTACATTTTGGTATATAAATAGGGAAATCTTTATTTAATTTTATTATATCTAAAATTTCTTTAGCTTTTATTCCATCAAATTCTAGCCAAACATATTCCCAAGGTTCATCTTCATCTGCAAAATAAGATGTTACTTGTTCTGGGAAAATAATAAAGCCCATATTTTTCTCAAGATTATAAATTTTCTCGCCTAAATTATCTTTTGTTTTAAAGCTTCCTTTACCAGATATTATATAATGAAAAAGGAAATGATTTTTTTTTCTAGGTCCACAAGAATGCAATTTTGTACATTTTTGCCAACCATATTGGTATAATGTAAGGTCTATATATACATCATTTTTAAATATTTTAAAAACTAAATCTTCCATAAAATTACCTCATTTATATAAAAATTATGATATATCAAAATGTGTTTTATTTATATCAATACACTAAAAAAATAATTATTTTGATATAAATAATTTATTATTAAGCTATTTATTTATTATAGTTTTTAGTATATTATAAACTTAATAATATTAAAAGTCAAATTTAGGGAGGGTTATAAAATTGATAGATAAACTTAAAGAGTGTTTTTATAATAAATTTGGTAAGTATGGTAACATTTTAACTTTCTTTGCTCCAGGTAGAATTAATTTAATAGGTGAGCACATAGACTATAATGGTGGTTGTGTTTTCCCTTGTGCTTTAACAATAGGGACTTATGGTATTGTTAGAAAACGTGAGGATAATAAAATAAGATGTTATTCTCTTAATTTTGAAGAAAAAGGTATTATAGAGACAGAAATAACAAATTTAAAATATGAAGAGGCTCATAACTGGGTAAACTATGTGAAAGGTGTTATATGGGCTTTTGAGGAGAAAGGATATAAAATAAAAAGTGGTTTTGATTTTGTTTGTTTTGGGACAATACCTAATGGTTCTGGACTTTCATCTTCAGCATCTTTAGAAATATTAGTTAGCAAAATTTTAATAGATTTAAATAATATAAATATTAATATGATAGAAGCATCTTTAATAAGTCAATTTTCAGAAAATAAATTTATAGGTGTCAATTGTGGTATAATGGATCAATTTGCAATAGCAATGGGTAAAAGGGATAATGCAATATTTTTAAATACAAATACTTTAGATTATAAATATGCGCCTTTAAATCTTAAAGGAATGAAGATAGTTATATCTAATACAAATAAAAAAAGAGAACTTGCAGATTCTAAATATAACGAACGTAGAAGTGAATGTGAAAATAGTTTGGAAGAAATTAAAAAAGTAAAAAATATAAATACTCTAGCAGATTTGACACCAAAAGAATTTGAAGAAATAAAAGATGTAATTAAAAACCCAATTTTACAAAAAAGAGTTAAACATGTTGTTTATGAAAATGAGAGAACAAAAATGGCATATGATTTTTTACAACAAGATAAAATAGCAGAATTTGGTGAGCTTTTAAACCTTTCTCATAAATCATTAAAAGAAGATTATGAAGTTACAGGTATTGAATTAGACACCCTTGTAGAAATAAGCCAAAAACAAGAGGGTATTATTGGCTCTAGAATGACAGGTGCAGGTTTTGGTGGTTGTACTGTTAGCATAGTAAAAGAAGAATCTATTGATAAATTTATAGAAAATGTAGGTAAAGCATATAAAGAAAAAATAGGTTATAATGCAGATTTTTATGTAGCAGAAATAGGAGATGCTCCAAAACAAATTTAGTATATGAGGTGTTTTTATGAAAATTTTTATTGCTATTGAAAATTTAATTTTATATGCTATTAAGAATAATTTAATAGAAAAAGATGATATTATTTTTACTAAAAACAAAATAGCTGAAATTTTAAAAATAGAAGATTTAAAAGATATAGAAGTAACAGATGAAGTTACTTTAGAAAATATTTTAAAAGATATTTTAGATTATGCTTGTGAAAAAGGGCTAATAAATAACAATATAACGGAAAGGGATTTATTTGACACAAAAATAATGGGTGCTTTGATAGATAGGCCAAGTAATATAAGAAAAATATTTTTTGATAAATATAAAATAAGCCCTAAATATGCAACAGATTTTTATTATAAATTAAGTCAAGATTCTGACTATATAAGAAGATATAGAATAAAAAAAGATATAAGATGGGAAGTTGAAACAGAATATGGTAATTTAGATATAAGCATAAATTTATCTAAGCCAGAAAAAGACCCTAGAGATATTGCTCTTTTAAAAAATGTAAAAAGCAGTGATTACCCTAAATGTGTGCTTTGTAAAGAAAATGAGGGTTATATGGGCAGGATAAATCATTCTGCTAGACAAAATCATAGAATAATACCTATAAAAATAAACAATTCAGATTGGTTTTTTCAATATTCTCCTTATGTTTATTATAACGAACATTGTATTATTTTTAGTAGTAATCATATACCTATGAAAATAGAAAAAGAAACTTTTGCTAAATTATTAGATTTTATAAAAATTTTTCCACATTATTTTGTAGGTTCTAATGCTGATTTACCTATAACAGGTGGTTCTATTTTATCTCATGACCATTTCCAAGGTGGAAATTATAAATTTTGTATGGAAAAAGCACCTATTGAAAGAGAATTTAAAATAAATGGTTTTGAAGATATAAAAGTAGGTATAGTTAAATGGCCTATGTCTGTTATAAGGCTATCAAGTGAAGATACAGATAAGTTAGTACAACTTGCTGATAAAATTTTATCAAGCTGGAGAAATTATAATGATGAGGAATGTTTTATATTTTCGCATACAAATGATGAAATGCATAATACAATAACACCTATTGCAAGAAAAATAAGAGATAAGTTTGAGCTAGATTTAGTTTTAAGAAATAACATAACAACAGAGGAACATCCGCTTGGGGTTTATCATCCGCATAGTGAACTTCATAATATTAAAAAGGAAAATATAGGATTAATCGAAGTTATGGGACTTGCAATTTTACCAGCTAGATTAAAAACAGAAATGGAAATTTTAAAACAATATATTTTAGAAAATAAAAATATTGTAGAAAACGAGCAAATAATAAAACATAGAAATTGGGTAAAAAGCTTTATAAATAATTATGATAAAATAACAAAAGAAAATATTGATAATATTATTAAACAAGAAATAGGAAATACTTTTTTAACTGTTTTAGAACACGCAGGTGTTTTTAAAAGAGATGAAAAAGGGCAAAAAGGTTTTGAAAAGTTTATAAATAGTTTAAATGATTGATACTGGAGGGATATATTATGGCTATTTTAGTTACTGGTGGTGCAGGTTATATAGGAAGTCATACTTGTGTTGAGTTATTAAAAGAAGGTTATGACGTTGTTGTATTAGATAATTTGTGTAATTCAAGTAAAAAATCTTTAGATAGAGTTTTTGAAATAACAGGTAAAAAAATAAAATTTTATGAAGAAGATTTATTAAACAAAGATGGTGTTAGAAAGGTATTTGAAAATGAAGAAATAGATGCAGTTATACATTTTGCCGCTTTAAAAGCTGTTGGAGAGTCTGTAAAAAAACCTTTACAATATTATCATAATAACATAACAGGTACTTTAGTCTTATGTGAGGTAATGGAAGAATTTAATGTTAAAAATATAGTTTTTAGCTCTTCAGCTACTGTTTATGGGGACCCAAAGGTTGTACCTATTACAGAAGATTGTCCTAAAGGTGTTATAACAAACCCATATGGTCAAACAAAATCTATGATGGAGCAAATATTAACAGATTTTAATGTTGCAGACCCAAGCTTTAATGTAGTTTTACTTAGATATTTTAACCCAGTTGGAGCACACGAAAGTGGACTTATTGGAGAAGATCCAAAAGGGATACCAAATAATCTTATGCCTTATATATCACAAGTTGCAGTTGGTAAATTAGATTGTTTAGGTGTTTTTGGTAATGACTATGATACAAAAGATGGTACAGGTATAAGAGATTATATCCACGTTGTAGATCTTTCTATTGGACATATAAAAGCTCTTAAAAAATTAGAAAAAGATAAAGGTGTTTTTATATATAATTTAGGTACTGGTGTCGGATACAGTGTTTTAGATATGGTTAAAGCTTTTGAAAAAGCATCTAATATAAAAGTTAAATATGAATTTAAACCGCGTAGAGCAGGGGATATTGCTAAATGTTATGCAGATCCATCTAAAGCAGAAAGAGAGCTTGGCTGGAAAGCAGAAAGAAATCTTGAACAAATGTGTAGCGATACTTGGAAGTGGCAAACGAATAATCCTAATGGATATGAAAGTTAATTAAAAACTAATACCACCTTAAAATAGGTGGTATTTTTATATTAAACATTTAATTTATATACTGTAGTAGTTTCATATATTTCATTAGCATCTATAATAGGTTTTTTAAAGTTATCTATATTATAACAATTAGGGAAATATTGAGTTTCAAAACAAAATCCGCTTCTAGCTAAATATTTAGTATTATCTTTCCCAAATTCTGTTACATTATTAAAATTTCCAGTATAAAATTGTAGTCCTGGCAAATCGGAATATACTTCTAAATTTATGCCAGTTTTTTTAGAATAAGCTTTTGCTACTAAAATTATATCATTATTGTTACGATTAATAACATAATTGTGGTCATAACCATTACCAAGTTTAAGCTGTGCATAATCTTTATCTATATCTTTTCCTATTTCTTTAAAATTTGTAAAATCCATAGGTGTATTAAAAACACTTAAAATTTCTCCGCTAGGGATATTTGTATTATTTTTAAAAGGGGTAAAATTATCAGCATTTATCATAACTTGATGGAGTAGTATATTATCATCTTTATGACCATTTAGATTAAAATATGTATGGTTTGTAAAGTTTGCAATAGTTTTTTTATCACATTTACCTTTATACTTTATTTCTAAAGAATTATCTTTTTTTAATGTATAAGAAACGGAAATATTAAAATTTCCTTCCATATTTTGAAAACCATCTTTTAATATAGTATAAAATATTACTGTATTATTTTCATTGTCTATTTTATAATCCCACACTATATCAGACGTTTTGTTAAAACCACTATGTAAATTATTTTCACCATCATTTTTTTCTAAATGATAAGTTTTATTATCTATTTTAAATGTTGCATTTTCTATTCTATTAGCATTTCTACCAATAATAGAACCTAAACAAAATTCATTTTTTAAATAACCTTTAGGATTATTAAAGCCTAAAATAACATCAACATTGTTACCATTTTTATCTTTTAAAATAGCAGATACAATAGATGCACCTATATTAGTAAGTTTTATAATAATATTATGGTTTTTTAAAGTAATTAATTTATAATGCTTTTCTAAAAAGTCTTCAATTAAAATTGACATATAGCGGTCTCCTTATACTTATTTTATAAATTTTAATTATATATTATAACAATAAATTTATTTTGTAAATATATTTAAATATAATATTATTTATAAATTTAAAATAATATTATTTATAAATTTAAAATAATATGTATTATTTTTGTTATTATTGACGATAAAATGTTTGTATGGTATAATTCCAATAAATAGTATTTAATAATTAGAAAAATTTTTTAAATATTAGTATCTAAAATTAATTTGGATACTAATATAATTATATATAAGGAGGTATTAATATTGAATAAATACTATAAATTTTTATTTTTACTAGCATTAATCATATTATTTCCTAAAAATAATATAAAAGCATATGCTATAAATCAAAGTGGAAAAACAATATATACAGATTATAAAGGTAATCAAAGTGCCCAGGATACAGGTGATGGAACTTTAAGTAATCCTTATAATTTGTTAAATACAGCTTTAAAAAATGCAAATGCAGGTGATACTATCATTATATTAAACGAAGCTTACTTAAATGACGTTGCAAACAGTGGTTCAGCTCCTTTAATAATAGATAAAGATTTAACAATAAAGGGGCAAGGTGATCAAAGAAAAAAATTGCATACTAGAATGGGTGGGATAATCTTAGGTGCAAATTTTAAATTAGAAAATATAGAATTGGAATTTAGCAATAAGGTTAGAGACCATATATTTGCAAATGGTCACGAATTAACACTAGATAATGTAGTATTAAGTAACTTAAGTAGAGAAATTGACATATTTGGCGGAACAGCTTATGTACAAGGATCAACATCACCACAACAAGGCTATGGTTTGGACTTAATAAGTCTTAAAACAGCAGATACTGGTTCTAAATCAAAAATAACAATAAATGCTAGCGAAAACTTAAATAAATTTGGTAAAATTTATGCTGGAAGTTTAAATGGTAAAAGTACTACACCAGTTGAGATTACATTAAAAACATCAAGAAGTAGTTATTTTGATAAAATAAAGGGAATATCATTAGTAGGTGCAGACCAAGCAGATTCGGGAGGAATACTAGGTACTACTGAACCACTACCACCAGAAGAAAATCAAGTTTATACGGTAAATAGTGAAGTAACATTAAATCTAGATGGATATTACCCAAAAACAGGAATAGATGGACAATATACAGATACAGTTAATGTAAATGTAATATCAGGAACTTATAGCACAAATATAAACAAGTTAACAAATATAAATAGTTTAAAGGTTGAAAATGAAGTAGTTTTAGCATCAAAAGGAGAGTTAACATTTAAAGGTAATGATAGAAAAATAATATTATCAAATGAAAAGACTACATTAGATTTAAAGGAAGTAAAAGATAAAAACATAATAATAGATTCATTTGATGGTGGTGGTAAAATACGTTTACCTTTAGATGGTAGTTTAGAAATAAAAAATGGAGTAACAGGAAATACAGGTGTATACTTAGGTGGTTGGGGAACTAATTCGGATTATATAGCTAATAAGGATAAAACTTATATAAAAGCACAAAACAGTGTTGATAATAGTTTTGAACTGATAGGTAATGGAAATAATAACCCTACATATAAATTAGTAAAACAATCTAATGGTGAGTGGAAAGTACAAGATGGTAGCAAACCACCAGCTGTTGTATTACCTAGTTTTAATGATGCTATTATAATAGATAATATTTTAACTATAAATTTAGATAAAAATTTAACACAAAACTTTGATGATTCAGATAAATCAGATTTTATTGTGCTTGTTGATGGTTCGGAAGTAGGTATATCAAATGTAAGTGGTAATACATCAAACAAGAATATAACATTAACATTAGGTAGAAGTGTATATGCTGACGAAAAAGTTAATGTAGAATATAAAGGAACTAAAGTAACACCATTTAATAATTCAGTAACTAATAATAGTTCAGGCAATAAACCAACACCACCTTCACAAGAATTACCTAGTTTTAGTAATGCTAATGTAAGAGATAATACCTTAACTATAAATTTAAATAAAAATTTAACACAGAATTTTGGTGATTCAGATAAGTCTGATTTTGTTGTGCTTGTTGATAGTTCAAAGGTAGGTATATCAAATGTAATTGGTGGTACATCAAACAAGACTATAACATTAACATTAGACAGAAATGTATATGCTGATGAAAAAGTTAATGTAGAATATAAAGGAACTAAAGTAAAAGTATTTAGTAGTCAGGTAACTAATAATAGTACAAGTAATAAACCAACACCACCATTACCTCCACAGGACCAAAAACCATCATTAATTTCAGGTAGTTTTGATAGTAATACAGTAACATTAAATTTTGATAAATCTTTAAATAGTATGAATATACTAGAAGGTGATTTTTCAATAATATTAAATAATGATACAAGTAAAATAATAAGTGTAACCAATGTGAATATAAATAATAATACTTTAAATTTAACTTTATCTGAACAATTAAGTTATGGTGATACTATAAAATTAAGATATAGTGGTACAAATCTAGATATTTCAAATATAAACTTAAAAAATACTATTTTAATGTCGCATACGAAGATTTTTATAGATAAAAATGATAAAAAGAAAATTAAAATAGTACTAGAAGATAACTTAAAAGAAAGTTTAGAAATAAAAGATTTTACTGTAACAAAAAATGGTATAGATAAAATAAATATAAAAGAATTAAGGTTAACAGATAATATAATAGAATTAATATTGGTTGAAGGTGCAACATCAAATAATGCTTATACAGTAAGCTATACAGGAGATAAATTTAAAAGCTTTATTGATGAAAATGTAGAGCATAATATAAAAACAATTATAACAAGTGGCAGTATAGGAGAAGATTATGTAATTACATTAAAAACAGACGAAGCTTTAAAAGAAAATATAACAAATATTAACGATTTTAGTGTATTTAAAAATCTCACAAAATTGGATATAAAAAATGTTAAAGGAACTAAAGGTAAAAATATTATTCAAATAACTTTAAATAGTAATAATCAAATATATAAAGATGACATTATAAAATTAAGTTATACTGGAACACAGTTAGAAGAAATATCAAATTTAATAATAGAAAATAATATAACAAAAGAGCCAATAAAACAAAAAGCTCAAATTGTAGATATTTATACAAATAGTGGTTATGTAGATAATAATATAACTGTTAAATTAGATACTAAAATAGATAATAATTTATCTAAAGATTATGTAAAAATTAAAAGTAAAACAAGAAAAGATTATTCTATAAAAAATATAGAAACTTTAGGGGATACATTAAATATAACTTTAGAAAATAATATAAATTATAAAGATAATATATCTTTAACTATTATAGATAATAGTCTAGTACAAGATAGTGATTTAACAGATATTAAAAATAACACATTTGATTTAGGTGGATTTGATTTAACAGAAGATGGTAATATAATATTAAGTGATATCAGAATATTTGAACCTACAAATAAAGATAAAGCACCAGAATTGATAGGAAATTATAATATACGTTTATCTGATGGTGGAATAATAACAGATGATTCTTATAATATAACATTAAAAGATACAGTAGAATTAACTAATACAAATAGCATAAAAGTAGGAACAGATAAAGTATTACAAGATAATACTATAACATTTACAGATGGTAATAAAATAATAGCTAATAAAGGTAATATTTTACTAGATAGTAATTCATTAACTTTAGAAAATGGTGGATTATTAGAATTTAAAGATGGAACTAAAAAAACTTTAGATAGTAATAAAAAATTATACTTAGATAATTTAAAGAAAGATGAAGATAATAAAAATAATTCACAATCTGATACAAATTATAATAGTGGTGGTGGAGCTGTAATAGGTTCTTCAAATAATACATCAAATAAAGAAAATGCAAATACAAATACAGAGTCTAATACAGAGGAAAAAATAAATACAAATATACCTAATACAATTATTATAGATAATATCAACCATTGGTCTAATAACTCTATTGTTAAATTAGTAGATGCAAATATAATAGATAATGATATAATAAATGATGAATTTATTAACTTATTAGATACTAATATTAATAGGGGAGAATTTTCCGAATTAATATATAACCTATTAAAAGAAAATTATCATTTAGATTTAGAAGTATCAAATAATAGTTTTAGTGATTTAACTGATACAGATACTGAAACAACAAATGCTATATTAAGTTTAGTATCATCTAATATTTTAAGTGGATATACAGATGGCACATTTAAACCAAATTCTAGTATAACACGCGAAGAAATGGCAGTTATATTAGATAGAACTTTAAATTTAATAAATTTAGATAATACAAACAGCTATATTATAAATGACTTAGATAATACTTCAGCTTGGAGCAAAGCATCTATTGAAAAATTATCAAGTTTAGGTATAATAAGAGGAGATAATAATGGTAATTTTTTACCAAAATCTAACCTTACATATGCACAAAGTTATTCTGCAGTATGTCAATTATTAAATCAAAATTAGTTTTAATATTATTAATAAGATTTAATAATAAAAAATTAAATAAATACTATTTTAGAAAAATATAAAAGGCTTGTGATTCTTTATTTTAAAGAAATTCAAGCCTTTTTGTTTACTTTTTCTATTAAGGTTACTATCATATAAAATTATACCATTCTCAAACCTATCGATAAACTAAATTATGATTATAAATTATTTTATAATTTTAATTAATATAAATTAAAATACTATGATTTATTGACACATTTTTTAAAAGATATTAAAATTATAAATGTAAATTCACTATTAAAGTAGTATAATTAATAAAAAAGACTTAAATAAATTAAGTCTATATCTCATACGATATGAGGTTACATAAGTAACGAGTTGAATAAATTTTTATTTGAACTTATGGCTTAATCTTATATGACAGAAATATTAAACTAATAGTATCATAAAAAAAATAATTTGTCAAGGAGAGTAAAACTATGGTTAATAAATATTTTTTAGGTATAGATATAGAGACAAATTCTATTGGATATGCAGTTACAGATAAAGATTACAATTTAGTAAAAATTAAAAATAAAAATATATGGGGAATTAGACTTTTTGAAGAGTCTAAAACTGCTGCTGAAAGACGAATTTTTAGGTCTAATAGAAAAAGACTCCAAAGAAGAAAAGAGCGTATAAAGCTTTTACAAAGTTTATTTGCAGAAGAAATATCAAAAATAGATGAAAGTTTTTTTATAAGATTAAAAGAAAGTAAATATCATATAGAAGATAAAGGCTACATTTACACTTTATTTAATGATAAAAATTTTAATGATAAAGATTACCATAAAAAATATGAAACAATATCTCACCTAAAAAAAGAACTTATAGAAAATGAAGAAAAAGCAGACATAAGATTAATATATTTAGCAATACATAATATTATAAAAAATAGAGGGCATTTTTTATTTGAAAATTTAAATGAAACAAAACCAAGTTTTAAATACTTATTTGATGACTTAAATAATTATATATATAATAGATTTGAGTTTTCTTTTGATTATGATAAATATGATGATTTAGAAAAAATAATAACTAGCAATATAAGCCAAAAAGAAAAAGAAAAAAGTTTAGTAAATTTATTTTCTGTTAATAAAAAAAATGATAAAAAAAAATATTTATTATTATTAGCTTTGTCTAATGGTAAATTTGATTTATATAAACTTTTTGAAGATGAAAATTTAAAATTTGATAATAAAAATTTAAGTTTAAAATTATCTGAAATAAATAATGATACTTTTGATAAAATTAACTTATCTGACGAGGATAAAAATATTATCATTTTATTAAAATCCATTTATGATTGGATCATTTTAGAAAATATATTAAAAGGAAATGATTATATATCTTTTGCAAGAGTTAAAATTTATGAAGAACATAAAAGAGACTTAATTAAATTAAAGAAATTTGTAAAAGAAAATTTTAATGATGAAAAATATAATGAAATATTTAAAGGTAAAGGAAAGAATGGTTATGCTAATTATGTAGGAGTTAATAAAAAATCTTATATAAAAAAATGTAGTAAAGAGGAATTTTATACTACTTTAAAGACATTATTAAGAAATACATCAGATAAGAGAAGTGAAGAATACTTATATATTAATAAAAAGATTGAACAAGGTACATTTTTATGTAAACAGGTTAATAAAGATAATAGTATAATACCATACCAAATTAATTTATTTGAACTTGAAAAAATATTAAAAAATGCTAGTAAACACTATTCATTTTTGTTAGAAAAGGATAGTGATAATTTAACTGTTATAGATAAGATAATATCTATATTTAAGTTTAGAATACCATATTATGTAGGTCCTTTAAATAGACATAGTCCATTATCTTGGTTTGTAAAAAATAGTAATGAAAAAATATATCCTTGGAATTTTGAAAAAGTTGTGAATATTGAAAAAAGTGGAGAGGAATTTATTAGAAAAATGACAAATAAATGTTCTTATTTACCACTTGAAGATGTTTTAGCTAAAAATTCGTTAATTTATAGTGAGTTTATGGTGTTAAATGAAATAAATAATTTGAGAATAAATGATGTAAAAATAAGCTTAGAAATAAAAAAACGAATATTTAATGAAATATTTTGTAAAAATAAAAAAGTTACGTATAAAAAAATAAAAGATTTTTTAATATGTAATAATTATATGAAAAAAGAAGATATACTATCGGGTATAGATATAGATATAAAATCATCTATGTCATCTTATATAGATTTTAAAGGATTACTTATAGATAAATATCAAAATTTAGATATGGTGGATAATATTATAAGCTATATTGTAATATTTGGAGAGAATAAAAAAGTATTAGAATCTAAAATTACAAAAAAATATGGAGATATATTAGAAGAAAGTGAAATCAAAGAGTGTTGTAAGTTTAAATATAGTGGTTGGGGAATATTATCTAAAAAGCTTTTAACAGAAATTACATCTGTAAATAAAGAAATAGGCAAAAAATTAAATATAATAGATATGTTAAGGGAAACTAATAATAATTTTATGGAAATTTTATCAAATAAATATAACTTTATGAAAAGTATAAAAGCAATAAATAGTCTTTCACAAAAAGATGAAAGTATATTAGAAAAAGTGAATAATCTTTATGTTTCTCCTAAAATAAAAAGACCTATATATCAAAGTTTACTTATTATAAAAGAAATTGAAAAATCTTTAAAATTCCCACCAGAAAAAATATTTATAGAAACGGTAAGAGAAAAAATAGATGGAAAAAGCCTAACAAAAAAAAGGAAACAAAAACTCCTTAATTTATATAAAAATATAAAAAAAGAATATATAGAGATTTATAATCAATTAGAGCAAACAGAAGAAAAAGAGTTTGGTAAAATTAAGTTATATTTATATTATTTACAATTGGGAAAATGTATGTATACGGGAAAGTTAATACAGTTAGAAGAATTAATGAATGCAAATATATATGATAAAGATCATATATATCCAAGATCCAAAATTAAAGATGATAGTTTTGATAATTTAGTTTTAGTTGATAAAAGAGTTAATAGTGCTAAGACAAATGATTTTCCTATATCAAATAATATACAAGAAAAAATGATAAATTTTTGGTATGAACTAAAAGAAAAAGGATTTTTAACCGAAGAAAAATTTAAACGTCTTACAAGAAAAACACCTCTTTCTAAAAAAGATCTTAAGATACTTATATATAAACAATTATTAGAAGTAAGTCAAGCATCTAAAGGTGTAAGTAAAATTTTACAGGAAATTTATCCAAAGACTAAAATAGTATATGTAAAATCTAGTTTAGTATCAGATTTTAGACAAAAATATGATTTATTAAAATGTAGAGAAGTAAATGATTATCACTATGCAAAAGATGCTTATTTAAATATTGTTGTAGGTAATGTATATAATACACAATTTTCAAATAGACTTTATATAAAAAGATTAATTGATAATAAAGAAAGTTTTAAAAAAATATTTGATTATAGTGTAGAGGATGTTTGGGATAAGGATAAATCTTTAAATATTATAAAAAATACTATGTATAAAAATAATATTTTATTTACAAGGTATAGTGATACAAAACGTGGAGAACTATTTAAACAGACATTATATCCAGCAGGTAAAAATGAAAATTTATTACCCCTTAAAAAGGAACTTGATGTGAAAAAATATGGTGGATATGATAGTAAATCTGTTGCTTATTTTATAATCGTAGAACATATAAATAATAAAAAAAATGTAATAAGTATAGAACCTGTATATATGTATAATAAATTATACTATGAAAAATCATCCCAAAAATATTGTGAGGATATATTAAATTTGGTTGAACCAAAAATTTTGATTAGTAAAGTAAAAATAAATACTTTATTTTCTTTAGATGGGTTATATTTACATTTATCAGGTAAGTCGGCAGATTCATTATTATTTAAACCAGCTATGCAATTAATATTAAGCTATGAAGAAGAAAAATATATTAAAAAGATGGTAAATTGTGTAGAAAAAGGAGAGGAATATTTTATTAAAAGTAAATTTTTTATTTTAACCCAAATAGAAATAACGTTAGGTAAAAACATTGAATTATATAATAAACTTTTCATAAAAATAAAAAATAGTAAATACAATGTTGTGTTTAAAAATATATATGGTTATATGCAAGAGACAAAGGAGAGATTTGAAAATAATCTTACATTATATGAACAATGTAAAATATTAATAGAAATTATAAAAATATTACATTGTAATGCTACAAAAGGTGATTTTGGTATTTTATATAATGGTAAAAATAAAAACGTTGGAGGTATACAAATAAATAAAAATAATATATTTACAAAATATAGTGAAATAAAATTAATATATCAATCAATAACAGGTTTATATGAACAATCAATTATTTTAAAATTAAAAAAAAATAATTGATATTAGATTTATTGGATATAAAAGTAATATAGATAAAAAATAAAAGGGTGTTATAAAAAATTATATAAAAGTATTTGAACTTTTGGTATTTTTAGGTGATATGCAACATAATTTTGCAGTTAATATAAATAATATGAAAATTATCCATTTAAGTTGGTAAATATAGGGAGCATCTATATTTACTTATATAAGGATATAAAAGATAAGAAAGAAAATCAAATCGAAATCTAGTTTGATTTTCTTTCTTATTTTTAAGTATAATCTTACAACTTATTATAAAATTTTATATTAAATAAATATCATTATACGTAATACATATTTAATTGAATAATAAAAATTAAAAAAGAAAGAAAATTTAATTTATAAGAAATATTTATTTCTTTATATATTTTATATAAATTTGACAAGGATTGCATTTATCCCATAAGGTAGAAAAATACTTAAATTCTTTAAATCATAAAGATTTATAAAATTTATTAGTTATATCATAACAATTGTGATTAACTTGAATAAAGTTATAGTTATTATTTTTATCATACTTGTAAAGTTCATTAAATAATGATTTACATTTACCAATACAACTATTTTGATATTGTTTTAATATACCTATAACATATATTTCACAAGTATAACTGTTATTTTCTCTTCTTTATTTTATATTAATGTTATCATAATTTAAACATCTAACATTTTCAAGAAGTCTTCTTCATTTATTATAGTAATATTAAGTTCTTTTGCTTTTTTATTTTTAGATGATGTAGAGGTTTTATCATTATTAATGAGATAATCAGTCTTTGTAGATACATTACCAGTTACTTTGCCACCTAAATCTTCTATTTTTTGTTGTAATTCTTTTCTATTTTTGAAACTTTGTAAATCTCCTGTTATTACAAATATTTTATTTTGTATAGATTTATTATTTGTTTTAGCATTAATACTGTCGCTTAACTTTAATAAAGGAAATACTTTATTTATAAGGTCTATATTTTTTTTGTCTGAAAAATAGTTTATTAATGAATTTGCCATAATTTCACCAAATCCGTCTATTGCAATAATTTCATCTAATGTAGCATTTTTGATTTTATCAAAATCATAATTAAAATATTTACATAATGTTTTTGCATTGCTAAGACCTATGTGTTCAATTCCTAATGAATATATAAAATTAGGAAGAGTTGTATTTTTTGAATTTTCTATTGCATTTATAATATTATTATAAGATTTTTCACCAAATCCTTGCATATTAATTATATCGTTTTTAAAGTTTTCTAAGTTATATATATCAGTATAATTTGTTATGAATTTATTATTAATAAATTTTTCAATAGTAGCTTTAGAAAAGTCTGTTATATTCATAGCATCTCTAGACACATAATGAACAATACCATTAATTACTTTAGCGATACAATTTGGGTTAGTGCATTTTAAAGCTAACCCATCACGTATTTGTATAATTTCTGCTTTATGATTACAAGCATTACATTTAGCTGGTATTTTAAGAGTATCACTATTTGTTTCATTCTCTGCTATTTGAGGTATAATCATATTAGCTTTATAAACTTTTATTGTATCACCTATACCTAATTTTAAATTTTTTATAATACTTATATTGTGAAGACTAGCTCTATTAACTGTAGTACCTTCAAGTTCTACTGGTTCAAATATGGCAATTGGGTTAATAAGCCCTGTTCTTGATGTATTCCACTCTACATCTATTAGTGTAGTAGTTGCTAAATCATCAGCCCATTTAAAAGCAATAGAATCTTTAGGAAATTTTGAAGTTTCTCCTAAACTATTGCTATATTCTATTTCATCAAAAGTTATTACTAATCCATCTGTTGCAAATTTGTTAGTTTTTATCATATTTTCAAAATCAGATATAGTTTTTGAAACATTAGATTTATTTACCAAAGCATATTTTACTGTTTCAAAACCTAAAGATTTTAAATAATTTAATTGTTCAGATTTTAAATTAAATTTTTTATTACATTTTACTAGAGAAAAAGCTAAAAAACTTACATTTCTATCTTTTGTTATTTCATTATTAAGCTGTCTTACAGTTCCACTACATAAATTTCTTGGATTTTTATATTTTTCTTCTATGTCTAATTTTTCATTTACATTTTCAAAGTCTTCAAAAGATATTAATGCCTCCCCACGTATAATAAGTTCTTCTTTAAAAGGTATTTTTAAAGGAATATTTTTAAACATTTTGCAGTTGTGGGTAATATCCTCTCCAATTTCACCATTACCCCTTGTAACAGCACTAACTAGTATTCCATCATCATATGTTAAAACTATTGTAAGTCCGTCCATTTTAAAAGATAATAAGCCTTCTTTTGTATTTAAAAAATCTTCTATTTTAGAGATTTCCTTAGTTTTATCTAATGATAGCATTTTTTTATTATGTTTAACTTTTTTTAATTCACTTAAAACTATATATCCAACCTGTTGAGTAGGGCTATTAGATAATATTATTCCAGTTTCTTTTTCTAAAGCCTCTAACTTATCATATAGTTTATCATATTCAAAGTCAGACATTATCTCGTAGCTTTCTTGGTAATATGCTTTTCTAGCTTTATTAAGCTTATCAACAAGTTGTTTAATTTCTTCTATCATTTTTATCTCCTTATATGTTTTTATATTTATAGTAACATAGCAATAAAAATTAATCAATAATTATAATTTTAATAATAATAGCATAAACACCAAAACTATTAAGTTGTTAGACATATTAAAATTATTATTTATTGAAAATAAACAATTTTCATCAATATCATATACACCGTCCTCCTTAACAGAAGGGTCACTATTTAGTGTGTTTACTTTTATAACATTATTTTGCACATTTTTAGGAATCATATAATTTAACGCAGATATATTTGTCACTATATTTATAGCATTATCTATATTTTTATGATTTTCTTCTAATATAAATGGTTTAATAGCATTTAATAGCACAACTTCTTTAGGTGGGTTAGATTTTATATTATCTATATTATTTTTCAGTTCTAAATTTATTTTATCAATATACTTTGTTTTAAATAAGTTTGTAACTAAGCCAAAGGCTTCTTTTATGTCACTTTCTATTACTTGTTTATCTTGCATTTTTTGAGCTATTTCATATATAATATTATTTTCTTGCATAACATACCTCCTGAGATAATAATTTATAAACATCTAATAATCCCCAACCTTGTTGGTTTTTTGGCAAATGTAAATTTTTACAACATTTTTTTAACATAAGTTTTACATCATCTGGTTTTAAGTCTTTATACTTTTCTAGGAGTAATGCTATTGCACCAGAAACAATAGGAGTTGACATAGACGTACCACTTAAAGAAAAATAATTTTTGTCTACAATTTCATTAGATTGTTTAGATACACTATTAGATAAACAAGATATAATATTAACACCGGGTGCTAATATATCTGGTTTTACGATACATTCTAATGTAGGTCCACGTCCAGAAAAGTTTATCAGATTATTTCCCCAAACATTTGCAGTTATATTATCATCAGATGCACCAATAGTTATAACTTTTCTGCTTATAGCAGGGGAGCTAATAGTATGTTTTTTAGGTCCATCATTGCCAGCAGCTATTGTAATAATAACTCCGCTATCCCACATATTTTCTACAGCTTTTACTAAGGGGTCGTTAGACGAAGTATTACTAGTGCCAATAGATAAATTAGCAACTTTTATATTATATTTTTCTTTATTATCCATAACCCATTGTAATCCAGCAAGTACATCAGAGGCATTTCCTTTACCTTCGTTGTTTAACACCTTTACACCTATAAAATTACAATCAGGAGCTATACCTCTATATTTTCCATTAGAATTTATACCACTTCCGCCAGCTATACCAGCTACGTGGGTTCCGTGACCATTATCATCATATGGTTTAGCTTTATTATTTATAAAGTCTTTAAAGGCTAATATTCTATTTTGGGGGTATAAAAAATCATTGTTAGGAGATATGCCTGTATCTAAAATAGCTATTCCTATACCTTTTCCAGTATAACCATTTTCTTGAACAATATTAGCATTTACTGTATTTCTAGCTGTGTCCATTTGCATAGTTATATGAGTATTTTGAAAAACAGTCTTTAAGCATTTTAATTCTTTTAAGCTATCTAAATTATTTTCATCTATTTCTATAACGATAGCATTTATTAAGGGTATTTTATATTTTATATTAACAATAGATTTTAATATATTTTCATCTTCTAAAGATAAATTATTTTCAACTATTAATTCTATATTACCCATATTAAATCCCTTTCTAATAATCCTTAATTTAGTTTATGCTAAAATTTGTAAAATGTTATTAATTTTTACAAAAAATATACTTGTACAACATTTTTAGGCTTGTTCGAATAAAATTTTTAAAAATTTGTCAATTATTTTAAATTGTAAGCATATAATTAAAATATAAATTTTTTTGGAGGTAATAAATATGAATTTTGGAGGAAATAACTTTATTTTTATTATTATTTTATTAATGATAATGCAAGGTAGCTGTGGTGGCTGTGGAGATAGCAGTATGCTTATTCTATTATTATTAATCTTTATGATGCAAGGTAACTGTGGTTGTGGGGTTTGTGAAACAAAATAAATAATAAACAATTAAAAATAGCTAGACTATTAATAGTCTAGCTATTTTTAATTGTTTAGACAATTTTTACAAACACCATAAAAGTACATTTGATGTGAGTTTAGTTCAAAATCAGTTTCTTTAGAAATATTAGCTTTGATATCATCAATAAAATTTTCTTTTGGAAAATAGTCTAAAATACTATTACATTTTGTACAAATTATGTGGGAGTGTGGGGTAATTTGTACATCATATCTGAAACTATCTTCACCAACATTTATTTCTTGAACAAGACCAGAATCTTTTAAAGATTTTAAAGTTTTATAAACAGTTGCAAGGCTTATTGTAGGATTTTGATCCTTTATATTGTTGTATATAGTTTCTGCACTAGGGTGAATATGATTATGATATAAATAGCTATAAATAGTTAATCTTTGAGGAGTAACTTTTAAATTATTATTCTTAAGATTTTCTATAAGAATTTTCATAATACACCTCCTTATTAGATAATAATTATTATTATATGATACTATAAATTACATAAAAATTCAATAGAAATATTAAATTTTAAAAAAAATAGTAAAAGTTAATAAATATTTATTAATTTTTACTATTTTTATAGTAATTAAATACAATATATAATAAATTATTACTATAACTCAGATTGTACATTTAAAGCATCTATAAGTTTTAAATTAGGGTTTCTTTCAGCAAATGTATCTAAAGTATATTGGTTGGCAAATAGTAATATTGGTCTATCAAAATGGTCAAAAACCAATGTACATCTAGAATTTTGAAAATCTTTTAATTTTTCTATATTATCACATTTTACCCATCTTGCAACAGTAAAACTAATAGGTTCCATTCTTATATCAGAGTTATACTCATTTTTAATACGATGCTCGAAAACTTCAAATTGTAGTTGTCCAACTGCTCCTAATATAACCTCATTAAATTCATTTTTATACACTTGTATGGCACCTTCTTGAGCTAGTTGCTCAACACCTTTTTGAAAGTGTTTTGCTTTCATAGTATTTATAGGTCTAACTTTCATAAAAAGTTCTGGAGGGAAAGTAGGTAAAGGTTCAAAAAATATTTTTTCATTACTGTTAGTTAATGTATCTCCAACTTGATAATTTCCAGAGTCATATATTCCAATAACATCACCAGCACAAGCTATATCTATAGTTTCTCTTTCATTTGCCATAAGCTGTGTAGATTGATTTAACTTAAATTGTTTTCCAGTCCTTGATAATGTAACATTCATACCACGTTCAAATGTTCCAGAGCAAATTCTTAAAAATGCTAATCTATCTCTATGAGCAGGATTCATATTAGCTTGTATTTTAAATATAAATCCACTAAAAAATTCATCTGTTGGGCTTACAGAACCATTAGTTGTTTTTCTATCAGATGGTGGTGGTGATATTTTTAAGAAATGTTCTAAAAATTCTGTAACACCAAAATCAGAAAGAGCAGTACCAAAGAAAACAGGAGAAAGCTTACCTTTTAATATTAAGTCTAAATCAAATTCGTTACCAGCACCATCTAACAGCTCTATATCCATTCTAAGATTTTCTAAATTTTCTGCTAGTAATATGTTATCAAGCTTTTCATCATATACACCTTTTTCAGATAAATTTATAGTTTCTTTTGTTTTAAAAAGGTGTATCTTATTTTCGGTTCTATCATATATACCTTCAAATATAGAGCCACTACCAATAGGCCAAGTGACAGCCACAGATGGTAAACCTAGGGCTTCTTCTAAAGACTCTAAAAGATCTAAAGGAGGATTTGCTTCTCTATCAAGTTTATTTACAAATGTAAAAATAGGTATTTCTCGCATACTACATACTTTAAAAAGTTTTTTTGTCTGTGTCTCAACACCTTTTGCTGCGTCTATAACCATAACAGCGCTGTCTACCGAAGTTAATATTCTATAAGTGTCTTCTCCAAAATCATTATGCCCTGGTGTATCCATAATAGATATTTTTTTGTCATTATATTCAAACTGCATAACAGATGATGTAACAGAAATACCTCTTTGCTTTTCTATTTCCATCCAGTCAGATTTGGCAGAACGTCCACGTCTAGCTTTAACTGCTCCAGCCTCTCTTATAGCACCTCCGTGTAAAAGTAGTTTTTCTGTTAAAGTTGTTTTACCAGCATCAGGGTGAGATATTATACCAAAAATTCTTCTTTTATTTATTTCTTCTATGTTATTAATGTTAGACATAATTAACCCTTTCTATAGATTCCTTTTAATTTCTTAAAAATTATATCATTTAAACTAATATTTATCAATATTTTTTATTAGTATATATGAAATAATTGCTATATTTTAAATATTTAACATAATTTAACTATTTTAGTCTACTTATTGATTTGTCTTAAGATTGTTGATATAATAAACAATAAAATAAACTTTGTAGAAAGGGAATAATATGGAGGATAAACAAAAAGATATAATTATATTAGCTATTGAAAGTTCTTGTGATGAAACTTCCATAGCTATTGTTAAAAATGGTAGAGAAGTTTTGTCTAATGTTATTTCTTCTCAAATAGATACTCATAGAGTTTTTGGTGGAGTTGTTCCAGAAATAGCATCAAGAAAACATATAGAAGTTATAGATTTAGTTATAGATGAGGCTTTAGAGCAGGCTAATAAAAATTTTAGTTATATAGATGCTATTGCTGTTACATATGGTCCAGGTCTTGTTGGAGCTTTATTAGTTGGGGTTAGCTATGCAAAGTCTTTAGCATATACTTTAAAAAAACCTCTTATACCAGTACATCATATAGAGGGACATATATATGCTAATTATATAGAAGATAAGGACCTTAAGCCACCTTTTATAAGTCTTGTTATATCTGGTGGACACACACATATAGTTTATGTAGAAGATTATGGAAAGTTTAAAATATTGGGTAAAACAAGAGACGATGCTTGTGGTGAAGCTTTTGATAAAGTGGCAAGGACAATAGGGTTGAAATACCCTGGAGGACCAGAGATAGATAAACTTGCAAAAACAGGTGATAAATATGCAATAGAATTACCACGTGTTATGATAGATACCGATGATTATGACTTCAGCTTTAGTGGGTTAAAATCTGCTGTATTAAATTTTGTTAATAAAAGTAAGATGACAAATTTACCATTTAAAAATGAAGATTTGGCAGCATCTTTCCAACAAGCAGTATCTGATGTTTTAGTTTTTAAAACTATAAAAGCTTGTAAAGAAAATAACATAAAAATATTAACATTAGCAGGTGGTGTTTCTGCAAATTCATTTTTGCGTAAAAGTATGCAAGATGCTTGTGATAAAGAGGGGATAAAGCTTTGTGTACCAAGTTTAAAACTATGTACAGACAATGCAGCTATGATAGGTTGTGCTGGATACTATGAGTTCCTAAAAGGTAATTTTGCTAGTTTAGATTTAAATGCTTATCCAAATTTAAAATTGGATAATATTATTTAATTGAAAGGAATAAATATGATATTAGATATTTTAGAAACAAACTATGATAAATATGTAATAAATAATAAAGATTTAATTATTTTAGATTTTGGAGCAACAAATTGTGGTCCTTGTAAAATATTAGATAAAACATTAGAGGAAATTGAAGATAAAAATAAAAATATAATTATCGGTAAAGTAAATATTGAACATAGTCCAAGTATAGCTATAAAATATGGTGTAATGTCTGTTCCAACAATAGTTATATTAAAAGAAAATAAAGTTATACAAAAAATAAGTGGTTTAAAGGATAAAGAATTTATAGAAAAATTAATAAATAATAGTTAGGAAGGTGAAAGGTATATTTAATAATGTAAATGCATCAGAACATATAAGCTTTATAATAGTATTTTTAGAAGGGTTAGTATCTTTTTTATCACCTTGTATCTTACCTTTAATACCTATATACATAACATATTTAGCAGGTAATGCAAAGCAAACTTTAGATGATGGTACAATAGTGTATAAAAGAAAAAAAGTATTTTTTCATACTATATGTTTTACAATAGGGATATGTTGTACATTTTTTTTATTAGGATTTTCATTTTCGGCTTTAGGAAGATTTTTTAGTAAATATCAAATTTTATTTACTAGAATAGGTGGTATAATAATTGTTTTATTAGGTCTTTTTCAATTGGGAATTTTTGATTTTAAATTTTTACAGAAAGAAAGAAAAATTAATTTTGATATTAGTCAAAAACAAGTAAATCCATTAATAGCTTTTTTTATGGGATTTACATTTAGTTTTGCTTGGACACCTTGTGTAGGTCCGGCTTTAGCATCAGTATTAATATTAGCTTCTAGCTCTAAAAATGTTTTTACAGGTAACCTTTTAATATTTATATATTCTTTAGGATTTATTTTACCGTTTTTAACATTAGGATTATTTACAAGTAAAGTTTTAAATTTCTTTAAACAAAATCAAAAGATTATAAAATATACAGTAAAAATAAGTGGTATTTTATTAGTTATAATAGGTATAATGACATTTACTGGATATATGAATGGGATATCAAAATACTTAAATAAATATACAGTATCTTCTCAAAATAAATCTGAACAAAAAGATAAAAATAAAGAAGAAACAACAGAAGAAATTTCATCAGAAGTGGAAAACTCAGTAGATGAATCAAGTTCAGAGATAAAAGAATTGCCAGATATATTTGATTTTACTCTTAAGGATCAATATGGAAATGAGCATACATTATCAGACTATAAAGGTAAAGTAGTATTTCTTAATTTTTGGGCAACTTGGTGTAATCCTTGTTTAATAGAAATGCCACATATAGAAGAAATTTATAAAGAGTATGGGTTTAATGAAGATGAAGTTATTATACTAGGTGTTGCAAATCCATCATCTGAAGAATACCCTAATAATAATGATGTACCAAAAGAGGAAATTATGGATTTTATAGAGGAAAAAGGCTATACATTTCCTATAGTTTTTGATGAAACAGGAGAAATATATAGAGATTATTTTATTAGGTCATTTCCTACAACATTTATGATTAATAAAGATGGAAAAATATATGGTTATGTATCTGGTAGTCTTACTAAAGATATTATGATAAATATTATAAATCAAACTTTGGAAAGTACGAAAAAAAATAATACAGAAGAGAATACAACAAAAAAATAAATTTAATAGGAGAAAATGATGGCAAAATTATATTTTAAATATGGCACAATGGATGCATCTAAATCGGCAGACCTTTTAATGACAGCACATAAGTATGAAAATCAAGGTAAAAATATAATTTGCCTTAGGTCTAATTTAGATACAAGAACACAAGATTCATTTATAGAAAGTAGGGCATTAACATATAAACATTGTTGTTTTTGTTTTGATAAAGACATAAATTTATATGAATTGATACAGTCTAAAAATAAAAAGAAAATAAATTGTATATTAATAGATGAAGCACAATTTTTAACTAAAAAACAAGTATTAGAGCTTACAGAGATAGTAGATTTTTTAAAAATACCTGTTATATGCTATGGGTTAAAAAATAGTTTTATAAAAGGGGAACTTTTTGAAGGCTCTAAAGCACTATTATACTTTGCAGATAGTATACAAGAGATAAAAAGTGTTTGTCATTTTTGTGATAAAAAAGCAACTATGAATTTAAGAATAAAAAATGGCAAGCCTATATTAGAATCTGAAACAGGCAATACGGTTGTTATAGGTGATATACAAGAAGGAGATGACTACTTCATTTCCACGTGTAGAAAACATTATTTTAATCCATTTTAATTATAAAAAAGTTTCTTTACCACTCATTTGTAACTATTAAAATAATAAACAAATAAGTTGGTAGAGATTCTTTTTTATTAAACATTTTAAGCTTTAGCATTAAAATTACCTAATTTAAAATCTAAAGAGGTATTTCTTTTTCTTGTAATATTTATTAAAGAAAAACTTTCATCTAAATCTTTAAATGTAACATCTTTTAGATTAAAGTTTTTATCTTTTAAATAGTCATTTAATAAATCTATATTTTCTTTTACTAAATTTTTTGTAACATCTTTTTCTAATCTAAACTGACAACTAATGTCATTATTTATTTTATTAATGAACACTTCTAACTTGCCTAAATATAATAAATTTAAGGAAATTAATGCTGAACCACTATTATTTTTTGAATTATTATTTTTATTTTTTTTATTAGAAAATATTATAAGTTCTGCAGTTGTAGAAAAATTATTTATATTAATAGGAATTTGTAAAAACATATTATTTTTTAAATTACTCATAAAATCTATATTTTTATTAAGGTTATCTAAATTATTAATAATAGTATCTGAATTATTTTCAGAAATATTATTAATATTATCTTTTAAATTTTTTGATATTATAGATAAATCTTCAAAAAATTTATTTAATTCTTCATTAGAAGAATCTTTAAATTCAAAAAATTTTAATTTTTTTTGAAAGTTTTCAAGGTTGTTTACTAAATCCTTAAATTTTGTATTTATTTTATGGTCTGATTGTATAATATTAAAAATTTGTTTTTGTATTAAATTTAAAGTATTTTTGTCTATTAGCACGTTTAAATTTTCTAGGTTAGTTTTAGGAAGTATTGTATTATTATTTTTATCTGTAATATTAGGTAAATCTTTAAATATATTAATTTTTTCAGAATTTATTAATAATTCATCATTAAAGGTAAAATCAGTTATATTTTTTAATAATTTATATGTAGTGGTATTATCTTTTATATTTACATTTTTATCATTAATATTTGTAAGATTAGAAGTATTTTTTATTATATTTTCCAATTCTTTAAATTCTGTAAGATTATTATTTTTAAAAATATGACTTAATAAACTTTCTTTAAATTCTGCAAGAGTATTAATATTTGATTTTGCTATGTTTTCAAAACTAGAATTTTTAAATATTTCATTAATTATTTTATCATTGTTTAGAAATTTTATATTAGAAAATATTTCATCAATTTGTTTATCTATTAGTGTTGTTTTAGATATATAACTATCAATTTGTTCACCAATATTTATAGTTGGTTTAATGTTATTTTCAATTAAAAATAATGCTTTTTCTATTGGGTTATCTTTAAAAATTTTTGTTGATTTTATTATATCTTGCAGGTTATCTTTATTAATAGGTAAATTATTTTGTACCAATATTTTTATTAAATCTATATTTTCTTTAGTTGGTGCTAGGTTAAGACTATTTAATAGTAATTTTAGTTCTTCATTAGAGCTTAATATAGGTGTATCATTTTTCTGTATTTTTAACATTTTATTATTAATGTTTTCTAAATTTTCATTTATTGTATTATTATTTTCTAGTTCAGCGTTTTGTAATAAATTATTGTATAAAGTTGTATTTAATATGTCTTTTAAATTAATATTCAAAAAAAATCACCTCTATAAATGTTATATATATATTATCGGAATAATTCGATTTTTATATAATAATGTAAAATATTTTTTAAATATGATATATTATGTAAATAAAAATAAAATACTATAATATAATGTTTTTAAACTTTTTTTCAAATTTTGGTTGAAAAATTTTTAAAAATATATTAAAATTAATAAAAGTGGTTTTAAATGGTTAAATAGTGGTGGATAGTGGTAAAAGGTTGGTGTATTTTATGTTTATGGGTGAATATTATCATAATATTGATTCTAAAGGAAGAGCTATTATCCCTGCAAAGTTTCGTGAAGAACTTGGTAAAACTTTTATACTAACTAAAGGGTTAGATAAGTGTCTTGTTATTTATACTATGGAAGACTGGAAAGTATTTGAAGAAAAAATGAAACAATTTCCCACTACAGATGAAGGGGTTAGGCGTTTTTTCCGTTTTCTCTTTTCTGGTGCTTGTGAATGTGAAACAGATTCCCAAGGTAGAATTATTATACCTCAAAACCTTAGAAAATATGCCAATATATCAAAAGAAATAGTATCTATTGGTGTTGTAAATAAAGTGGAAATTTGGAGCAAGTTTAATTGGGAAACATATAATGATGAAGATAATTTTATAGATAATGAATTAGCAGAAAGAATGGCAGAACTTGGCATATAGGTGATTTTATGAATTTTGAACATATATCAGTACTTTTAAATGAGTGTATTGAAAATTTGAATATTAAACAAAATGGTGTATATATAGATGGAACAATGGGTGGAGCAGGACACTCTAGCCATATAGCAAAAAGATTGCAAAATACGGGTAGATTAATATGTATAGACCAGGACGAAAATGCTATAAAAACTGGTAAAGAAAGATTATCAAATTTTAATAATGTAGTATTTGTACATAATAATTTTTCTAATATAAAAGAAATATATAAATCGCTTAATATGTCAAATATAGGTGTAGATGGTATTTTATTAGATTTAGGAGTTTCATCACATCAATTAGATGAAGGATATAGGGGATTTTCTTATATGCAAGACGCTCCTTTAGATATGCGTATGGATATAAGAAAAAGTTTATCTGCATACAAAGTTATAAATACATATTCTAAAGAAGAACTTAATACGATAATATCTAAATATGGTGAAGAAAGATGGTCAAAAAGAATATCAGAATTTATAGATAATGAAAGAAAAATTAAGCCTATAGAAACAACTTTTGAGCTAGTGTCTATTATTAAAAAAGCTATACCAAAAGGTGCTAGAATAGATGGGCCACACCCAGCTAAAAGAACATTTCAAGCTATAAGAATAGAAGTAAATGGAGAGCTTGAAATATTAAAAGACACTATAACTAATATGGTAGATATTTTAAATAAAAATGGTAGGCTTTTAATAATTACATTTCATTCTTTAGAAGATAGAATAGTAAAAAACGTATTTAAAGAGCTGGAAAATCCTTGTACATGCCCAAGAGATTTACCAATATGTGCCTGTGGGAAAAAATCTTTAGGTAAAGTTGTTACAAGAAAACCTATTGTACCATCAGAACAAGAATTAAATGGCAATCATCGTTCAAGGAGTGCAAAGCTTAGAGTTTTTGAAAGAAGATAAAAAATATATAAAGGAGAACCAATGTATGAAACAACAAAGAAATAAATATAATGTTAATAACAAAAACAATTATTATAATTATACATCAACAGCTTATGATTATGAAAAACAATATAAGAGTTCTCCAAGTATAAATAAAAGAATAAAAAAAATAAAAAAAGAGAAATATGTTAAAGCAGAGCAAGGAATAAAATTTTTATCATTAAAATCTATAACAACATTTACTATAATAGTAACTTTTATAATAGCAATAATTTTTATAGAGGCACTTATAATTCAGAGAAGATTTGATATAGACACTTTAAACGCAGAGCTAAAGGAAATTACAGAAAACAATAAAAATTTAGAAACAGAACTTGCTAAAAACTTAGATTTAGAGTATGTAGAGCATATTGCAACAACAGAGCTTGGTATGCAAAAACCTGCCTATTATCAAATAGTACATATAAATGTTCCTAAAGAAAGTTACTCCGAAAAAGGAAATATAAAAAAACAAGAAACTTTTTTAACTAAATTAACTAAATTATATAATTTTATAAAAAAACTATTTTAAAAGAACACAAAAAATATAATAAGGACTGATTATAATTGGCTAAAAGTAAAGTTAATAGAAGTAAAAGAACCTCAAATAGAAAAAGAAAAAGAAATATAAAAGGACGTATAATATTTTTAATATTTATTGTTACATGTATTTTATCATTTGTTGGAATATTTAGAGTTTTGTTTATAAAATTTCAAAGTGGAGATAAGTTTGAAAAAGCGGCTATCGAAAATCAAATAAATAAGGTATCTGATAAAGTTATAAATCCTAATAGGGGAAGTATATTAGATAGAAATAACCAACCTTTAGCTATAAGTACAACTGTTTTTAATGTTGCTTTAGACATAAGGTTATTATCGGAATTAAAACAAGAAGAACTAAATAAAATATTAGCTAAGGTTTCAGAAATTTTACAAATTGATATTAACGAGTTAAATGCTTATTTTGTAAAGGATAATAATGGTAAGTTAAAATCTGAAAATGATACACATTGGAAAATTATAAAAAAGAAAATATCATATGATTTAGGTAAAAAGTTAGAAGCAGAAAAACTTGTAGGTGTAAACTTAGAAGCAGATACTCAAAGGAATTACCCTCAAAATAATGCAGCAGCTCAAACAATAGGGTTTATTATGGGAGATACTAAATGGGGACTTGAAAAAACTTATAATAAACAGTTAACTGGTACTCCAGGAAGAATTTATAGGACATATGATGGTAATTCTTCTGTTGTTACAAATGATATAGAACCTGTAAAGGGAAATGATATAGTTACAACACTTGATCTTACGTTACAACAATATGCAGAAGAGGTAGTTGAAAATACGTATAAATCATTATCGCCAGATTATACACCTGAAAATGTTTCTTTAATTCTTATGAATCCAAAAACAGGGGAAATTTTGTCAATGGCACAATATCCAGACTTTGACTTGAATAACCCTAATAATATATCTTTATTAGAAGATCCAGCATATAAAGCTAATTTTGATAAAATGTCTCAAGAAGAACAACTAAAAATAAAAAATTCAATTTGGAAAAATTTTGCTATAACAGATGCCTTTGAACCAGGGTCCACATTTAAAGCTATAACAGTTGCATCAGCTTTAGAAGAGGGGCTTATAAGTGAAAACGAAACATTTTATTGTTCAGGTGGTAAACAAGTAGCAGATTATTATATAAGATGTCATAAAAGAGATGGACATGGTACACTTACTCTTACACAAGCATTAGAAAAATCTTGTAATATGGCTATGTTAGATATTGCAGAAAAATTAGGAAGAAATACTTTTTACAAATATCAAAGGGATTTTGGATTTGGTTATAAAACTGGTATAGATTTATATGGAGAGATAAAAGCAGATACATATATTGTACCAGTAGAAAAGTTAAATGTTACAGAGCTTGCAACAAGTGCTTTTGGACAAACTTTTACTGCATCAGCTATACAAATTATAAATGCTTTTGCAGCTACTATAAATGGTGGTAACATTATGAAACCTTATTTAGTATCACAAATAATAGACGAAAATGGAAATATTATAGAAGAAAAATCTCCAGAAGTTGTAAGAAAAGTAGTATCTGAAGATACATCGGATTTTTTAAAAGCTGCAATGATACAAACTTTAGAAGAAGGTGGTACTGGGTATAAGGCTAATATAGCAGGATATAATATAGGTGGAAAAACTGCCACTGCTCAGCAAGGTAAACGTTCTGATAATATTTATACACTAGGTTTTGCAGCATATATGCCAGCTGAAGACCCAGAATATCTTATGTTAGCTACAATAAACAAACCTAAAGATTATATAAAAGCACCTCCTGGTGTTGTTTCACCAGTTCCTATGGTAAAAGAATATTTTCAAAAAGTTATAGAGTATAAGGCTATACCACCATCTAATGAAAAAATGGTATCGGAAAACAAAACAGTTTCTAGCGACCAAATTTTATTAAAAGATTACACAAATAAAGATTTAAAAACAGTTATAAAAGAGTTAAATTCTGCAGGACTAGATTTTCAGATTGTTGGTGGTAGTGGAGATATGGTTGTAAAACAAATACCAGTAGCTAATACAAGTATAGATAAAAATGGTAAAGTCTTACTGTATATAGAGTCTAAAGGTGATAATAAAGAGTTAGTATCTGTACCAGATACTAAAAATTTAACCATAGATGAAGCTAGTAAACTTATAAAGGAGCTTGGATTTGAAGTTTCTATTGTTGAAATTGAACAAGAAACATTGGGAAAAGAAAACAAAGATGTTAAAAATTCATCAAATAGTAGTGAGGAAAATACAGATTCAGATATAGTAGAAAATTCTAATAATGATTCTAAAAAAGATGTTTCTAATAAAAAAGTATTTGAACAGATACCAGAAGCAGGTGTCTTTATAGAAAAAGGAAGTATAATAAAAATAAAAGTTAAATAAATACGTATTATAAAAAGGATAACCTTTAAAGAGGGTTATCCTTTTTATAATACGTATTTAAACATAAATATAATATGACAAATACTACCACCTATAACGAATAGATGAAATATTTCGTGGAATCCAAAAAACTTTATAGATATCTTAGGGTATTTTGTAGCATATATTACGGCTCCGATAGTATATATTATCCCTCCTAATAAAAGAAGTAAAATACCATTTATCTCAATAGCTCTTATAAGTGGAAAAAATGCAAATACAGATAGCCAACCCATAATAACATAGATAGAAGTGGAAAACCATCTAGGAGCATTTATCCAAAATAATTTTAAAATAATACCAAATATGGCTATTATCCAAACTAAAGATAAAATGCTATATCCAAATTTATTATTTAATTTTATTAGGCAAATTGGTGTATATGTTCCTGCTATTAAAACAAATATCATCATATGGTCAATTTTTTTTAATATTTTTACAATATGTTCTTTTACAGGTAGCATATGATACATTGTACTAGCTAAATATAATAGTGTTATAGAAATTCCAAATATTAAAAATGAAAATAGATAATAATTACCACCTTCTTTATAACCAAGATACATTAAAATTATTGTAATAGGAAATATAAATAATAGTGCTATAAGGTGAGTAAGAGCACTCATAGGTTCTCTCCAAGATTTAAAAATATTCATAAGAGCCTCCAATCTAGTTTTTAAAACTATATATTGTTATATTAATATGATAACATAATAATACTTCCAGTTCAAGAGTTTTTATTATATTATGTAAATTTAATAAAATTATTATATATAAATACAAACATTGACAAAATAAAAAAAATTATGATAACATAGTATTTAATTTAATATAAACTTTATTGAAAGGATTAATTATGACAAATAATAAATTGGGTCATATAGAAGAAAACATTTTTATAAGTTTAATCTTAACTTTTATAGGTGGTTTTTTAGATGCCTATACATATGTTTTATATGATAAAATTTTTGCCAACACTCAAACAGGAAACTTAATATTTTTTTCAATATTTTTAGTTGAAGGTAAATTTTATAATGCTTTTTTAAGGACTTTGCCCATAATATCTTTTTGTATTGCTATATTTATTGTACAATTTTTAATATATAAATTTAGTGAAAATAAAAGGTGGATAAAGATAGTATTATATATAAATATAATAACTACAATTATATTAGGCTTTGGTATATTTAAAAATAACCATATATTAATAATATGTTTAATATCGTTTATTTGTTCTTTAATGATTGGAACTTTTAAGAAATCCAAAGGTGATGTTTTTGCCTCTATTATGTGTACGGGAAATTTAAGGTCTTTAATGGAGTTTTTTTGTAGATGGGTTATATATAAAGAAAAAAGTGCAAAAAAAGTAGCTTTTAAGTATGTAAGTATTATTATTATTTTTTCTATAGGTGTAGGTCTAGGAACTATATTAGCAAAATATTTACATACATATTCTATTTTTATATGTACATTTTTATTTTTATTAATATTAATAATATTTAAGTATAAACAAGATAATTAATAAAATATTTTTTCTTTAAAAAAATATTTTATTATGGTATAATAAAAATAAAATATTTTAATTTAGGAGATTATATGTCAGGACTATTTATTACATTTGAGGGAACTGATGGTGCTGGTAAAAGTACACAATTAAGCCTTTTAAATAATTATTTAAAAGAAAAAGGATTTAATGTTTTATTAGTTAGAGAGCCTGGTGGTACTAATATTGGTGAAAAAATAAGAAATATAATTTTAGATATAGAAAATAAAGAAATGGATTGTATGACGGAAGCCTTATTATATGCTTCATCTAGAGCTCAACTTGTAAACCAAATTATTATTCCAGAGCTTAAAAAAGGTTCTGTTGTTATTTGTGATAGATTTGTAGACTCTAGTATTGTTTATCAAGGTATAGCAAGAAATATTGGTATAGATGTTGTAAAAAAAATAAACAATATTGCAACTGGTGGGCTTATACCAGATATAACATTTTTTTTAGATTTACCTCCGAATAAGGCTATAGAAAGAAAAAAGGAACAAAAAGAGTTAGATAGATTAGAAAGTGAAAAAGACTATTTTTATAAGAAAGTTTATGATGGTTATAAAATATTAATAGATCAAAATAGTGAAAGAATAAAAATTATAGATGCTCTACAATCTATTGATACAATTCATAAAAATATAGTTGATTATTTAGAGAAAATATTTTTTTAGAGGGAGAATATTATGAAACTTGTTATGGCAATAGTTAAAGATGACGATAGTTTTAATATAATGAACGCTTTAAATATAGAAGGATTTAGTGTTACTAAACTTGCTAGTACAGGAGGATTTTTAAAAGTTGGTAATACAACTTTAATATGTGGTGTTGAAGATGAAAAAGTAGATTTTGTAATAGATATTATAAAAAAAGAAGGGCATAGTAAAAAGCAATTTGCAAATGGGGTTAATGTTACGGGTAACAATTATTCTCAACCACCAATAGAAGTTACAATAGGTGGGGCAACTATATTTGTTGTAGATGTAGATAAATTTGTTAAAGTTTAAGGGGAGGAAATTTATATGGATTTAAAAGTAAGTGATATTAGGTTAGACTCTTTACCTACAATAGAGCAAAAAAAAGATGTTCAAGAAACAGAAGACTTTAAATTTACCTTAAATAAGCTAGAAAATGACAACCTTATGGAAAAACTAAATGGCCTTATAGATGAAATAACTGTTCAAGGCAAAAAGATATCAGAACATATGGATATAAAGGATATGAAAAAATATAGAAGTCTTATAACAGAATTTATTAATGAGGTTGTAACTAATAGTCACGAATTTTCTAGAGAAAACTTTTTAGACAGAAGAGGAAGACATAGAGTATATGGTATAGTAAAGCTTGTCAATAAAGATTTAGATGAACTAGCTCAAGAGCTTATAAAAACAGAGAAAAGTCATATTGATATATTAGATAAAACAGGAGAAATAAGAGGACTTTTATTAGACCTTATTATATAATATGTATAAATTTGAAAATATATTTGGAAATGAAAATATAATTAAGAGTTTAGTAAAGGCAAGTGAAAATGAAACAGTATCCCATGCTTACATATTAGATGGTAAAGAAAAATCTGGTAAACAAACTATTTCAAAAACATTTGCTAAGCTTTTATTATGTGAAAATAGTAAAAAAGAACCTTGTTTAAAATGTTCGTCTTGTATTAGTTTTGAAAGTAATAATAATCCAGATTTTTTCTTTATAGAAAGTGGGAAAAAAGGACTAGGTGTTTCAGACATCAGAGAGGGTGTTATTAAAAATTTAGAAACAAAACCTTTTAAATATAAATATAAAGTATTTATTATAAAAGATGCACATAATATGACTATACAAGCTCAAAATGCAATATTAAAAACTATAGAAGAAACTCCTAAATTTGCAGTTTTTATACTATTATCTAAAAATTATAATAGTTTTTTACCTACAATTTTATCTAGGTGTGTTTTATTTAAAATAAAACCTTTGTCACCTAAAATAATAGAACGATTTTTAATTGAAAAAAATATAAATGACAAAATGGCTAATTTTTATTCTATATATGCAAGAGGTAGTATAGGAAGAGCTTTAGATATAGCTTATTCTGAAACATTTATTAAATTTAGACAGGACATTATATTAGATATCCAAAAATTAGATAGTTTAGATCTTATACAAATGTATGATTTAATTAAAAAATATGAAAATGTTAAAGAAAAAATAAATGAAATATTAGATATATATTTATTAGTTTATAGAGATTGTTTGGTATTTAAACAAACTAATACTTTTGATATTGTTATACAAAAAGATATAAAAAATTGTATAGAAGATATATCTTGTATGACAGTTAAAAGTTTAATAGATAAAATAGAAGCTTTATTAAAAGCCAAGTTATATTTAGAACAAAATTCCAATTTTAATATGACTATGGAATGTTTATTTTTAAAATTAAAGGAGAAATAAAATGGCAGAAATAATTGGTGTTAAGTTTAAAAAAACTGGCAAGATGTATTATTTTGATCCTAAAGGTAAAAAAATTGATAAAAATCAACCAGTTATAGTAGAAACATCACAAGGTATAAGATATGGCATAGTAGAAGTAGAAAACAAGACAATAGCTGATGAAAAGATAAATTTTGAAATAAGGCCTATTTTAAGGCTTGCAACAAAAGAAGACACTATTCAATATAAAAAAAATTTAGAAAAAGAAAAAGAAGCACATTCTATATTTATAGAAAAGGTTAAAAAATATAATTTAGATATGAAATTAATAGATATTAGTCTTACTTATGATCTTAATAAAATTATATTTTATTTTATATCAGATGGTAGAGTAGATTTTAGAGATCTTGTAAAAGAGCTGGCATCTATTTTTAAAATGAGAATAGAACTAAGACAAATAGGTGTTAGGGATGAGGCAAAAATTGTAAATGGTATAGGAATATGTGGTCGTCCTTTATGTTGTGCAACATTTTTAAGAGATTTTCATCCTGTTTCTATAAAAATGGCTAAAGATCAAAAGTTATCTTTAAACCCTACTAAAATATCTGGTGCTTGTGGTAGACTTATGTGTTGCCTTAAATATGAGCAAGAATCATATGAAGAGCTTACTAAAAATTTACCAAACGAAGGAGATATTATAAAAACAGATAAAGGCATAGGGGAGGTATTATCTGTAAATGTTTTAAGACAAATTATAAAAGCTGCTGTTAGAAAAACAGAGCAAGATATACCTAACATAGAATTTTTCAATGTTTCTGAAATAGAAATAATAAAAAGAAAAATAATTAAAGAAGAAATATGTATGGAAGAACTTAAAGGTATAGAGGACTAATGGATATTTTAAAAGTAAATGAGCGAATAGATGATTTACATAGAAATGGATATACTATTATTCAAGATCCTAAAAAATTTTGTTTTGGTATAGATGCTGTTTTACTTTCAGATTTTGCAAAGGCTAAAAAAGATGAAATAGTATTTGATATAGGTACAGGCACTGGTATAATACCAATACTTATGTCCGCTAAAACAAGTGCTAAAAAATATTTTGCAATAGATATACAACAAGAAAGCGTCGATATGGCAAGAAGAAGTATTAAACTTAATAAATTAACAGACAAGATAGAAGTTTTTCATTTAGATATAAAAAAGGTATTTGAAAAATTTGAAAAAAACTCTATAAATGTTGTAACATCTAACCCTCCATATATGAATATGGGGGGTGGTTTAATAAATGAATATGATGCAAAGGCTATTGCAAGACATGAGATTTTTTGTAATTTAGATGATATTGTAAAAGCAACTTCACTCTTATTAAAACCAAATGGACGATTTTATATGGTTCATAGACCTAATAGACTTTGTGATATAATATGTACTTTAAGAAACTATAAGTTAGAACCAAAAACTATTAGATTTGTACAGCCCTATGAAAATAAAGAACCTAATATGGTACTAATAGAAAGTGTAAAAAATGGTAAAGCTTTTATGAAAATACTGCCTAATCTTATAGTCTATAATAAAAATAAACAATATACAGATGAAATAAATAGAATATATTACAATTAAAGGAGTTTAAAATGTCAGGTAAATTATATGTTTGTGCAACACCTATAGGTAACTTAAAAGATATTACTTTAAGGTGTTTAGAAACATTAAAAGAAGTAGATTTGATAGCCTCTGAAGATACAAGACATACAATAAAATTATTAAATCACTATGAAATAAAAGTACCTTTGGAAAGTTATCACGAACATAATAAAGATACTAAAGGTAAAAAACTTATAAATTTATTATTGGAAGGTAAAAATATAGCTTTAGTGAGTGATGCTGGTATGCCTGGTATATGTGATCCTGGAGAAGATTTAATAAAGCTTTGTTATGAAAATAATATAGAAATTACTGTTTTACCTGGAGCTACTGCATCTATTACTGCTTTAATTTTATCAGGTATAAAAACAAGAAGTTATTGCTTTGAAGGATTTTTACCATCTAATAAAAAAGCCAAAAAAGAAGTTATACAAAGGCTTAAAGATGACACAAGAACATATATAATATATGAAGCTCCACACCACCTTTTACAAACATTAAAAGAATTATATGAACAAATAGGTAATAGAAATATATCTATTGTAAAAGAGCTTACTAAAAAACACGAAAATGTATTTAAAGCTAGCTTATTAGAGGCTTTAAAATATTTTGAAGAAAATACACCTAAAGGTGAATATGTTTTAGTTTTAGAAGGTGTTAATGAAAATGAAGTTTTAAATAAAGAAAAAGAAGAAATAAATAATATATCTATAAAAGAACATTTAGAGCAATATTTATCTACTGGTATGGATATTAAAGAAGCTATGAAAAAAGTTGCTAAAGATAGGGGGATATCCAAAAGAGATGTTTATAATGAGATAAAAATAAAAGATAACAATTAAATATAGATTTACAGTTTAAAATATAAGTATGTAAAATATTTCAATAGTTTTATATTTATTAAAATTTATTAAATTTTGTAATAATAGCATTTTTTATTCATATATATAATATAACAAGGTTTTAAAACCTTATACTTTAAGGAGGAAATATTATGAATAATAAAGTGCTATTTATTATTTGTACAATATTATTTATATTAGTTGGTTGTTCAAATAATAATGAAAAACAAGAAGAAGTTAAAGTTGGTGTAATAGGTAACAATTACCCAGTAGATAGAGCAACTGTTTCTAAAATGATGGCATTAGCTACATATAGTAAAAGAGAAATTTTATCTTTAGATAATGTTATAAAATTTAGTGATGTGAAAGAAGATAGTTGGTATAATAAATACATAAACTGTGCTTATATACAAGGAGATATGAGTGGAGTTTTAGAAGATAAATTTGACCCAATGGGCAATCTTACTATAACTCAAACCCAATATTTAATAAATAAATATGATAAAAATAAAAAAATAAAAATAGATGATAAAAATAAGGACAAGCCAATTTCTTATGCCCTTTGGTGTAATATATATTCTCAAATTATTAAGGATAAAAATATTATAGAAGAAGATTTAGTTGTATTAGGAACCAAAAAAACTAATAAAAATTTAAAGGATGATTATGTAATAACAGATAAAGGATTATATTCATTTGAAGGAATAGATGTAGACAAATATATAGATACAAAGATTAAAGTACTAAAAAGAGATAATGAAATAATAGCAATATTAGAAGTTTTGGAGATTGAACCTACATTAAAGAGATGTTATATACAAAAAATAGGTAATGACTTTATAGATATATTTGTTGGTGGTGCTAAAAAAAGGTTATATATAAAAGATAATAATATAGCTTTGCAAGATGAAAATTTATTAGCAGATATAAAGTTTAAAAAAGATGAAATTTTATCCATAGATTATTATAAACAAACAATACAAGGTACAATAAATAGATTAGATAACAATACTGTTAGAATAAACAATACTAATTATGTTTTAGATGAAGATTTTAAAGTTTATTCTAATATAGGAGAAGGATTATCTATAAGTAGTATAGATGATTTAATAATAGGTCAAGATATTGCAACATATTTTGTAAAGGGAAATGAAAATAAAATATATGGTGCTATAATAGATAAAAATTTAAAATATGATCAAATAAGAGTTGCTATAAGTAATAATAATAGTTTATATTTTGATGAAATAAAGCTTAAATCAAGTAGTGGATTAAAAGTTATAGTAAAAGGACAAGAAAAAAATTTAACAAGCTTACATATAAAAAAGGGTCAAGATTTTTCAATAGGACAAAATGAAATAATAATTGTAGAAGCAAACAGTAAGGATGAAGGAATATTATTTGAAAATCTTAAAAAGCCTGTTTTTTACGAAAAATTAGAGATTACTAAAATAAATGATAAATATGTTATTATAAATCAAATAAACATAGAAAAATATGTAGAAAGTGTTTTAGCTAGTAATTGTAGTGAATATAAAGATTTAGAAATGTTAAAGGTATTAAGCATAATATATAGAACAACAGCTATTAATTACATAAAAGAAAATGAATTAAAAAGCATAGGCGCAAATTTAGATGATAGCTCTAAATATCAAATTTATAATAATAAACAAAGTGATGAAATATTTAAACAAGCAGTTGAACAAACAAAAGGCATAATATTAACAAGTGAGGGGAGTGTAATAAAACCTACATATTTTAGTCATTCCCCAGGGGTAACAGGTAATAGTGGTGAAATATGGGCTAATAGAGATTATTATTCATATCCAACGGAAAATAAGCCTTATTTATTACATATAAAAGATTTTGCAGATAATATATATGAAAACTTGCAAGAAGAAGTAAATTCTAATATATTTTATAAAACTAAAGATATTAATAGTATTGAAAATGATAGTAAATGGTTTAGATGGAGTACAACTTTAGAAGAAAGTGATATTTTAAAAATAAGTGATAATATAAAAGAAATATATAAAGATGAAAAATATCTTATAAAAACATTAGATAATAATAACTATATTTATAAACCAGTAGATAATGTTGGAAAAATAAAAGATATTAATGTGAAGAAAAGAGGAGAAGCTGGTAATATAATGGAACTTGAAATAGTAGGAGATAACAATACTGTTTTATTAATGTCGGATTTAATAATAAAAAAAGTTATAACTTTAAAATCTGTAATAGATAATAATGGAGAAATAGTTCAAAATATTAATTCTGTACCTAGTACTTATTTTGTATTTGATAAAATATATGATAATAATGGATATTTAAAGAAAATAACATTATATGGTGGCGGTTATGGGCATTGTGTAGGGCTTAGTCTATATGGTGCAAATCAAATGGTTAAAAATGGAAAAACATATGAAGAAATACTCTCAAGATATTATAAAAATATAGATATAGTAAATATATATTGATATATTATATAAAATAATATATAATGTAGGAAAATGCTAAAATTAAGGTGGTATATAATGATTAATTTAAAAATAAATACAAGAGAAAATACATATAATATAAAATGTGAAGAAGGTTTAACGTTAAAGGAAGTATTAAAAAATGAAAATATAAATTTTATTTTTCCTTGTGGTGCTAATGGAAGATGTGGTAACTGTAAAATTAGAGTTTTAAATGGCATAGAAAAGCCAACTAATTTAGATAATATAAAATTATCAAAATATGAAATAGAAGACGGTGTAAGACTTGCTTGTTGTATTTATTTAAAAAAAGATATGGAAATTTTTTTAAATGAAATAAAAGAATATAATTTTTTAGATTTATAATAAAAAGACTGATTTCTATAATATATAGAAATCAGTCTTTTTATAATAAGCCACCATCTAATGTTATTATTTGTCCTGTTAAATAAGAGGAATTTTTTGAAGATAAATAGTAAGCTAAATTTGCAACTTCTTCTGGTTTTCCAAAACGCATATAAGGTATTTCATTTATAAACTCTTCTTTTTCTTCACTAGATAAAAAGTTGTTCATTTCCGTTTCTATAGCACCACAAGAAATAGCATTAATACGTATTCCACTAGGGGCAAGCTCTTTTGCTAATGCTTTTGTAAAGGAATTTATAGCCCCTTTTGTAGCAGAATATACTACTTCACAAGATGCACCAACATTTCCCCATATAGAAGAAATATTTATTATTATACCATCTTTTTTGTTTATCATATTTTGGCAAGCTATATGAGAGCAGTTAAAAACGCCTTCTATATTAGTTTTTATAAGATTTTGCCAAATATCTGGCGTAATTTGATTAAATAAACCTATATGAGATATACCAGCATTATTAATTAATATATCTACACAACCAAATTTATTTTCTATTTTTTTAAATATATCTAAAGCTATAGTATAATCTGATATATCTCCTTGTAATGCTAGTATATTAGGATTAATTTCTTTTAACTCATTATATGTTTTTTCCAAATCATCTTTTCTATTAATACAGTTTATAACCACTTTATAATTATTTTTTGCAAAAAGTTTTGATATTTCTTTTCCTATTCCTCTTGAAGATCCAGTAACAAATACTACTTTAGACAAAATATTACCCCCTTAGTCTTGATATTTCTTCTTTATATAAATTAGTTTTAGTATCTAACCAAGGTGTTTCTAATATAAATATTTTATCTTTTAAATAATTTGAATGTACTATATTATATATAGCATCAAAGCCTATATAGTCTTTTCCTTTTGGATTTGTTTCATCTGCACCTAAATTTGCGTGCCTATCTTTTTTAGTACCACATTTATTTAAAGAACCGTTTACGTGTATTACTTTTACCTTATCAAGACCTATTATATTATCAAAATGTTTCATTACATTATCAAAATCATTTACAATATCATAACCACTATCGTGTAAATGGCAAGTATCAAGACATATACCTATTTTTTCATTTCTGTCTACTTTATCTATAATAGCTTTTAATTCTTCAAAATTTCTTCCAATTTCTGAACCTTTACCTGCCATTGTTTCTAAACATATAAATGGCTTTGTATTTTCTGTTAAAACCTCATTAAGTCCATTAGCTATTCTTTCTATGCCATATTCTGCTGTTTTATCTGTAAAAGCACCTGGGTGTAGGACAATGTAATCTGAGCCAATAGCTGTTGTTCTATCTATTTCTTGTTTTAAAAAATCTATTGCTAGATTATATGTATCTTCTTTATAAGAAGCCAGATTAATAATATAAGGTGCATGTACAACTATTTCGCTTATATTATTTTTAGCCATAAATTCCTTTCCTTCTTCTATTTTTAACTTTTCTATAGGGGAGCGTTTAGTATTTTGTGGAGCACCTGTATATATCATAAATGTATTAGCACCATAAGAATATGCCTCTTTAGCAGCATTTATAAGCCCTCCAGACATAGACACGTGAGAACCGATTTTCATATTATTATTCCTTTCTTTTTATATTAATATACTATATTATATAAAAACTTATTTATTTTGTAAACTTTAATATTCATTATTTATAAATAAAATAGGCATCTAAGAAGATGCCTATTAATTAATCTCTTTTACCTAAAATATAACCAAGAAATAATCCTTTTAAAAATATTAAAACAATAAAAACAGCACTTAAAATAGCCAATTTAGATTTTTGGTCGTTAGTAATAAAAGTACCTTTTGGAGAAGTTAATTCTAATTGTTTTTTAAAAGCTCTATAATGTTTTTTAGCCATATTAATTACCTCCTAAATAAAATTTTATATACTAATAAAATTATAACACAAAAACAATATTTTAAAAAGGAAATTTTTATAAAAAATTTAAAAAAATAATGCAAAATATTAAAAAATAGGGTATAATGTATCATAGAAAATTTATTAAAATAAATAATAAGGGAGATGATTTTTTGTACACAGAAATTAAACAAATCTTTAGAGAAACAGAAAAGTATACAAAAGATGAAATAACAGTTTGTGGTTGGGTAAAAACCATTAGAAGTTCAAAAACTTTTGGGTTTATAGAGCTTAATGATGGTAGTTTTTTTAAAGGAGTTCAAGTAGTTTTTGATAATAGACTAGAAAATTTTGAAAAAATAGAAAAATTAGGCGTTGGTGCTAGTCTTATTGTAAAAGGAAATGTTATTGAGACACCAGAAAATAAACAACCATTTGAAATTAAAGCTACATTTATTAATATAGAAGGAGAAGCACCATCAGACTATCCTTTACAAAAGAAAAGACACACTTTTGAGTATCTTAGAACAATAGCACATTTAAGACCTAGAACAAATACTTTTTCAGCTGTATTTAGAGTACGTTCTTTAATAGCTTACTCTATACACAAATTTTTTAATGAAAGAAATTTTGTTTATGTGCACACACCAATTATAACAGGAAGTGACTGTGAAGGTGCAGGTGAAATGTTTAAAGTTACTAACTTTGATATGTTAAATATACCTAAGACAGAAGAAGGCAATGTAGATTATAGTAAAGACTTTTTTGGTAAAGAAGCAAATCTTACAGTTAGTGGACAATTATCAGCAGAAGCTTATGCTATGGCTTTTAAAAATGTATATACATTTGGACCTACATTTAGAGCAGAAAACTCTAATACACAAAGACACGCAGCAGAGTTTTGGATGGTAGAACCAGAAATTGCTTTTGCTGACTTAAATGATGATATGGAACTTGCTGAGGATTTACTTAAATATATTATTAATTATATTTTAGAAAATGCCCCTGAAGAAATAAAGTTCTTTAATGATTTTGTAGATAAAGGTCTTATTGATAGATTAGAAAATATTGTTAAAAATGAGTTTGGAAAAATCACTTATACAGAAGCTATAGAAATATTAACAAAAGCAGATGTAGATTTTGAATATCCAGTAGAGTGGGGCATTGATTTACAAACAGAACACGAAAGATATTTAACAGATAAAGTATTTAAAAAGCCTGTTTTTGTTACAGATTATCCTAAAGATATTAAAGCGTTTTATATGAGATTAAATGATGATAATAAAACAGTTTCTGCTATGGATTTATTAGTTCCAGGCGTAGGTGAGCTTATGGGCGGTAGCCAAAGAGAAGAACGTCTTGATGTACTTGTAGAAAGAATGAAGGAACTTGGTCTTAATGAAGAAGACTATTGGTGGTATTTAGAGCTTAGAAAATTTGGTGGAACAAAACATGCTGGTTTTGGTCTTGGATTTGAAAGATGTGTTATGTATCTTACAGGTATATCTAACATTAGAGATGTTATTCCATTTCCAAGAACTGCAAAAAATGCAGAATTTTAAATATATAAAATATTATAATATAGTTAATTATTATTATGTGAAAACACATAGTTAATAAATATTGGAGGTTAAATTATGAAAAAACCTTATGAAATTATAAATAGTCAAGTAGCTTTTAATGGCAAAATAATAGATGTTAAAGTAGATACTATATCATTACCAGATGGAAAAACTACTAAAAGAGAAGTGGTTGTAAGAGGTGATGCGACTGCTATTGTACCAATAGATGAAAAAGGTAATGTTATTTTAGTAGAACAGTATAGACATCCTGTTGGGGATATGGTATTAGAGGTACCAGCAGGTATGTTAGAAGATGGTGAAGATCCTAAAGATTGTGCAATTAGAGAATTAGAAGAAGAAACATCTTTTATAGCTAATGAGTTAATCCATATGACTACTATGTACCCTACTGTTGGTTTTTGCACAGAAAAACTACACATATATTTGGCTAAAAATTTACAACAAGGTAATTTTAATTTTGATGATGACGAATTTATAGAAGTTAAAAAAATACCTTTAGAGGAAGCTATTAATATGATATATACTGGGGAAATAATAGATTCTAAAACTATAGTTGGACTTTTATCTTGTAAAAAATTTTTATGATAATATTATAAATAACTTATATATTTAAAATATAAATAAAATGTCAGATTAAATGAAAATTTTTAATCTGACATTTTTATATTGTTAATTCATACTGTTAATATAATTTAAAATTAAATCTACAGCATTATCTATGCCTACTTTACTAGTATTTATAACTAAATCATAGTTTGAGGCAGTATTCCAATCTCTACCTGTATAGTAGCTATAATAATGTCCTCTTTTTTTATCTGTTTTATAAAGTAAATTTTGTGCGTGTTTTTTGTCAAGATCTTTGTTAGTTTCTAATAGACGTTTAATTCTAAATTCTTCATCTGCTCTAAGATATACTTTTATAAGATTTTTTTCATCTCTAAGAATATAGTCAGAGCATCTACCAACTATAACAGCAGATTTTTGATTTGCTATTTTCTTTATAACTTCAGATTGTATTCCAAATAGTTTATCATTAGTTAAAAAGTCATTATTTTGAAAAAATAGTCCTGTTGTAGATGGAGTTCCCATCGCTATTGAGTATAAAAAGCTATTAGTAGGTTTTTCATCTACATCCTCAAATAATGCTTCTTTAAATCCACTTTCTTTTGCAGCTAATGAAATAAGTTTTTTATCATAGCATTCACAATCCAATTTATTAGCAAGTTTAGATCCAACTTCTTTACCACCACTACAAAATTCTCGACAAATTGTGACAATTATTTTTTTATCCATAACAATACCTCCTATACTTATTTATTATTAATTATATCATAATTTAAATAAAAAATAAATATATGATTATATAAAAATTATAATATTTTTTTATAATTTTTATAATGTTTATATAAAAATTATATAATATAACTTAATAAAACGGTTATTTAGTGATATTTGGATAACTGTTAAAATATTGTAAGAATATAATAAATTTGATATAATATATGCAGAAAAACATAAGGAGAAGTATGTATGTTAAATATAGTTATATGTGATGATAGCGAAATAATTTGTCAATACTTATCAGAAAAATTACAAGAGTATTTTAAACAATTATATAAAGATGTTAATATACAAATTTTTACATCTAGTAATGAGTTTTTAAAATATAAGGATATTAGTAATATAGATTTAATTTTTTTGGATATAGAAATAGATGAAAAAAGTGGAATAGATATAGCAAAAAATTTTCAAGATAATAATACAAGTATAGTTTTTATATCTGCATATAAAGATTATGCTTTAGATTTATTTAAATTAAGACCTTTAGATTTTTTAGTAAAGCCTATAAAAATTGAAAAACTAAATGATGTTTTAGATAGATTTGTTAAAACATTAGATGAGAAGAGTTACTGTTTTAAATATAAAATTAAAAATAATATATTTTTTGAGGATATAAATAACATATTGTTTTTTGAAAGTATGGGAAGAAAGATAAAAATTGTTACTAAAGAAAGTGAAAATATATTTTATGGCAATTTAAAAAGTATTAATCAAGAATTATATAAATTTAATTTTATACAAACTCATAATTCTTTTTTAGTAAATAAAAAATATATTACTAAAATAACAAATACAGAACTATTTATTAAATATAACTTAAGGGTACCTATTAGTAGGTCAAATAAAGATAGTATATTAAAATTATATATGAGAGGTTGATATAAATGTATAATTTAATTTATCCAATATTAAATATTTTTGAATTTACTTTTATATATAAATTAGTGGTATTATTTGTAAATAAGCCAGCTAAAAATAGAAAAATAGAAATAATAAGTTTTATACTATTTTATATAGAAAATTCTTTAAATTATATATTTATAAATATACCATTTTTTACACTTATTTCCACTGTATTACTTTTATTTTTGTTTACATATAATTATAATATTAGTATGACATTAAGATATTCTTGTACAGTATTTATAACTTGTATTATAGTATTAGCAGAATTTATATCATATAAAGTATATTCAACAGATCTTGGAGGTGCATTAAAAAAGAATAATCACATAAGCATAAAAGAAATATTAATATATTTATTAATATTATTATGTATATATTATATAATTAAATTTATTACTTGTATAAAAAGCAAAATAGCTATAAATTTATATATTATTTTAATATCTACACTTTGTATAATATTTAGTATTTTAATTTCAATTGAGGATAAAATAAGTGGTTCTAATATAGCTTTTTCTGCAATAATTATGTTATGTATTGTAGCTGTTTCTATTTATGTATATGTTAGACTTATAGAATATCATAATGAGAATTTTAAAATTGGTATTATAGAAAAACAAAATAAATATTATAAACAACAATTACTTACTATTAATAGGTTAAGTAAGACTTCTAAATCTGTAAAACACGACTATAAAAATCATATGAGTGTTATAAAGTCATTATTAGATAATGAAAATTTTGATGAATTAAAAAAATATGTAAATAATATATGCAACAAAATAAGTGAAATAGAAAAGATAAATTATACTGAAAATATAGTTATAAATAGTATATTAAGTTTTAAAATAGATGAAATAAAAGAAAGTTGTATAAAATTTGATTTTAATATAAAAATACCTAAAGACTTAAATATAAATTCTGTAGATATTACAATAGTATTAAGCAATTTATTAGACAATGCAATAGAAGCTTGTAAAAGAGATTCAAAAACTCTAAATAAATATATAAATTTAGATTTAATATTTAAAGATAACTTACTTATTTTAAAATGTAAAAATAGCTTTGATGGACTTATAAATGAAAAAGGCAGAAATATTATAACTAGAAAAGATAATAAAGTAGATTGTGGAATAGGTATATTTAATATAGAAAATGTTGTAAAAAAATATAATGGATTGATGGAAATATTATATGATGAAAATAATTTTAACGTAGATATATCTTTGATTATGCCTAATTAATAAAGCCCAATATATATTGGGCTTTTTGTATTATAAATAAATTATTTATTTCAAATGAAACTTTAACTATTAATGGCATAATATTTTTATATTAGTTATATATTTATAATATGTAAATCTATATAAAACTTTATTTAATACTTATAATATATTTTTAGAAAAAATTTTATTGTATAATATGAAAATTATAAATATGTGTATTATAGCAGATATTAAATTGATAAAATAAAATTTACATTTTTTTGTTTTATGATTGAATATTTTCATTGAAAAGAACCCACCTAAGAAACCACCAAAAATAAAAAAGGTTAATAAAGTAGATTCTTTTATACGCCATTTATGTTTAATAGCTTTTATTTTATCAATTCTAATAAGATTAAACGATATAAAATTTATAATTATATAATATATAAAAATTATTGTTTCATAATTTCTCTCCAATCTAAATCACCTCTGTCAAGAGTTAAAAGAAGAGCTTCTGCAGTAGCTAAATTACTTGCTAAAGGAATATTGTGTGTATCACATAGTCTCATTATACTATTAATATCATCCTCATAATCTTTAGCATAAGAAGGATCTCTTAAAAATATAAGTAAATCTATATCATTATTTATAATCTGAGAGCCAAGCTGCTGTTCTCCACCTAAATGACCTGCTAAGTATTTATTTACTGTTAGATTAGCAGTTTCCTCTACTAATGCCCCCGTAGATCCAGTAGCAAATAGAGTATGTTTATTTAAAATATACCTATAGGCAATACATAAATTTTCCATAAGAATTTTTTTATTGTCATGTGCAACTAATGCAATATTCATAATATTTCACCCCTTAAAATTAATGTCTATTTATATTATAACATAAAAACTACCAAAAAATAAATAAAAAATTGCTTATCTTTCAAATAAATTTTTTGGTTTAGTCATAGCAACATTTAGTACTAACCCTATACAAGACATATTAACAAGCATAGAGCTACCACCAGCACTTAAAAATGGAAATGGCATACCAGTATTTGGTAGTAAGCTAGTTGCAACACCAATATTTATAAAAATTTGAAAAGATAGCATACCAACAACACCAACAACAATAAGAGTACCAAGCATATCTATAGACTTACTTGCTATTATAAGACATTTGCCAACTATTAATAATGCCAAAAATATGACTATGCAACAACCAATAAATCCAAATTCTTCACCAATAACAGCAAATATAAAATCATTATGAGAATAGGGGATATAATTTAATTGGTTCATACTCCCATTAAATAGTCCTTTACCCATAAGCTGACCAGAACCAATAGCCCAAGCAGAATTTTTTGTTTGATATAAGGAGCTATCAGTTGTGTTCAAATCAAATGATACAATAGATATTATTCTATCTAATTGATAATCTTTTAAAATTTTACTTAATATAAAATATTTACCACTTAAAATATCTATTGCTAAAATTAAAATAATTGGAACAAAAATAATTAAAATAATTTTAATGTATTTAAAATCCAATTTACCAGCAAAAATTTGAAAAATTAAAATTGCCAAAATAACTAATGAAGCTGATAATGATGGTTGAGCATTTATTAAAAGTATTGGTATAAATGTTAATAAGCCTAACATAAATAATGTTTTAAATTCATTTATAGTTTCTTTGTTTTTATCTATAAATGTAGCTATAAAAATAATCATAAAAATTTTACAAAATTCAGAAGGTTGAATACCAAAAATCCAACGTTTAACATTATTAATAGTTTTGCCTAAAGGAGATAATACAAGTAGTAATAATAATAAATTAATAATATATATTGGTATATAAAATTTTGAAATAAATCTATAATCTATAAGCGCAGCTAAAAGCATGCCAATTATACTAATTAAAAACCATATAATTTGGTTCATAAATTCAGAACTTAAAAACTCTTGATTAAATCCTATTTCTAATGTATTAATTTTATTTGCACTTCCTATAGCTATTATGCCAATAATAACCATACAAAAAACCATTAATACTAATAGATAATCAAAATAAAGAAGTTTTTTCTTTATCATATAAAAAACCCTTTCTCTGTGTAATTTATAAGATTTGAAAAAAGCAGAGAATGCTCCGCTTTTTAATTTAGATTTAATATGTAAGATTATCCTTGATTTTTATGCATACTCTTTATAGGTATATTTGCATAAAGCATAGGAACGCTATTTTCCTTATCATCTGTTTCTGTTTTTGTTATTTGAATATCTAATTCATCTTCATCTATTTCCATATAATTAGATATAACACGGATAATATCTGTTTTTAACATTTCTAAAACTTGAGTTGAACAATTTGCTCTATCGTGAATTAATACAAGCTTTAATCTATCTTTAGCAACATCCTTAGACGATGATTTTTTAATAAATAAATTATTAAACATATCTAGCACTATAATTCCTCCTTTGTTTTAAGTTAACTTAACAACTATTGAGCTTTTTTATTAAATAGGCTTTTTAATTTATCTAGTAAAGTTTCATTAGTAGATAATTCCATAAGAGGAACATCATTACCCATTATTCTTTGTGCTATATTTCTATATGCTTGTCCAGCTTTAGAGTTGCTATCTGTAACAGCAGGTTCACCTTTATTAGCAGAAATAACAATACTTTCATCATCTGGAACTATTCCTAAAATGTCAATAGCTAATATTTCTGTTACATCTTCCATAGCCATCATATCGCCTTTTCTAACCATATCAACTCTAATACGATTTAAAATTAACATAGGGTTGTTTAATTCATTGGCTTCTAAAAGACCGATTATTCTATCTGCATCACGAACAGCAGATACCTCTGGTGTTGTAACTACAATAGATCTATCAGCCCCAGCTATAGCGTTTTTAAAACCTTGTTCTATACCAGCAGGGCAATCTATAATTACATAATCAAATTCTTCTTTTAGTGTATCACATAGTTTTTGCATTTGCTCTGGACTAACAGCATCTTTATCTCTAGTTTGTGCAGCAGGTAATAAAAATAAATTGTCATAACGTTTATCTTTAATAAGAGCTTGTTTTAATCTACAATTGCCCTCTATAACATCAATAAGATCATATACTATTCTATTTTCTAATCCCATTATAACATCTAAGTTACGAAGCCCAATATCTGCATCTATCATAGCAACCTTTTTACCAGCAAGGGCAAGTCCAGTTCCTAAATTTGCAGATGTTGTTGTTTTACCAACCCCACCTTTACCAGATGTAATAACTATAACTTCACTCATTAAAACTCCTCCTGAATATAAAATAAAAATATAAAATTTTTAATATATATATATATTAACAGAATCTTATAAAAATTGCACTAATTTTTTTTAGCAAATAGTAACAAATTTATACATAATTATTTAATTAAATTTTCTACAAATATCTGATTATCTTTTACATAGGCATATTCTGGCATAATATCTCGTTTTATGTCAGTAGGAAAATATGCTAAGCAATCTCCTATAATAAGTTGTGTAGGCATCATATATAATGCAGATATATAACAATTTTTATCTCCTTTGCATCCAGCATGAACAACTCCTTTTAATTTACCTAAAACAATTACATTTCCTTCGGCTATAATTTCTCCACCAGGATTTACATCACCTATAATAACAACGCTACCAGCAAAATCTATTCTTTGCCCACTACGTAAAGAACCTTTATGAAAGTGTGTAAAATGATTTTTAGCATCTAATGAATAGTTTTGTGGTATAAAATTTTGATCTATAGCATTGCTTGAATTTGTAGAAGATGGTAATTCATCGTCTTCTCTTTTTATATTATTTACAAAAGAAATATCTAAACCAGATTCTTTGCAAATAATTTCTAAAAGTTTATTTTCTTCATCCTCTGATAAATCTCTACCTTTAAAATTTATAGAAATGTTAGCATCTTCAAAAAAAGATTTTGCATTTTTTACTTTTTCTAAAAGAACAACCTCAATCTCTTCAAAAGGGGCATCTTTATTAAGTATAATTAATATACCATCTTGTACACCTTTAAAGATAACTATATTTTTGTTCAAGATATTTTCCTCCCTAGCAATAATACTTATTTAGTAAGACTATTTGTATATTTTTTTTCCGGTTCTTTATTAATCGCTAAATATTCTTCTAATATTTTTTTTGTAATTTTTGGGGCAGGTGAGTAGCTATCATCACCATAAGGTATAAAAATAGATATAGCTATTTGAGGATCATCATATGGTGCAAAACCTATATAAACATTATGATTGTTATATTTTTTATTTTCTTGAGCAGTTCCAGATTTTGCTGCAACTTTAACAGGAAAATCCTTAAATGCTCTAGTTAAAGTACCATTAGTTCCAGTAGTAACTCTATACATACCATTATGAATAGCTTTTAAATTTTCTGGTGATATTTCTATTTTGTGTTCTAATATAGGCTCATACTCATCTATTATACTGCCACTATTATCTGTTATTTTATTTAAAAAATGTAGAGCATATCTGTAACCACCATTAGCTAATGTTGCTGTATATTTAACCATTATAGATGCAGTATAGTTGTTATATGCTTGACCAATAGCAGTCCTTATTGTATCACCAGCTTTCCAAGATAAATCCCTTTCTTTGGCATCTGGATTTCTAGATGATTCTACATATTTTTTATATTCTGGTGAAGAAATTTTAGAAGGATATTTTTGCAAATATGAAGAGTCATATAGTTCATAAATTTCTACACCAGACCTTTGATTAAGACCGAATTCTTCCATATATTTATTTAATAACTGTATTCCCATTCTATAAGATATGTCATAATAAAAATAATTACAAGAAACTTCTAAAGATTTTTCAACATCAACATTACCGTGACTACCATGTATCCAACATTGGGCATAAGGTTTACCAGCTTCTGTAAAAATATCTTTGTCATAAATAGTTGTTTTAGGTGTTATTATACCATTTTCTAAAGCAGCTATTGCTGTTATTGGCTTAAATGTTGAACCAGGAGCTCTAGGTTCAGTAAAGGGTCTATTATTCATAGGTGAAGTAGGATCATTATTTAGTTTTCTATAATATTCATTATTAAAATTGTTTACAAACTCATTATTATCATATGATGGATAAGATACACTAGAAAGTATAGCCCCAGTTTTTACATCTGATACAATAACAGAAGCAGATGCTGGTGCTTGTAGCATACCTGTCATATGTGGTGTTATTTGTAGAGAATTTAATTTATCAATTAAAAATTGTAAGGGAGATAAATTTCCAGATTTTATACGATTTACATATTTTTCATCATCTACTATAACACCCTGTTCATATAAAGATAATATAATAGTATTTTGAGATACTAGGTTATTTTTTACTCCATCTGATAAAATTGTTTTAGCATTTTCTAAATCATTTATAGAATTATAATCTTTTGAAACAATATATTCTCTTAATTTATAAGAATAACTGCTAGGTTCAGATGATAGTACCTTTTTTATATCTAATGTATTTGCTTTTACCATAGCAGAAAATATATCTTTAGAAGATAGATTAGGACCATTAGAGTTTCTTCCTAAAAGTCTATTTACAATAACTTCACTTAATGTAGTTTCAATTGAATTAAAAATAACATTATTTAAATTTGCATCTAATGTTAAAAATACATCATCTCCAGGTATAGGATCGATAGATAATTCTTCATTTTTTCTGATTTTTCTTCCTAGGTTGTCTACTTCATAATAGGCAGTTCCATCAACACCATTAAGAGTAGTTTCAAAAGCTTTTTCTATACCTTCTTTTCCAACTATATCATTACTATTATATTCTTTAAACCCTTTACTTTGATAGTATTCTAATTCTTCAGGGTTGATACTTCTTATATATCCTAGTGTATGTGAAAATGAATCTCCAGCTGGATACACTCTTTTACCTTCGACATCTATATATATACTTAAAAATTCTGATGAATTTTCTTCTATTATAGATATTGTTTTTTCACTAACATCATAGGCTAAAGTTACAGGTATAAATTTTGAAAATCTTCTTTTATAAAGTTCTGATCTAACTAATAATATTTTTCTAGCATCTTCATCTGATAGAGTAGGGTCTACTTCAAATTTTTCTCTTAAAAAAATAAATGCTTGTTCAGCAGTTATATCCTCTATGGGTATATTTAAAGAATTTTTTTCTAAATTCATATCATTTTTCCAAGTTTTTTCTAATGATTTACTTTCATTAAAAAGAAATGTGTATGGTTTATCTTTGGATATAGGAAATTCATCAACTATTTGTTCATTATTTTGTTCTAATACATTTATAGTTTTTAGAATAACATCGTTTAAACTAAATCCATTTATTTTTGGATTTATATTTATACTAGGGTCTATATTTACAGTAAAAGAAGATTCATTTGTTGCTAGCGGACGGCCAAATTTATCATATATATTTCCTCTAGGAGCGTCTAAAGTTATTGGTTTTGAAATACTTCCTAAAACTTGATTTTTCAAAAATTCACCTTGTACTATCTGTAGTGTATATAATTTTATTATTAGTATAAAAAACAAAATACTAATGCCTATAAATATTACCCAAAGTCTTATGTTATTATTTTGGGGAGTTCTTAAATTTCCCATATTTCACCTCCTAAAGTTTTAGGAATTATTGTTTAAATAAATTTTTCTTTTTACGATCAAATTTTTCTAATTTTATATTTATTATAAAAAGAATCTTATAAATAAAAACTGATATAATAGATGTATATAAAGCTTCAGGTATAATTATAGATTTTAAAAATGGTAATATGTTAGGATAACCTCTTAAAAATCCATTAAAAAAGAAAAAGAAAAATCCATAAATCATAGTAAATATAAAGGTTAAAAAGAATGAAATCATAATACTATCTTTATAAAATTCATTAAATATCTTTCCACATAAAAATCCAATTATAAGATATATAAAAGCATTTAACCCTAAAAATTGTCCAAAAAATGAGTCTATCAAAAGCCCAGAAAAAAATCCTATAAGCCCACCTTCTATTTCTCCACGCATAAACGAAAATGATACTACTAATATAATTATTGTATTAGGTTTAATTCCTATAATTTCTATATAACTAAATACAGTAGTTTGTAGAATAAAATTTATTAAGATTAGAGCTACATAAATTATATAACGCAATTACAACCCTCCAAAAATAAAATATATGTGCATATTTAGGTAGTTTTATACATTTTATATGTAATACTAACCTTAAAACTTGATAAAGATAATATTTATTTATTACCCTTATCAATAACTAAAACTTTTTCAAGGTGCTTAAAATCTACAGCAGGTTTTATTATGGCAGTTTTGGATAATTTATTATTATTGTCTAAATGTACTTCTGTTACAGAACCAATAGTTATACCAGCTGGGTATATATTACTTAAGTGAGATGTAACTATTTCATCCCCTTCTTTTATTTCAGCATCTTTATCTATATATTCCATTTTTAACATACCTTTGTTTACTATATCACCTTTTACAAAACCTTCATCATCTGTTCTCAATGTTTTAGATGTAACAGAATAAGTACCATTTATAATAGAACTAACTTTAGCATAATTTGTACCAACTTCTTCTACTTTACCTACAAGTCCACCAAAAGCCAAAACAACCATATTTTTTTCTATTCCATCATTAGATCCTTTATCTATTGTAAAAGTTTCATACCAATTTCCGGGATCTTTAGCTATAATATTGCTAGTTATTGTAGAATATTGACCATACCTAGAAGATGCATCTAAAAGTTCAGATAACTTTTCGTTTTCTCTTTCTAGCTGTTTTAATCTATTTATCTCTTGATTTTTTAGTTCAAGCTCAAGTTTTAACTCTTCATTTTCAGCTTCTAATTCACTTATATTAGAAAGAACACTTATTTTTTTCCCAATCCAATTATTAGATGATGTTATTATATTTTGAATTGGAGTTATTATAAATCCAAAGCTACGCTCAAATAGGGTAGGGTTTATTCTATTGAAAGAAGTTAATGCTAAAAATATACATAGTACTGTAAAAAAGCCTATAAATAATTTTTTGTTTTTAACAATAATTTTCAATATAAAACGCTCCTTAGTTCATTCTTAATCTTTGAGATGATATAAGAACATTTTTTAAAGTATCTATTTGTTCTAAAACCATACCTGTTCCTAGTGCAACACAGTTTAAAGGCTCATCAGCTATATGAACAGGCATTCCAGTTTCTTTGGATATAAGTATATCAAGACCTTTTAATAAAGCACCACCACCAGTTAAATATATACCAGATTCCATTATATCAGATGCTAGTTCTGGAGGAGTTTTTTCTAGTGTAGATTTAATAGCATCTACCATAGAATATACTGGTTCACTTAATGCCTCTTGTATTTCTTTAGCTGTTATTGTTATAGTTTTAGGAAGTCCGGTAATTAAGTCACGTCCTCTTATATCCATTTTTGTTTGTTCATCGCCAAGATGTGCACAACCAATAGTTACTTTAATATTTTCAGCACTTCTTTCGCCTATAGCTAAATTATATTCTTTTTTAATATAACTTACAATTGATGCATCAAAAACATCACCAGCAATTCTTATAGATTTACTTGTAACAATACCACCTAATGATATAACAGCTACTTCACTTGTGCCTCCACCAATATCTACAACCATATTACCAGAAGGCTCTCCAACAGGAAGACCAGCACCAATAGCTGCAGCCATAGGTTCTTCTATAAGATATGCATTTTTTTCTTTAGCACCAGCAGCCATAGCAGCCTCTATAACAGCACGTTTTTCAACTTCTGTAACACCAGAAGGAACACATATAACTATTCTTGGTTTACTAGAAAATAGGGATTTATTATATGCTTTGCCTATAAAATATTTTAACATTTCTTGAGTAACTTCAAAATCAGCAATAACTCCATCTTTCATGGGTCTAATAGCTTGTATAGAACCTGGCGTACGGCCAATCATTTTTTTAGCCTCATCACCAACTGCCAAAACTCGTCTTGTTAATGTGTTTATTGCTACAACAGAAGGTTCATTTACTATAATACCTTTTCCCCTAATAAAAACTAGTGTATTAGCTGTTCCTAAGTCTATTCCCATATCTTTTGTCATTGATAACATATATATCCTCCTAAAAAATAAATCATTTATATTATATCCAAAAATTTATAAAAGTAATACAATTTATATTATATAATAAAAAATTTACAGTTAAAATAGTATGTAAAAATATATATATTTAAAGAATATTGTATCATTTTGTCGTTTAAATACTATATTAATATATAATACAATGTTTTTTAACATATATCAAGGGAAAAACAAAATCTAATTTGTAAAATTTTTATGACATAAAAAATCGTATTTATTAAGTATATTATAGAGCTTATTTATAGGTAGTCCCATAATAGAATAAAAATCTCCATCTATTTTAGATACTAAAAAGCCACCTTTTCCTTGTATACCATATGCACCAGCTTTATCCATAGGCTCTAATGTATTTACGTATTCAAATAATTCTTCTTTTGAAAATTTAGAAAAATAAACATTAGAAGAAGAACAAATGTTTTCTTCAAAGTATATATTATCTTTAAATCCAATAATACTAAGACCAGTAAAAACAGTATGCATATTATCATTTAAAAGCATAAGCATATTAAGCGCATCTTCTTTATCTTTTGGTTTTCCTAGTATAATATCATTGATTGATACAATAGTATCACATCCTATTACACATATATTTTCTTCTTTTTCTAATTTATTAAATACATTTTTAGCTTTTTCTATTGAAAGGGTTTTAACAAGTTCACTACCTTTTAAATGTTTAAAGGCACTTTCATCTATATCACTAGGTATTAAATCAAATTTTATACCCATTTGATTTAATAAGGCACATCTTCTAGGTGAAGATGAGGCTAATATAATTTTTTTCATAATAAACCACCTTTAAGATAATTTTTTGTATATTAATACAGATATAATCATACCTATAATACCAGATAGAGTAAATTTTATTGTAAAAGAAAATTGTATGGCTATTATCTCTAAATTTATTGATAAAGGTGATAGTAGACCTATAGTTTTGCCATAGTTTAACCAACTAAGATATTTTATATCTTTTACCATATCTCCTATAAAACAACCAATAATTAAACCAGACATAATAGTTAGAATAAATATTAAATTATTTTTTGAACTTTTTATAAAATCAACCCCTTTTTATGGCTTAAATATATTTTTAAATTTAAATTTATTAACCTTGTATATTTTATAATAATTTTATATTTTTTTCAACAAAAAAATAAAATATTTTCATAAAAATTGTATAATATAACTTAATTTTTTTGTAACTTTAAAAAATTTTAAAATTATTATTTTAAAATAGTAATATTTTTTATACAAAGACATAAAATTATTTAAAAGACAAAGGAGGAATAAAAATGGTTATAAAGGACAAGCTTATAAACTATTTTGGTAAAAACATAAAGAGTTTATTAAATAATATTGATTATGAGTATTTTGAAAACGCTGAAGAAATTAGAATAAGGTTAGATAAATGTATAGTTTTTAAAACATTTGATAAAGAATATTTCTTATTAAAAAACATGAGTATGTCAGAAATTTTTTCACAAGATATAAGCTATAAACCAACATCAGAAGATATATCTCAAACTATAGAAACTATGAGTGACTATTCTATATATGCTTTAGAACAAGAATTAAAAAATGGATTTATAACTTTAAAAGGTGGATTTAGAGTAGGTATAGCAGGTAAGGTTATTATAGAAAATAATAAAATAAAGACAATAAGGAATATATCATCAATAAATATAAGAATAGCTAGAGAAATAAAAGGATGCTCTAACCATATTTTAAAATATATAATTAATCCAAATGTAAAATCTACAATGATAATATCACCACCAAATTGTGGAAAAACAACTCTTTTAAGAGATATTATAAAAAATATTAGTGATTATAAAGAAAATGTAGGATTAGTTGATGAACGTTCTGAAATAGCCAGTACATATATGGGTAAAATGCAATTAGATGTTGGAATAAGAACAGATGTTTTAGATAGGTGTACAAAATCTGAAGGAATGCTTATGCTTTTAAGAAGTATGGCACCTAATGTAATAGCTGTTGATGAAATAGGCAGTGATGAAGATATTAGTGCAATAGAAAAAATTGCTAATAGTGGTGTAAAAATAATATGTACAATACATTCTTATGATATAGAAGATATAAAGCAAAAATATAATATGAAAAATATATTAAATAACAAAATATTTGAAAGATATATTGTTTTAAACAGAAAAAATAAAATATGTAATATAGAAAAAGTTTATGATGAAAACACTAAAATTATATATGATGGGGTAAGTTAGATGTATTTAAAAATAATTGCGTGTATTATTATTTTAATTGGATTTTCTATTATTGGAATATATTATGCCTACAGACCTATATATAGAAAAAATGACCTTTTAGAAATGAAAAGAGCTCTGTTATCTTTATCGTCAGAAATAACATTTTTTTCAAATATTAATGAAGCAATATTAAATATTGAAAAAAATTTAGAAAAGCCAATAGGAAATATTTTTAAAAGATTTAGAAAAAATTTAGAAGATAAAAGGGGAGAAGAGTTGTCATATCTTTGGACAGATGCATTAGTAAATGGTTGTTATGAAACTTATTTTAATAAAGAAGATATAGAAAATATTAATATAGTAGGTAAAATAATTGGTTCTTTAGATGTAAGTTTTAATGTTGAAGGGTTAAATATTGTAATAGATTATATAAATACTACAATAACAACATTAGATAATGAAAAAAATAAAACATTTAAAATGTATCAAAGCTTGGGAGTTTTGTCAGGGCTTATGTTAATAATATTACTAATTTAGGGGTGGGAATATGGATATTACAGTTATTTTTCAAATAGCAGCAGTAGGCATATTAGTTTCTGTTTTAAACCAAGTTCTTATAAGAGCTGGCAGGGAAGAACAAGCTATGCTTACAACTCTTGCTGGATTGGTTGTAGTTTTATTTTGGGTTATACAGTATATAAGTGAACTTTTTGAAACAGTACAAACACTATTTAGCCTATAATATGGGGGTGTTAATTTGGATATTTTCAAAATATGTATAATAGCTATTATTTCAGTAATAGTTATTTTGACTATAAAACCTCAAATGGCTAATATGTCTGTACTAATTACAATAGTCAGTGGTGTAATAATCTTCATGATGATTATACCTACATTAGAAGAAGTAATAACCTCTATATTAGATATTGTTTCTATGTTAGATATTGGTATAGAAAATATAGGCATTATTTTAAAAATAATTGGTATATCTTATATATGTGAATTTTCTTCACAAATATGTATAGATGCTGGAGAAAACGCTATTGCCTCAAAAATAGAGTTAGCAGGCAAGATGCTTATTATGTTTATATCTATACCTATTATAACAAGGCTTTTAAGCTTAATAACAAGTCTTATGCCTTAGGGGGACAAGAGATGAAAAAATTAATATTTGTAATAATATTTATTACTATATTTAGCAAAAATACTTATGCTAGTGATTACATATCAGATGGACTTAATAGTTTAAATCTTGAACAATATGATACTCTTATAAATAATAATCTTTATAAAAGTGATTTTAAGTTTTCTAGTATAGTCAAAGATATTTTATCTGGTAAAAGTTTTGATTTTAATTTGGCTAAAATTATAAATTATATATTAAAGTCTGTTTTTGAAGAAATTTTTGTAAATTCTAAAATAATGAAAAATGTTATACTGATTGGATTTTTAGCTGCATTTTTTAAAATATTAACTGAAAGTTTTAAAAATCAAGGAGTTGCAGAGATAGGATTTTATACAACATATATGGTTATAGCAATGTTATTAGCTACAAGCTTTAATATAGTTATAGAAATATTATATAATACTGTAAGTAATATATCAAATATTATAAGTAGTGTAATGCCAGTGTTAATAGGACTTTTAATTATGTCAGGATCGCCTACAAATTCAACAGTATTTAGTAGTTTTATATTAGTTTCTTTAACTATATTATCATTTTTTATAAAAAATATATTTATACCATTAATATCGGGAACAGTTATTTTAAATATTATAAATTATATAACTCCTAAAGAAGTATTAAACAAACTTATAGAATTTTTAAAATGGTTTATAAATTTTTCTTTAAGAAGTCTTGCAATGGGTCTTGGTTTTATAATATCTCTCCAAAGAATAGGAGCACCTATATTAAATGGAGTTGTTAATAAAACGGCAAAAACATTTATAAGTTTTGTTCCAGTTGTAGGAGATGCTATGACAGGAGCTATAGATAGCATTATGTATTTTGTAGGAATTTTAAAAAGTGGAGTAGGTATAGCGATAGTAATAGCTATTGTAATATGTGCTATTATACCAATAATAAAGTTAGTGTCTTTAATACTTATATATAAAATAACAGCAGTTTTAATAGAGCCTATAACGGATAATAGGATAACATCTTGTGTTGATATATTAGGAGAATATACAAAGCTTGTATTATCTAGTTTAATTGTATTTTTAATATTATTTATATTTTTTATAGTTATTATGTTAAGTGTTACAGGATAAAGGAGATAGATATGGTAAATTATTTTTATAGTTATATAAGAAATATAATATTATTTTTAATATTTATGTCTTTCATACAAGTCATTTTACCAACTAATAAATATCGTTCTTATATAAATTTAGTCTTTGGAATTATGCTAGTTTTCATTATGATACAGCCTTTAAGTACTATGTTTGAAAATATAAAAGATTTAGAATCTTTTCCGGCATTTAAAGAAGAAAATTTTAATGTTGATAATATTATAAATAGTGAAAAATATGAAGATGTACAAAATGAAATGGTTAAAAATGCTTTTAAAGATAATATTAAGAGACAAATAGAAACTATATTAGAAGATACATATTATATAAAGGATATAAGTATTGAACTATATGAAAATAAATATAAGGAAATTAATATAGATAAAATACATTTATCTATATTAAAAAATGACAAAAGTATTTATGTAAAACCTTTTAAAGAAGATAATAGTTTAAATAATAAACAGCAAAAAGAAATTAATAACATAAAAAAATCAATATCTAAATTTTATAATATAGATAGTAAAAACATATTTATAACAATAACGTAAGAAAAAGGAGAATAAAATTATGAAAATAATTAGAGATATATTTAAAAATAAAAAAAATTATTATAGTATATTAATTGCAATTTTCCTTTGTATTGTACTTTTGTTTTTTAGTGATAATTTTTTAAATAGTAATAAAAAAGAACAATCTAGCATAGATTATAAAGGACAATCTGTAGATTTAGGTGTAGATAATAATACCTATGAAGCACAACTTGAAAAAAGGTTAGAAACTATATTAGGAAAAGTTCAAGGAGTTGGTAATGTAGATGTTATGATAACACTAGAAAATGGGAAAGAAATTGTGACAAAAGATGATAATTTAAAAGAAAACTCTGATACTAATGAAGAAGCCTTAAATGGTGATAAAAGGCATATTATTTCTAGCAAAGAACAATCTTCTACTGTAAAAATAAGTGGAGATAAACCTCTAATTTTAAAAGAAATAAGTCCTAAAATATCTGGTGTTCTTATAGTTGCACAAGGAGGAGGTAATGTAGATGTAAAAAATATGCTTATAAAGTCAGCTAATGCACTTTTAGGGGTAGAAATACATAAAATAGAAGTATTAGAAATGAAGTAATATTTTAATATTTTTTGAATAAACTATATTATTACATTAGAGTTATAATATAAATAATTTTTAAGGAGGGCAAAAAAATGTTTGCATTAAAAAGAAATCAAGTTATAATAACAGCTTTAGTAGTTATGGTTGGAGCAGCTGGATATTTAAATTATGTAGGAAATAATAGTACAGAGCCAACAGAAGTTGTATTAACAGATGATGGAGATATAACAGGTCTTGTTCCAGATTATGATTTATATGGCGAAGAAGTAGTACATAATACAGATGAAGAAAATAAAACAACACCTGCAAATGCAACAGCATCTAATGATAGTTCAGAAGATGAAGCTGGTAAAGCTGTATTTGTAAATAATAGTAATGATACATCTTATTTTGTACAGGCAAAGCTGGAAAGAGAGCAAGCAAGAGCAAAACAAAAAGATATTTTAACTGAAATGATAAATAATGATAATATTGAAAAAGAAAAAAAGGCAACAGCAGCAGATGAAATGTTGAAAATTCAAGAGAGAATAGAAAAAGAAACAGCCGCTGAAGCTATGATAGAAGCAAAAGGATTTAAAGAAGTATATGTTAGAATAGATAACGATACAGTTGATGTTGTTGTAAATAAGACTGAGCTTAGCGAAGCTGAGATAGCTCAAATAGAAGATATTGTAAAAAGAAAAACAGGTGTAACAGTAGATAAAATTAGAATAAGTCCAATTAAAAAATAGTTGTAAAAGCACTTTCTAAAAATATTAAGAAGGTGCTTTTATTATATATTTATAAGTACTAATAAATATCTTTAAATTAAAACTAAGTATCACTACAATAATTTTACAAATTATGATATAATGAAACGAAATTTTGTTTATAAATCAATTGAATTTTTATGGAGGGTAAAATTAAATGAAGTGGTATAAGAATTTAAAAATTAGGCTTAAATTTATTATTTGTTTTGGAATAATATCTATTTTAGTTTTCCTATTGGGAGCAATGGGTATTAAAACTATTAATTTAACAAATAATAATTATAAGACATCTATAAACTCTAATAATCAAGCAGTAACTATGGGGATAGAAATTATAGAAGATGTTACTAATTTAAGAATAACAGCCTTTAACCATGTAACAAATATAAATGCAAATACAGAAGCTAAAATAAAATCGGATATGAAAGAAGCTTATGATATAGCAAAAAATGATATGGAAGAGTATTTAACTATTATAAAAAATAAAAATATTGGAGGTTCTAGGGATCAAGAAATAGAAATAGTTAATTCTATAATAAAGTCACTAGATGAATACTATAATGGATTTTTAAAATATGTTGATGCTACAGTAGAAGGAGATGATGAAAGAGTACAGCAACTTGATGAGCAGCTTACAGTAATAGGTAATACTTTTTTTAAAAATACATATGAAGCTCCTTTAAAAGCTTTTGAAAGCTTATTTAATGATGTTACAAAAACTGAAGAACAATCTTCAATAGAAATAATACAATTTTTAATTGTATTTATTATAATACAGTTATTTGTAATTTTATTTGGTATTAGATTATCAATTGATATTAGAAAACCAATAGAAAAATTAAAATTTATTGCATTAAATGTTGCTAAAGGTAATTTACAAAGTAATTGTAGAACTAATGTTACTGACGAAATAGGGGAATTATCTAATGCTATTGCAGATATGTCAGAAACATTCCAATATATAATAGATGATATAAATGACCTTTCAAATCAACTTGATAAAGGTAATATATCTTATAGAATAAACAGTAATAGATATGAAGGTTCATTCAAAGAAGCTACTAATGCTATAAACATAGCTACAAATAATTTAGTAGAAGATTCTTTATATGTAATAGATAGAATTAAAGACTTTGGTGATGGTAATTTTGATGCAAATGTTAAAGATTTTGCTGGAGAAAAAGCTGTAATTAAAGAAGGTATTGTTGCTGTTCAAGATGCCCTCAAAAGTGTATCTAATGACATATCAAACCTTATAGAAGCAGCAAATGAAGGTAATTTAGAGTTTAGGCTTAATACGTATAATTATGTAGGACAATGGAAAGATACAATAGATGGTTTAAATCATTTTGTAGAAAATGTTGTTGTTCCTATTAAAGAAACACAAAATGCTCTTAATCAATTTTCTTTAGGTAATTTCTCACATAGAATAACAAATGAATATAAAGGTGAATTTAATAATATTAAGCAAACAGTAAACTATACTGCAGAAACTATTGATTCTTATATTACAGAAATATCTAATATACTAAATGAGATGGCTAATAAGAATTTTGATATTTCTATAGACAGAAATTATCTTGGAGATTTTGAGCAAATTAAAGAATCTGTAAATTTAATTGTTAAAAATTTAAATGTTTTAACAAAAGATATTATAAGATCTGCAGAACAAGTATCTGTTGGGTCTAAACAAATATCTGAGTCTAGTGTGTCTTTAGCAGAAGGTGCTACTGAACAAGCTGGCTCTGTTGAGGAGCTTAATGCAACAATTAATATGATTTCTAAACAGTCTAGAGATAATGTAAATAGCTCAGAAAAAGCTAGTGAACTTGCTTTACAAGCTAAAAATAGTGCTAATGATGGTAGTAAACAAATGGATAATATGTTATTAGCTATGGAAGAAATTAATGATGCATCTAATAGTATATCTAATATTATTAAAGTAATAGATGATATAGCTTTCCAAACAAATATACTTGCACTTAATGCAGCTGTTGAAGCGGCACGTGCAGGTGAACATGGTAAAGGGTTTGCAGTTGTTGCTGAAGAAGTTAGAAGTCTTGCTGCTAGAAGTCAACAAGCAGCTAAAGAAACTACAGATCTTATAGAAAGTTCTGTTACAAAGGTATCTGAAGGTTCAAAAATTGCTAACAATACAGCTGAATCTTTAGTTAATATAGTAAAACAAATAGAAGAAATTTCTAATCTTACATCTTCTTGTGCTAAATCTTCCAAAGAACAAGAAGTATCTATTGAACAAATAACAGATGGCATAAAACAAATATCTATAGTTACACAAAATAATACAGCTACTAGTGAAGAATCTGCTGCTGCTGCAGAAGAGTTAGCTAGCCAAGCACAAGTATTTTATGCCTCTGTGTCAGATTTTAAGTTAAAATCTGATATTTAATTAATAAAAGTATTTATTAGTTTATATAATAAACATAAAAATAATTATATATTGACATATAATTATTTTTATGTTATATTTAAAATATTGAAAAAGGGAGTAGCTGGCAAGATTTATCTTGTAGTACTTGCGTCATTACAGTTTTTAACTCGCATTTACTTTAAATAGCAAGACTTTTATCAAAAATTTATTTTGGTAGGAGTCTTGCTATTTTTTTATGCCTTCTACTAAAGAATTAATAAAGAAAGGAAGAAATATATGAGCTTTTATAACAAGAGTATTGATGAAGTTTTTTTAGATTTAAAATCTAAAAGAGAAGGACTAACAAATGATGAATTACCTAAAAGATATGAAAAATATGGGTATAACATACTACAGGAAGAAAAGAGAAAAAGTCCTTTAAAAGTTTTTTTATCTCAATTTGAGGATTTACTCATTATTATTTTAATAGTTGCAGGTATTATATCTATGATTACTAGTAATATTGAAAGTAGTATAGTAATATTTTGTGTAATAATATTAAATGCTATAATAGGGACTATTCAATATTTCAAGGCAGAGCAATCTTTAAAAAGTTTAAAAAGTATGTATGCACCAGTAGCTAAAGTTATAAGAAATGGAAAAAGGGAAGAAGTATTAGCTAAAGATTTAGTTGTAGGGGATATAATAGTTATAGAAGCTGGAGATGTTGTTCCAGCAGATGCAAGAATTATAGAAAGCTTTTCACTACAAGTAAATGAAAGTGCTTTAACTGGTGAGTCTGAAGCAGTAGATAAATTTACAGATAAAATAGAAGGAGAAAATATTGCTTTAGGAGATAGGAAAAATATGGTTTTCTCATCTTCTTTAGTAACTTATGGTAGGGGTATAGCTCTAGTTACTGATACAGGTATGAAAACAGAAATAGGAAAAATAGCAACATTAATGAACCTTACTAAAAACAAAAAAACACCTTTACAAGTTAGCTTAGATAACTTTAGTAAAAAATTATCTATAATAATAATAGGCATATGTTTAGTTGTATTTGGTCTTAGTTTATATAGAAATACACCTATGTTAGATTCTTTAATGTTTGCTGTATCTTTAGCTGTTGCAGCTATCCCTGAGGCATTATCTTCTATTGTAACTATTGCTTTAGCTATTGGTACAACAAAAATGGCTAAACAAAATGCTATTATAAAAACGTTAAGTGCTGTTGAAGGTCTTGGCTGCGTATCTGTAATATGTTCTGACAAAACAGGTACTTTAACGCAAAATAAAATGACAGTTCAAGATGAATATTTTATAGGTGAGGCTAGTAGGGGGCGTCTTTTGCAAATAAGTGTACTATGTAATGACTCATATATATTAAATAATAAGGCTATGGGTGATCCTACGGAAACAAGTCTTGTAGAAAGCTATATAAAAAATGGATTAGACTATGATAAAATAATAAATGATAATAAAAGATTATCTGAAATACCTTTTGATTCTGATAGAAAGCTTATGTCTACTGTTTATAAATTAGATAATGAATATGTTATGTTTACTAAAGGAGCAATAGATGTAATATTAGATAGGGTAGATAATATTATAAAAGATGGCAAAGTATTTCCTATAACAAATGATGATATAGAAAATATTAAAAATATTAATCAAAAAATGAGTGAAAATGGTTTAAGAGTTTTAGCTTTTGCCCAAAAACAGCTTAATGATATAGAAATAGATTTAAAAGATGAAAATAATTTAACATTTGTAGGTCTTATATCTATGATAGACCCTCCAAGAGAAGAATCTATGCAAGCTGTAAAAGATTGTCATATGGCTGGTATATTACCAGTTATGATAACAGGAGATCATAAAGTTACTGCAACTGCTATTGCAAAACAAATAGGTATATTTAAAGATGGTGATATATCATTAACAGGTACAGAAATTGATAATATGTCTGATGAAGAACTTAATAAAATACTAAATAAGGTATCTGTTTATGCAAGAGTTTCCCCAGAACATAAAATAAGAATAGTCAATCTTTGGCAAGAAAAGGGGAATATTGTTGCTATGACTGGTGATGGTGTAAATGATGCTCCAGCATTAAAAAGCGCTAATATTGGGATAGCTATGGGTATAACAGGTACAGATGTATCTAAAGATGCAGCATCTGTTATATTAACTGATGATAACTTTGCAACAATAATAAAAGCTGTTGCAAATGGTAGAAATATATATGCAAATATTAAAAATTCTATAAAGTTTTTATTATCAGGTAATACATCTGGTATATTGTCTGTTTTATATACATCTATTATGGCGTTGCCAATGCCTTTTAGTGCTGTACATTTGTTATTTATAAATCTTTTAACAGATAGCTTACCAGCAATAGCTATAAGTATGGATAATCCTACAAAAGATATAATAAAAGAAAAACCAAGAAAATCTGATGAAAGTATATTAACAAAAGATTTTTTCAAGGAAATAGTTATTCACGGTATAAATATAGCAATATTTACTATTATAGCATTTTACATAGGATTAAAAACAAATAACGAAACAGCTAGTACAATGGCTTTCTCAACGTTATGTTTAGCTAGATTATGGCATAGCTTTAATTCTAGAAGTAAAAAATCTATTATAAAACAGGGTTTATTTAGTAATAAATATATAATATATGCAATACTTATTGGATTTATATTATTAGTATACGTATTATTATTGCCTCCATTACAAAATTTATTTGATGTAGAACCTTTAAGTACAACCAATTTATTATTTATTTTAGTTTTATCTATAATACCAACAATAATTATACAAGTAACTAGAATAATAAAAGAGTTATTTAATAAAAATAAATAAAATTTAACAATAAAGTATCTAGTATATAATATAATTATATACTAGATACTTTAATTTTTATTTTATAATATATTTCATTATACGTATATAACTATTCGCTAAAGTTTCATTTAGCGAATAGTTATATACGTATACCCTATAATTAAAACTAACTTATAAGGTATATCCTACTTTATCCTCTATTTTAAAAATCTACAATGTTTTACATATTATTTTATAAAATATAAGCTGTAATAAAATAAATAATATAAATGTTATTAAAATAAAAATTATAAATCCAATATCAATAGAAACTATAATATTAAATATTAAAAAACTTATAAATAAGCTAATAATATTACCTAAAATTATAAAAATAATAAATTCTGTTTTGTTAGAATGTTTATATATAGCTGATATAATATATGTTAAAAAAAATAATATTAACCCCATTACAAATATCAATGTTACATATTGAAGTGTATTAGATTTGCCATAAGTAAACCCTGCTAAAATATAGTATGGCAAAAAATATATCATAATTAGTTTCATATCAGGTGCTAATATTAGTACATATCCAATTATTTGCAATATGGTAACTAGTGTCGTTAAATATACACTTGTTAATAAAGCACCAAAAGGTTTAAAATAATAATCATATTCCTTATAATTTGAAAAAAACTTGAAAAATAAAAAACTTATAAATAAACTAATAACATTTCCTATAATTATATATATTAAAGATAAAGACTGATTTTTATTTTTATATACTTTTATTACAAAAAATGGAATTATAGAAGATAAATAACCTATTAATATTGTTATTAGGCTTTTACCAAAATAGTCTAATATTAGTCCTATATAAGGGTATGGAACTAAATATAACATTAACCGCCATTTATTACTATTTTTCATAAAATATCTCCTTTTTTATAATTAATCTGATTTTGTTAAGCTAAATACAAACTCACTTCCTTTATTAAGTTCACTTTTAAGTTCTATCGTTTCTCCTTGTGATAATATAAATTCTTTTACTATAGAAAGTCCAAGTCCACTTCCCTTTTTATCTTTTCCTCTAGAATAGTCTGCTTTATAAAATCTATCAAATATCCTTTTTTGGTCTTCTAAAGATATACCAGGTCCTTCATCTTTTATAGAAACAAAAACTTTATTACTTTTAACATTAGTTGAAATATATATACATTTTTCATTTTCTGTAAATTTTATAGCATTATCAATAAGATTATATACTACCCTTTGTATTTTTTCTAAATCTGCAAAAACAAAAGTTTCTTTTTCTGCAAAAGATATTTTTATATCTAACCCTTTGTTAATTGCCCTAGCCTCAAAGCTAATAATTATTCTTCTTATAAGCTCATTTATATCAAAGCTAACATTTTTATTTTGATTATCCATATCTTCTAGTTTATTGATATCTAAAATATTATTTGCAAGAACTGTTAATCTTTCTGTTTCTTCTAATACTATATTTATATATTTTTCTTTTTTCTCTTCTGGTATAGTTCCATCTATAATAGCTTCTAAAAATCCTTTCATAGATGTTAATGGAGAACGTATATCGTGAGATATATTAGATATAAATTCCCTTCTTCTTTTTTCTTGTTCATCTAAACTTTCTGCCATATTATTTAAAACATTTGCAAGCTGTCCTATATCATCTTTACTATTTATATAAACACGCTTTTTAAAGTCACCACTAGCCATAACTTTAGCAGCATTACTAATTTCTATAAGAGGTAAAGTAATTTTTTTAGAGAATAAATAAACTAAAATAAATGCACCTATTATAGCAAATATAGTAAAAAGCATTATTATCTGGTATGCCTTTTCAACAGTTAAAAATAAATCTGTTACAGGTGTGTTTATAAATATAGTACCTATGTACTGTTCGTTTATATTCATAGGTCTTCCTATACTAAGCATAGGTTCATTAAATATTCCCCCCATATTGCCTTGTATTTCATAATAACTCTCATTTTTATTTTCTTCTAAAATTTTTTTAAAATCTACTTTTTTATTATACCATTTAGAGTCTATATCTGTAGAAATTATTTTAATATTATCTTCATCATCTATAAATATAAAACTAGCATTAAGATATTCTTCTAATATTTCAATTTCGTTTTGTAAGGCTAATAGACCATATCGACCATCTAAAAAATATGCTTGTTTAAATGTTTTTGATATTTTTTTACTTTGTTCTACAAGTAAATCTTTCTTTTGTTCTACAAAAAATGAACTAAAAGCTTTTGTAAGACCAGCTCCTAACAATGCAAAGCTTATAATAAGGACAAAAGATTGCATAATAAACTGTTTTTTAAATAATGTATTCATTAGTATCACCCTTTTATATTATATAAAGTTACATACATTATACTATAAAAATTTTTCGTTGAAAATATATTTATATTCTAATTAACATAAATTTAACATATAATCTATTGCTAAAGGGGGTAGATTTATATGAAAAAAAATAAAACAAAAAATATTTTAATTAAATCTATAAAAAAGGGTTTAACAGAAGGTATAGAGCTACCTAATGAAATAGTTTTAAATATTCCTCTTATAACTATTATAGGTAAAAATAAAATTGTTATAGAAAATTTTAAAAATATAGTTCAATACTCAAATGAAAATATTAAAGTAAATACCTCTTGTGGTATTTTTGAAATAGTAGGTAAAAGTCTCTTTTTAAAAGAGCTTAATAAAAATAAAATTTTAATAAAAGGTATTTTAAAACAATTTGAGTTTATGTAGGTTGGTGAAATAATGTTTAAATTTTTATGGAATTACTTTAGAGGATATGTTATTATAAAAATCAAAGGATTTTCTATTGAAAGATTTTTAAATTTATGTTTAAATAAAGACATAAATTTATCTAAATTAGAAGAAGTTAATGATGGCGTTATATGTAGAATAAGTATAAAAGATGTAAAGCTGTTAAAGGAAATATCTAAAAAAACGGGTTGTAAATATAAGATTATTTATAAGTATGGTATGCCCTTTTTTATATTTAAAAATAGAAAAAGAAAAATGTTTTTAATAGGCTCTATAACATTTATAGCTTTATTATATTATTTTTCATCTTTTATATGGACTATACAAGTTACTGGTAATAACCAAATAGATAATAATGATATTTTACATTTTTGTGAAGAAAAAGGTCTTTTTTTAGGTGCATATAAAAGAAAAATTGATATAAAATCAATACAATCAGATTTAAAAAATAATTTTGATACAGTGTCTTGGGTTAATATAAAAATAGATGGAACAAAAGCAACTATAAGCCTTTCTGAAAATATACAAAATCAAAAAACTGTTGAAAATACTAGTGCTTGTGATATAATAGCTAAAGAAAAAGGTGTTATAACAGAAATTGTTACAAGAACAGGTACACCCCTTGTAAAGTCAAAAGATGTTGTAAATAAAGGGGATGTTCTTGTATCAGGAGAATTACTTTTAAAAGAAGGTGAAGAGATAAAAGGTACTTATAACACATATGCTGATGCCGATATAAAAGCTAAAACAGAAAAAGAAATAAAAGTTTCTGTACCTTTTGAATACTATATTAAGGAATATACAGAAAATAAAAAAAGTACATATACTTTATTAGCTTTTAATAAAAGTTTTGATTTTAATTTATTAAAAACTAAAATTTCCTATGAAAATTATGATACAATTATATCAAGAAAACAATTAAAATTATCGGAAAATTTCTATTTACCTTTTATTATAAAAAAAACATCCTATAAGGAGTATATACCTGTAAAAAAGACATATTCTATAAATGAAGCAAAATTATATGCTAATAAACTTATAACAGAAAAAATTATAGAAGAAATAGATTTTTCTTCTGATATATTAGATAAACAAATTATTTATGAAGAAATAGAAAATCAATTGGTAGCTACTGCAAAAATAACATTAATAGAAGATATAGGAGAAAAAGTCCCTATACCTATTAGCTATTCAGATGAAGGGAGTAATATAGAAGATGGAACAAATAAAACTACAAATACCCAATGAACAAATTTTAAATATTTTTGGACAATATGATATAAATATAAAAAAAATTGAACGTAGTTTTGCTGTAAATATTGTAAACAGAGGTGAAGATATAATAGTATCTGGTAGCAAATATTCTTTAAATAAGGCAGAGAAAATATTAAAATCTCTTATATCAATGGCAAATCGTGGTGAAGAAATAACAGAACAGTCTATAAACTATCTTATAGCGCAAGTAGAAGATGAAAATTTTGACCAAATAGAAAAAATAAATGATGACTTTATTTGTGTTAATATTGCTGGACGTCCTGTAAAGCCTAAAACTATTGGTCAAAAAACTTATATAGATACTATTAGAAAAAATACTATTGTTTTTGGAATAGGTCCTGCTGGTACTGGTAAAACATATTTAGCTATGGCAATGGCAATTACTGCCTTTAAAAATAACGAAGTAAATCGTATTATTTTAACTAGACCAGCAATAGAGGCTGGAGAACATCTTGGATTTTTACCTGGAGATTTACAACAAAAAGTTGACCCTTATTTAAGACCTTTATATGATGCTTTATATGATATAATGGGAGTTGAAAATTTTCAAAAAAATATGGAAAAAGGTTGTATTGAAGTTGCCCCACTTGCATATATGCGTGGTAGAACTTTAGATAATGCCTTTATTATATTAGATGAAGCTCAAAATACAACACCAGAGCAAATGAAAATGTTCTTAACTCGTATAGGTTTTGGCTCTAAAGCCATTATTACAGGTGATTTAACACAAATAGATTTACCAATTGGTAAAAATTCTGGACTTATTGATGCAATAAAAATATTAGATAATATAGAAGATATAGGAATATGCAAATTTAATAATAAAGATGTTGTACGTCACCCACTTGTACAGAAAATAATTGGTGCTTATGAAAAATTAGAAAAAGAGAAAGAAAAAATAAAAGAAAAACAGGCAAAAAATAAAAAAATAAGTAAATGATTATTATATAATCATTTACTTAAAAAATATTTTATACTTAGTATAAAAAGGAGTTTTTATGAAAATTTTATTTGATAACAATACAGATCATATTATAGATGAAAATATATTTAGTTTAATAAATAAATGTATAGATGAAAGTCTTAATATAGAAAATTTCACAAAAAATGTGGAAATAAGCCTTTCTATTGTAAATAATGAAGAAATAAAAGAAATTAATAATTTATATAGAGGTATAGATAAAGAAACAGACGTTTTATCATTTCCATTATTAGATAATTTTGATAATATTAATGATAATGTATTGCACCCTATACTATTAGGGGATATAATAATAAGTATTGATAAGGCTATATCACAATCAAATGATTATGGGCACTCTTTAGAGCGTGAATTGTGTTTTTTAGTAGTACATAGTATGTTACACCTTTTAGGTTATGACCATATGACTGAGGGTGAAGAAAAGATTATGTTTGAAAAACAAGAAATTATTCTAAATAGTTTAAACATAAGGAGATAATTTATGCTAATAGAAACAAATAGATTAAAATTAAAACCTATGTGTAATGATAACTTTAATGATTTAAAATCACTTTTACAAGATACTGAGGTTATGTATGCTTATGAACACCCCTTTTCTGATGAAGAATGCAAAACTTGGTTTAATAATCAGTTGGATAGATATAAACAAAAAGGATATGGGCTTTTAGGTGTATTTTTAAAAGAAGATAATACATTTATAGGACAAGCTGGTATAACTAAACAAAATGTAAATGATGAAATAGTAGATGAAATAGGATATTTACTAAAAAAAGAATATTGGAAAAAAGGATATGCCATAGAATGTGCTAAAGCTTTAAAAGAATATGGTTTTAATACTTTAAATTTGCAAAAAATGTATTCTATTATTAGAGATAACAATACATCATCTCAAAATGTAGCAAAAAGAAATAATATGACAAAAACAATAACACTATTAAAACATTACTATAATATTGATATGCCACATTATGTATATTGTATATCAAAAGATGAATTTTTAAAAGAAAGGAATTAAACTATGAATAATAATTTTCGCTCTGGATTTATATCTTTAATAGGCAGACCAAACGTTGGAAAATCTACTCTTATGAATAGTCTTATAGGAGAAAAAATAGCTATTATATCTAGTAAGCCTCAGACTACTAGGAATAAAATACAATCAATATTGACAGAAGATGATTTCCAAGCCATCTTTATAGATACACCTGGCATACATAAGCCAAAATCTAAATTAGGTAACTATATGGTAAAGTCGGCAGAAACTACTTTAAATGAAGTTGATATAGTATTATACCTTATTGAACCATTTGAAAAAATTAAAGAATCTGATTTATCTATAATTAAAAAATTAGAAAATGTATCCACACCTGTATTTTTAATAATAAACAAAATAGATACAGTATGCCCAGAAGAAATACTAAAAGTCATAGATAGCTATAAATCTATGTATAATTTTTCAGAAATAATACCTATATCTGCATTAAAAGGTAAAAATAGAGATGAACTATTAAAGTGTATAAAAAAATACTTACCAGAAGGACCTCAATTTTTCCCTTCCGATATGATAACAGACCAACCAGAAAGACAAATAGTATCTGAAATTATTAGAGAAAAATCTCTTAAACTTTTACAAGACGAGATACCTCATGGTATAGCTGTTGAAGTTAGTTCTATGAAGCCTAGAAAAGAAAAAGATATTATAGATATTCAAGCTACTATTTATTGTGAAAGAGATTCTCATAAAGGGATTATAATAGGCAAACAAGGCTCTATGTTAAAAAAAATAGGTTCTAATGCTCGTTATGAAATAGAAAGACTTTTAGGCTCACCTATAAACTTACAAATATGGATAAAAGTTAAAAAAGACTGGAGAGATAGCGACTTTTTATTGAAAAATTTTGGTTATGACCAAAAGCAAATATAGGTATATTATAAAACAACTATAAAAATTATATAATGTTTTATTTATAATAATAATTTATCTCCAAAATAATAAAGTCAATAGTATTTTATAACCTTTTATGGTAAAATTTCAATAGTATATAAATATACCTTTTACTAAAAATATAAATATACTAATTATAAATGGTGGTGTAAACTATGGAAAATTTATTTTGGAGTATTTTTGAAAAAAGTGGAGATATCAATGCATTTTTAGCATATAAAGAATATAAAAATAATATAAAAAATAGTAAAGAAAAGAATAAAAATAATTATTAAGGAAGAATAAAATGAGTACATTTAAGGCTAGAGGTATAATAATAAAAGAAAGTTTGGTTGGAGATAATGATAAATCTCTTATTATATTATTAAAAGACTATGGAAAATTTAATGTTTGGGCTAAAAATTGTAGAAATGGAAAAAGTAGACTTTTAGCTGGTTCTTCTCTATTTTCCTATGCAGATTTTATTATATATGATAATGGAAGAACCTTATCTTTAAATCAAATAGACATAATAGAAAATTTTTATAGCATTACTGAAGATTTAGATACTCTAGCTTATGGTACATATTTTTTAGAATTTATAGATAAAAATACACAAGAAGCAACACCTATAAATGATATAATGCTACTTTTATTAAAATCTCTTCTTATTCTTTCAAAATCTAAACTTATATCTCCAAAATTAATAGCAAAAATATTTGAAATTAAATTTTTACAATTAAATGGGTACATGCCAATTATAAATAATTGTACTAATTGTTATATAGATATTAAAAATGAAAAAGAATTATATTGGGGAAATAATGGAACATTATGTAAAAACTGTAAAAACTTTGAGCAGTCTGTATTAGAAATATCTCCCAATATAGTTTTAGTAATAAAACATATTTTATCATCAAAAGTAGATAAATTATATAATTTTAATGTATCTAATAATATTTTAAATGAACTTTCATTAATTAGCAAAAAGCTTTTAAATGCTCATTTATATACAAACTTAAAAAGTACATCTTTTATAGAAGAAATAGAAAAAATATAAGGGTATGATTTATCATACCCTTATATTTTTTCTATTAAAAGTTTTGTTTTATAAACTGCTCTATTCTATTTATACCTTCAACAATATTTTGCATATTAGTAGTATAAGATAATCTTATATATTTTTCGTATCCAAACATATTACAAGGCACAACACAAACTCTATATTTATCTAAAAGAATTTTTGCTACATCTTCACTATCTTTTATAGTTATATCATCTATTGTATATCCAAATAATTTAGATACATCTATAAATTGATAAAATGCTCCTTTAGGTCTTAAAGAGCTAAGCATAGGTATGTCCGATATTCTTTGTGCTGTATAATCTCTTCTTTTTTTAAACTCATATAATATATCTTCTAATATAGGATTATCTGATGTCAATGCTTTTAAAGCTGCTCTTTGCGCTATAACATTAACACTTGATGTTGTGTGATTTTGAACATTTGACATAACATCAGCAATTTTTTTGTTAGCAGCTATATATCCTATTCTCCAACCAGCCATAGCATATGATTTTGAAAAGCCATTTATAACTATTGTTCTATCATATATTTCTTTACCTAAAGATGCTATACTTATATGTTTAAGCTTATTACTATAAATCAACTTTTCATATAACTCATCAGATATAACAAATAAATCATTTTCTATTACGAAATCAGCAATTTGTTTTAATTCTCCTTCTGTATATACCATACCAGTAGGATTATTAGGACTATTTATAATAATAGCTTTTGTTTTAGATGTTAATACTTGTTTAAGCATTTCTACATTAATTTTAAATAAGTTTTCCTTTTGTGTATAAATAAAAACTGGGTTACCGCCACATTTTTTTACAATTTCAGGATAGCTTGTCCAATATGGAGCTGGTATTATAACTTCATCACCTTCATTTAATATGGCAAAAAAGGCATTATTTAAAGCTTGTTTTGCACCATGACAAACTATAATTTGATTATAATTATATTTTAGGTTATTTTCTTTATGTAATTTTTTTGCTATTGCTTCCCTAAGCTCTTTTAAACCATCTGAATGACTATATAAAGAAAAGTTTTCTATTGCATCTATACCAGCCTTTTTTATATAATCTGGTGTTTCAAAATCTGGTTCTCCAGAGCTAAAGTTTATAACATCTATACCATCTTTTATCATATCTATAGCTTTAGATGTTAAAGCCAATGTAATAGCTGGGTTAATATTTTTAGCTTTTTGAGATAATTTCATAATATCACATCCTATTATAAATATATATTTTATTGTATAATATATATTTAATTATGTCAATAAATGATATAACACATTAATTATCACAATTATCTTTTAAAAATTCTAACCATTTTTTTATATTTTTTTCATACCCATTGTTTGATGGTTTATAATAAATGTTATTTTTTATTTCATCGGGTAAATATTGCTGTTTAACATAATTTTTTTCATAATTATGTGCATATTTATATCCTATACCATTACCAAGATTAGTTGCCCCATTATAATGTGTATCTTTTAAATATGGTGGTATTTGCTTTATTTTAATATTTTCAACGTCACTCATAGCCTTATTTATCGCCATATATGAAGAATTGCTTTTAGGAGCGCTTGCAACATAACAGACAGCTTGAGATAAAATAATTCTACATTCTGGCATGCCTATCATTTCTGTTGCTTGAAATGCTGATACTGCCACTTGCAAAGCTCTAGGGTCAGCATTTCCAACATCTTCAGATGCACATATAATTATTCTTCTTGCTATAAACTTAGGGTCTTCTCCAGCATAAAGCATTTTAGCAAGATAATAAACAGCAGCATTAGGATCACTTCCTCGCATACTTTTTATAAATGCAGATATAGTATCATAGTGGTTGTCACCATTTTTATCATAGTTTATAGCGCGTTTTTGTATGCACTGTTCAGCTATCTGCATATTAATATGTATTATATTATCACTAGATTTTTTTGTTGTTAATCCTGCTAATTCTATCGCATTTAAAGCTACTCTAGCGTCTCCATTGCATATACTAGATATAAAATCAAGAGCATCTTTATCTATTCTTATGTTAAAATGTCCTAACCCATTTTCTTTGTCTTCTATTGCTCTTTTTATAATCTTTTTAATATTACTGCTAGATAAAGGCTCTAACTTAAATATAATACTTCTAGATATTAATGCCCTATTTACTTCAAAATACGGGTTTTCTGTTGTAGCCCCAATTAAAATAATAGTCCCATCTTCTACATATGGTAATAATGTATCTTGTTGGCTTTTATTAAACCTATGTATTTCATCTACAAATAGTATAGTCTTTTTAGAACTTAATGCAAGATTAGACTTAGCTTTATCAACTAATTCTTTAATGTCTTTAACACCAGATGTTGTAGCATTTATTTGTAAAAATATTCCTTTTGTTGTATTAAATATAATTTTTGCAAGTGTTGTTTTTCCTGTGCCAGAAGGACCATATAATATTAAAGAAGATATTTTATCTGCCTTTATAGCTCTATAAAGCAATGTATCTTTGCCTACTATATGCTCTTGTCCTATAAAGTTTTCTAAAGATTTAGGCCTTAATCTATTAGCTAAAGGTGCTTCTTTTTTTAATATTTTTTGACTTTGATATTCAAATAAATCCATATTATCACCACTTTGTTAAAAACATTGCATCTCCAAAACTAAAAAATCTATATTCATTTAAAACAGCTTGATTATATGCATTAATAATATTCTCTCTAGTAGAAAATGCACTTACAAGCATTATTAAGCTAGATTCTGGTAAGTGAAAGTTTGTTATAAGATTATCTACTATTTTAAATTTATATGATGGATAAATAAAAATATTTGTATAACTACTATCAGCTTTTACTACTCCATTTTCATCTGCAATAGATTCCAAAGTTCTTGTACTTGTTGTACCAACTGTTATTATTCTACCGCCATTTTTTTTAGCATCATTAATAATTTTAGCATTTTCTTCATCTAAACTATAATATTCTGAATGCATTTTATGCTCTAGTATATTATCAACTTTTACTGGTCTAAAAGTACCCAATCCTACGTGTAATGTAAGTTTGGCTATTTTTATACCTTTAGTTTTAAGTTCTTCTAAAAGTTCATTTGTAAAATGTAACCCAGCTGTTGGAGCAGCAGCCGAACCATTATTTTTAGCATATACTGTTTGATATCTATTTTTATCTTCAAGACGTTCTTTTATATAAGGAGGTAATGGCATTTGTCCTAATTGATCTAAAACTTCTTCAAATATACCATTATATTTAAAACTTATGATTCTATTACCATCTTCTATAATATCCTCAATAGTCCCTTCTAATATACCATCTCCAAAAACAATTATATCTCCTATTTTAGCCTTTTTACCTGGATTAACTAAAGCTTCCCATTTATCATTTTCTTTTCTTTCTAATAGTAATATTTCTATATTAGCACCTGTATGTTTTCTTTTACCAAATAACCTAGCTGGTATAACTTTTGTATCATTTAATACTAGACAATCTCCTTCTTTTAAATAATTTATTATGGCTTTAAAATTAGGCTCGTGCTTTATCTCACCTGTTTCTTTATTAATAACCATTAATTTAGAGCTTGTCCTATCTTTTAAAGGGACTTGAGCTATAAGTTTTTCTGGTAAATCAAAATAAAAATCTTTTAATTGCATATTACTCTCCTTATCTAATTTCTATACCTGTATAATAATATTTTAATATTTCATCATATTTATATCCTTTTTTTGCTAAACTGTTTGCTCCATATTGGCTCATACCAACACCGTGTCCCCAGCCTTTTCCAACAAATGTAACAGAATTTGAATCCTGTCTTGTTATTTTAGATATGTAATTTGTATTATTGCTATTAGCATTTATTTCTTTTACAGATAAATTTGATATATCTTTATTTTTATTAATAGCATATATACTTTGTATTAATAATTTATTATTGCTTTTATCCATTACAAAAGTATTATTATCTATGGTGTTATTTCCTTTAGATGATATAGCATATATATTATTAGTTTTATTATTATCATTACTAGATATACTATTAGAAACAACATTTGTATTATTATCTTTAACCATCTTAAAATTTCTACTATCTAAGCTACCTCCAGAATATTTAGAAAAAAATGTTCTTATTTCTTCTTTTTTTAATACTTTTTCCCCATTTGTTCCTATTAAAGTTAAAGTAATTACCCTTCCTGTAATAGGAGAACTTTCCAAAATAACTTCATTAACTGTTCCAACAGAACTCATAGAAGATAGCTCATCAAATGTAAATGTTCTTGTCCATTGTTTAGCTCCTTCTTCATTATCATCTTTAATAGCCTTTAAATATGGAACACTATTACCCCAAACATTTTCTGCATCATCTGTATATCCACCACTAGATGAAAAGTATACTGCATTTATTAATTCATTATTGTAATATGCAAATATACCTTTTGTTTCATTTATAGCTTCTGTTGTAGATTTAGTTTCATTAGTTACTCCATTATACACTTGACAATGAACTGTATCACAAACATCATAATTCTCATCTTTATGTATACCTAAATTAGAATAGGCATAATTTCTAGAGGCAACAGATTGTGCTTTTAAAGCTTCTTTATTCCAAGAAGGTGGCATTTCAGATGGTACAACACCATATAAATATTCTTCAATATTTAAAGTATTTATAACATTTAATGTGTTGTTTATGCAAGTAACAATAATAAAGTTTCTATACTGTTTATTCGATATAGATATATTTTCATTTGATTTTATAGCTACACTATCTTTATATCCTAATGTTAATTTATTGCTTTCATATATACCTATACTATTATTTATTTGAGTTACTTCTCCATTAATGTTTTCCTTTAACATATAGCTATTCGCCTCATTATTACTATTAAACTCACCTATCATTACATAATAATTATCATCTTTATAAATATAACTATTTTTATAATTTTTAGAAAAGTTTAAAGCTTCATCATAATTATAAAACTTATTGTTATATTTTATAGTATATAAATTTAAAGGCTTTATAATAAATTTGTCATTTGTATTTAATGTAGCTTCTGAAAAAAAAGAATTATTATTATCTTTACCTACCATTATTGTTTTATTATCTAAATTAATAATACTTGTATTTTTATATTTAGATAACCCTACACGTATATATTTTTCATCTCCATAAACATTTAAAATAAAATAGTTTATAGACAAAAAAATAATTAAAATAAAACTGATTAATTTTTTCAAGTAGCTCACCTCATAAATTTTAGTCTAAATATATTATATATAAGTTTTTAATAAATTTCTAGCCTTTTTGTACATAAATTTATATAATTTTATTCCATTATATTACATTTACACTAATTTATTTATATACAAATTAACTTATTAATTAAATTCAAAAATTAACCTTGTAACCCTATTAAATATAAGGATACAAGGTTTTGTTTTTATACATGTTTACAATATATTTTTTAAATAATTGTTACTTAATTTTATTATACGAATTTTGTAATAGACAAAAATTGAGTTATAAATAATGTACAAATAGAAATATAAAAGGGTTTATTCTTTTGACAACATTGATTTTAACATAAAAAGTCCTATTATCATAGCAGATGGGAAAATAAGTCCTGATAATAAACCAAAATTCAAATTACTAATATCAGCAACAGCACCTGTAAGCCAAGGACCTACTGAACAACCCAAATCGCCACCCAATGCCATTAAAGCAAACATTGCAGTTCCACCTGATATATAACTTTTTGCCATAATGCTTAACATTCCAGGCCACATTAAACTTACACCAAGTCCACATAGTGCACATCCTATCAATGCCACAAAAGGAATAGGACTTAATGCAGTTAATACAAATGAAAAAATGCAAAGTATAGAACCAAATATTAATGCTTTATATATGTCAATTTGCTGACCTTTTATTCCATAATAAGTACGGGAAAGTCCCATCATAATTGCAAACAGACAGGGACCTAAAAGGTCTCCTAATACTTTAGAGATTCCAAGACCTTTTTCTGCAAAAATTGATGCCCACTGTCCCATTGCTTGCTCAGAAGCACCTGAACAAATCATTAGAAAAAATGCTAATAAAAATACTTTTGAAGTAACTAGCTTTTTCAGTGGTATCTTTTCATTTTCTTCATTCATTGGCATCAATGGTACTTTTGTAAACATAACAAGAGTTATTATTGGAAGAAATGCCCATAATAGTGGTAGTATATACCAAAAATTTTTCCCTACAAAAAGTAAAGCAAATGTTGATAAAATAATAACCAATACCTGCCCCCAGCTATAAAAAGAATGTAAAAGGCTCATAGCAGAGGCTTTTGCTTCACCTGGTAAGCTTTCTACAATTGGACTAACTAGCACTTCTATAAGTCCACCTCCAATAGAATAAATCAAACTTGCAATTACTAAACCAACATATGGGTTTGGAAGTATGCGTGGTAAAAAAGTCAGAAAAATCATTCCAACTGCGGCAAAAATGTGTGCAATTACTGCAGATGCACGATATCCTATTTTATCAACAAATAAAACAGCAAGTGCATCAACTACTAACTGTGTCAAAAAGACAACAACAACCAGACCTCCTAACATCATATAAGATAAGCCAAATTCATCTTTAAATACTCCAAAAAGAATTGGCGGTAAGTTTACAATTAGTGCCTGTGTAATATAAGCAAGGTAACAAGCAAACAAAGTACCTTTATAATTTGTTTTAGTCATTTAGTATACTCCCTTGAATTTTCAACTATATACTACTCCCATTCTATTGTTGCTGGTGGTTTACTTGTAATATCATATACTACCCTATTAACATTAGGTACTTCATTTACCATTCTAACACTAATTTTTTCTAAAACGTCATAAGGAATTCTAGCCCAATCCGCACTCATAGCATCAAGGCTTGTAACACCTCTTAAAGCAATTGTATAGCTATATGTTCTTTCATCGCCCATAACACCAACACTTCTAAGACCAGTTAATACAGTAAAGTATTGCCAAATTTCTCTATCAAGACCAGCTTTAGCTATTTCATCTCTAAATACAAAATCAGTTTGTCTAAGAATATCTAATTTTTCTTTTGTTATATCCCCTATTATTCTTATAGCAAGTCCAGGACCTGGGAATGGTTGCCTATGTACTAGAAAATCTGGTATACCAAGGGCAGTACCAACAGCTCTAACTTCATCTTTAAATAAATCTCTAAGAGGTTCTATAATTTCTTTAAAGTCTACAACATCAGGAAGACCCCCTACATTATGATGGCTTTTTATAACAGCAGAGTTTTTAGTTCCGCTTTCTATAACATCTGGATATATAGTGCCTTGAACAAGAAAATCTACTGACCCTATTTTTTTAGCTTCTTCTTCAAAAACTCTAATAAATTCTTCACCTATTATTTTTCTTTTAGTTTCTGGATCGGATATACCAGCAAGTTTACCTAAAAATCTATCTTCTGCATTAACACGAATAAGATTCATATCAAATTGTTCTTTAAAAACAGACATAACCTCATCACCCTCATTAAGACGCATAAGGCCGTGATCAACAAACACACAAGTTAAGTTTTTACCAATAGCTTTGTGAACTAAAACAGCAGCTACTGAAGAATCTACACCACCAGATAATGCACATAAAACTTTTTTATCACCAATTTTTTGTTTTAATGATTGTACCATCTCATTTGCAATGTCAGTCATAACCCAGTCACCTTTACATTTACAAATGTTATATAAGAAATTTTTTATTATATCATTTCCAAATTGTGTGTGTACGACTTCTGGGTGGAATTGTACACCATAAAGATTTTTATCCTTATTATAAATACTAGCAGTTGGACAAGTTTCCGTAGTACCTATAACTTCAAAATTTGGTGGAACTTCTGTAATATAGTAAGTATGACTCATCCAACAAATGCTATCTTTATCTATGTTTTTAAATAAAGGATTTTGGTTATTAACTGTTAATTCTGCTTTACCATATTCTTTTTTATATGCTTTACCTACTTGTCCTCCATTTAAATATCCCATAAGCTGACAACCATAACATATGCCAAAAACTGGAATGCCAAGATTAAAAATTTCTTTATCTACAATAGGTGCATCTTCTTCTGTTACAACACTAGGCCCACCAGTAAATATAATACCTTTTGGATTTTTATTTTTAATTTCTTCTATAGGAGTATCATAAGATAATACTTCACAATAAACATTTAAATCCCTAACTCTTCTAGCTATAAGTTGATTATATTGTCCTCCAAAATCTAAAACAATAATAAGCTCGTGCTTCATAAAATACTTTCCTCCATAAATTTTAATTTATCTCTCCAATAAAATAGATTTACATATAAGATTTTCTATTGTAATCTGTTATATCAGATCCTAATTTATTGTATAATTCTTTTACAGATACCTCTTGATTTCTAAGACTCAGTAATTCTATATCTGTAACACCAATGAACTCAATGAATTTAACTTTTCCATTAGGGGTATCTATATTTCCTATATTAGTATCTGGTATAGTAATAAAACCAGTAATATTTGATTTTTTCTCTAAGTCAATTCCTACTGTCTGTCCTGTATATAAATACTCATATTCATTAAATATTTCACCAGAAGTAAAGGTAATTCTTGCAATTTGCTGTAATATACCACAAATACATCGAATTTCACCTTCTTCATCAGAATAATCATCTTTTTTAAGCTTTAATGTAAACTCCATCCCATATCCACTAACTAATGGGTCATCTGTTTCCTTTTCATAAATATCAGACAAACCATAGGTTACAAAGTGCCAGTAATCTCCACCATCATAAACACTTATTCCATCTAATGGGTCATTTCCACCAAATTTCCACTTTATTAAAGTACCATAATGCTTTGGATTTTCCTGACCTGGATATATTTTGTTAAACGCACTCGAAATTGCATCCCATCCATGCGTTTGCATTTTTTCTACTTCTTGATTATCTTCTACATCTGGATTTTTACTATTTTTACTATTTATTTTCTTAAATTTATCGAATAATCCCATTTTAATTCTCCATAATATCCATTTATTAAGTAGTTAAATTTTTATTTATCTTCTGTACTTTCTATATTTTCTTCTGTATCATCTTTTTTAAAAAATGATGATAAATTAAATTTAGATACAACACCTGGTACCATATCTATAAGTTTATTAACACTATTTTGATTTTTAACATCTACAAGTTGTACAGACCCATTTTGAACAACAAGCATAGCAGAAGGAGTCAATTTAGCACCTAATCCACCACCTGTGTTTTCATTATCTTTATCTTTTCTTTCATAAGAACCAGCACCAACACCAACGGATATATCAACTAAAGGAACTATTATTACATCACCTATATTTATAGGCTCTCCAACAACTGTTTTAGAAGATATAAACCCCTCCATTTTATTGAATAAAACTTCTAAACTACTATTAAGATTAGACATAGTCATTCTCCTTTACTAAAAATAATTTCTCTTATAGTTTTTTTACTTATAAACATAATTATAGGTAATAATAATTTAAATAAAGATGTTTTGCATTTTATTTCTAAATTTGCAAGAAATAATTCATTTTCAAAATCTGGCATAATTTTTATATCTTTAATATATTTTTTAGGCAAAAAAGGAATTATAGCACTTATTATACCACAAATATTACCTGTTTTAAAGGGATCATCTAAGCCATAATTAATATTTATTTTTATTTCTTTAAATTTTATAGATTTAGTAAGCCTTTTTATAAGTAAAAAAGATAAATTTAATATTTCTTTTTTGTTGGGATATGATATTATAGATTTAATTTTTTCTATAACTTCGTATATTTTAGATTTTATATTATCTTTATGCTTATTAAATTTATTTTTCTCATTTGTTATATTATCTCTTATATTGTTTTTGTTAATATTTTCTGTTTGCTCATCCTTATTTACATCTATATTAATGCTAGCAGTTGTATAGATATTTTCTTCAGATTGTTCCTTATTTTGAACTTTTTCATTTTTTGAAATCTTATTTTTTGGTATATTTTTATTTTTCTTAAATTTTTCTATATTTATACCAAAAATTTTAATAGAATTTATATTATTTTTGCTATTTAAAGTATAAGTTAATATGCCTAACATATATTTTATTTTTATAATATAATTTACTTTTTCTTCATTATTAAAACTTATTTTAAGGTTTATACTAGAAAAAATAACTATAAAAATAATAACTAATATTAAAGCTAAAATTATACCTAGTATTTTTAATAAACCTATTAAAATGCTCATATTATCACCAATAACTTTATTTATTTTTTAAAAATTTTTCTTTTATATGGTTTATTTCATTTATATTATTTTCAAAAATATTTTTTATCAATATAAATGCCTGTTTTTTTCCATAGGTCATACCTACAACTATATATTCTTTATCTTTATATCTTTCTTTAAAAGCTTCATTTAAAGAAAATATTTCAAATATATGATTTATATTTTTAGAAATACATATTAAATATAAATTAAATATATTAATATTATCTTTTATTTGTTCTATTATTTCATTTTCATTATCTATATTCTCATCTAAATATAACTTTTTATAAAATTTTAAATTCATTATATCTCCTAGTTTAAAAGGTTTGGCTCTTCTTGTTCATCTGTTTTATTTCTTGTCATAAGGGTAATAACTGCATCTTTTGTGTTTTTATTATTATATAAAACTTCATTTATTTCTTTTGTTATAGGCATATCTATATTATATTTTATAGATAAATCATAAGCTGCTTTTGCTGTGTTTACACCTTCTACAACCATTTTAATTTCTTCTAATGTTTCTTTTAATGATTTACCTTGACCAAGAAGAATACCAGCACGTCTATTTCTACTGTGCATACTTGTACAAGTAACAATTAAATCTCCTATACCTGTAAGACCAGAAAATGTTTCTTTTTTAGCGCCCATAGCCATACCAAGTCTAGCTATTTCTGTCATACCCCTTGTCATAAGAGCAGCTTTTGTATTATCTCCAAAACCACAGCCATCAGATGCCCCAGCAGCTAACGCTATAAGGTTTTTTAATGCACCTCCAAGTTCTACTCCTATTATATCCATATTTGTATATACTCTAAATGCAACACTCATAAAAGCATCTTGAACTTTTTTAGCAACTTCTAAATCATATGCAGATGCAACACAAGCAGTAGCCATATCTTTACCTACTTCTTCTGCATGACTAGGGCCGGATAAAACAGCAACATTGCTATTAGGTATTACTTCTTGTATAACTTGTGATAGTCTAAGTAATGTTCCTTCTTCTAATCCTTTTGCTACATTTACAATAATTCTTCCATCATTAAATATATTTTTAAATCTTTCACATATTTCTCTAACTGCTTTAGATGGTACTGCTAAAACAATCATTTCCATATTTTTCATATCTTCATCATTATTAGTAGCTTTAAGATTTTCTGGTAAACTAACTCCTGGTAAAAATCTTTTGTTTTCTCTATCATTATTTAAGTCAATTACCTCATCCTTGCTAAATCCCCAAATAGTAACATTATGTCCATTTTTATTAAGTAGATAGGCAAGGGCTGTGCCCCAACTACCTGCCCCAACAACACCTATATTCATAAGTTGCCTCCTTTCAAACTATATACCTAAATGTATTATAAAAAAATTTTCTTCTTCTAATTTTAAAGAAAAATCTTTAATTTTATTTAAAATATATAAAATATCTTTTTTATATATTTTTTTATAATTATTTTGTAAATCAAAATTATTATTTATTATTTTAAAATAAGTATCTTTATTTATTAATTTAATACTCTCATTTATACAAATGTACATATAATCTTCTGATTGTTTGAAAATGTTATATAGATTATTAAATATTATATATATTATTTTAGAATTTTTTAAAATGGTTATTCCATAATAATTTAATCCAAAACTAGACTTTGTTTGTATTTGTTCTGGTGTATCATTAGGTATAAATATTAAAAAGTTATATAATATTTGTAAAAAATCATCTTCTATACTTACCTTATCAATAATATTTATACCTTTAAATCCATCATTTTTATTATTTCTATCTATATCTAATAAATATTTATAAATATCTTTATCGTTTAATATATTTTTATTTTGTAAATTAACTAAATAAAAATTATGACTACCCATTATTTTTTTTAAAAGAAAATTTTCTTTCTTCTCCTTTAATAAGTCTTTTAATATTTTCTCTATGTTGATAATAACATAAAAACATAACAATTGCCATAATAAATATTTCTTCAATAGGCATTTTTACAATAATCATAAGTAAAAAGAATACAAAAGTCATGACTAAAGATGCTAAAGATATATATTTAGATGTAAATGCTACTATAAAGCCTATAATATAAGTTATTATAGCAATAGTTGGATTTACAAAAAGTAAAAAACCTAAAGTAGTAGCAACACCTTTACCACCTTTAAACTTTAAATAAAATGGGAAATCGTGACCTATAATCGCTCCAAAACCTGCATAAACACCATATAAAACAGAGCCACTACTTAAAAATAGGCTACCCCCAAAAATAAAGTTACAAAGATTAAAAGCTATAAGTCCTTTTAAAATATCAAATACAAAAACAAATATACCAGCTTTTGCACCTAATACCCTAGTTACATTAGTCATACCAGCATTACCACTGCCATGTTCTCTAATATCTATCTTACCTACAATTTTACCTACAATAAAAGCTGACTGTATACACCCTATAAAATAACCAATAATAAAACTTAATAATCTTTCCATTTTATTAGTTCCTTTCAGATTTATTTCTTGTTATAAAGTGTATAGGTGTACCATTAAATCCAAAGGCATCTCTTAATTGATTTTCTATATATCTTTTATAAGAAAAATGTAAAAGCTCTGTGTCATTTACAAATAATATAAATGTAGGCGGCTTTACAGAAACTTGTGTTATATAATATATTTTTAGAGGACGACCTTTTTCTGCGGGAGGTTGATTAAGAGCCATAGCTTCTATTAAAACATCATTTAACATACCAGTTGAAATACGCCTTGTACTATTTTGGCTACAATAATTTATAGTTTCAAAAAGTTTATGAACTCTTTGACCTGTTAAAGCAGATATAAACATTTTTGGAGCATAAGACATATACTTAAATTCTTTGTCTATTTCCTTTATAAAATTATTCATTGTTTTATTATCTTTTTCTATTAAGTCCCATTTGTTAACAACAATTATTGTAGGTTTACCAGCCTCGTGGGCAATACCTGCTATTTTTGTATCTTGATCTGTTATTCCTTCTGTTGCATTTATCATAAGAACACATACATCTGCCCTTTCCACTGCTGCAACTGCCCTTATTATACTATATTTTTCTATACTTTCTTTAATTTTACTTTGTCTTCTCATACCAGCTGTATCTATAAATACATATTTTTGTCCATCTTTTTCGTATGGAGTATCTATTGCATCTCTCGTTGTACCTGCAATATCACTAACAATAACTCTTTCTTCTCCAAGTATTCTATTAATTAATGAGGATTTACCAACATTAGGTTTACCTATTATAGCTACTTTTATAGTGTCATCTTCTTCATTATATGCTGTTTCTTTAGGAAAATTTTTAACAACTTCATCTAAAAGGTCACCAAGTCCTATTGCTTGTCCAGCTGATACTCCAAAAGGTTCACCAATACCTAATTGGTAAAATTCATAAATATCCATACCATATTTTCTTAAATCGTCCATTTTATTAACTGCTAAAACAATAGGTTTGTTAGCTTTTCTTAAAATATTAGCTACTTGCATATCTGCATCTGTAACACCAGTTTTAACATCTACAACAAAAAGTATAACATCTGCTGTCTCTATAGCTATTTGGGCTTGTGTATACATTTGTTTTAAAATAATATCATCGCTTTCTGGTTCGAGCCCACCAGTGTCTATTAATGTAAATTTATGGTTAAGCCATTCAGCTTCTGCATATATTCTATCTCTTGTTACACCTGGGGTATCTTCTACAATAGAAATTCTTTCTTCTGCTATTCTATTAAATAATGTAGATTTACCTACATTAGGTCTCCCAACTACTGCAACTATTGGTTTTGCCATTTTTTTATCCTCCTATAAATTGTTTTATAAAATCTGCCCCATTATCTTTTGATAAGCAAACTTCTATTTTTAACTGTTTTTCTATATCTGTTAAATCTAAATCATCTAATAATACAGTATCTTGTGCTCTTACACAATTTTCAGGTAAAAATAATTTATTTCCTAGTTCTTTATTTTTTAATTGATTTATTATATCTCCACCTGTTAAAAGACCAGATACGGTTATTGTTTCACCAAAAAATTCATTTTTTATTTCGTATACATTAATTTTTGTATTAGTAAATTTTTCGCATATTTTATCACATAATTTTTTAATAAGTGGATATGCTAGTTTTGCTGTCGCAACTGAATAAGCACGTTTTATACTATCCCCTTTTATAGTATTAAAATATTCAAAAAATTCCTCCTCCATTAGTGTAATCATACCAACACCATTTTCTAATTGAGGATATCCTTCATAATAATCTCCATTAGGAAGAGGTATTTCTGCTTTTAAATAAAATTCGTCTGATAAAAATACAAATTTTGTTCCAAATTGACTTTCTAATTTATTTTGCCATTTTTCAACTTGTTTTATAATAGATAAGCTATCTTCTTTAGAAAAGCTTTCAATTTGTGGTAAATGGTCTCTATATTTTGTAACACCAAGAGGTACAATAGCCATACTACAACCTAAATGTAAATATTTGCTTAAATCTTGTATACTTTTATCTAATATATGCTTATCATTTACATCTTTACATAAAACAATTTGAAAATTCATTTTTATATTAGCTCTTGCTAATTTTTCTATTTGCTCCATTATTTTAACAGAATTTGGATTTTTAAGCATAAATTTTCTAACTTCTAAATCTGTTGCGTGAACAGATATATTTATAGGGGATAGATGATAAAAAATAATTCTATCTAAATCTTCATCTTTCATATTGGTAAGAGTTACATAATTACCTTGTAAAAATGATAGTCTAGAATCATCATCTTTAAAATATATAGTTTTCCTCATTCCTTTAGGATTTTGGTCTATAAAACAAAAAATACATTTGTTAGAGCAACTTTTCGCTCTATCCATAAGCCCGCTTTCAAATACTATGCCTAAATCTTCAAATTCATCTTTTTCTATCTCTAATTCCCATTCTTCTCCGTCTGGTTTTTTTATAACAACTTCTATATATTCGTCTTGTATAAAATATCTATAGTCTAAAACATCTTTTATATAATTATTATTTATAGTAATAAGCATATCACCAGGCTCTATGCCCATTTCTTCTGCTATACTATCTTCTTCTACTTTTATTATAATATTTTGACTTTTTATAGTTTTTTCCAATTCTCTTTCGTTCAAATAGTTCACCTACTTTATTTAATTATTTATACTAATAATACCAGCAAGGCTACCCCTTTCATTTCCCATAAATCTATGAGAAAAAAACATTTCATTATTACACATGGTACAAAGTCCACTGACTTCTATGTTTTTTTCTAATACTCCACTATTTATCATAGTTTGTTTAATTATGCCTTGTAAATCTATTTTATATTTATCTTTTATATTATCATTAAAAATGTATTTTTCTGAAAATGGCAAATCTTTTTTAAAAGTTTCTACAACTTCTTTACCTACTTGAAAACAACATTTTTCTATTGATGGCCCTATACCTACTATTAAATCTTTAGCATTAGAACCATATGTTTTGTTCATTTGTTTTATTGTCTTTGCACCTATTTCCTTTACTGTGCCACGCCAACCACTATGAGCTATACCAATAGCTTTATTAATAGGGTCTACAATAAAGATAGAAACACAATCTGCATAGAATGTTACCAAAACTATATCTTTTTCATTAGTTATAAGTGCATCATAGCCTTTTATATTACTTTGTCTTAATAATCCCTTGCCTACATCTTCTTTTGTAACTTTATATATTTTATCTTCGTGTATTTGACTTGAAAAAACAACATTTTTATAGTCCACGCCTATTCCACTACATATTATTTCATAGTTTTTTATAACATTTTCTTTAATATCATCTCTAAAAGATAGGTTCATACTTTCATAGAAACCTTTAGATACTCCACCAAATTTAGTAGAAAAACAATGCTTTACCATATTAGTTTTTTCTATATTTTCAAATGTATAATATTTTAAATTACCTTTTTCATTTAATTTCATAATATACCTCAATAAAAAGCATTTTGTATATGCGTAATATTATTACCTAAAATTTCTATAACATCAAAACAAAAATCAACATTATTTAGATTATTTTCTTCTATATAATATAGAGCAGTATTTTTTATTTTTTCCTGTTTTTTTAAAGAAACTGCTTCTCTAGGATAACCTTTATTAACATTTTTTCTATATTTAACTTCTATAAAAAATATATATGTATCTTTTTTTGCTATAATATCTATTTCACCTGTTTGCTTTTGATAATTTTTATTTATAATAGAATAACCGTTATTTATTAAAAAATCAATAGCCATAATTTCAGCAATATTGCCTTTTTTTCTATTATTTTGCATTTTTTCTATATTCTTCTTTTTTATCTAAATTTCCTATAAATAACAATACTTGGGCTACTACTTCATAAAGATAAGGTGGTATATTAAGACCTAAATCTATTTTTTCTAGCTCTTCTACTAATGACTTATCCTCATATATAGTTACATTAGAATCTTTTGCATTTTCTAATATTTTTTCTGCTAAATAGCCCTGACCTTTTGCAACAACTTTAGGTGCTGTCATTTGTGGATTATATTTTAGTGCTACAGCTTTTTTATCTTTAATATTTTTTTCATTTTTCATAAAATCATTCCTTTTTAATGGTATATAGCAAATTTATATATATTTTTTTATAAATGTTTTTCTATGTATAGGACAAGAACCATATTTTTTTAAGGCATCTATATGTTCTTTAGTGCCGTAGCCTTTATTAATATCAAATTTGTATTGTGGATAAATTTTGCTCATTTTTTGCATATATTCATCTCTAGTAACTTTTGCAATAATGCTAGCTGATGCAACAGTTATACTTTTTTCATCTGCTTTATCCATTGATATGTGTGGAATATTTATATTAAGTTTAACAGAATCTAAAATTATATAATCAGGTTTATTAACTAAACTATATATATTTTTAAGCATAGATTTTTTTGTAGCTTCTAAAATATTAATATTATCTATTACATTATTATCTTCCATATTTATAGATATTTCTATTGCATTTTCTTTTATTTTAAAAAATAACTCTTTTCTTTTTTGTGGAGTTAATTTTTTAGAATCATTTATTTCTAAAATATTAAAGTCCTCTGGTAAAATAACACAAGCTGTTACTACTGGACCTGCAAAAGGTCCACGGCCTACTTCATCTATACCAGCTATTAGTTTTTTCCCTTGTAGATAAGCTTGTTTTTCATATGTTTTCATATTTTCAATTCTTAATATTTCTTTATTATATTTTATTAATTTATTTTTATAAGAATTAATTATATTTTCTACACCTTTTCTATTATCATTTTTATATGTTTCTATTAATTTAGAAATATTAGTTATTTTTGTATTTTCAAATTCTTCTTTTATTTGTTTTATACTTTTAATCATAGGGTTACCTTCTAAAATATTATGTTTTACAATATTATACAATAAAAGTTTTATATAATCAATAATACCATATAAAAAGGTTGATTTTTTATAAATCAACCTTTTAAATAGTTATTTAAAGCAATTATCAAATATTTTTTCTATCTTTTTGGCATCATTAGATATAGCCATTATAACATAAATATCTTTTGTTTTAAATATATGTTTTTCTATTTTTTTCATTTCTTTATCATTATCTTTCCACGAATCTGATATACCTACTATTTCAGAAGATAAAGCTCTTTCTATACTTTCTATAGTATCTTTAGATGATGCTTTAACAATAATTATTTTATCACTTTTATCTTCATCTTTAGTGTAATAAACAACACCATTTTCAATATTTTTAGGTGATATTCCGTATCTTTCTGCTACACTTTGTTCTTTTAAATTTTCTTGCACAGCATTATCAAAAGTTACTTCTTTATTTATAACACTTAAAATATATTCACTAGATAAATTAGGTAATGTATCATTAGAACAAGCTGTTAATAATAATATAAAAATTAGCAATAATAATCTTTTCATAAAACACCTCTTATAATAATATTAATAATACTATTATTTGCTTTATAAAAAAATATATACTAAATTTTAAAAAACATTATCTTGATTAAATTCTTTACATAGATTTATAAAATAATTTATTTCTTCATTTAAAAATTTATTTTTATGATATATAAGGCACAAATCCCTATATAGATTTTCCATTCCTTCAACTTCTATGGCTTTTAATTCATTTCTTTCTATTTCATCTTTTACAGCCATTATAGATAAAACAGAAAAACCTTGTCCTTTTTTTAAGGCATTTTTAATAGTTTCTACACTTGTACAGTTCCATTTACAATATACTTTTATATTATTTTGATTTAAAAATTTTTGAAATTGACTTCTTTCTTTACTTCCATCTTCTCTTGCTATCATTGATTTACCACATAAATCTTTTAAATTAATATTTTCTTTTTTTGCAAGCTCATAGCTTGTACTACACACAATAACCAGCCTATCTTTTAATAAAGGTACTTTTATAATATCTGTATTCTGGGTTTCGCCTTCAACAATACCTATATCAATTTCATTAGTAAGTATTTTTTCTTCTATTTTCTTTGTGTTATCTACAGTTATTTTAAAATCTATATTATTATATTTTTTTTCAAATTTTTCCATAATATTAGGTAAGATATATGTTCCAAAGGTTAAGCTACCACCAATTCTTATATAAATATTACTATGTTTATTTTTAAATTCTTTTTCCATACTATCAAATGTACCTACTATATATCTTGAGTATTTTAATAAATTCTCTCCATCTTTAGTAAGATATAATCTTTGTGATAGTCTTTCAAAAAGCATTATATTATAATATTCTTCTATTTCTCTAATAGCTTGACTAACAGAAGGTTGAGATATAAAAAGTTTTTTAGCTGCGTTACTCATTGTTTTATTATCTACAACGGAAATAAATATTTTAAGGTGTCTTATCGTCATTTTATAATCACTCCTAAATTTTAGCTATATAGATTATAACTAATTTGTTATATATATGTCAATAGTTATAAATTTTAAATACATAAATTGCCAGTTTATTTTTTACCTTTTAGAGCATTATATATATTGTAGCAAACAAAAATGCTAATAAATATAATTATTTAGGAGGAAAATTTTATGTCAACAAATAAATCTTCAAACAAAATTAACGTTCCAGAAGCAAGAGCTGCTTTAGAACAATTCAAATATGAGGTAGCAAATGAAATTGGTGTACCTTTAAAACAAGGTTATAATGGTGATTTAACATCTGCTCAAAATGGTTATGTTGGTGGATATATGGTTAAAAAAATGATTGAAGCTCAAGAAAGACAAATGGCTGGTAAAACTACACCAAATAACTATTAAATATAAATAGTAAACTATTATATTTAATTATATTATAAATCTAGCTATAAATTTTATATTATAGTTAACTTTATTCTATAATATATTAATAAAAATTGTAGGTAGATTTATATATTAGAAAAGAGAGGATAACCTCTCTTTTTATATTTATTAGTAAATAATAAAACAATATATACATTTACAAAATAAAAAAATCTTTATATAATAAAATTATATAAAAACTTAAATATTTACTTATAAATCAAGCCTAAATATATAATAGAAAGGATTTTATAGTATGAGTAAATTTAACATACATAATATAGATTTAAAATACCTTAATTTTAAAATAAAAGAATTTAAAAGCAAAGGTTATACATATTATAGGATACAAAAACAATTTGATAAAAATAATAAAGTCAATATTACTGGAAAAACTAAGGAAGAGGTAAAAGAAAAGTATTTTAATAAATTGGAACAATTTTTAAATAAAGATATGGCAAATTTAAATGTTAAGAATATGACATTTTCAAATTTTATAAAATATTATTTATTTGATATTGTTTTACCAAGTAACTCTATTAAACAAAAAACTTTTTCAAGTTATGAAACAATATATAGAGTTCATATAAAAAATAGTATAATAGCTAATATAAAGCTTATTGAATTAAAAAAAGAACATTTACAAAAATATTTTAATAATCTAATAAAAACTAATCTTAAAATTTCCACTATAAAACAAATAAAGATTTTTATAAGTACTGTATTAAATTATGCTGTTGAAGAAGACTATATATTAAAAAATTATAGTATATCCATTAAATTACCTAAAAATGATAAAATTAAAGCAAACAAATACCTTACAGATGAAGAAATAAACCTTATATTTGAAAATTGTAAAGATAAAAGACTATTATTAATAATTAAGATAGCCCTTTCAACAGGTATGAGAATAAATGAAATACTTGCTTTAACAGAAAATGATTTTAATTTTGATAATTGTTCTATTAATGTTAATAAAACATTATCATATTCTAAGCAGTTTGAAGATGAAAATATTTATAATAATAAAAATATTATAACAACTCCTAAATCTGTTAGTAGTATAAGAATAGTATATTTTAACCCTAATATATGTAAAGATATAAAAAGTTATATTAATACTGAAAAACAACGTTATTTAAAATTCGGTAAAAAATATACAAGTGATAGCAGTATATTTACCAATATAAACTTTGAAAAATTTTATTCTTGTAACTTAATACATAAGATAAATAAAATTTTTTATATATGTAATATAGATGCAACGGGATTTCATATATTTAGACATACAAGTGGTAGTAAACTTTATGAGGCAAATGTTAATATAAAAACTATATCCGAACAACTTGGTCATTCTAATACAAATATAACATCTAATATATATATACATTTAGATGAAGAAAATAAAAAAGATGCTATTAAGCATTTAGATAAATATTTTAGCAATGTATAATATACAAAAAATAAGAATAAATATTAATAAATGTTAATTTTTTGATTTATATAAGTAGTAAAAAAGTTAGTAAAAATTAATTTATATTAATGTATAATACCTATATTTATCATATTTTGTAATAAAATCATAAACTATATATAGTAATTTATTATTTTATTTAATCTTGTTTTATATCTAGTAATTTGCTATACTTAAATAATATATAATGCTTATGCTTATTATAGAAAGGAATTATTATGTGTTTAAATTTTAAAACTATATCTGAAAATGATATAGAAACAATATCATATTATTTTAAATTAAGAAGTAACAAAACTTGTGATAGCGTTTTTTTAGATGTTTATTTATGGAAAGATTTTTACAATGTTAAATTTGCAATTTGGGAAGATAAAGCTTTACTTATAACTATGATTATAGACGGAGAAAATTATTGTGCCCTCCCCTTTTGTAAAGAAGAATATTTAAAAGATGCTTTTAATATTTTAATAGATTATTTTAACAATAAACTAAACAAAAAATTAAAAATATATTTGGCAGATGAAGAAGGATTAAAATCGTTAAATTTAGATAAAAATTTATTTGATATATCGGAAATTGATGATGCTAAAGATTACTTATATTTAGCAGAATCTTTAAAAAATCTTTCTGGTAAAAAATTAAGAAAGAAAAAAAATCATATAAATGCCTTTTTAAGAGAAAATGAAGGAAACTTTTATTATAAAAACCTTTGTTGTCAAAATAGTGATATTATATTAGAGTTTTTAGAAAGATGGCGAGATAATAAAAGTAATAACCAAGAGGAACATTTAGATGGTGAGTTACAAGGAATTAATGATATTTTAAAAAATTGTAGTGCTTTAAATGTAACAATGGCTGGAATTTTTGTATATGATAAATTAGAAGCATTTTCTGTTGGTAGTTATAATGAACTTGAAAAAATGGCTATTATACACATAGAAAAAGCAAATCCTAACATTAGAGGCTTATATCCTTATATAAATCAACAATTTATAATAAATGCTTTTCCAGATGCTTATCTTGTAAATAGAGAAGATGATTTAGGATTAGAGGGACTTAGAAAGGCAAAATTGTCTTATGATCCTATGGGATATGCTAGAAAATATAGAGTTGTACAATTATAAGGTGGTGATATTTTGATTAAGTATTTAGCAAATGATGAAAAAAATATTACAAGACCAATATGGGAAAATATATTTGAAGAAGATAGTGAAAGTTTTTTAAATTATTATTATACTTACAAAAATGTTGATAACAAAATACTATGTAAATTTGTAGATAATTATATATCTTCTATGTTACATCTAAATCCATATAATATGTATATTAATAATAAAGAATATTTGTCTTATTATATTGTTGCTGTTGCTACACTTCCAGAATATAGAAAAAAAGGTCATATGTCAGAGCTTTTATATAAATCTATAAATGATATGTATAAAGAAAACATACCTTTTGCTTTTTTAAGACCTGCAAAAAAAGAAATATATTTGCCTTTTGATTTTGAATATATATATAATCATATATATTTAGAATTTAAAGATAACAGTTTTAAAGAATTAGAACTATGTGAAGAAGATTACTGTGAAATAGCAGATTATACAAACAGCTTTTTAGAAAAAAAATATAATGTTTTTTGCAAAAGAGATTATAATTATATTAAAATTTTACATGAAGAAGTTAAGAGTGAAAATGGTAATATAATTAAGCTTTTTGACAAAGATAAATTTATAGGATACTATATTTATTGGGGTCTAAAAGAAAAAATAGTAAGAGCAATATTTGTAGATGATAAATATACTAAAGTAAAAGAGACTAAACCTTTAGTTATGGCTAGAATTATAAACTTATATGAGTTTTTTAAAAACTTTTCTTTAAAAGATAAAGAAAATGAAATTTGTATATATTTGAATATAAAAGATAGTATAATTAATGAAAATAATGGATTATTTAAACTTAATATAAGTGATAATGGTTCTTATATAGAAAAAGTATTAAAACCTTTTGATGAAAATATTTTAGAAATAAATATTCAAGATTTATTAAGTGTTTTCTTTGGATATAAAGATCTTTCTTTATTTACAAAAAATGACTATATATTAAAAAACTTTTCTAAAATAAATCTTTTGAATAAAGTTTTTATAGATGAAGAAGTTTAAAAGAACTATGCCTTTGATTTTAAAAATCTTAGGCATTTTCTATAAACATTATTAGAAACGAGGTGTTTTATGGATAAAGTAAATTTTACTCACTTACACGTACATACAGAATATAGCTTACTTGACGGTTCTTCTAAAATAAAAGAATTAGTTAGAGAGGTAAAAGAACTTGGAATGGATTCTATTGCCATTACTGACCATGGTGTTATGTATGGCGCTATAGATTTTTATAAAGAAGCTTTAAAAGTTGGAATTAAGCCTATTATGGGTTGTGAGGTATATGTTGCATCTGGTTCTCGCTTTGATAAATCATACTCAAAACAAAATACATATTATCATTTAGTTTTATTAGCTGAAAATAATGAAGGATATAAAAATCTTATAAAACTTGTATCGTTTGGTTTTACAGAAGGATTTTATTATAAACCTAGAATAGACCTTGAAATATTAAAAAAATATAGCAAAGGTATTATTGGACTTAGTGCTTGTATGGGTGGTGCTGTTGCTAGAAGTATTTTAACACACTCTTATGAAAAAGCAAAAGAATTTGCACTTATATATAATGATATTTTTGGACAAGGTAATTTTTTCTTAGAATTACAAGACCATGGTATAGAAAATCAAGTTATTGTTAATGAAAATTTAATAAAATTAAGTAAAGAAACAGGAATACCTCTTGTTTGTACTAATGATATACATTATATAAAAGCAGAAGATGCAGAGCCACATGACATATTATTATGTATACAAACAGGAAAAACTGTGGAAGATGAAAATCGTATGCGTTATTTAGGTGGACAATATTATTTAAAGTCACCAGAGCAAATGTTACAGTTATTTCCACATATTCCAGAGGCTTTAGAAAATAGTTATAAAATAGCAAAAAGATGTAACGTTTCTTTTGAATTTAATAAATATAAATTACCTATATTTGATGTGCCTAATAATAAAGATGCCTTTTCCTATTTAAAGGAACTTTGTGAAGAAGGCTTAAAAGAAAGATATGATAATATAACAGATTATTTAATAAAAAGACTAGATTATGAACTTAGTACAATAAAGCAAATGGGATTTGTAGATTATTTTTTAATAGTTTGGGATTTTATAAAATATGCTAGAGATAATGATATAATGGTAGGACCTGGGCGTGGCTCAGCTGCTGGTAGCTTAGCATCTTATTGTTTAAAAATAACAGATATAGACCCAATAGAATACAACCTTATTTTTGAGCGTTTTTTAAATCCAGAAAGAATTAGTATGCCTGATATAGACATAGATTTTTGTTATGAAAAACGTCAAGATGTTATAAATTATGTTATAGAAAAATATGGTGCAGATCACGTTTCTCAAATTATAACTTTTGGTACAATGGCTGCAAGAAACGCTATAAGAGATGTTGGGCGTGCCTTAAATATACCTTATGCAGATGTAGATAGAATAGCAAAAATGATACCTATGGAGCTTAAAATAACTATATCTAAAGCTTTATCACAAAATCCAGAACTTTTAGAAGAATATAATAATAACCCTCAAATTAAGCACCTTATAGATATGTCATTAAAACTTGAGGGACTTCCTAGACATTCTTCTACACATGCAGCTGGTGTTGTTATATGTGATAAATCTGTTATAGAATATGTTCCCCTTAACACAAATGACGGTGTTATAACTACACAATTTCCTATGACAACATTAGAAGAATTAGGTCTTTTAAAAATGGACTTTTTAGGACTTAGAACACTAACCGTTATACAAAATACTTTTAATGAAATAAATCGTATACATAATTTAAACATTAGTGAGAAAAATATAGATTATAAAGATAGTAAAATATATGAGCTTATATCTACTGGAAATACAGATGGTATATTTCAGTTAGAAAGTGCTGGTATGAAACAATTTATGAAAGATTTAAAACCAGAATCTATTGAAGATATAATAGCTGGTGTATCTCTTTATAGACCAGGACCTATGGATTTTATACCAAAATATGTAAAGGGTAAAAATACTAAATCAGAAATTAAATATACTCACCCGCTTTTAGAACCGATACTAAAAACTACATATGGTTGTATAGTTTATCAAGAGCAAGTTATGCAGATAGTACAAGAACTTGCTGGGTATACACTTGGACGAAGTGACCTTTTAAGACGTGCTATGGGTAAAAAGAAAACTGATGAAATGGAGCTTGAGCGTAAAAACTTTATATATGGTATAGAGGGAGAAGTTGATGGTTGTATAAAAAGAGGAATAGATGAAAAAGTTGCAAATCAAATTTTTAATGAAATGCAAGATTTTGCTAAATATGCTTTTAATAAATCTCACGCAGCAGCATATGCTGTTATAGCTTGTCAAACGGCTTGGCTAAAAACTTACTATCCTGTTGAATTTATGGCTGCATTATTAACAAGTGTTTCAGATAATGCTACAAAAATATCTGAATATATTGCAGATATAAAAAGAATGAATATTGAACTTTTGCCCCCAGATATAAACGAGGGATTTGATAGATTTAGCGTATCTAATGGTAAAATTAGATTTAATTTATCAGCTATAAAAAATGTTGGTAAAAATTTTATACAAAGTTTAGTTATTGAAAGAGAAAAAAATGGTAAATTTTCATCTTTAAAGGAATTTATAAAAAGATTAGATAATGAACTTAATTCTAGAGCTTTAGAATGTTTAATAAAAGCTGGTGCATTAGATTCTTTAGGAGGTAAACGTTCTCAATATCTATCAGTTTATAAAAAATATTATGATAGTATTAGTCAATTAAAAAAGAAAACTATGGAAGGACAATTAGACCTTTTCTCATCTAATACAAGTAATAATAAAGATGTTGTAGAAAAAGATGAATTGCCTAACATACCAGAACTTACAAAAAAAGAAATTTTAAACTTAGAAAAAGAAATTTTAGGTATATATGTAAGCGGACATCCCTTAGATGAATTTAGTGAATCTTTAAAAAAATTTACTAGCAACACTACATTAGATTTTATAAAAAATGAAGACCAAGAAATAGAAAATATTAAAGATAATCAAAAAGTTATTTTAGGTGGTATAATAAATACAGTTACCCTAAAATTTACTAAAACAAATAAACAAATGGCATTTTTAACATTAGAAGATATATATGGAACAATAGAAGTTATACTTTTCCCTGAAGTATTCCATAAATATTCTAAATATTTACAAGAAGATAATGTTGTTCTTATAGAGGGTAAAGCAAGTATATCTGAAGATCAAAAACCTAAAATTATATGTACAAACGTAAAGATTTATGAAATGTTAGAAAATATAAATAAAACACTATGGGTAAAATTGCCAAAAGATCTTAATATATCAATAAAAGATATAGAAAGTACATTATTAAATAATAAAGGTGTTACTCCTGTAATAGTCTATGATGAGGCTAAAAAAACAAAATTTAATTTAAATAATACCCATTGGGTAAATATATCAGATAATCTTTTAACAGAACTAAAAGATATTTTGGACTCTTCTTGTATAGTAATAAAATAACTTATTTTAATAAAAATTGTTTGAATAATTAAAAAATAAGGGAATTGGCATATTTATTATATTTATATAGAATACTATATATAGAATGTTACTTTTTTGTCAATTTGAATAATTTTAAAAATTTTTAAATTTAGTATTGACTAATATATACTTTTAATTGTAAAATTTAAGTAAAGGTATTAAAAAATAAATCAATTAAATTGAGGTGTTTTAATGAATAATCAAATAAAAAAAATTGGAATACTAACAAGTGGTGGTGATGCACCTGGGATGAATGCATCTATCCGTGCTATTGTAAGAACTTCTATTAAAAATAATATAGAAGTAATTGGATTTATGCGTGGATATGAAGGTTTAATTAATTGTGACTATATAAACCTCGATAATAAAAGTGTTTCTGAAATAATACAAAGAGGCGGTACTATCCTTTTATCTGCTCGTTGTAAAGAAATGATGACAGATGAAGGTAGACAAAAAGCTGCTCAAGTTTGTAAAGACTTAAATCTTGACGCTTTAGTTGTTATTGGTGGTGATGGTTCTTTAACTGGTGCTTTACAGCTATCTAAGTTAGGTGTTAAAGTTATGGGTATACCTGGCACTATCGATTTAGATTTAGCTTGCTCAGAATATACTATTGGATTTGATACTGCTGTAAATACAGCTATGGATGCTATAAACAAAATAAGAGATACATCTTCTTCTCACGAACGCTGTACAATTGTACAAGTTATGGGGAGAAATGCTGGTTATATAGCTTTATGGTGTGGTTTAATAAATGGTGCTGAAGAAGTTTTAATACCTGAAAGACCAGATGTTACAGAAGATGAAGTTATTGAAATTATTGAAAATAATAGAAAAAAAGGTAAGATAAGCAATGTCATTATTTTAGCTGAAGGTTTTACAAAAGTTGAACCTCATGAGTTTGCTAAAAAAATAGAAAAGACTACTGGTATAGAAACTAGAGCAACTGTATTAGGTCATCTTCAAAGAGGTGGTTCCCCTACTGCTATAGACAGAATGCACGCTTCTATGATGGGTTATAGAGCTGTTGAAGAGCTTTTAAAAGGAAATATTAACAGAATTATGATTTATAAAAATGGTAATTATGCTGATATTGACCTTGAAGAAGGTTTGAAAGTATCTAGAACATATGATGATAGTCTTTATCAAACAATAAAAACATTTGCTTAATATATATAAAGGAGTATTTAAAATTATGAGAAAAACTAAAATTATTGCTACATTAGGTCCTGTTAGTAACTCACCAGAAATGGTTAAAAAACTTATAGAAACTGGTATGAATGCTGTACGTATTAACTTTTCTCACGGTAGTCATGAATCTCATGGAGAAACTATTAATACAGTAAAAAAAGTTAGAGAAGAATTAGGTATGCCTATTCCTCTTATTTTAGATACAAAAGGTCCAGAAATAAGAACTAAACTTTTAAAAGAAGAACCTGCTAAACTTGAAAAAGGTAATAAATTTACTCTTACTACTGACGATATTGAAGGTGACTCTACAAAAGTTTCTGTTACATATGAGGACTTTGCTAAGGACCTTCATGTTGGAGCAACAGTTTTAATTGATGATGGTTTAATTGAACTTAAAGTTTTAGAAATAAATGGTAATGATGTTGTTTGTGAAATAATTAATAGTGGTATGTTAGGGTCTAGAAAAGGTATTAACCTTCCTAATGTTTCTATTAAATTACCTGCTCTTACTGAAAAAGATATTGATGATATTAAATTTGGTATAAAAATGGGATTTGATTATATAGCTGCATCTTTTATCCGTTCTGCTTCCGACGTATTATCTATACGTAAAGTATTAGAGGAAAATGGTGGTTCTGATATTAAAATTATATCTAAAATAGAAAACCGTGAAGGTGTTGACAATATTGACACTATTTTAGAAGTTACAGATGGTATAATGGTTGCTCGTGGTGATCTTGGTGTAGAAATTCCTTTTGAAGAAGTACCTATCATTCAAAAACAATTAATAGATAAATGTAAAGCTAAAGGTAAATTAGTTGTTACTGCTACTCAAATGCTAGAATCTATGATTACTAATCCTCGTCCTACTAGAGCAGAAGCTAGTGACGTTGCTAATGCTATATTTGATGGAACAGATGCAATTATGTTATCTGGTGAAACTGCAAAAGGTAGTTTCCCTGTAGAGGCTGTTAACGCTATGGTTAGAATAGCTACAAAAATTGAATCTTCTATTGACTATGTAGAAAAATTCTATAATAATTCTTGTTCAAAAACAACTAATATTACAGATGCTATAAGCCATGCTACTTGTACAACTGCTAGTGATTTAAATTCTCCTTGTATTGTTGCCGTTACAAAATCTGGCTTTACAGTTAGAGAAGTTTCTAAATATAGACCAAAATCTCTTATTTTAGGTTTAACTCCTGATGAAAGAGTACAAAGACAACTAAATCTTACTTGGGGTTGTTATCCTTATTTAGTAGATATTGATAATATATCTTCTGGAGATTTATTCCAAAATACAGCTAACATAGCTAATGAAAAAGGATTTGCACAAAAAGGTGATGTAATTATTACTGTTGGTGGAACTCCTATTGGACAAACTGGCTCTACTAATACTTTAAAAGCACAAACTATATAAATAAAATGACAATAAAATAAAAGACTAACATAGTTAGTCTTTTATTTTTTAATACTTTTAATATAACATAACATTATATATAAAATATGAATAATATTTTAATCTAAAAAATAAATTTAATACAATAAAAAGGTTGTTTATAAAATCAATAATATCATATTTTAATAATGATTAAAATACAAAAAAAGAAGATAAATTTTTATCTTCTTTTTTTACTTTATTTAATTTAAAAGCCCCATATTTGCTAATGTATTAGTTATAAATCTTCCTTCTTCAACACCTTCTAATATTTTTCTTGGTCTAAGACTATCACCAATATTAACAACTGGTATATTATTTTCTTCAAATTTTTCTTGTAAATTTGATAACATCCCTTTTTCACTAACCATACCTAAACAAACAAATCCATAGTCAAATTTCATTTCTTTAATTTCTTTATTTTCAAGTTCAACCAAAAAGCTATTTTCTTTAACTTCCATTAAAGAGGTATTTGTATATACATTAACACCTTTTTCTTTAATTATACTCATCATACTAATTCTTGTAACATGGTCTAAATCTTTACCAAGCATAGGTAATCTTTCAACAATAGATACTTTAGCTCCTCTTTCAGCAAAGAATTCAACTATATCAAGTCCAACTGCCCCACCACCAACTATGACTATTTCTTTTTCTTCAAATTCAAATCTGTCAATATATTTCATCATACCAAATATAGAAAATACATTTGAATTTTCTTTATCAACATAATCGTGTAATCCTTTAATTGGAGGCAATAATGGTTTAGAACCAGTAGCGTTAACAATAATATCTGGTTTTAAATTTTCAACATTTTCAATAGTAGCTTCTGTGTTAGTAAAGACAATTAAGTTTTTAAGTTTTTTTGCTCTGTCTTCTAAATAATCTGGAAAGTCAGCAATTCTTCTTTTTTCTGGGAATTTAGCAATATCTCTTGAAAGTCCTCCAAGATAATTTCTTTTTTCTAATAAAAATGTTGTACAACCAACTTCTGCAAGTGTACAAGCTGCTTCAAGTCCAGCACTTCCTCCACCAATAACAACTGCATTTGTTTGTTTATTAACTTTTAAATTTTTATATTCATTTTCAAAAATTAAATCTGGATTTACAGTACATTTAATAGGTCTATTTAATGCTATTCTATGCCCTGCACAACCTATATTACAAGAGATACATTTTCTTAAAGTTTCTTCTTGACCATTTTTAACTTTTTCTACCCAATATGGTTCAGCAATAAGACCACGCCCCATACCAATAAGGTCTGCCTTACCAGATGCTAAAATCTCTTCTGCTATTTCAGGATTTCTTATATTACCTGTTGTAATAGTTGGCTTATTAAATTTATTTTTAACAGCTTCAGACATATAACTTCTCCAACCATCTTCCAAATACATAGCATCTATTTGATATTGTATAGAATCATTTAATGCTGCTGAAACATTAAAAATATCAACTCCATCATTTAAAAATTCTAAAATTTCAAGAGTATCTTCTAAAGTATTTCCACCTTCTAAAAATTCATCAGCACTAAATCTTAGTATAATAGGAAACATTTCTCCAACTTCTGCTCTAATTTTATCTATTATCATACGTCCAAATCTAGCCCTATTTTCTGGACTTCCGCCAAATTCATCTGTTCTCTTATTAAATATAGGAGATAAAAATTGACTAACTAAATAAGAATGACCTGCGTGTATTTCAACGGCATCAAAGCCTGCAATTTGAGCTCTTCTTGCTGCTTGAGCATATTTATTTGCGATTTCTTCAATTTCTTCTTTTTCTAAAAGTCTTGGTATAGCTCCACCTGTTTTAGATGGTATATCTGATGCTGAAACTGGTTGAGCACCTATTCTACTAGGCACAGCAGAAGCTCCAGAATGATTTATTTGTATAGCAACACAAGTGCCTTGTTTGTGAAGTCTATCTGTAAGTGTATATAAAGCAGGTATAAATCTATCTTCATTTAATCTAATTTGAGTTGTTCCATTAGACCCTAAAGGAAAATCAACACAAGCATTTTCTATAATAATAAGTCCAGTTCCACCTTTTGCCCTTTGCTCATAATATTTAATATGGTCTTCTAAAAATTCACCATTTTGTCCTCCATAGTTTGTACCCATAGGTGGCATAACTGTTCTATTTTTTATAGTCATATTTTTTATAGTTAAAGGACTAAATAAATTTTTATATTTTTTCATTATAAATTTCCCCTTATTTCTTAATTTTATTAAAAACTCGTATTTTGAGTAAATTATTACCTTCGTCAAAAAACGAAGGCAATAATTAAATTTTTATTATTTTGATAAAATGTTATATCTTAAATTTACTATAACTGCAAGTATTGCCCCTATTCCTGTAACAATACCAGCCATAAGCAATGTATATTCTATCCCAAAGTTACCTGTAATAAATCCTGCAATAGCTGTAACGCTAAATGTTGCTATACTAGATGAAAGCATTATCATACTTGTTATTTTACCTTTTGAAACTGGAAATAAATCTGCCATTGTTGAAACTGCAAGCTGTAAAACTCCACCAGCTGCACTAAATCCAACTAAAAATCCACCTATAAGAGCAACCATTTCTGTTCTTATCATAAACATAGCTAATAAAGTTACAAAAGATATCATTGGGTATATAATTAAAAATCTTACTGGTTTAACTAATTTCTTAACTAAAATTGCTGTAATTATAACTGCCCATATAGAACCCATTGCGTAATTTGATTGTATTTTACCTGCAACATTTTCAGAAAGCCCTATTATATCCATACCAAAAGCTTTATTAACATTTAAGAAAATTTGGAATGTAGCAGTTGAAGTAAATCCTATTATAATTAATGCAATACCCTCTATATAAAAGTTTGATTTTATTGTAGGAGCTGATATATTTTCTTTATTTTCTTCTTTTTTAACAGAATTTTGAGTTGGGAATGGTAAAAAGAATAATAATATACCATTTATTATTAATAATATAATGCATAAGATAAATGAATATCCAAAGTATAAATTATTTCCAACTAAAAATCCTACAATCATTGGCAATAAATATTGACCTATTGAAATAAAAAGTTTTGTTAAAATACTTGCAAATCCTGTTGAATTAACTAGAATTTCCATAGCAGCTGGTATACACCCTGAATCTAAAAAGGAATTGGCTATACCGGCTAAAAGCGCAACAAAAAATGCAACTTTTGAATTAGGTGTAACTAATATTAACCCAAAGAACAAAATATAAAAAATCATTCCAATTATAATTGTTAGCTTTCTTCCTAATTTATCTGATATAAAGCCAGAAAAAGGAAGTGCTATAAATCTACCAATACCAAGAGCTGATATAACATATAATACTGCTGCGTTATCTGCATTCCAAAGTGTTTGTAATGAATTTGTATTTTGTGCTAAAATAGATGCTCCTATACCATGTATAAAATAATTTATATAAATACAAAATACAGTTATATAAAAAATATTAAATTTTTTCTTATTTTCCATTTTCTCCTCCGAAATTTTAATTAATACTTAATATCTAATATTTCTTTCATATATTCAATAGGCATTTGTTTGCCAGTCCACATTTCAAAAGCAGCTGCCCCTTGAAAAAGCATCATTCCTAATCCATTCATAGTTTTTTTACAGCCTACTTCTTTAGCCATTTTTAAAAGTTCTGTTTCTCTAGGTGCATAAACTATGTCTGAAACAATTAAATCTTCTCTTAAAAATGATTTATCTGGAATATAAGTTTTACCCTCTAATGGTTTCATACCAACCCCTGTTGCATTTGTAAGAATAACACTTGTTGATATTTCTTCTTTTAATTTATCTAAATCATCTAAATCATATAAATTTACAATACAATTTGTTTTTTCTCTTAATTTTTTAACAGTTTGCTCTGCATTAGAATAAAATTCATCTTTTCTGTTAAAAATAGATATTTCAGCAACACCATCTAAAGCTGCTTGAACTTGAATAGCTGTTGCTGCACCACCTGCTCCAACAATAGCCATTTTTTTGCCAATAATATCAATACCTGCATCTTTTAATGCGCTCATATATCCAATACCATCTGTAATGTGTCCTGTTAAAACACCATTATCATTTACAATTGTATTAACTGCTCCACAAAGCTCTGCTGCTGGAGAAAGTTTATCTAAATATTTGTGAACAACTGTTTTATTAGGCATAGAAACATTACTTCCTCTAACATTCATTGCTCTAAAACCTTTAATAGTATCTTCTAATTGTTCTGTACCAACTTCAAAAGCTAAATAAGCATAATCTAGACCTAATTTTGCAAATGCTTCATTGTGCATTTTAGGTGAGCTTGAGTGTCTAATTGGTGTAGCTATAAGCCCAATAAGTTCTGTTTTCCCTGAAATTCTTTCTGCCATAATTTTTCCTCCTAAAAATAAAAAAGTTCTAATTTATAATATTTTATATTTTATTTGCTATTGTGTAAAACCTTAAGTATTTCTGATAACTTATTAACTTCAACTTGACCAGGAGCAGATGCTACTTTAGCTGCACCAAATGTTAAAGCAGAACCAAACGTTTCTCCAGATAATCTGCTTATAACCCCAAGACCAGCCATAGACATTGTAATAATTGGTGTTTTAGCATATTTTGTAACCATATCATCTGTTGCACAAAGAAGAGTTAAAACATCTGTTGTAGATTTCGGCATAACTGCAATTTTAGGTAAATCTGCATTTAATTCTTGCATTCTACAAAGCCTTTTTACAATTTCTTCTCTTTCTGGCGTTTTATCAAAATCGTGGTTAGACATAACAACTTTAACATTTAAGTTGTGGGCTTCTAAAACTATTTCTTTAACAATATCATCACCTGTGAAAAGCTCAACATCTATTAAATCAACATATCCTGTTTTAGCAATTTCAATATTTAATTTTTTATAGTAATCTACACTTACTTCCTTTTCTCCACCTTCTTTAAGGCTTCTAAATGTAAAAAGAATTGGTGTTTCATCTAAAATTTCTCTTAAACATTTTGCAAGCTCTTTAACTTCATCTAAATTTTCAACTGCTTCAAAATGGTCTATTCTAAGTTCAACTAAATCTAAATTTATATTTTTTAATTCTTTTGCACTATTTAAAAATGCTTGTTTGTTTTTTTCAACTAAAGGCACACAAATTTTAGGCATACCTTCCCCTATTTTGATATTTCTAACTTGAACATAATTTTGCATAAAAATCTCCTTAATGTAAAATATTTAACTATGAAATAAACTTTGTTTGTTAATAGATTAACTTTATTTAATTGCATTATACTATCTTTTTTTTAATAAATCTAATACTATTTTTTTTGTAAATTGATAGATTTTATCTATTAATAGTGTTATAATACATTTATTAAAATATTTTGGAGGTGTTTTAAAAAGTTTATGAACTTAAATCAACTTTACTATTTTAAAACAATTGCAAATTTACAACATTTTAGAATAGCATCAGAAAAACTAAATATATCCCAGCCTAGCCTTAGTGCATCTATGTCTAGTTTAGAAAAGGAATTAGGCATTGTACTTTTTGAAAAACAAGGAAGAAATATAAAATTAACAAAATATGGTGAAATATTTTTAGAATATGTTGAAAATTCTTTAGAAACTCTTGATGTTGGTATAAACAAAATTAAAACTTTAGCAAATAATACAGAAGGTAATATAGATATAGCTTATGTTTTTCCATTAGCCCCCTCTTATATTCCAAGGATAGTTAGAAAATTTTTAGATAAAAGCGAAAATAAAAATATTTCTTTTACTTTTAAACAAGGATTAACATCAGAAATTGTAGATGGATTAAAAAATTCAAAATATGATTTAGGATTTTGCTCTTATATTGAAAATGAAGAAAATATCATTTTTGAACCTATAATAGAACAAGAGCTAGTTTTAATAGTTCCTAAAAATCACCCCCTTTCTAACAAAAAAGAAATAAATATCAAAGAAATAGAAAAATATGAAGTTATAGTTTATTTTAAAAAAAGTGGCTTGGGTCAACTAACATATAAAATATTTAATGATAACAATATTAATCCAAATATTATTTTTGAAGGGGAAAATGAACATGCTATATTAGGATTAGTAGCAGAAAATTTTGGAATAGCATTAGTTGGAAAAACTCCTCTACTAAAAAATAGTAACGTAAAACAAATAAAAGTTAAAGAACTTGATTATAAAAGATATATATATTTAGCATATATAAAAAATAGATATTTTCCACCAGCTGTAAAAAAATTTTTAGAATATGTAAAAAAAATTCCTTCTTCACTATAATTATATTCTTGACAAAGTCTTATTTTATAAATATACTATTAACTTGTAAATATGTTTATTTTGTAATAAGGAGAAGAATATACTAATGTCAAATAATAATTCAAATAAAAAAACTAAAACTTTAGCTATAAAAATGGGTATATCTTTAGGCCTTGGTGTTATCGTTGGGCTTATTCTTATGTTTTTAAGGGAATCTCTTTTAAACTCCAGTTATTCTTATGTTTGGGATATAATAAATAGACTTTTATTTCAAGACATAAGTGTACCAGAAGGTAAAAATAGTATTGGATTGTTTTATATTTTAGGTCAACTTTTTATAAACGCTTTACAACTTGTTATAGTACCTTTAATATTTTCTTCAATAGCTCTTTCTATGTGTCAAATTAAAGATAATAAAAAATTTGGTAGAATAGCTGGTAAAACTGTATCTAATTTTTTTATTATGTATTTATTAGCATTGGCATTAGCTTGCGTATTGGGACTAATTGCTCATAATTTAGGTATGTTTAAAGTTGAGATAAGTAATATTGCTTCATCTCAAATTACTGATTCTAATTCAAACCCTTTAATGATTATTTTAGATGCAATACCTAGTAATTTTTTAAGTGTTTTTACAACAAATTCTAAAGTGCTTTCAATAGTGTTTTTAGCAATTATAACTGGTATTTGTATAAATAAATTAGATAACAAAATATTAGTTATTAAAAGTATTTTACAAGATATTAATAGTATAGTTTCTGAGTTTTTAAGTTTTATTATTAATAAATTTAGCCCCATTGCTATTTTTATACTTATTTCAAGAACATTTGCTATATATGGTGTAGAACATTTAAAACCTGCTATTTCTTATATGATAGTTACAACTATAGGATGTTTAATATTTTTTACTTTAGGATATCCTTTATATATTTATATTAAAACAAAATTAAGTCCTTTTATTTTTATTAAAAAAATGAGTAAAGTTGCTCTTTTAGGTATTTCTGCTTCATCATCTGCTGCTGCTTTGTCATTAAATGAAAAAACTTGTGAGGAAGAACTTGGTATAAATAAAGAAATAATTTCTTTTACACTTCCATTAGGTATGACAATTAATATGAATGGTACAGCAATAATGCAAGTTATAGCAACAGTATTTATAGCATCTAGTGCTGGATATAATATAAATACTTTTGATATTATTTTAATCTCATTTCTAACATTAATGGCATCTATTGGGACCCCATCTATACCTGGTTCGTCAACTATTATTTTATTTTCTATACTAACTGGTATGGGATATAATAACGAGTCAAGTTTAATAGCCTATTCCTTAATTATTGCTATTAATAGACCAATGGATATGCTAGTAACTGCATTAAATGTTGTTGGTGATGCTGCCACTGCTTTAATTGTTTCAAAATCTGAAAATAACTTAGATGAAAACATTTATAAAAAACAATCTCTTAAATAGCATTTTAAAAATTATATAATCTAAAAAATTAAATCAACCCCTTATGGGGTATTTTTTATTATTAAAATAAATATATTTATTAATTTCATCATTATTTATATATTTTTAATAATAATATTAAATTATAATTTATTTTTTAGTACTAAAAAGTTGTTTTATTATAAAAATTAATAAAAAAATAACAATCCGTAATTTTATTATAAAGGACTGTTATTTTATGTGGTAATTATTTATTATATAGATAAAATATAATAATTAGTTTACATATTTGGCTTTAATCCCAATTCAGTTATTGTATATTCTTGAACATTTCCAGTAAGTTTTTCTCCTAATATAGGGGCATTTATATCTATATATTGTGGTTCTTTATGATTTATTCTTATTATATCACCATATTCGTAATTGATATTTTCTAGTTTATTTAACTCAATATTTATTGGAAACATATCCCAATATATCCTTGAAGTTCCTTTTATAAGATAATCTTTTGAAAAAATTTCTATTTCTATATAATGTCCAGAACCAATAAAGTCACGTGTTCCAAAATTACGACCTACCCTATTAGCTAAAGATATTTTATTATTATCTAATATTAATTCAAAAGAGCCACCACCAGAACCAGAGATTTTAATTGATGAATTATTAATAGGTAATCCTAAACTTTTTAATCCATTATCTGTTAGTTCATATAACTCTGTTTCCAATTCTTGAGTTTTTCCATTTACATTTAATCTAAAGGGCTCTTTATGATAAATTTGAAGAATATCTCCTACATCAAATTTTGTAAAGTTAATATAATCAAATTTATAATCAGAAGGTACGTCGCTACCATTTAATTTAATAGATTTTTTTTCATTTCTATTTTTATCCAGTAATTTTAGTTCAAAAAATTCATCATTAAATCCAGCGTGTATTGGGTCATTAATTCTATTAGTTAAATATAAATAATTATTATTATAATCAATATTTATTCTTAGTCCTTCTACCCTTTTATCTCCATCATAATTAACTCCACCTACACTTATATATTCACTAGTTCCAAAATCATTTTTTGATATTATACTATTTATTAAACCACTTCCAGGGAAATCGGCTACTATAATTCCAACTCTACCTTGATTATTATTTATATTTGATGTAGTCAATATGTTTGTTCCTTCAAAAAGGATATCATTTAATGGTCCTCTAGGAAAATCTGGATACCAACCATTAAATGCAGGACCTACTAGTCCTGTGGCAAGTCTTGGTGCAGACATTTCTGGTGATGATTGTCCGCTAGCTACAAAGTAAGGAAATGAACCACCAGATGCACTAAGATAATTTATATATATTTTATTTATATCACCATTTCTAGCTTTATCTAAATGATTTTTTATGTCTTCCCATTTATAATATAAACTCCAGTTAGTATCTATATTATAATTATCTTGTTTATCTGTATTTCTATAACTAAGGCCAACATTAGAAGCAAACACATCATTAAATACAACAATTTTACCTCTAACATCACCTAATTTAGGATTACTTGTGTAGTTATCATAATTTTGCCAAAAATATTTAAAATATTTGCTTTCATATTCTTTTAATTTTTGATGAAACTCAATATCTGAATATTTACTATTTTCTTGTTTTATTCTCATAAATACTGCTTCTGTAGGATTATCCTCTAAAAAGCTAGATACAGTGCTTAATACATCATCAAAATTATACTTTAATCCAATTGGACCATGATTAATTTTATATACTTTAATCCAATTGGACCATGATTAATTTTAAATTGATTTCCATCATAATTACATCTTATATCTAAAAATCTAATTCCAGAATCTAATTGTCCTCTTAAAGACATAGCTTGAGTTCTAACCATATGGGTTAGTTCGTAATTTGCCATAGTATCATGAGTACCAGGAACAGACAATTCACTTATATTTTTGTTAGAATCTATAAATGCCATCCAGTTTTGGTTATTAGCAATATTATTACTAACTGAATGAGAATAATAGTACCCATCATTGTAATTTTTAGCAGGCATTCTAGATTCTTTTTCTGCTGATGCATATGTATTGTTAACATTAATATTACATATAAATATAGCAGATAATACCCCAAAACATAATTTCTTTAGTTTATTTTTTGTCATATATATCTCCTTTATAAATTAATTAAAATGTAGTTTTAATTTATCTATTTATTTTATAGAATAAGTAATATTTTGGTAAATTTCATACTATATTTATACTATACTACATATAATTTGTCAATGATTTTTATATATTTTAAAATTATATATATAGAAATATTAGATTAATTAAATAATATTATGGCTACTAAAGTATATGATTCATCTATTATATTTATCCTAATTTTTTAATATCTACTTTTTCATATAATAATTTTGATAAAAAGTTTATAATAAATTTATATTTTTTATATAGAAACATTTTTTCACTTACTTTGTTTAAATATTTTTAAATTTAAAAGTACCCTTGAAAATCAAGGGTACTTAATCTTTTTGTAGTTTTAGGAGGTATAGCTGGAAGCATTATTAAAAATCTTCCAGCTATACCATTATCCTAGGAAATCTATATTTTATAAAAAATCTCACATACTTCTTTTATTGAACTCGAAATTTTCTATTCACTTAATTGTTTCGTTGTATCTTCATAAAAATTCAGTTCACTACCACAGAAGTACATATCTTTTTCATTACCACTATTTCCATAAGATTCTAGACCTTGAATCTTAATATATTGGTATGCATCTTGAGAATTTAATTCAATTTCTTTTGGATTCTTATCACTACTAAGTTCTTTGTTCTCCAAAATTCTAGTCCAGTTAGTTCCATCGTTACTTCCATAAACATCAATTGTTTTCCATTGACCATTCATACCTCCTTTAGATGGAACATATTCTAATTTTGAAATATGTCTAGCTTTATCAAACTTAACAGAAATAAATTTATCGTCTTTAACATTCCATTTAGAGTGCCATTTTGTATTGTAATTACCATCAATTAAGTTTTTAGCAGCCTGATCACCATTATTTTGTTCACTACTAAATTTATCTAATGTTACATATTGTAATGGTAAATATTTTGCATTTTCAGGATGTATATCTTCAGTAAATGTAAAACTTTCTATTTCACTAGCTAAATATACACCATTTGGTGCAAAACGTACAGAAACTGTAGTATCACCATCGAAACGTACCTCATTATTTACACCATCTTGTGGATAATTTTGCCATTCATCATTTTCATTCTTTTTGTATTGAAGATTTTTAACATTACCAAGGAGAACATTTTCGTTATCGTTTAAATATATATTTTTAGGTTTTTCTTGTGTTAATATATCTATTTTATATACACTTGTAAGATCTTTTAAACTAACTAAAATATCATTTTCAGCTGTAATAGCATTTAAATCTTCATCACTTAGCTTAATAATATGATCTCTAGATTCTTTCCAAGTTTGACCACCGTCTACGCTATAACGCACTTCGATATCCTTATCTTTTAACTTTTCAGTCACAACAATAGAACCTGCATTATCACCATCAAAAGAGAAACTTGCGATACGAGAGTGATCTTTTTCTAAAATTGCTCTAGCAACATCACCTGCTACCCATGGCTGTCTTGTCTTAGCATAATCTTCAGCTGTTAAGTCTTTTTCATTTTTTCTTAAAGCATATGCTTCTTCCAAAGCACTTTGACGCTCAATATAGAATCCACCAAGATGATTTGTTTCAGTAATTTTGCCTGATAATGTAATTTCTCTTAATAAATCGTCCATAACCATTGGATAGTACTTAAATCCTGAAATAATTTCTTGACTAAATTTAAAAGCCTCTTCACTTGATAGATTTTCATTATTTAAACGAATGTCTAATAAACCATACCATGCATCAAGAAATTTAGGTTGTTTATCTAACGCCAAGCGTAAAACCTTTTCTTTATCATCTGTATTTTTATAACTGTTGGCAAGAAGTGTATACAATTTAGCTTCTACATATTTATCCCAATCACCTTCTAAAACGTCTGTTGTCAACATAATATAGCTAGACGCACGATTACGGTTAGTATCAATATTACCTAGTTTTCGACGATTACCCCAACCTAGCATGTAGTCATCAAACTCACTTGATGTTTCACGCCAACTCCAAGCGTTATTTTGGATTTGCCATTCATATTGTCCTTTATGGTCTGCCCCACCATTTTTATTCCATTGCCATGTAATAGCTGCAGCATGTGCTGGCTGTCCACAAGTAGTAGAAGGTCTACCAAATACTTCTGCTAAGTTTGTATATGTCTTAGCATAAGAACCACATACACCACCTTCTTCCCAAACAGTCCAAGAACGGACTAATCCTTTAGTGCCATACTTAGCATCATCATCAAAGTTTCCAAGCTCTTCTAATTTATATTTTTCTTCCCATTTAGCTTTATTTTCTTCATTATAGTATTTCTCGTTTTCATATTCCCATGGATATTTCTTATTATGAACAAACATATAAGAATCCAAGAAATTCTTATTTTTGTTTGAATCTTGTTTAGCCCAATCTAAGACATATTTATATAACCAAGTAAATTCATCTTCATGCATACGTGAATCTACTACCCAACGCATCATAGGCACAGATAACTCTCTAAATTGTTTAGCTGACCACTTAGCATTTGACATATTACGATTTTCTGCTAAATTTGCAGCTTCATCCATTGGTCCATTGTCTTTAGAAAGTTCTTTGTATGTATTATAACGCCTTACTGGATCCTCAGAATATGGTTTACTTGATGTTTGCCAAAATTTTACACCATTTGGATTTGCGTATACAGAGGCTACAGAAATAGCTAAACGCAAATTGAATTTATCATCTGTTTGATCTTTAAAATCATCTTTATGTGCATTATATAATTTACCAAAGGCAATAAGAGAATTCTTATAATTCCCCTGTGCTGGTTTTGGACCACCATTGATGTAATAATATAAAGAATTATCTTCATTATTAATTAAATAATTCATTGCATCTTTATATTTACCTTCTTCCATTTTATATACTTCATTGATAGTATAAAAACCAGCACGATTTACAAGCTCACGTTGATATATTTTATTAATATTCTCTTTAACTTGTCCTACATCATTGTAATTAATTTTACTTAATTCTTGGTCATATTCAGCCAAAGGCTTTATAGGAGCTGAATATGAATCTAATGGGTTGTAGTCTTTTGTAGCAAAACCAGCATTTGCATAAACAACATGATCTTTTGTAGCTGATCCATTATCTTCAGCATAAAGTTTAATATACTTTTTACCCTGCATGTCCAAATTTACATATACTGACTCTAAACCTACAACGCCACTTTGATAGATTGTTTGCCAACTCTTTTCATCATCTTTATTATCAGATACAGAAATTGTAAATTTTACTCCATTTCCACCGCCAGTTCTTGTATCTACACCAAGATAACCTACAAAGTTAGTATATGTATCTTTATACTTACTAACATCATAGATAACTGTTGATGTTGCATGGGCAAAAATTCCCTTTGGAAATGTTACTTTTTCACCATTAATTTGAACCTGCAATCCATTTCCATTTTCTTTCATTTCTGTATTTTGATCTTTACCAAATCTTCCATATCCAACCCTTACTGATGCTTCTTTCTCATCTGAAAGATACTTAATTTTTTCATTATTTAATTGTTGGCTTTCTGATATAGGTAAAACTTTTTCCTCAAAGGTTTCTGTTGCACTTTCTTCCTCTGTACCTGGTATTTCTTCTTCTACATTAGCTGGAATACTAATAATCCTTTTAGTCACATCATATGTTTCACTATCATCTGTTGGAGAAGAAATCATATATGTAACTTCATATACTGACCCTACGTCTCCAACATTTAACATACCACTGTTATCATATTGGAATGTTTCATCATCCATATTCATTACACTTTTTACACTAACTGTTAGTTCTACACCTTCTGAATTGGTAACACTAACATTCTCAAGTAAATTAATTGTAGTATTTTCCTCTACTCCAAAAGTTTCTACTTCAAAATTTTGATCGCCATCAATGTTTTCAATTTGAAACATTCCTTCTCCTTGAGTACCTTCAAATCTTTTGATTTCCTCAGCTTGAGCATATGAAACAAATGAAGGTAATAATAGCGAAAAAGCCAATACACTAGATAATGTTTTTAATTTTTTTCTTTTCATTTCTCCAATTCATTTCTACCCTAGTATTTACCATAGTTTATAATTTTATTGTATATTTTTTACTTGTATATTCTTATCACCACCTTTCATTATTAACCTTACACATCATTATAAATAATAATTGTCATTACCCATAGTTGTCTATTGATTATATAAGGGATATTATCTTCTCTGTAAAATTATTATACTCTACAAGTTTTTTCATAATAAAATAATTTTTATCAAATATTAAAAGAAGAAAATAATATTCAACTAGATTATACCATATTTTGCCATAAATATTCAAGTATTTTAGAATTTTTTACTATTAAATATTTAAAATTTTTTATTAAATTTTAGTATAATATGTATATATTGAAATTATTTGATAAAAAAATCATAAAATATTTACAAATCATGTTTATAAAAATACTTAATTATATATATAATTTACAAAAAAGTTATATGGTAGGGTATACGTTGTAAATGTACCTATTTGGATAATTAAATGATTTAGGTTATTTGTAAATAGTTGTGGAGAATTTCTTAAAATTAAATTATAGTATTTATTTTCGTATTTAGAGTGAGTATTATATTAATTTATATAACTTTTCTCTTCCTTATATTATTTATAACAAAAAATTAAATAATAAAAAAAGTGCATACTGTTTAACTTTGGTTATTTTTTTAACCACCGCTAAAAACATTATACACCCAAAAAGTTTTATTTAAAAATGCTCGTCAACAATAATTGTATCTGAAAATTACGCTACTTAATTTTCAAATTACATAGCCATTTTTGGTTTTTAGAAGATCATAATACTTGGAGAGAAAAGGAATAGAACAATATTAATTACTAGCTTATAACAAAAAAAGACCCTTTACCAGTTTATTTATGAGTAGTTTTTTACTACACCAATAAGTTGGAAAGAGCCTAAAATATTAACTTTTTATGATATGGAGATGAGGAGAGCCTATCCCCTCTATCTCCTATAATCCTTGTATAATTAAGTGTTTTGTTTATATAATTTTATTTTTTTATGTTAGTTTACCCCTAGTTTACACTTTTTCAAGTTTATTTATAACCCTTCCCATTTCAAATAATAAACCTATTGTATGAGTAAAAGGTTTTGATCCTTTAATTAAAAATTGTTTATTAAGTTTTTTATTTGTTTTTAAATCTATATAGTCTTTACCATTAAATTCATACTTTTCAAAAAGTGGGGATATATCTACTTCTGTATTAACTATTAAACTTCCTTCATTATGAACTATAGCCGAATTAACAGAATGGTTACCATTTGTAATAATAACTAAATCCAAAGGTTTAATATAAATACCAATAACATTTAATGCATGCGATTTCCCATCAAATGAATTTCCTACATACTTATTAATTTTTTTTAAGTTTTCCTTTATCCTAATATCATTCCATACACAAGATATAATTGGGGTTTTTGTAATATCTATACTTTTATTACACTCTTTATAATATTCAAATGGTAAATCAATTAAAAAACTATGTTTAATATTACTAATATAATCTTTATAATTTCTATCATTATAATAGCATTTCGATATTAGTTCTCCTTGCACAGAATTTGCCATAAATTTTATTAATTTTTTTACTGTAAATTTATTACCATTTTTAATAATATCTTCAAAATTTTTTATAAATACATTCTTATTTTCTTTTAAACCTACTTTTTTATTTCTTTTAAACACTATTTTACTAAACACTATTTTACTAACTCCTTAATATTTATATATAAAAATTATATATTAGAATAAATTCAAGTAACTTATTTTAATAATAACATATTATAAATAAACTGTAAATTACTTATTACAACTTTAAATTATGTGGTTATTTCTAAAAAGAATAATAAAAAATATTAATTATAAAATATAAATTTTAGTATATAATTAGTAAAAATTAGTAAAAAGTGTGGGTAGGTTTATGTATAAATATAAAAATAAAGGGGCATTTGCCCCTATTTTTCTTTTTTATCATCTAAACTATCAACAACAGTATTAACTTTTTTATCCATTATTTTATGCGTAGCTTCAAGTCCTCTTATTAGCCATTTAGGTACTAGGTATCCCTTATCAAGTTCAACCATATTTTCTAAAATACTTCTAAACTCATTTATTATACAATGAGCAAGTATAAACCAACCTATTGCTAACATTATATGTAAATTTATACCTATTATTTTACCTATTTTCTCAAAGGTTATACCTAGTCCAAATCCCATAGCTACTAAACACCATAAAAGGAATTTTTTTACAAACCCTTTTGTAGCTTTTCTTGAACTTTCTTGCTTTAGGTATCTAGCTTTTAATATCCCTGTTACATAGTCTATTATATTTAAGCCTAATAAAAAGACAAATAAAAACCAGAAGTCTCCAAAAATAGCTGATAAAATAGCTGTTATAGTAGATATTATGTAGTTTATCTTTGTTTCAAAAATA
>JAHALF010000034.1 GCA_018371275.1 Clostridiales bacterium
ATTTGGAGAAGCTTTAAGGATTGTTCAAGATTATGTTGATAGTAAAAGACAGTTTGTAATAGAAAAGCCTAATTTTATGAAGCCAGGTTGTGGCTGTAATAATGGATTAAGACCAGAACCAAGAATGTAATTTAGGCAATATTTTGCATATATATTTTATAGAAAAGGCTTATTAGTTTTGGAATAAAGACTAATAAGTTTTTTATTTTTATAAAACTATATGCATTATATTTAAAAATGATTTATCTTGTATTTTACAAAAATAACACATAGAGTTGTGGTCAGACAATAATAAAATTAATTAAGATAATACTATTAACAAACGATTAAAAATGAATAATATAAAAAGGTTTTGTATACTATTATATATAAAAACTAATCTGCACTAAAGTTAGAAAGATTATTTTTATTTTATTTAATAGATAATAAATTAAAGATTAAAAAGATAATTAATTAAATATAAGTTTTCATTATTCGTAATAATATAAAAAATATAGAATTTATCGTATAATAAAGATACTAAAATTAGTATTAAAAAATTAATTATTTATATTTGAAGTGAAAATGTAGAATTTGAATATGAAAAATTTAAAAATGAGGTTAGTTTAAAGTAAGTTAATTTATATGAAATAAATATGCTTAAGAGAAAATGTATAATAGTTAAGTTTAGCATTAATTAGTATAATATAGCGTTTATTAATAAAGATAGATTGTGCAAGCTAATATTAAAATATAAATGACAAGATTAGTATTTAAGTATAGCAATATATGAGATAAAAATAATAAATAATTATGTAAAAAGATTTATAAATACAAAAACCGGAATATGTCTAAATATGAACAATTAAAAATTGATTATGTATGATTTTTTATGTTATAATATTATAAAGTAGTATAAATATAGTAATATTTTATAAGCTTTTAAGGTATTTGATATTTGAAAAAAGTTTAAAGAATTAAGTAAAGATAACTATTTAAACTTTATATTTAGAAAAAACTTGTCTTTTATTAGATTGCAAGGGAGGATATAAAATAAATGATAACAAAAGATAATTTAAGGGAGGTACTGTTATACCTAGGTTACAAGGAAATATCAGTTGACAAATATAGATATGATTTTGAAATATTTAATTGTAGCATAGAAGTTGATTTTAGTATAGAAAAAATTGAATATCCTAAAGAATTAATAGTAAATGAAAAACAAACTTGTAATTTTGCAGATAATGAAAATTTTGTAGTATTAGAGTGTGTTCATAGGCTATTAAAAAAAGGATATAAGCCATCTCATATTGAGCTAGAAAGAAGATGGACACTAGGTCATAGTCAAAAGAGTGGGCGAGCTGATATTTGTGTTATGAATGAAAATGGAACAACTACATTATTTATTATTGAATGTAAAACATATGGAGAAGAGTATACAAAGGCACTTAATATTTTAAAACAAGATGGGGGACAACTTTTTAGCTATGCTCAACAAGAAAAGGCTACAAAATGGATATGTTTATATACCTCTAATTATAATAATTATACAATTAAATATGATATAGAAAGCATCTTTGTTTTTGATAGTATAGAAAAAATAAATGAACAGAAGTCAGATAAGTCAATACAGTTATTTGAAAATGCAAGTACTAAAGAAGATTTATTTAGAGTTTGGAAAAACACGTATGAAGAGAAACTTTGTAATGATGTAATTTTTTCGAATGAAACAGTAGCATATAATATTGGAGAAAAACCCCTTAGAAAAAGAGACTTAAAGGAGTTTAATCCAGATGACAAAATTGTAAATAAGTTTGAGGAAATTTTAAGACATAATAATGTATCAGATAAAGAAAATGCCTTTAATAGGCTTGTAGCATTATTTATTTGTAAGTTGGTTGATGAATTGAGCAAGATGGATGATGATATAGTTGAATTTCAATATAAAATTGGGACAGATACATATGAATCATTACAAGATAGGCTACAACGACTTTATAAAAAAGGAATGGAAGAGTTTTTAAAGGAAGATGTTTTTTATGTTGAATCAGAATATCCTACAAAGCTATTTTCTACTTACAAGGGTTCAAATAGAAAACATGCAATAGAAGATTTAAAACAAACATTTAAAAAGCTAAAGTTTTATTCAAATAATGAATTTGCATTTAAAGATGTTCATAATGAAGTATTGTTTAACCAAAATGGGAAAATTCTTGTTGAGGTAGTTCAACTATTTGAAAGGTACAAGATAGTGTATGATTCAAAACATCAATTTTTGGGGGATTTATTTGAACAATTATTAAATAAGGGATTTAAACAAAATGAAGGACAATTTTTTACACCTATGACAATAACACGATTTATATGGGAAAGTTTACCACTAGAAAATATTATAAAAACTGATAAAGGTAAATATTATCCATATATAATAGATTATGCCTGTGGTAGTGGTCATTTTTTAACTGAAGGAATTGATATTATAAATAAGCTTATGAAAAATGAAAGTAATGATTGGGTTTCTCAGAGCATATATGGAATTGAAAAAGACTATCGACTTGCTCGGGTATCTAAAATTTCATTGTTTATGAATGGAGCTGGTGGGGGAAATATAATTTTTGGTGATGGATTAGAAAATGATTCTTCAAAAGGGATTGAAAATGGAAAGTTTGATATTTTAGTTGCCAATCCTCCATACTCAGTAAAGGCTTTTAAATCACATTTGAAACTAGAAAATAATGATTTTGAATTGCTTGACAGAATTTCAAATGATGGAGGAGAGATAGAAGTATTGTTTATTGAGCGTATTGCTCAATTAGTAAAACCAAATGGTGTAGCAGCTGTTATTTTACCTTCAAGTATACTAAGTAATACTTCTAATAGTTATATAGGGGCAAGAGAAATTTTATTAAAGCACTTTAAAATAAATGCGATAACACAATTTAGTACTAAAACATTTGGTGCAACAGGCACAAATACTGTTGTGTTATTTTTAAGAAAATATGATGAACCACCTAAAAAGCATGAGATGATACAAGATAGTATTTTAAATATATTTAATAAAGAAGATGTTAGTGAGTGGGGAGATAAGGAAATTTTTGATGAATATATTAAACATATAGGTGTTGAAAAACACGTATATATTTCATTTATTAAAGCTGATAGAGAGTATCAAGATTTTTCAACTAATAATTATTTTAAAATGTATGTTAACAGTTTTGATAATTCAACTATAGCAAAAAATATCAAGAAAAAGAAGATTAGCAAGAGGTATAGTGAGGAGGATAAAGCACAAGAATTAAAGCAAAAGTTTTATAGTTATGTTAAAGATATTGAACAAGATAAAATGTTTTATTTTGCACTTGTAAAAGACTATAAAACATTGATTGTTAATGCTCCCACGGATAATGTTAGTCAAAAAGAATTTTTGGGATATGATTGGAGTAATAGAAAAGGTAATGAAGGTATACAAATAACAAAACTAGGAGGGATGTTATTTGATGAAAATGATAGAGAAAGTAAAGAGCATATATCTACAATTATTAGAAATACATTTTGCAATGATTTAAATCAAGTAGAAGACAGTGTAGAAAAATATATAAATTTGTTAAAAACTAAAACTATGTTTGATTTTGAAAGGGATTCATTTAATAAAAGTATTAGGTTGTCATCAAAATGTATTATTGAGTCAAAATATAAATTATTTAAGTTAAGTGATATATGTTTATTTATAAGAAATGGTAAAGATGTTAAGCAGAATAATAGTAATGGTAAGTTAAAGGTTTCTAGAATTGAAACCATATCCTCTGAAAGATTTGATTTCAAGGCAGTAAAATATACTAATGATAATGTTAGTAATGAATTTTTTTGGAAAAAAGGAGATATTGCATTAAGTCATATTAATAGTTTAAAACATTTAGGAAAGACAGCATATTTTGATAGTGATGAAGAATTAATTCATGGTATAAATATACTTAGATTAAGAGTAGACGAAGGGAAAGTTGCAAGTAAATATTTTTATTTAGTTACAAAATTACCTTACTTTAAGCAAGAGGTAATTAGGCTATGTAAAAGGGCCGTAAATCAAGCTAGTATTAGTGTTAATGATTTATTAACAATAGAAGTTCCTGTACCCCCTATTAATATTCAAGAAAAAATTATTTCTGAGTGGGATAAGCTACAGAAAAAATATGAAACAGCTCTTATGAAAATTGAAGAATATCAAAATCAAATTCAACAAATATTCAAAGAGCTCGGAGTTGTAAAAAATGAGAAAATGTCGGGGGGATACAGATTAGTTAAATTAGGAGATATTTGTAATATTATTGCTGGAAGAGATAAGCCAAAAGATTTTTTAGGCTATAAAAATGAATTATATAAATATCCTATTTATGCTAATGGGATTGAAAATAAGGGATTATTAGGTTATAGTAAAGATTATTTAATTGATGAAGAGAGCATAACTATATCTGCACGAGGTACTATAGGAAATGTTGAATATAGAAATGAGAAATATTTACCTGTAATAAGATTGATTGTTTTGACATTTAAGGTTAAAGACTATGATATCAAGTATTTATATTATTCATTAAAAAATATGAATATAGACAATACAGGTTCAGTTATACCACAATTGACAGTTCCTTATGTTAGTAATATTCAAGTAGTTTTGCCTACGATAGAAAAACAAAGAGAAATTGTTATAAAAGTTGAAGAGATTGAGAGGAAAATTGAAAAGTTAAATAATAGTCGAATAGATATACAAAAAGAAATTTCAAATGTAATAAAAAATATTATTGAATAGAATAATTTTTATAAGATAGTTAGATATAAAAATATATTTATTTTTTATGCAAGGAAATGATATAAGAAATAAAAAAATTTATTTAATATTTGTATATAAATTAAATATTAAGGATTATATTGACAGAATTAGACCATGGAGTAGGTATATATCCAGCAAATGCAGGAGGTGTGGCATTTTCGGCAGAAACAATTCAATCAACAGGTAACCCTATAACAGACTTATACGAAAATTTAGCAGCAGATGGTACGACTGCATAAGTGCAACATAGAAGTGTTGAGTAGAAGTTCTATATAATCTGGTGTGCCAGACACCAGATTTTACAGAACTTAGAAATTCCAATGTATTTCAATCGGGACATTTCTTGTCCCTGGAATCCGTTTTCCTACTAATATGTAATCAATTAG
>JAHALF010000035.1 GCA_018371275.1 Clostridiales bacterium
AGTGGCTCTTGTTAGTATCAATATCTTCATTCCCAAATTTGATGTATTCTCCATCTTTGTCCTTTGCTCTTTCATAATGAGCAAACATATGCCCTAATGCTCCCTTTGAATATTTCGCAACGTGTGCCATAGTATCTCTCTCCTTTACACCCAAATAGTCTAAAATGATACTTCAATTTTAGCACTATTTTTTTGGTGTAGCAAGTTATACCAAAATACTTTTGGAACTTGCTCTCCGAGGGTAAGGGCTTTGCCCTCGCTTTGCTCACCCACGACCTTTTAAAAAAGTTCGACCAAAATTTTTTATATCGCTCGTCGCTAGACAGGAAGTCGAACCTTACTGGTTCAACTCCGTTGCAAGAGCGTACAATTTTTCATTCCATCAAGGTAGTATTTTAAAAAATTTTATTTTGGATCTACTCCGTAGTACTCATAAAATTTTTTAAAATCTCCACCTTGATTCCATTACAAATTTTTTAATTTAGTCAATGTGGTTATATATTACAGAATATTTACTATTTTACAATATTATGATATTATGTAAAAGAAAGAATTATATGTTTTAAATGGGGGTATTATCATGAATTTAAGTAAAAATTTAAAAATATTATTAGCTGTACCTGTTATTACATCTTTAACAACTACTATGGCATTTGCGTCATCAATATCATCTATAAATGAACCAAATGCAATAATTCAAAATGAAGCAGAGGTTTTAGCAAGTACATCTACTAGTAGCTGGACTAATGCAACAATTAATAGTGTAAGCATCACAAAAAATGATACTAAATATAAAGATAGTTATTTAGTAAGTAAGATTAAACAAGATTCTTTTGCTGCTAAATTTACGATATATTCTGATACAAAAAAGCTTGTTTCACCTTATCCTAAAAGTGTAAGAACCTTATATGGGTCAGCTTATGCTACATCAGCAAGCACAAGTGGAAGTAAAACATCTGTTACATATGTATATATATCATCAGCAGGAGATTATGAAGCTAGTGTAACTGTAAATTATAATATTAATTAGAGTAAAATCTCAAAATAAAAGGAATAGATCATATGTCTATTCCTTTTATTTTTTTATAAATCATACTATTATAGCTACCTTGATTTCACTACTGGCTAATCATAATAACCATTTATTATTCTGCATATAGTTGTTGTTCCAAGTGAAGTTTTTTGAGATATTTTTCTATAACTCAAACCTAAAGCCCTAAGCTCTTTAACTTCATTCACTTGTTTATCCGTTATTTTTTTAGGATTGACTAATGCTCTTGACTTTAACTCATTAATTTCATTTTTCAATTCTTGGATTTCATTTGATTTTTCATCTTCAAATCTTCTAATTAATCTACTTATTCTCCCTTGATAAAATTCCTCTATATTGTTCAATTTAAGTTTAAGTTCTTCATTTTCTTTAACTAAACTTTCAACTAATTCATTCATTGATTTATATGGATTTTTAAAAGTTGACATTAAAACATACCTCCTTGTACCACCGTTCCAAAACGATAGTACATTAAGACCGAGAATGAAGTCAATAGCACCTTGGAATAACGGAGCGAGTGCCTTGTGCCGAGTGAGTATATGCCGAGAAAGGCTATTGATGGAATGAAGGTCAGACACTATTGCTCCATAGGAGCAACACCCAATAGGTGTTGTTCCTTCTGCCTAACGGCAAGTGATATAACGGGGTCAAGGGGATGAGTTCCCTTGTGGGTGGAGGGTAAAACCCTCCTAGAGTTTGGGACAAGTCCCAATGTAATCTTCGATTACAAAAAATCTAACGATTTTTAGACTAAATAATATAAGATATAAAAACATTATGTCAAGCCTTGATATTACTAGGTTTATCATTTTTTTTTGTACTTGTGTGGAGTACTGGCTGTACTTGTGACAAGTACAAGAAATACTTGTCATGGGTACAATAATATTATATTATTGAGTAATTTTAAATTTAATTTTTTTTTTGTACTTATACAGAGTACAAAGTTATAATATTTAAAAGTACAAAATTGTTTTTAAATTTGTACTTGATTTTAAGTACAATAATAGTATAATTTAAAGTAACGATGAAAGAGTTAGTAAAATGGAGGGTATTTATTTTGGAAGCAAGAAAAATAATTGACAGTACGATTGAGAGAACAATAACTAAAGATAATAACGGGAATATAGTATCTGATGAAAGCACAATGCAAACTCATTTGAGATTAGTTAATAAAGAACCAGCTTATATGAAATTGTATCTTGATGATATAAGTTTATTAAAGCAACTTACTAAAATAGAAAACTTAATATTACATGAAATATTTAAAATTACTCAATACAATACAAATAGAGTAATTTTAAATAAATTTTATAGAGATGGGATATGTGAATCCTTAGAAATTAAAGACCAAACAGTAAGAAATGCAATATCTAAATTTGCTAAATTAGACCTTTTAATAAAAGAAGGGGTTGGTGTATACATATTAAACCCATTCCATTTTGGAATAGGTGAATGGAGTGAACTTCGTGGTTTAAGAATGGTTATAGAGTACACGAACGAAGGTAAGAAGATTGAAATTAAAGGGATTGATAATAATGATTAGACAATCAGTAAATGAGAATGAAATAAATTTCCTAGAAGGAAATCAAAAAAATATAGATATTCTTAATGGAGCATTGGGCGACATTGAGTTAACACTTGAAGAAGAAAGAAGCTTGATATGGCTTTCTAGTTGGGAAACTTCAACCGTTAAAAATATAATATCTGCCTTTAAAAAGGCTAATATTAAATAAGGAGAGATTGAAATGGATAAAGAGATATTAGAAATTTTAAAATCAATTCAAGAAAGTCAAACTGCTATAGTTAAAAGACTTGATAATCTTGAAGGAGGACAAAAAGAAATTAAAAATGAATTAAGTGGTATCAATAAAAAGCTTGATGGAATAACAGACCAAACCGCTGATTTAACGGAATTTAGAACAACAGTAATATCAAAGCTTGATGAATTAAAGGAAGTTGAAGAAGTAACTAAAGTTAATTGCTATGATATTGCTAAGTTAAAAGCTATAAAATAGTTCATAAATTAATAAAAAAATAGCATTAGGAAATAATCCTAATGCTATTTTTTATCGTCCTCTATCTATATCTAAATTTCTATTATGATTTTTAGCTAAATCTTCCCAAGCTTTAATGAATTGCTCTGCAACATTACCTGGAAGTCTATTTAATACATTATTTATTTTATTATAAGTCTTATCAATTTTATCTTCTAATTTTCTATTTTCACTAGATAAAGAACTATTTTTCTTTTCTAGTTCCATGACACGCTTCGAAAGAGATTCAATCTTATGGCTTGTTGTTGTGCTATTAAACTCTTTAATATTCTTATCTAGTTTTTCTGTTGCTCTTTCTAAATAACTTTTTTCGTTAGCTGAAATATGCTTTGCTTCCCACATCTCAGCTGGAACAGTTACAAACTTTTGCTTATTAATAAAACCTTTCTCAGTAACTTTTACTTCATTTGGATACATCATAGATACTTGAGATATTCTATCAGCTTCCCTCACATAAGCCTTTTTTGCCTCATATTCAGCTTTTAAAGGTATAAGGCTATCTTTTATACCTTGTACTTCATTATGAGCCTTAGAAATGATTTTAGAAGCTTTTTCGTTTACTTCTTGCAATCTTTCACTTGCAGATTGCCTTTTAAGTTCATCTATACTTTTATTACCTTCTTTTGTAGCTTCATTAAGAATATTAATTTCTCTACCTAAAGCATTCTCTAGGTGTTTCTCTAAATCTTGATGAAATGCTTGTAAATCGGTCTTACATACTTTTTCCTTGGCACTAACTTTAAGTAAATCTTTCTTGCTATCATAGACAACTGGAACAAAAGCAAAGTGCATATGAGGAGTCTTTTCGTCCATATGGACGTGAGCCGATACAACATTATCAGCACCATATCTATTTTCAAGAAATTTATAGCTTTCCTTAAAAAAATCTTTATATAAATTAGGGTTTAAATCTTTAGGAGCAGTTACCACCCAAGAACACATAACATTAACATCTTTTCTATTTAGGCATTTAACCTCACTACATCTTTTCTTTACAAACTCACCTTGGCTCATATTATGATTAGGTGCTAAGTTATAATTTAAGTGGCTCTTGTTAGTATCAATATCTTCATTCCCAAATTTGATGTATTCTCCATCTTTGTCCTTTGCTCTTTCATAATGAGCAAACATATGCCCTAATG